>JBJORF010000195.1:0-2738 GCA_046049545.1 Cyanobacteriota bacterium | reverse complement strand
CGACTACGCTACTGCCTACAACGGACGCGGGAATGCCCGCTTTGCCTTAGGCGATAACAATGGCGCGATCGCTGACTATGACCAAGCGATTAAACTCAAGCCCGACAATGCTGAAGCCTACTACAATCGAGGGATTGCCCGCAGTGCCTTAGGCGATAAAAAAGGCGCGGTCAATGATTACCAACAAGCGGCAGATCTATATAAACAACAAGGCAAAACCACAGATTACGAAGATGCTTTGAATAAAATTAAAAAACTTCAGCAATAACTCAAGCAATGGACGATCGCCCCCGCAATCGATCGCCAAATTCCCGCCGCTCTGTAAGCCACTCACAGACAACGATCGCCGATTTCGCTATAATCGAAGCAAATCTATCGGTTGACCACCCATGGCCACGATCACACTAGAAATCCCCGACGAACTCTTACCGCAAATTCGGGAGTTGGGCGATCGCTTTCCCGAATGGCTTGCCCTGAGCTTCCAGCAGCCATCGGTACCCGCCCGACTATACCGCGAAATTCTCGGCTTCTTGGCCAGCAACCCTACACCTGAAGCAATTCTTGCATTCCAGCCCAATCCCGAGATTCAAGCCCGATTGCGCATCCTCCTCGATCGTAATGCCGCCGCCACAATCACCCCAAACGAGATTGCCGAACTCGATGAATATGAAGAGATTGAGCACTTCATGATTCGGCTCAAGAAAAAGTCCTTGAAGCAACAACAGAACAAACCGTGAGTACCAGTCGGATTCCTGCGGCGCTACGTCGTCTTGTAATCGAGCGGGCCAGCCAAAAATGTGAATATTGCTTACTGTCATCGGAACTTCGGCTGTTTCCCCACGAAATTGACCATATCATCGCAGAAAAGCATGGCGGCAGTACGATCGCTGAAAATCTCGCCCTAACTTGCTGGCGGTGTAATCGCCACAAAGGTACCGATTTAGGATCGTTTGATCCGCTAACTGGTGAATTTGTATTTCTGTTTAATCCGCGCAAACAAAGCTGGGCTGAACATTTTGCTTGGCATGGAGTTGAGATTCAGAGCAAAACACCTGAAGGCCGCGTTACGGTCAATCTGCTCCAGTTAAATAGCCCGAAGCGATTGATTGAACGGAGTGATTAGTTCGGAAACGCGACAATGCTCAATCGATACAATGATGATGCGCGATCGATGAACTCAAAAAACTTCAGCAATAACTCAAGAGATTTTCCACCGTATTAATTGTTGCAAGTCAAATTTCACCTGCTGCCGTTCAAAAGACTTTTATGGATTCACGATAAAATTAAGGCATGACTTATCAGGAGTTGACTAACCTCACAAACAGCAACTTCGCTGAAATGTCGTTTTTCAAGCAACTTCAACCTTTAAGGTTTCGAGGTTCACTGGCTCGGAGTTGATATCACTGCAAAAATAATTAATCAAATCAGCATAATCGCCGAACAGATTGGGCGTTTGGATGCCAGCGGATTATCAATATCACCCCAGTTACGAAAACAAAATCGGATTCGGACGATTCAAGGAACGTTAGCGATCGAAGGCAACACATTATCGATCGAGCAGGTAACGGCAATCCTCGATGACAAGTGAGTCTTGGGCGCACCACGAGAACTCGCCGAAGTTCAGGGGGCAATTCAAGCCCATGAGGCATTACCAGGCTTCTAACCCGGAGCCGTGAAGGAGCTGCTGCAGGCACATCGGTTGCTCATGGGCGATGTATTGGAGCAGGGAAGTTTTGATCGAGTGCAGTGGGGATTCATAAAGGCGATCGCGACTATTTCGGTACAGGGCTATGACCGTTCAACTCGGACTACTGATCGCGGTAAATGCCGCAAGCTGACCAATCCGATGCCATCGCTATCCTGTAGAATCGCGGATGACATATCAGAAACTCCATACAATCCGTTTTTGATTTAAAGAATTCATAGAGAAGCAATATCATTTCAGCACGAGAAAAGACAGCAGGCTAGATTCACTACAGTTCGTGCTGGATTCATTATGTTCTCACCAGAAACCGGCTTTCTGGCAAACGGCAAACTTGGTCTGAACGCAAACTGGGCGTGAACGCGAACTGGGCGTGAACAACGTGGAAAACCGACCAAGTTTACGATTAACCAGTTTCTTACTTTACCCAGAGCGCCTCTGTCGCATCAACGATCGAAATCACCTTTTGTAAAATCGTTACTGAAGATTCGTTGATTTTACCTCGGCCGCATCTGCCATTCGCACAATCTTTCCCATTTGCAATCCAACCGGAAGAATTCATGAAGAAATTGGCTTCTGCTGTCGCGATCGGCGTCGGCATTACAATTACCGTCCTCACTGCGGGTAACGCCCAAGCCTATACGCTGGGTACTCTGAAATGTAGCACCACAAACGTCACAGGTTCAAGTCAATGTGCGGGTTCCTATACCCTGGGTAACGGTGAGAATGACGTTACCAGCGGTGGTACAACCGACATCGCAACACAAATTTTGAATAATCAAGATATTTTTGGCACAGCAAATTGGACATTCGGCAACAAAATTAATGTCAGTGCTGCCAATACGACGATCGGTGCAACAACAAATTCCCATAACCACGGCTTCAAGCTCACCACAGGCTCCAGCCTCACCGCCGGGAGCTTCAACTTTACTGGCCTCGACTTATCAAAAAACGATGTTGCCATCGACGGATGGAGACGCACCCACATTGCGACGGAGAACATCGGAAGCGATGGTGCCGATGGAGTTCGTGAAGA
>JBJORF010000194.1:0-2579 GCA_046049545.1 Cyanobacteriota bacterium | reverse complement strand
GATTGGAAAGCCGCCGCTTCCCATTTCGCAATTATGTTCCCTGAACGCTTCACTTATTGACGTTCAACACCCTTACACAAAAATCCGAACGCTCTCAATTCAGCTAATCGTATATCTGGCATGGTTTTGACCTCAGAAACTATAAATCCTGCAATTCATTATTAAAATCATCAATGCTTAACTCGATATCTTGCAAAATAGATCGAACTAAAGGCCGTGCCAAATCTCGCCCTTTATGCCTTGGCACTGTTGTTGTCCGACCATCCTCATGCCGATAAAAAACATGACTTCCCTTCTGCCGAACTGCCTCAAACTCCAGACTTTTCAGCAGCTTATCCATCATGGCAAAATCGATGATCGGTAGCTTACTCATGCCCCAATCTCAATCTGCTGAAGCCCAACAAAATTAGGCATCTCATCCAATAGCGTCCGATCCTCTTCCATGCACAATTCCAAAACCTCTTTCAGATTATCCTGTAACTCATCCAAGGTTGCTGCCTGGGTATGGGCACCGCGAATTCCGGGCACCATTCCCACGTATAGCTTTGACTCCCGATCGTACTCCACATAGGCTGTCAATGTTTTAGCCATCCCATCTCCTCCATATCGCACGATTGCTTTCATTCTAATGCCTAGAGCACGATCGTCTCAATCAGCTGCCCGATCGATATCCCCAATTTCTACCCCCAATGCCTCTGCCACCTGCTCCCGCGTCAACCCCAAAGCCAACAACTTAGGAATCGCATCCTGCACCTGCTGCTGTGCTGCTTCCGCTTGAGCTTTCACCACTTCATAACTCACAAACGGCTCTCCATCAGGGCGATAAATCACCAAATTATCCAACAACAACTCAAATCGAATCCCCAACCGGGGACTGACCCAATTTTGGATCGGCTCGATCGGCTCCAATCCAACGCCAGAACGCAACCAGCCCTCCAGCGTATAATCATCCGGGTCGTAAATATAATATTCCTCGACTCCGTAGCGTTCATAAAATAATAATTTCTGCTCCATTTCCCGGCGCGTATTTCCCGGCGACAGGATTTCAAATACCACCTGGGGCGCAATTCCGTCCTCCTTCCATTGCTGGTAAGAACCCCGATCGCCCTTTTCTCGCCCAAATACCACCATGACATCCGGAGCCATCCGAATCTTCGGCTCACCCTGCACCGGATACCACAACAAATCCCCCGCCACAAAAACATCCGCCCGATCGGCAAACAGCGCATCCAGATTCTTCTTAATCAGAACAATCCACTCAAATTGCTTCGTATTATCCGCCATCGGTTTGCCATCGGAATCAGGATAGACAACAAGCGTGTCTGGACGTTTAGGCAGTTGGGCAGTCATGGTATCCACCGCACGATCGACAGTTGCCTCAATTCTAGCGAACGAACCTACAACTTCGGCGCTTCTCTATGCTATCCCGTCGCCTGTTCACTTGGCGGATCCGGCTTATACTTATCTCGATTTACAAGCCTCTGAGTAGAGGCTCAAAATCTCTGTAGGAAAAATGCTCGAGAATGTCGATCGTGGCATTTTCGTGAATCAGAATGCGACGAGTCATGACTGCGGTGGAAGGGATTGCTGAAGTAATTCGCGTTGTTGTTCCCATCATTCGTCGGTTGCTTCAACGGTTTTGTTTTCCTGAAGGGTCGGTCGTAGCAATGAATTAACCTGTAATTTCGCTTGACGCTCCTGAGCTTGAGCAATTAGATCGGCTAGCAGAACATCAGCGCTGCTGTAGCTACCGTTAGCAACTTGTTCGTCGATAAAGGCTTTGGCGGATTCTGGGAGGGTGATGGTGAGTTGGGTCATGATGTTTCTCAAACTTGCCTTAAGTCGTGATTATAGCGCAGTTCCTTTGGAGCAGTCTGCACTGGCATCGATCGCCCCCATCCCCCGCACTAACAACTGTGAACTTCAGTTTTGAGAGGGGAATGGCGAGTTGGGTCATAATGTTTCTCGATGCAAAATCGGTAACGAGATTCAAGCGATGACAAATTCGATCGAGATTCAGGCCCGAATAATTTTAGATTCTCTGGTGCAACGGCCATTTGCTGATTGTGTACCAATTGCGAGAGATTTTGCTGATCTGACTACTAATCCGGGAATCTATGCCGTGCGGCACCGAGATGAGGGATTGCTCTATGTTGGCAAGGCGCAGGATATTAAAGAACGCTTTCGTGGTGGGCATAAAGCGATTACTTGGTCTTGGTTGGAGGATTATGACCATCGGGATGTAGCGATCGCGACCCATGAAATTGGCTTTCGTGAGTGGCGTTTGCTATCATCTGATTTAGAAGGGATTATTCTGGTATGGAGTAAACCCCCGTTCAATATTCGGATACCAATGAGGGATGAGCTATGATGTCGCCCAGTGCTGAATTCGAGACTACGGAACATTTGAATCCAGTGGCGGCGCGGATGATGTTGGCAGCTTTCCCTGAGCATATCCGATCGGCCTTTGAACGACGCGCGAAGGAGATTGATTATCCGGTGGAAGCGGTTTTGGAAATGGCGATCGCAGGGTTTCTTGATGGTGAGAGTTTGAGTTTTGTGGATTGTAAGCCGCGTTA
>JBJORF010000193.1:0-2624 GCA_046049545.1 Cyanobacteriota bacterium | reverse complement strand
TGAGCCATTCCGCAAAATATTCTGCCCCCGATATAACTGCTCCAACAACAACAGCCGCGCCATATCGTGGGTAAAGGTCATCGGCGATAAACTCAAACAGTAAGCCGCTGCCTTTTCCAGTTCTGCACTAATTCCCTCCGGCCCCCCGATCGCAAACACTAACCCCTCATCTAAAGTCTCCCGCGCCAAAAACTGCGAAAACCCGATCGAGTCCATCGTCTTCCCCCGTTCCGTCAACACGATCAGCTGCTCACGCGGCTTCAGCATCGTCAGAATTTGCTGCCCCTCAGTAGTCTTATTGCTGTCTTTAATCTCCACGATCGTCAATCCGGGCAAACGCTTGCGATATTCATTTACCCCTGCATTGATCCAGTCATGCTTCACCTTGCCAACTGCAATAATTTTTAGCTTGCGATTCATGATCCCTTACGCAACTGCCACAGCGGTACTTTTTGCGTAACTTCCAGACTGGCTCCGGTAATTCCCTTTTGAATAAACAGATAGTCCTTACCCTGCCACAGCGGAATATAAGGCACATCCTGGGCCACCAATTGCTGGATTTGCCCGAGAATTTGCTGCCGCTTGGCGGGATCACGTTCCTTGCGACTCGCTGCCACTAACTGATTCGCCGCTTCGCTAAAATAGAACGATCCACCCTCCGGAGTCTGACCGGATTTGCAAATTTGGTTTTCGCCTTCTTCGCATTCTATAAACGGATAAACGTAGGTATCTGGATCAAAGTAATCACCACTCCAATCCAAAATAAAGCTCGGATACACCGACTGATTTAGCCGCCCATAGGCCGTCGTCGATTCGACACTGTTCAGATCAAGCCGCATCAACCCATCAAGCTTTTGCTTGATTAATGCCTTCAACGTCAGCGCCACGAATTGATCCGTGGTGATATTCGATCGATACCACAGCTCCACCACCGCCGGATTCTGCGCCGAAAACCCCGCTCGTTTCAGCAATTCCTTCGCTCGATCGAACTGTCCATCACCATAGGTTTCCCGAAACACTTGGGTCTGCCCCGCCATCTGATTGGGCAACAGACTATACAGCGGCTCCACCTGCCCCGCAAATACCCGCTCTTGTAATAGCGATCGATCGACCGCCAGCGCCAACGCCTGACGTACTTCTAATTGATCCAGCGGCGGCGACTTGAAATTCGGCACAATGTAATTAATCCCACTGCCCCCCCGCTCGATCATTTGCCAACCCCGCTGCCCCGCAGCTCCCTGTAAATTACGGATCTGCTCCACCGCTAAACCCTGCAACGCCAGATCAATTTTCCCGGTGCGAAACGCATTGTATAAATTCGCGCCACTGGAAAGCAGTTGTACATCCACTCCAGCATTTTGCGGCTTCCCGCCCCAGTATTGCTCAAACGGTTCTAACCGAATTAAATCCGTGCCGAATTGGGTAAGTTTATACGGCCCCGTTCCGACAAATTCCTTGGGCTTAAACGAGTTTTCTTTAATTTCGTAGGCTTTCGGTGAAACTGCCGCTGTCCCCGTAAAGGTCAACAACGCCGGAAATGCTGTAAACGGTTTCTTTAGCGTGATCGTTAGCTCATATTCTCCTGTGGCAACGATCGATTTAGCTTCCGACAGGCTAATTGGGGACGAACCTTGGTTTTCCCGCAACCGATTCAGCGAAAACGCCATCGCTGCTGCATTAAATGATGTCCCATCGTGAAACACCACGCCTTTACGCAAGGGGATTTTGTACACCAAACCATCTGCGCTGACCTGGGGCAAAGCGCTGGCCAGTTGGGGTTCAAGTTCGGTGGTGCCGAGTTTGTAGGTGTAGAGCCGATCGCTGAGGTTGTAGAGCAACGTGCCAGCGAAGCTGCTGCTGGCATCCGCCGGGTCGATCGTGGACACCTTCGCAGTTGTTCCCAGGACAATCCGATCGCTCATATTTTGGCTCGGCAGGCTTTGGCGACAGCTCACCAATAGCATCGCCACCATTCCCGCCAGCACCAGCGACCGCCACCATTGCACAATCATTGCACCCAACCCGTTTGCGCGAAAAAGCTATTAGGGTTATACCGCATTCCGTGGGGCATTGGGTGTCAGGCTTGGCCTCACCTCGCGCTACAAGTCCTAGACCCGCTGCTGATCCACGGCTTCAAACCAAGCAATCACCTGCTGAATCGTCAACTGCTCAATCGTTCCCCCCGCCTGGGCCGCCATCTGCGCTAACGGTTGCTGCGCCGACAGCACCAGCTTGGTCCAAAATGTCCGAAAGTTACTGTCCAGATTATTTTGCAAACTCGGATCAGCTTCGACCCAATGGGCGATCGCGGTGGGGTCTAAGTGGGCGATCGCCACGCCCGACTCCGCTGCAATCTGCTTAAGCGATCGCAGCGCATAGATCGCCACCCGCGCATTAAATTTGCCATGGGCCGTTAGTAGCGCCGCATCAACGGTATGACATTCCGCAATGGTTAAAAACTCAGCTTGAGGATCCAGCATAGGATGAAAAATAAACAGCAGCAATTCCAAATTCAACGTTTATCCATTGGCGATCGGGGTTGAAAATTGGTGTTGCGCGATTGGGGGCGCGGAAAACGCGCCCGTACGGGCGGGATCGATCATCGCCCCATCCCATCCATGCAG
>JBJORF010000192.1:0-2700 GCA_046049545.1 Cyanobacteriota bacterium | reverse complement strand
ATGAGTGGGAGGGCTATACCAGTGCGGCGCTGGTGCCGACCTATGTGTGGATACTCATGAGTTTGATGGCTTGTTGGAAACAGATTCGACCGGGGAATTAAGATGCTGACATTTGCGGAAACTCAATCGAATACGGCCATGGAAGCGGCGATCGGGCGGCGGTTATTGGCGTTGATTCGACCGGGTGTGGTGGACTTTGCCAGTGGGGGTGGGAAGAAGTGTACGAAGGGATTGAGTTGTGGGGGTAGTTGCATCAGTAAGGCGAAGGTCTGTATCAAGGCCATGAACCCGGCCCAGAAGCAGCAGTATAAAGCCCTGGTCAAGGCGGTGAAGGCTGGGGGTGAAGGGGCGGATAAGGCGATGGAGGACTTTAAGGCGAGTTTGAAGTCGGAGGGGGAGATCGGGGCCTCACCCCCCGCCGACGAAACGCCGATAGAGAGGCCACCTTCATTTGGGTTTGGAGAACCCACCGGCTTAGATCCTGTTGTAGACGCGGATTTGTATGTTCTTCTGCCAGGGATTGATGGGCAATGGAAAGATCCTGAGTGGCTTAATTTTCTTGGATATACCGCCGATGAGATTCGGAGGGTGGTTGCAGACGATCCTTTTAATCCGTCTTTTGACACTGGCAGCCCTATTGAAAAATATAAAAACCTGCTTGAACAGCAGCGGAAGGCTGCCGTTGCTGCATACAATCGTGCGACGCTTAAGCCAAAACTTGAGGCTAATCTAGGCATCGCGGAGGATGGAATGACATTTCCAAACAATGCTGAATTTACAAAACTTGAGACCATTGGGGCTGATTCGGCAAATCAAAACCTAATTTTCAAGAGTCAGGTTGGAGGCTCAGAATATTTTCTGAAGGGAAATTCTAGTGCTGCCACCAGTTCAGAAGCCATATACCAAAACCAATTGTTGTCGGAAGTCGCGACTAAAGAAGTCGCCGAATTGGTGGGGCTTGGGAATTACTATTTGCCGGTCACCGCGAGAGAAATCAATGGTGAACTCATGACTGTGAATCCATTCGTCAAAGGGGAACCTGCTGGTTCTGGCACTAAGTCAATCAACGATCGCATGGGAGAGGATCGGGAGAGGTTGTTGGCGCTTGACTATGTTTTGGGTTCTATAGACAGACACGCAGAGAATGTACATGTTGCTGATGATGGTCGGATTTTCATGATTGACAATGGACTGTCTTTCGCTGGGAAGACAAAAGCTAAAAAGTATTCAGCATGGGCTGATAATGAAAACGTTCTCGCGGACGGGTTAGACAAGAAACGTCCTATCCCAGGTAATCACATTTCAGCTAATCAAGAAAAAATTATAGAAATTGCCAAGAAGCGGGGATTGCCTGTGGACGGTATCGAGCAAAGATTAGAGCGTCTTTTGAACGCAAAAACATGGGGGGATATTTTATGAATACTATGCTGCCAATGAAGGTTGCGGTGTACTACTTGGATGAAAAACGAGGGGAACTTTACATAGAGGCTTTTGATCGATTGACCAGCCAAGGGACTTTACGCATGGAAGGAGACGAAGAATTTAAGGCATCAATGCTCAGACTGAAAGGGAAAAAATCCGACTTTGAATTTTTCAAAACCCTTCCACTTAGGTTGAATGGCTATTCGCATGCACATTTTGTCTCACTTTATGGCCAATCTGATCATGAAGCGGATCCCGATCTTGGTTCATGATCAACCAAAATCGATCGACCCAGGTTTTTTGGGCTTTGGAGCGTTCAGGATTTTGTTCTGAGGGTCGGGGGCAGCGCGATCGCTCTCATCGCTGGTCGGGCTATACGGCTTTGGCTCCCGGCCCCATTGGATAATCAAATACATTGTGGCTCCACCACTGGCAAACATCAACAGGGCTTGGGCCATGGTCATCACGTCACTCCTAATCAATTCTGATTGCCGTTGTCCCAGCGTTCCATGATGCGGCGGTTCTCGACTTGGAGACCGCGCACCTCGGACTGCATGATGTCAATCCGTGCGATCGTCTCACCATGTTGGAGGGTGACGACTTGGATCAGTTCGGTGAGGTTGGTCACTTCGGCCCGCAACTGTTCGGCATATTGGGCCTGGTGTTCGGTCAGTACTTTGATGGCGTTGGCATTGTCGGCCTGGAGCTGCCGGATGTCGATGATTTCTCGATCGTGCACTGCCCTACTGTCAGCAAGGGCTAACGCTTGCTGCTCCAGCATCGCTTCAATTCGGTCTAGTCGATCGGTCATGCGCTCGTCACTCCTTTGGGTTCTTCAACTTCGATCGGGCTTCACTCCACCTCTGGGGGAATCCACTCCAATACTTCATTGGGCTGAATCCTGTAGGTGTCGCAAATCTTGGATAAGACGTTACTCCCCGGCAACTGATCCGGGTCGTTGCAAAGGTCGTAGGCCGTCCGTTGGGCAATCCCGGTATCAAGGCGAAACCGATACACCGTAATTTTCCGACTTTCCAAAAATTGCTTGATCTTGTTTCTCACTGCCATTCCTCCATGATACTACGGCCTGAATACTACCCTAAATATAGCACTAGTATTAGATGCTTGACAGTATCAGAAATGTAGCGCTATTCTTAAAAAGAGAGGCGCGATCGAACTTGACCGAACTAACTGGGATACAAGCCCCGCCCTTTAACAACGTGGAGGGCGGCTTTGCTCTTTAATGTATTTTATCAAGACTTCAATCGGCGCACCGCC
>JBJORF010000191.1:0-2792 GCA_046049545.1 Cyanobacteriota bacterium | reverse complement strand
GATGAGGGATGATTTACAGGTGGTGCCGCTGTTGAATCCGCAGGTGGAGTTGCCGGAGTTTGGGTTCTTTCAGGTGGTGAAGGTGACGACGACGAAGGAAGTGGGGACGGTGGTTGGGATGTGGCATTTGCGGACGGATAGTCAGAGTCAGCAGTGGTTGTATCGATTGGAGGGGTTACGGACGAAGGAGACGATTTGGTGGGAGGGGCAGCAGTTGAAGACAATGCAGCGGCGATCGTAAAGTGAAATTTAGCAGGGCGATGGGCGATCGTCCTGCTTGAGCCTTCTCAAGGAACGCTACAATGAAGCCAGTTCAGTAACCCTATGCCGCCATGCCTTCTCCTTTACCTGGCATGAATCCTTTCCTCGAAGCCCCAGAGCTATGGTCAGAATTCCATAGTCGGATGATTGTTGCGATCGCGGATGCTTTGGATGAGAACCTGAGTCGGGATTATCGGGTGGCAGTGGAGAAGCGAGTTTATCTAGATCAAGGAGATGAAACGGTTTTAATTGGTATTCCTGATGTGTCGGTTATGGCGGCACCGAATCTCACGGCAATGCCGACTGCGGTTTTGGATGCGCCAATTACGGTGGAAGTGCCCTTGGAAGAGGAGGTTCAGGAGCGGTTTTTGGAAATTCGCGAGGTGGCGACGGGCAGGGTGGTCACGGTGATTGAACTGTTGTCGCCCAAGAATAAGCGATCGAAGGTCGGACGCGAGACCTATTTGCAAAAGCGGCGGCAAATTATGATGAGTCAGACGCATTTGGTGGAGATTGATTTGTTGCGGGGTGGCGAGGCTTTGCCGATGACGGGGGCAGTTGGGTCAGATTATCGGATTTTGGTGAGTGCGAGTGAGCGTCGGCCTAAGGCGCAATTGTATGCGTTTAAATTGCAGCAGGTGATTCCGACGATCGCGGTTCCGTTAAATGGCACGGCTACGGTCTCACTGGATTTACAGCCATTGCTCGATCGGGTGTACGATAAAGCGCGGTTTGAGTTGGCGGTTGATTATCGGCAGTCGTTGTCACCGAAGCTATCCGATGAAGATGCCGCATGGATTTTGAGCACGATCGAAACTCAATAGCTGGGTGGGATGAATTGCTGCTGGTATATTTCTGGTGTTCAAATAATCTGTTTCATAAAAAAGACGACTCGTTCAACTTCTCGGAATCCAACGCTGGCATGAAACGCATGACTGTCAGTATTTTCGAGTAAGGCATCGGAAGCGATTTCAACGCAGCCTTGTGATTTGCTCCACTGTTGGGCATATTCGATCAATGCCCGCCCCATTCCTTGCTGACGGTAGGGCGGATCAACATAAATGCCTTCGATAAAGGCCACCGGATTCTGACTGGCATCGGGCACGTAATCATAGCGCAGTGATAGATTGATAAATCCGATCGCGTCACCCGTTTCGCTCCAAGCCAGGAATACTGCTTGGCGGGGTGATTGCAGTATTTCTAGCAAATGCTCGGTGGTGCAATCGGGCCATAATTTCTGAGCCAAATCTTGCCATTCCTGAAATTCGTTCTGTGTGACTGACGTAATCTTCATGCACTTGCTCCTTCGGTTTAGCCGCAGATGCGGGCGGCGGTTGAATCTGGTGGTAAGTCACGATCGCAGCATTCACAGTTGGGGCGGAGTTGCAGCATGGGTGATATGGGGCGCGTTGACGATTTTTGATAATGGAACAGAGAATTTTTGGGCTGGCTTCAGGTAACGCATAGGAGTAGTTCCTGTTCTCTGGGGGGCTTGTTCGAGGTCGGATGGTAGGTCGATCGTTAGTTGCATAAAGCATTCTTATGATTTATTTGCTAGGTGGCTGAGATTGCGGCTCGGTTTTGACGGGCGGACTCTGATTGAACCATTGCTTAATCTGTTGATTGATTTCTGTACTGAATATCGTTACTGGTATGGCAATGAGCGCGGCTATAGCTCCTATAAAGGCCAGCCAGTTACCCCAATTGATTCCTTTTGGGGAATCAGGAGGAGAAGTAGTAACTTGGCTAGTAGTTGAGCCATTATTACCAACAGGGGCATAGATTTGAGAGTTTGAAGCATCGATATTGGTTACAGTTTTTGGATCATCAGCCACTTTCTTTATCTCCTTTAGTAATTTCGAGTTGGACGGTTCTTGCTCTAGGACTAACTGGAGCAGATTTTCGGGTGTTGGAGGATTCCAAGTATTTCGACGAGTCAAAGCCTCAGCCTCAAGAAGTCTCCATTGTAATTTCTCCTTTAGTTCTGGAAGTTCTTTGATTATTTTGCGAAGTGCGGCGCAAGACTCAGGCGTTCCCCGCCCCTGTAAACGCTGTGGAATATAGTCTTTCCACATTTTTACACTATCTTCTGGCTCAATGATATAGTCTTTCAGTGGATCGCCTTCGCTCTCATAGGCATTGGCATCAGCTTCAGACTCTTGAGGATATGCTTTAACTAAGAAGATGTACAAATCTGCGATGCAATCTTCTGGAATTCTTTGCTCTAAAGTGCCCTGGAATTTAATGACGTAGGAAACTGATTCGAGCACCGTAAGGCCAAATTTGGGATCTTTCTGGATCACAGGCCAGATTGTGGGCCAACCCGCATCATCAGAGTAAAGGATTAAAGCGCGCGCTGTGATAATTACCTTCTCCCGTTCATGTTCATTAGCTGGAAGCGGAAAAGTGATGATAGATTCTGCAAATACTTTAGGGCACCTCGATTAATAGATTTCCAGTTAATCCAAGTCTCAAATGAGATAGATTTTATAACCATATGGCGATTGCTGTGCAATATTTGTGAACAATAT
>JBJORF010000190.1:0-2882 GCA_046049545.1 Cyanobacteriota bacterium | reverse complement strand
GCCCACCACCGCGCCACCCACGGCGCCCACAACGGTCGCTGCCTTTTGACCGCTGCCGTCACCCACTTGGTTGCCCAGCACACCGCCCACAACCGCACCGCCGACCACGCCAACCGCGCCGCCCTTGCCTTTGCGCTTTTCCATCTTCACGTCTTGCACCACGCCGCAATCGGCGCACAACAAAATCGCTTGCTGCTGGGTCAGTGCAGCCGCCTTGGCCGTAGCGCTGGCAACCACCTGGGCAGGTGCAACGGCCGCAGCGGGTGCGGCCACAGCCGCGGGGGCCGGGGTCGCCACAGGGGCAGCTGCCACGGGTGCCACAGGTGCGGATGCAGGCGCCACCATCGGCGTCGGCGCTTTCACGCCCACTGCTTGCGCAAACGCGCTGCCCGACAAAACCGCCAACGCCGCCAAAACAGAAACTTGCTTTTTCATGATGCGATGCTCCTCAAAAAATCCAACAAATCACAAAGGACTTCACAGCCATTGTGCGCCTAACAGGCTGCCGGAGTACACATTCAACGCGCTGTGGAAACTTGAGGCTGACGCACAGAAGCGGCGCCAAACAATTCGTACGCCCTGTGACCGTTTCTTCACAAAAGCGCTGCGCAGCAGCGACAAATGCGGCAACGCTTCACAGCGGGATTTTTTTAAGGTTTTTTGACTTGGCATCGCGTTAGCATTGGAAGCATGGAAAATCTACCGATTATTCAGAAAACCTATGATCTGGTCAAGTGGTATGTACCGATCCTGAATCGATTGCCCCGAGACTACCGTCATACCTTGGGAGAACGCATTAGCAACGAACTTTACAATCTGCTCGATGGCCTGATCCAAGCCCGCTATAGCCGCGATAAATTGCCGCAATTGCAGAGCCTCAACACTCGCCTGGATATTCTGCGGCACCAGGCAAGATTGCTATTAGATTTTCAGCTAATTGCGACGAAACGCTACGAATACATCAGCCAACGACTGACGGAAATTGGGACGGAACTGGGTGGCTGGATTCGGCATTGTAGCAGCCGTCAGCCAGTGACAACATGAAACGGCATAACCATCTCTGGGAAGAGGTCACAGCTTTTGAGAATTTGCTCAAGGCTTGCCGACAAGCCCAAAAAGGCAAACGGTTTCGCCCAAATGTTTTGGCCTTTAACTATAATCTCGAAGCCGAGCTACTTCAGCTACAACAGGAATTACGTGCGAAAACTTACCAACCGGGCGAATATCGTACCTTTAGCATCTATGAACCTAAACCGCGACTGATTTCAGCGGCTCCCTATCGCGATCGGGTGGTTCATCACGCGCTGTGCAATGTCATCATCCCAATCTTCGATCGCACCTTCATCCATCACAGTTATGCTAACCGGGTGGGATACGGCACCCATTGTGCTTTACGACAATTTACGGAATGGATGCGATCGCATCGCTACATTTTGCAGTGCGACATCCAGAAATATTTTCCAAGCATTGATCACAAGGTTTTGAAATCAATGCTCAAAACAAAGATCAAATGCCCAAAAACTTGGTGGCTAATCAGGCAAATTATTGACTTCAGCAATCCTCAGCAATCGATTATCGAATACTTTCCGGGCGATGATTTGCTCACCCCGATCGAACGTCGCAGAGGATTACCGATCGGTAATCTCACCAGCCAATTTCTTGCCAACTGTTACCTTAATTCGCTTGATCACTTTGTGACCGAGCAACTCGGGATTAAGCATTATTTACGCTACGTTGATGACTTTTGTTTATTTGGTGATGATATGCCGGTATTGGCAGATGCAAGGCAGGCGATCGAAATCTTCCTCGAAACATTACGACTGAAAATCCATCCGATTAAAAGCCAACTGTTTGAAACTAAAGTCGGTGCGAGCTTTGTTGGGTTTCGGGTTCAGCCAATGGGCATAGCGTTTCCCTGGGATGTCAGGTTGCGGGTCAGAAATGATAACCTCCGGCGATCGCGCTTACGCCTAAAGCAATTGAGACGAGACTACAAAACTGGCAAGATCAGTCTCGATCGTATCCAATCTTCTTCTCAGAGCTGGTTTGCGCATTTAGATCATGGGGATACCTGGCGATTGCAACAAAAAATTCTGGAACGCTACGCTTCAATGATTTCGCGTTAAGCTGATCGGTGGGGTAGGCAACTTAGCGGCTCCTGGATCAACAATCCGAGGAATTGCCGTTCGGCCCGGCGCAACTATAATGATGCGTCCACCGCCAACAACAACAACGGTTTTCGCGTTGTTTGTGTTCCCCCAGCACTCTTCACGTCGCACGATCCAGTGCCAGCCAGAACCGATCGATGGGAATCGATTGGGCGTGCTAATTGAAGAGTCCAGACCTACTCCCGCGATCACGCGGTTCTGCCGTCGATCCAAAAAGCAAACCGAACTGAGTTGTCTAGTAGCCTGTAGCGATCGCGATCGTTGCAGTTCGCGTGAACGAGGACTCAGTTCATCTTCTTACTCATTGCCCTATGTCTGTCGCTTACACCCTCCAAAAACAAAAGCGCACTGGTCAGCATTATCTTGAAGCACTAGCAGATGGCATTGATCTCGATATGGTCTTGGTTCCGGCGGGCAAATTCATGATGGGTTCTCCTGAGAATGAACTGGAACGAAAATCAAACGAAGGTCCGCAGCATGAGGTGGGTGTTCCGCAATTTTTTATGGGTCGTTATCCGGTGACGCAGGCCCAGTGGCGGGTAGTCGCAGGTTGGGAACAAGTAGAGCGGAAGCTCAAACCGGATCCTTCTCGGTTCAAAGGTGATAATCGGCCCATGGAGCAGGTTTCTTGGCTCGATGCGATCGAGTTTTGTGCGCGATTGAGTCAGCGGACTGGGCGGGAATATCGGCTACCGAGTGAGGCGGAGTGGGAAT
>JBJORF010000189.1:0-4265 GCA_046049545.1 Cyanobacteriota bacterium | reverse complement strand
CATCATCCTGAATCTGGGCACTCAGGATACTCTCTACTTTGTCCGAATATGTGCCGTTAATCAGGGTGATTAGGGCTGGGTATTGGGTGGACTCGATCGTGGTTGTCATTATTTGGCTCTTGCGACGACAAATTGTTGCTTCAGTTTTGCTACATGCGCATCAGGGACGCCCCATCCGGCAATGAGCTGATCTAAATGGGCTTGCTTCTCGGCGAGGGGAATGGAGTTGTCTCGCCCCACCGAGGCCCAAGCCCTGGTGTAGTCGGTCAGCGTCATTTCGGCTTGTGCTGGCTGAGGGTTGTTGAATGACATGACTAATTCTTTGGCCAGTCGATCTTGATCTGCCTGGGATACCCCCGCATCGTTCAGTCGTTGGGCCATGGCTGCCTCCCGTTCCGGTTCAGCCAGGGACTCGTTATCACTAACCTCCCAAAATATATCGAGATACTCTTCAAATGTCATTGACTTGGATGTTGATTGTCCGGGCATTAACTATTCCTCTTCTTTCTTGATTTCTTTACTGCACTGCGCTGATACATGTCGGCTTCTTCCCATCCGTTTAGCGGCATCAGCTTGCCATCTTTCACGACCGCATACATGCCGCCATCTGCGTCGATCGGCCCGAATCCGGCTTTTGCGTAGACGCGCTCACGGCCTTTACCTGCGCCATCGGAGGAGAAAGGAGAATTGTGCAACACCACGCCATCTGGCAGTGACTTGATCTTATCCTTCAATTGCGTGCGGATGGCCATGCCCACCTTGATCCCGTCACGTCCTTCAACGTCGCCGCGAGCATAGCTATCATTAATCGAAAACGAGATTGAAAGCTGGGACTCGGTGGTGAACAGACGCTGATTGCCCGAAATGTTAATCCGTTGGGGGCCATCGTCCGTTTCGACATTGAAGTCTTCGTCGAATTCAATTCTACTAACTTGGCCCTTAAACGGTTTCGGTAAATCCCCCGACTTTATTCGATCTTCAATTTCCGCCTGTTGCTTTGCGGCCTTAGCTTGTACTGCCGCAACATCATAGGCTTCATAGATGTTTTCATTTGAGCGGTATTTTTCCTCATCAAACCCGCCAAAATCGTCATCATCAAAATCGCTCAAATTGTCAAGCGCCGAGGGCATCGCAGTTCTGGCAACAGGTACTGCCGGCGATTCCCGATCGGCATCCGCCTGAGCCGCGATCGATTCCTTCTCAGCATCCGAAACTTTCGACTTCAGACTGGCCTTAAAATCCTCCATCGCCTTATCCGCCCCTTCACCCCCAGCCTTCACCGACTTCACGATCTCCCGATACAACTCAGACCCTTCGTGCATTTCTTCCCACCGCCGCTGGCAAAATCCACCACCCCAGGTCGAATCAGCGCCAATAACCGCCGCCCGATCTCGCCTTCCATAACCGCATCGGATTCCCCCTCTGCGAAAGCCAGATCCACCCCAACTGATTGGTCTAAAACTTGCAGCACGGCAAATGCCCGATCGTCTGGCCGATCGCCAAACTCCAGCACCTCGACAAACCGCCGTCCGATCGCCGCATCCTCCTCCGACTCGGCAAATTCACCGTCACCCGCTGCCCGATCGAGACTTTGCAACACCCCGAACAACGTGGGATTCAGCGCATCGGCAAACTGCTGCCCGATCGGCTCCAAGGCTTTGAGTAAATCTGGCGGTGCTGTCGCTGGCTTGCGATACTGCTCCAGATCGGCCAGATCGAGCAGCCGAATACCGCCAAACATGTCCTCCGGCATTTCCCGGAGATATGCGCCCTTGGCTTCTGATTTGTTGTAGTAACCGAGCATCAACTTATGTTCGTCGAACTCCCCGTCCATAGTGAGTTGCGACACCTCATAAATCAGATCACTGATGTCATCCTCGGTGAAGAATTCTGGAGCGAGGTAGCAATCAAGCGCCTCCCCATCAGCTCCCTTGTGATTTCGGATGTGGCCGTAGCCCGATTTCAGTTTTTTGCTATTGCGACGTCCAGGGAAACGTACCTGCCCCGGCAAATACTCAACGCCAATATCGAGGCCGTTCCACTTGACCAAATGGTTGATGATTGATCCAAACTCCACGGAATCTGGCCGCTCACTGAACAGGGCCGCCGCATCATCGATCGATGGGGGTGGCCCTGCATCAACGGGTGCGGCATCTTCTGGCACCATTGCCTCGGCATCGGCCCGCGAGATCCCAAACACCGTCGTCAAAGTCGCGATCGCGTTTTCCCGCTTCAGGCTCATCTGACTCAGCGCCGTCAGGAAGCCCACCAGCGCCTCTGTACCACCCACACCCAGCACTGATACCAATGGCGGTTGATCGCCCGTCTCCTCCTCCAGTGAGGCCGGATCGAAGTAGCCATCGCCATAGACTTCCACCACCTTCTCTGGGGTGAGGCGGAAACCCATCTCGGACAAGCTCTTGTCCCGCGTCGCCCGATCGTTCAGATTCTCCTCATCTTCCAACTTCCGCCCAATCCGGGGATAGGCCGCACCGGGGAAATTCCAATCGGTGAGCCACTTCACCCAAGTGTTGTTGGCCGAGGCGTCAATCAAATCCGCATCGGCCTTGACCACATCCAGCTTCACGCCGTTATGCACCTCGGCCTGGGATTTGGAGCTGCCGTTGTCCGTCGTCATCGTCTGGGACAGGATGATTTTGGCGATCGCGCCATCCATCCGATCGCACAGGCCACCATAATCCGCCGTGCCCGATCGAGCTGCTTCGATTAGGTCGATCGCGACGCCCTCTGGCACCATCACCGCCGCATCTTCACCAAAGGCTTGCAGCGCCTGTTTCAGTGCCGCCTTCTCCGCCGCCTCTGCGCCAGGGCCATAGGTGCCCTTTGCCGTTGGTTGGGCAAAGCGCTCCAAGAATTTCAGCCAGGACTTGATGCCGTTGCGCTTGAAATAGGTCGGCCAGTACAGCCAGTGAGCCAAACCCAGGCCATAGGGGTCATCGTCGTTGTCCGCGCCCGTGGAATAGTGCCAGAACTTGTACTCTGGCAGCACCTCACCTTCGTAGTTGTTGTTCCAGGTGATCAGCCGAGGCTTCATGTCCCAGTCGAATTTGAAGCGCCGCTGTTTCCGCACCTTGATCGTCGTGAGCTGGATTTTGTTACCCTCACGCGCCCACAGGCATTCCCCGATCGCATACCCATAGAACACGCCAAACAGCATCTTGTCGCTGACATTATCCCAGCCCATCCGACCGAGGGTGTCGCGGATAAAATCGGCAGCTTGTTTGTCGATGCGCTTGTCGCCACCGGGGGTTACTTCCCATTCACGGGCGACCACAGCCGATCTGCGTTGCTGAAAAACTGACTTAACCTGGTCATCCCGGAGCAGGTCTTCATAAACTTCGTAGTCGTACCATTTGCGCGCCAGAACTTTGTCCTGAGGCTCAAGCAATTTGCCCAGGTACGATCGGGTAATATCACGGCCATACCCAACGATCGAGGCGATCTCGCGGGTCTGGGGCTTGGGTGGCGTCGAGTCGGGCATTGACGCAAAGGCAAGAGGACGCCTTTAGTGTCAGTTGGCATCCTCCCGCTGTCTAGCCCGCTTTGGTTATCCGAACCCCTCCATCAAGGCATATTCCAGTTTCTGTTTCAGTGGCTTGGCCGGAATCCGAATCGCGGTGCCACGCCTCACGGAATAGCACTGATACTCAATCCCAAAGAAATCCTGCGGCAATGGTCGCCCGATCTGCCAAAGGAACGAGATTTGCGGCTCACCTGGCAGCTTTGGCAACGTCTCGTCCCCCCAGCGATTGATCGCGGTATCGCACATTTTGATTAATTCTTCTGGCTTCATGGGGTGAGTCCTTCCAGATTGATTGGGCGCAAAACCAAGGCCCCGATCGGGGCGGTATCCGTGATGACTCGCGGCTGTGCGCGGAGCATGACACGCTCCACTAGCCATTGACGACCATCCCCAAACTCTAGCCAATCCCCCTTGCAAGGGCGGACAGCAGTATGGGTCTCGCCTTGCTCCGACTGGTCAACTGTGATCCATTTCCATCGCATCATGCGGCTTTCTTCCTCCCAGTGGATTTAGGAGTTTTCAGCAGGGTCATGATCGCTGGCTGAATCAACTCTTCCGTCTTGAGCCACTTCGCAAACCCCTCTGCTCCCATCTGTTGATAGATGCCGCGTAGCAGGTAATCATGGCATCCAGGCTGATGCTTCGGCGGTGGGATCTCGGTGAGCGCATCGGCCATGTTCTTCCAGCCAAATACCTCGACAAAGGTATCTTGCTCGGCATT
>JBJORF010000188.1:0-3141 GCA_046049545.1 Cyanobacteriota bacterium | reverse complement strand
CAGTAAATTCAACGATTGCGTGTAACCCGTTTCAACGGGTTTTCGCGATTAGCCTTGGATTTGAATCCAAGGCGGGTCAGGCCACGATCGTTCAGCATTGTCCCGCCCATCAAAAAGCCCCAATTCATTAGAATCGGGGCTTTTCAGTCATGCGATTTGGTCAGAATTTAGCCTTGACGATATTCCTGAAATGTCTGATAGTTGCGCTCTGGATGATATAGGTGACAAGTCGTGACTTCCTTCATCAGATCCAAGTTAAACTTGCGCTCCACCAACCGATCGCCCCACACGCTCTTCAAGAAGCGATGCGCTTTACGCAGGTTATAGGACGGAATCGCCGTCGAAATATGGTGGGGAATATGCACATTAATGTCGTGACACATGAATTCCACCCACTGCGGATAGTCGCAATGCACGGTACCAAACAGCTGTGATTCCACCTCGTTCCACGCCTCCGGTTCCTGGAAAGGAATCTCCGGCAGGGTATGGTGCACGACGGTGAATGTGCTCATCCAGAAGTGATAGACCAAGAACGGCATCAACCAGAAATTCACTAAGCCCCAAGGCCCAGCGGCCAAGGTCAGTAACGGCAAACCAATCAGACCCGCGACGATTACGACCGTATTGGAGAACTTCGCATTGTTCCAATCCTTCTCACTCGCGTAGTTCTCGCGCTTGAAGTGAATCAGCGCCCAATGCAGCATCGAACCCACAGGCCAAACCCAGCCGCGCATCAAGCGATAGACAAACCGCTCAACCCCGCCCAAGCCATCATAAAACTCCGTCCGCCAAGGCTGCCAAGCATTATCCACATCCATTTTATTAGTGTGTTTGTGATGCTTGTCATGCAGGTGCCGCCAGCTGTGGAACGGATAGAGAATTGGCAGCAACATAATGTGACCCACGAGGTCATTCACCCAGAGCTTATTCGAAAACGATCGATGACCGCAGTCATGGGCAATCACAAAAAATCCCGTCAGCGCTGTGCCCGTAAACACCCAAGCCAGCGGCAGCAAATACCAAGGCACGATCGCCAAACTGATATAGCCCAATGCCACCAAAGCGACATTAATGAAAACTTTTGTCCAAGCCTTGCGGCCATCTTTTTGAAAATATTCTTTCGGGATACTACGGATAATATCCTTCAACGTAAGCTCCGAAGTAGCCGCCTGCTCAAGCAGCGATTGCGGCGAAATTGGCGTGGCAGTCATGAAGTTCAACCCTTGCGGACATGGTACGATCGCATCAAGTAAACCCTGCGTCTCAATCCCTCAGACGCAAAAGCTGACTTGTCTCAAATCATGAGAAGTTTTGTTCGGCTTTTGTAACAAAACCTCAACAGTTATACCATGTTTAGGGCGATCGGGGCTTAGCCCAGTTCCCCTTGATACAGCTGATCCCCGTCTAAACTTGCGCTTCACTGGATCTACAGGGCTGCTGCTTTTGTCGCCGACTTCAACAGCGGAAACCCTAATTCTTCGCGCTGCTCCAGATATAACGTCGCCACCTGCCGCGACATATTCCGTACCTTCGTGATGTACCGGGCCCGCTCCGTTACTGAAATCACGCCCCGCGCATCGAGCAAGTTGAACGTGTGGGAGCATTTCAGGACTTGACCAAACGCAGGCAATACCAATTTCCGCTCCACTAATCGCAGCGCCTCGGTTTCATAGAGTTCAAATAACTTGAACAGCAGCTCCGGATTGGATGCCTCAAAGTTATAGGTCGATTCTTCAATCTCGCCCTGCAAATGCACATCCCCGTAGGTTAATGTGTCATTCCACTGAATGTCGAAAATCGAATCGACATCTTGCAGGTACATCGTCAGCCGCTCCAGTCCGTAGGTGATTTCGACCGAAACGGGTTTGCAATCCAAGCCCCCGCACTGCTGGAAATAGGTAAACTGCGTCACCTCCATGCCATCCAGCCAGACTTCCCAGCCCGTGCCCCAGGCACCGACCGCCGCATCTTCCCAGTTATCTTCAACGAACCGGATATCATGCTCCTCCGGCTGAATCCCCAGCACCCGCAGTGAATCAAGGTACATTTCCTGAATATTTTCCGGCGATGGCTTAATTAGGACTTGATACTGATAGTAATGCTGGCCCCGGTTTGGATTTTCGCCATAGCGACCATCCCCCGGACGGCGGCAAGGTTCAACATAAGCGACCGACCAGGGTTCCGGCCCGATCGCCCGCAGAAACGTATGCGGACTTTTAGTTCCTGCGCCCTTTTCCGTGTCATAGGGCTGCACCATGAGACAACCCCGATCGCTCCAAAACTGATGCAACGCCGCAATAACTGACTGGAAATTCACGCCCGATCGCTCCGCAAACTAAAATTTTAGAGGCCACACAGACAGGCCACAGAATAATTTACCGCACAACCGCACGTCCCATGCCGTTCCAAGGACTCCAATCGCTGCTCAATCAAATCGAACGCCAATATCAGTCCCCCACTCAGCGGCATTGGCGATCGCTGATCGCCGTCTGGCCCCAAATCATCGGTGCAAAACTCGCAACGCAAACCCGCCCCACTAACATTCGTACCCAAGTTCTCCAAGTTGCAGTTGCTAACCCGATCCTGGTGCAAACCTTGATGTTCGATCGGCCCCGGATTCTGCAACAACTCAACCAACACCTCAACGCCCCAGGCATCGCTCCCGACCCGGAAACCACAATCATCGACCTGCGCTTCTCCACCACGGGTTGGTATCAGACTCGCAGCAATGATTCGCCCTATAACGAATTCAACCGCTGGGATCACCACCCCTGCCAACAACCCCAACCCGCACGACCCCAACCCCAACAAATCCCCCTGTTTAATGATCCCCAAACCACCTTCGATCGCTGGGCTAGCCAAGTCCAGCACCGCGACCAAAATCTCCCTCTCTGCCCACAATGCCAAGCCCCAGCCTTGCAAACCGAACTCGATCGCTGGGGCTATTGCAGCCTCTGCTATTCCCAGCACGCCACCCCAAGCCAACATTAAAGTGATTTAAATTACGCTTGTCACTCAACAGAAAAACGACGATCGCGGCGGTGATCCCCCATGCCAATCACTCCCCAATTCTAAAGAAAGTCTGTAACTCTGATCCCCAAGGAAAAATCCCTTACACCGGACGGAGCAGTCGGTTGATGT
>JBJORF010000187.1:0-3244 GCA_046049545.1 Cyanobacteriota bacterium | reverse complement strand
GGCATGGATTGCGTCACTGACGCAGTTTCCCTTTATTATGAAGGCCCTATCTGACGCATCCATTATTTGATTTGGTATAACATGTTGGGGGACACTACTTTCTTTAGGTGTAGTAAACGATTCTTCTTTCACTACTATCTGTAACGAATGGACAATATTAAAAAATGTCTATGACAAAGATTGGATTAATCAGCCTGAAGGGGAGCAGCCAAATAATTCAGTCAAAGGTTTTTGGTGGATTCCGCAATGGATCCCAATCACATCAAATGGTGGCGGAGATGGATTTTGTCTTGATCTTGCGCCTGCTGAAAGTGGTGTCCGAGGGCAAGTAATCGAGTTTATCCATGATTCTGAAAACCGTAATGTCGAAGCATCGAGCTTTAGGGAGTGGTTTGAACAATTAGTGAGTGGCGTTGAAGAGGGACACATTGTTTACGATGAAGAATGGGGATTAATCCCGAAAGATGAACTGTAAATTTGTGAGTAGGATTACTTCATCCAATAGTTAGCTAACAATTCTCATGCACATCGACCGTCGAGAGTTAATCGATTATGATATGGAAGCATTTTGCATACCGTGGGGCGACGGGTGCTGATCTCAAGGAAGCAAAGGACTTCATTGAAGCGGCACAGCATCGGGGCAATCCTAGCGCATAACGATCGCACAAACCCAATCCCCTACAGTGATGCAATGGATTGCATGGGTAAGTAGAGCTTCATCGGATCGGTTTGAAAGGCTTGGAAACCATATTTTGCATAAAACTTGCAGGCGGGTTCATCGATCGCTTCCACAATCATTGTAACCGATGCGATTTGCGTACTTGCAGCATAGGCTTTTTTCAGGGCGCTGACGAGTAAAAGTTCGCCGTAGCCTTTGCCTTGCTGTTGCCGATCGATGGCGAGTCGGCCCAGCAATGTCGCGGGGAGCATCGGATAGCGGGGCAGTTTTTTGGCCAGGGTGGGGGTGACTTCGGTCAGTTCGATCGTGTAGGCGGAAAGGGTGTAATAGCCAAGAATTTGGGGATTAGGGGGTTCGATGAGCACGAAAACAGTGGCAATATTCTTCTTCCGATCTTGGCGGGCTTGCTGTTGGAGATACCGATCGAGGCGGGCATTGCCGCAGTTGAAATTGTCCCGATCGTGCTTGCCGGAATCGAAGGGAAGGATGCTGAGGGCCATTACGGTTGCAGAATTTGGTCGTGACGTTTGGCCGCAGCCCTGAGGACAGCATTCGGGCCAGGGGGCTGAAGTAGGGCGGCGATCAAGGCTTCACTGTCAGCCTGGTTGAGTTTGAGGCGCTGATGTTGCTCGATCACGCGAGTTGCTTCGGCCTGGACGCTCGCAATGACAAAATCAGTCAGCGATCGGCCTTGCAAGTCGGCAGCGGCTTGCCATAATGCTTTGATTTCTGGCTTGACCCGTGCTTCGAGCCGGGCCGTCACTTTGGCGGAATCAGTTGTCATAGCATTGCAGGTTGATGAGCTAAAGTTATTGTACTCGGCACATTGCCGTACAGCAACCAGTTATGAACTTGTTGCGACAGGTCTGATTCCCTCCGATCCTCAGGAACTCCAAGTTCAATATTCCCGATCACGATCGCGCCTTAACCCATCGCTGCACTAACCCAAACAACACCATCTCCACCCAAAACACCAATAGCACCAACGCCACCAGCGGCCCAAAATGACTGCTCCCCAGAAAATCCATCTGCCCCCCCACGGGTTTGCGCATCATGTACAGATAATTGCCCTGCACCGCCCGATTCACCAGCCCGATCGCGGGTAATAGCGCGATTAAACTCCCATAAGCGATCGCCACTGTCTTCAACGTCCATTCAAACTGCCGATTCACCAACAGCCAAATCGCCCCCCAGCAAATCAACACATGACTGGTAAAAAACTCAATAAACCGAAACTTTGGGAAATTATCACTCGCCCCAATATCCGGCAGCAAAATCGCCATCAATGCCGCGATCGGTGCCCAGTAGATTGTCAATTGTCGCAGCAACGGTCGATCGAGCCATAGTGTCACCATCATCATCACTGCTGATAAAGAGCAAAGATGCAACGGTAAATGATTATGCAACTCATAGCTGCGATGAATCATGTGATAGCCATTAAACATAATTAAATGCAGCAGCAACCCACCCGCGATCGCATACCGCTGGATTTTTGCCAATTTGACGCTGCGAGTCCCAACAATCCAGGCTGCCCCTAACCCGAGCAAACCCAAGACCATCCCATGGGATAACCCAAATCGATAAAACTCGCCCATCGCCGCTTCCTCAGCCTTCTCAATGCAATCCATTGTACAGCGCCGTCAGTAACCCGATAGAATGAAAGCGTGATGATAGGATACAAGCAACATGCCCTACAACAAATTTACGTTGCGTAAGGTAATTGAAGATTTTTCCCTGCAAATTGTTGAGGGAGAAACATTTATTCCCATATTGGAGCCAGTCACGCCGAGTGCCTTACTTCAGGAGACCCTGGTGGATAACTTGCCTTGGGCGATCGCGGTGGGGAGCGAGAAGGCCCGATCGGAAGCCATCATCAGCCCGATTTTATTAGAAGTACGGCGACAGATGAATCGACAGGTGAGTGTGTTTTCTGGGGAAGATTTTACGGTGGATGTCGAGGCAGAATTAAGTGGTCGGTGTGATTTTCTGGTGAGTAAGTCAGCGGAACAGTTGTTCATTAAAGCGCCAGCCGTGATTCTGGTAGAGGCCAAGAAAGAGGATACCAAGCCGGGATTGGGACAATGTTTAGCGGAAATGCTCGCCGCACAACGCTTTAACGCCGCCGCAAAAACTGAGATTCCAGTCATTTATGGCTGTGTGACCAGTGGAACAGCGTGGCGATTTTTGAAATTGGAAGGCCAGGTTGTCACGATCGATTTAATGGATTATCCGCTATCACCCGTTGAGCGCGTGTTGAGTATTTTCCTGTGGATGTTGCGATCGGATTGACGACCTGATCTAAATCGGGGTGGCTGACTTCCGGTGCAATACCGCCGTCACCGCCTTCGCTTCCAGCACTTTACCCTGATTCACCACTGCGTAGATCAACCAATGATCGCCGCAGTCTAAGCGGTTCTGCACCGTACATTCCAGATAGGCCAGCGCTTCTTTCAGCACCGGGCAACCATTGCGACTGGTTTCTGTTTCCACATCGGCAAAGGGATCGCTCCCCGGTGTCAGTTTCTGGAAATAGCGCCGCAACGTCCCGCCTTCCCGCAAAATATT
>JBJORF010000186.1:0-3350 GCA_046049545.1 Cyanobacteriota bacterium | reverse complement strand
CTCCGAATTGCACCACCCACTCAACTGATGCCCGTCCAGGTCATAAAGATAGTATTCCTCAACCCCATATCGGCCATAAAACAGCAGCTTCCGTTCCATCTCACGGGACGTATTGCCCGGAGACAAGATTTCAAACACCACTTGCGGGGCAATATTCTCCTCGCGCCATTGTTGGTAGGAACCTCTATCTCCCTTGGGCCGCCCAAACACCACCATCGCATCCGGTGCGACCCGCAACTTGTTATTGCCCTCCACCGGGTACCACAGCAAATCCCCGGCCACAAATACATCCGATTGATCGGCAAACAGCAGCTCCAAGTTCTGCTCGATCGTCACAATCCAGCGAAATTGCTTCGTATTATCTGCCATTGGCTGACCATCGCTGTCGGGATAAGTCACCTCAACCGGGGAAGTGATTGGCTGCTGCGTGACCATGATTGCGGTGCTCCTGCAAGCGTTGCCTTCACCCTAACACAGGATTCCCAAGCCGACGGCGATCGCCAGCGTCCAATCAGCGGAACAATCGATCGAGCGAATAAGCAAATCCCGGCAACAGCGGTGTCGTAATTTCATCCCCCGGCAACAGCGTCATCGCCAGCGCCAATACCCCCGTTTCCCGACGGTAAACCTCGATTTGGCGCGGGTTACGCCCAATAATCCAATATTCCCGTACCCCACGGGCCGAGTAGAGACGAAGTTTGAGATCACGGTCGCGGCGTTCATTCCGCTCTCCCGGCGAAAGAATCTCAATCACCAATTCGGGGGCGGCGGTCAAATGACCCGCATCGTCAAGAGAATCTGCCAAACGCTCATTACTCGCCCATACCACATCCGGAATCACGTTATCCGCATCGTCAAAGATGATGCCTGGGGCAACTGTCGCCTCGCCTAACTGCGTCTCGATCGACCATTCTTCCAGAGCGCCACCAATGCGCAGGGAAAGGTTTTGATGCTTCCAATGAGGCGCACGGGTCACCTGTAGATCTCCATCAATAATTTCATAGCGCCGACTATCGTCCTCTGGAAGTAGCTCCAGATCAGCGGTAGTCCAGCGAATAGCCGTATCTGCGATGGGTAGGTTCATAGCAGTGAGGGAAGATTTGTTTTTATTCTAGCGTCACCCCCAATATCAATCCATCTATCACCACCGATACTGAGGGAATATGAAAATGCAAACAGCCGCACCCAGGAACGGCCAGGATGCGGCTTATATCGGATAAATCATAGAACTAGAACAGCAATTGGCTAGCAACAAGCGAAACACCAACAGCCCTCACCTGTCTAACCCCGCTTCGGCGGTGCATTCTTCAGGCGATAGGTAATCCGACCCTTCGTCAAGTCATAGGGCGTCAATTCCACCTTCACCCGATCGCCCGGCAGAATTTTGATATAGTTCCGGCGAATCTTGCCAGAAATATGGGCCAACACGTTAAAGCCATTATCCAAATCCACCCGGAACATCGCATTCGGCAATGAATCGACCACCGTACCTTCCATCTCAATCAGATCTTGCTTCGACAAAGTTTCCTCCTGGAAAATCAAAAAGCTCGTATCAACAGAACCAAGGCACCCAACAAATTCATCTTAGCGGATTCCCAAGCAAACGCCCGCATCGACTCCATCAAGGTTCACCAGCATAGCATCATCGTAGGGTGGGTAGAGCAACGCGGAACCCACCACACCCACAGATAACCCCAAGCCGATCGCGTCTATTAAAGATGGGCCACACCGCCCACCTCAACAGCCGATCAGCTCACCACCGCCATCAACGCCGCCTTCACCGCATCCAACGCCTGATTCCCATCAATGGTCTTCAGCTTCGACTGCCCCTCATAGTAGGCAATCAACGGTGCCGTCTGATCGCGATACACCTGAAGCCGACGGCGGATCGTCGTTTCATTATCATCCGATCGACCCTCCATTTCCCCGCGCTTCACCAAGCGATCGACGACCACTTCATCCGGCACATCCAGATTCACCGCCGCATCAACGCGCTGGCCCAGCTCACCCAGCAGCTCATCCAAAAAGCCCGCCTGCGGCGCATTCCGGGGGAATCCGTCCAAAATCCAACCGGGTTGCGCATCGGCTTCCTTCAGCCGCTCCCGAATCAGATCGATCACCAGAGAATCCGGTACCAGTTCCCCGGCATCCATAAATCCCTTGGCTTTTACCCCCAGCGGTGTCTGATTCGCCACCGCCGATCGCAGGATGTCACCCGTCGAAATGTGAGCGATCCCCTGCGCTGCCGCCAGCATCTTCGCTTGAGTGCCCTTCCCGGCCCCCGGTGCCCCGAGGAAAATCAATCTTGCCAAAATCAAACCCCCTAAAAACTTTCAATTCTTAGTAGCTGAACCCAGCCGAAGCTGGTCGCTGAGCGTAGCCGAAGCTATTTGTTCATCATGCCTTCGTAGCGCTGCGAGATCACGTAGGTTTGGATCTGCTTCGCCGTTTGGATGGCCACGCCCACCAGAATCAAAATCGAAGTCGCCCCAAACCCTCGGAAGGTTGTCACTTTCGTCGCCGATTCCACCGCTGTGGGCACAATGGCAACGATCGATAGGAATAGCGCACCCAGTAGGGTCAGACGGTTCATCACCTTACCGATATATTCCGTCGTGGCATTTCCCGGACGCACGCCCGGAATACTGGCCCCCATTTTTTTCAAGTTCTTCGACATGTCTTCCGGCTGCACCACGAGCGTGGAATAGAAAAAGCTGAAGAACAAAATCAGCACAAAGTAGAACAAGTCACGCAGCACAATATTGCTATTAAACTGAGCCAATGCCTTCGCCACATCCGGGTTCGCGCCAAACACCTGTTGCAAAATCGCCGGCAAGGTCAACACCGCCGAGGCAAAAATGATCGGCATCACGCCGCCTTGATTGAGCTTCAGTGGCAGATAGCTTGTGCGCTCTAGGGCCACTTGATTACGACCAACCTGACGACGGGCCGAGACGATCGGAATCCGCCGCGCCCCTTCTTCGACAAACACGATGCCAATCACCATCGCCAGGAACATCGCCAGCAAAATCACGAAACCTGTAACAAAGCTCCGATCGCCCGTCTGCAACTGCTCAAAGCTGGACGATAGCGACTTCGGCAGCGTCGCCACAATGTTCAAGAAAATCACCAGCGAGGCTCCATTCCCAATGCCCCGCTCCGTGAGCAATTCACTCACCCACATGACGAACATCCCACCCGCCGCGAGGGCCAGCACAGTTTCGATAACGAAATGCTGACGGTGGGCTTGCTTAAACCTTTTTCCTACAATTTTGGTCCGCCATTCGTGATCGAAAATGTGCTGGCCCTCGCGGCGGGTGGGATGTTCGTGAGGTGGGTGAGTGAATTGG
>JBJORF010000185.1:0-3951 GCA_046049545.1 Cyanobacteriota bacterium | reverse complement strand
TTGGTCGCGCTGATGGAAGGCTAACGCGATCGCGTCAATCTGCTCAGCATAGAAATACTCCCACAGTTTTTCTGTCGAGTCATAGCCCAATCGACTGGCAACAAATTCGTCAATGTCACCAATCGATCGTTCTAAGTTATCCAATGCCTTCTGCGCTGCCGAAATCATATTAGTTGGAATAATCGTCTCGGCAATCCGACCTTTAGAACGTGGCACATAAGGCACTTCCAGGGGCTGAATATCTAAAACTCGAACTGCTCCACCAGGAAGTCCTGAGTCAGTTCCGACAGCCAATCCAGTAGCGTGATCTGGTCGTGCGTCGCGATCCACTGTTCCTCTCGATCGAGGTTCATCAATCCCACTCGTACTGGAAATTCCTGTTCCACTTTCTGCCTCAACACGTCGTTGTACTCCAGAAACGTCGCGGCCCAAGCCGATGTCCATTGCCAACTCGCTTCGTCCGTCAGTGGTGGTGCCTGCTGCATCAGATTCAAGTGGTGTAGCGCCGTCTCCATCCGACTGTGCGTTTTCACCAACGATTCCTGCTGGAGCCACTGTTGGATCATCCACTCGATTCGCTGCCTCAGAAAATTGCAATACTCCTTGTAACTCAAGTACTCCGTCTCTTCCGGTACTCGCACCATCAACAGACTGGCTAACTCCGGTGGTTCGGGCCGGAACATCCTGGGGTAAGTGCTGTATTCGTTCATCTGGAATCAACTCCCGTAAATCATCAAACGATTTGAAAATCTCTGGAACACGCGCTGCGGGTAGATACAGGTTAGACTTTCCCCGACCTTCAATCACGAGAATGTCGATCGGGAAGCCTGCTCCCTGTTTGATATACAATGCACCCCACACCGAAAAATGCTGGGTGACATTGTAGTTGTCGTACAAGGTCTTGAAAAAACTGCGACTTTCTAAACTGTTATAGCGCTGCGATCGTTTTTCTGCATCCTGGCCCAGTTGTCCACCCAGGATCAGCACCGCACGACCATCGTCTTTCATTGCCTCTAATGCCTTCAGAGCAATGACTTGATCCACTTGGCTGGTGCCGCGCCGATTATCCGGCAGGTCGAAATGTTGCGTACGGCCATTGGCCTGTTTGACCACGCCAAAGGGCGGATTGCAGATGATCCGATCGTGCTTTTCCTCTGGTAGATACGCTGTAGCATTATGTTCCGTGACGGTGAAACCTTGCGAGCGTAAGTCTGTTGCTCGATCGGGATTCAGTTCGTTTACAGTGACATCATTTGGATTGGCAGCAATCAGCAAAGCGCCATGTCCAGCGGTGGGTTCGTAGACGCTATTCCCTGGTTGAATATTCGCCAGAGTGGAAGCAGCATAGGCGATCGGAATCGGTGTACTGTATGCCTGCTGCAAAACGCTGGTGGACGATCGCACACTCAGGATTGGCTGTTGTTGATGTAATTCCACTAATCGATCGTAGGCTTCTCGATTGGTATCCGATTGTTCGACAATAGATCGTGCCACTCGGATTAATGAGGCTTCGATCGACTCATCAATCAGCTTTGTCACCGCCATTCCTGGTGCAACTGCTTCGCCTAAAATTTCGGCTGCTTGTTTTCTCGCAGCCGAAATGGTGTTGAACGATTGTCCACTGCCAAAGTAATCCGCAAAATACTCAATCAACTGGGGATGGCTCATCTTGCCCTCCTACATCTCAACTTGAGATGATTGCTTTTGGGTTTGCTGATGCTGAAACTGATTCACCGTCACAGTGCTATCTTTCTCCTGGCGGAACAGGATGATGCCTGCATCACGAATTTCAATCGCGGCAGTTCTGCCCTTGTATTGTTTTGGGTCAACACCTTCCGTTTTCGGTTGTTGGAGACTATCAAGCAATCCCTGTAGCCTTTCCGGCCTTAATTCATTACGAATCTGGCCATCAGCCATGACTCCGTAAACCATCCGGCCATTCATGCGAATTTCGGGCGATTCGGGCTTTTGCTGGGCAGGGGGTTGTTTGAGTAGGCCGATCGCCGTTCTCGTAGTTTGGGAAATCGCGTTGAGTAATTGGACTGTATCTTCCTGCATTGCTTGGGCTTCGGCAGGATGAACGGTAAATGACATCGGGAATACCTCCTAAAATTCAACATAATCTTCGGACTCAAAGTAGTCGTCGCTCAAAACTTCTTGTGTGGTTTCAGCTTCCGGTGGGAATAGCTCCTCCGCTACTTTCTGTCGAATATCCGCTGCCTGGTCAAGTTCCGATTCAGGGATTTGTTGGGCTTGCATTTGCTGGGTTAATCGATCGCACACGATCGATCGCCATAACTGTTCACTTTGTTCTTGAATTTTGATTTCAGATCTCGGTACATTCAACTTCAAACGCAGTGGCACCGATGCTTCTCCCCCACCTTTGTAGGCGGGATTGATAAATACGCATTCGCCTTGGTCGAGCTTCAACACTTCATCGATCGTCATCAGGGGGACTTTCTGAATCTGCTCATTGCGGCTGGTGCTACGCTGCATTCCAGAACTGACCGACTTTGTGAATAGTTTCACCTCTTTCTCACCGAGATAACGCGAAATCAGGCTGGCTGTTTCGTCGTCACGCGGATTGAAAAACACCTTGGTGCCACAAGCCGCAAAGATGGCTCTGGATAGCTCTTTGCCATAGGTATGTTGTAATTGAGCAAAATTCTGATAGCCGAGGATCGCACAAAAGCCATAGGAGCGAAATTCATTGATCCATTTGGGTAAATCATCCAAGTGCAGGGTGGGCAATTCATCTAGGCTAACGACTAATGGTTCATCACGGGGTTTAGCAAAGTTACGAGCGACAATTAGATGCAAGAGTGCTGCGAGGAGTGGGGCAACTACATCTCGCTTCTGAGTGTCTACTTGGAGAAAGAGAATCTGCTTTCCCTTCAAATCCAGTGGGATAGTCGTTTTGCCCACAAAGCTGGGAATGAGTTCTTTGCTGATGAATTTATCAAAAGTGCGTTGAGCTGTGGCGACAATCCCCGCCACCTGTTTCTCAGCGTCTTCCGATGAGATCAATTGGCTGAAACTTTCGATCGTCCAAATGGGGACTTTCCCCGTAGCCGCCGCGAGACGCACACGTTTGGGAAGTCCTGGCAAGTTGAGTAACTTCTTCGCCATGAGCAAATCAGGAAATTCCGTCACTTTGGCTAGAAGAATTACCGCTTCAACGAGCTTCTGGCCTGCATTAGAGAAGAAATCATTTTCCGTTGCATTCGCTCCGCGTCGAGTATTTTTGTAGATTACCTCGGCTAATTGCCCTGCCATTAGCGCATCAGAATCATCGCGTACAAAGTCGAGCGGATTACAAACACCTGTGTAGGGAAATCCCGGAGCAAAAATATGCACATCATAGCCTTGAGCCGCAGCATAGGCAGCATGGGCTTCCAATTGCGCTCCCTTAAAATCGTAAATTACGATTGGTACGCCTTGCCCAATCGCATCCCGAATCACTGGGTCAATGATGCTGTAGGTTTTCCCGCTATTCGGCGCACCACAGACGGCAATCCCCTGTTGAGCTTCAGGGATGTTCAGGGTACCTGCTTTGAAGGCGACTCGATTAGCTTTGCGTTGTTTGCGCTGCTGCTTTAGGGTTCGTTTAGCGGCTCCTTTTTCCGCCCCTTTCCCGAATCGCCCCGTTGAAATTTTTCCCGTTTTGCTTTGGGTTAATTTCATGGCAGCCAGCAGTAGTAACATTCCTAGCAATATGGTGCCCATGCCAGAATCAACTAAATCGCTGACGACAGGCTGAACAGGTTGTGGCAAGTGTTGAATTAGCTTATTCATAGACCTCCGGGAGCAGTTGGGTTTCAACGGTTTCGTAGGTGGTGTCTGTGAAACAAAGGGTAGTGCGTCAAGATATGGTGGGTACGATAAGATGGGCGGGTAGTCCTACTGGCAAGTAGTATGGAATGTGTTCTCTGCGGACATCTTCGCACCCAT
>JBJORF010000184.1:0-3978 GCA_046049545.1 Cyanobacteriota bacterium | reverse complement strand
ATACAAGCCCAAATCACTTGACTTGATCTTCACATCCGCCAGAGCGGCAAAACACGGCGCTACATATAGCTTTACTTCACGGCAATTCTAGGAGAGCCAAAAATATCTGGGTCGTAGCATCCTGTCTCCGGAGGACTGCCAAGAATCAGCCAAGCAACCATCCACCTAAAACCAAGAATGCTGCCTAGTAAAAATAAAACTCCGACTAAGAAAACGAACGGTGCGGCGACTCCCGAATCGCCCTCTCTCAGAGCGTGAAATGAAGTCGAAACTAGCTGACACCCCGCAGCAGCCAGCATCAAAGTAAGAACATGAATCAGGAGGCCACTTCCGCCTAGAAGCAGAAGAACAATCCACAAAAAGTTGGCACGAAAAAAATCCAGAATCTTTCCTTGTTTCATATGAGCCTCGAAGTGATACCTCCAAGCAAACGGCCATATCTATATCAAGCAATCGATTATTCTTCAGATGCTCATACTGTACAAAATATTCTAGATATAGTAAAATATCTTCAAAGATATATTAGAGCCAATCTCATGGATTTGCAACAGCTCAGTCAGTTCGAGTTGCGTCAGATCTGTTATTTCATGACGCTAGTACAGGCAGACAATAACTTTACCGTTGCGGCTCAACGTCTGGGGATTAAGCAGCCGCCACTGACCCAGCGTATTCAAGCGCTAGAAGCGTTACTTAGTCAGGGAAAAGGCCCTGCTGCTGTCCAGCTATTCGATCGTAGTACCCGTCCTATCCGGTTAACCGCAGCAGGGCAGGTTTTCCTTGAAGAAGTACAGCAGGCAATGTTTCATCTGGATTTAGCCATTATTCGCGCCCAACAGGCTAGCCAAGGTCAAATTGGTCATTTCACTATTGGTATGACTAATTTTATTGCCAATACGCTTCTGCCGAGTGTCATTCAAAAATTTCAGCAGCGTTTTCCAAATGTCATTTTAGAAATTCATGAAGTCCCGGTTGAACTGCGCTGGCAATTGCTTAAGCAGCGCCAGGTCGATGTAATATTTGAGCAAGCAGAGGACTTTGAACATATTGATCAAGAATTCATGTTTGAGCCGATTCTTCAAGAACGTTTCATTCTGGCAGTGGCCACAACACACCCGTTGGCGAAACATGCTACTGCGTCTTTAAAGGATTTGCGAACAGAGAAAATTATCTTGCCCCCAGTGGAAATTTTCCCATTTTACCAAAAGATAATTACCCGATGCCAGGATGCTGGTTTTGAACCGTCAATTTTGAAGAATGTCACTGCAACCGGAGCTGTGACGCTACTCAGTCTGGTCGCATCAAATATTGGCGTGGCTGTTCTGCCAAATCATGTGGAGAGTTTGCAACGTCGCGGCGTGGTCTATCTACCACTGATAGAAGATATCCCTTTGGTACGGCAAGTTGCAGCAGTCTGGCGGCATCATGACAATTCAAAGATAGTTTTACAAAATTTTCTGCAAATTTTACAAGAATCTCAATTGAGTGATGGCTGGTAGCTCATGCTAATACCAAATCATATTTGACTTGTTAAGACCCCAGAAGGCCGAGAACGGCTATGACGCTTGTATTGGTTGGAGTGGTCAAGTGGAAAGTGTGACGGCAGCAGCGCGGTTGCTGGGTTGCCACTGGGTGAGCGTGCAGCGATGGCTGCGGAGCATGGTTCAAGCGGGTTACTGGGAGAACTACAGTAAAGCGGGGGTGCGCCATCGAATGCGTCCGCCGAACTTGAAGCGGCCTTGCGGGCAATGCTGTCGAGTCGTGCGGGTTTTAGCAGATACACCAAAATTCACCAGGGTTGGTCGAACGCGGGGTCGAAATCACCTATGGCGGTACCCATCATTATGTAAAGCATCGTTTGGGGGCCAGTTTGAAGGTGCCCCGTCCTCAGAGTATGGCGCAAGATGGAACGCGGATGGTGCTTTTTAAAACACCTCAGCCTTGAGTTAGCTGCCTTGGCCGATGAATATCTGGAGCGCCCCTGCGACATAGGGCATTTTGCTTTACCCCAATAATTTGGCCATCTAAGTCCAAAATGACCCAACGTTGCATCTTTTTACACGTACATACCTTCCTCAAACACGTAGACAATTCGGCCAAATTTGCATTAAAAAAGCTCCTGAAACACTTGGTAACAGGGGTCTTTAAGTTAATGCCAGGAGGGAGACTTGAACTCCCGACACGAGGATTTTCAATCCTCAATCAAGCCTTATTTTTCAGTACTTTCACGCTTTGCCAAAATTTCTTACCCCAATTTTACCCCCAAAATATTTGGAACCTTAGATCGGATCCGCCACCTTAATCTGGCTAGGCATAGATTATTGTGATTTCCTTGCCTGTGACAGTTGTAGTGAGTTCAGTGTTGAGGCGTTCCGCTAGCGCTGGTGCATTCTGGCGACGATCGAAAATCACTAACCAACCCTGTGCCTGCTCAATTCGATTCAGATAGCTTTCTAATTGCTCTAATCCAGCCTCTTGGGGATTGGGACGATTCGATCGCCAAACCTTGAGTTCGATACCCAAAGTCACTTGACCATAGCGCAGGCACAAATCCATTCGATCGCGACCGATCGCATACTCGCGCTCAAAGCTGCCACCACCATTGACAACGCGATGGAGAAAGGCCATGAGTACCAAGTGCGGTGCGATTTCATGATAGGCCGCACTACTAAGCAGTGGTTCTCCATGCTGTCGCCAAAAGCTGATAAAGGCTTCTCTCAAGGCGTTTAAGTCTAATTCCCCGGTGGCAGTTAACCAAGTTGGCGCGATCGTTGGCAGACTATCCTGTGGCCCTTGCGCCAATACACGCGGCAAAATTTCCCGATAGATGGGATTCGCGACAATTAAACCACCATTGTCCCGCCGTCGAAGCAAACCCAAATCTACTAAATAATCCCGATCGTCATTGCTAGTTTGCTCGATGTCTTGTCCGGCTAGCATTGGTTCAAGAATCTTTCTGACGCGGCTTTCGTTGAGTTTCTCAGCCAAACTGTCCAGGTGTGTATCTTTGCGGCGAATCAGGGTTTCCTTCGCAATGCGGAGATGTTCAATGGTGATGGCTGTTTGCCGATCGGGTACCAGTTCTTCCACAACCTCTTTCGCTAAGGCATTGACCAGCCAAGGCTGTCCTTGGGTTAATTCAAAGGCGTAGTCGATCGCGGACTCGGCAAAAGTCTGTCCGGTATCTGCCGTATGTTGTCCATAAAGTTCAGCAACCTCATCACGATTAAAGTCCCGAATGGTCAGCGAGGCCACTTTGATATTGAAAGGACTGGAAGTGTTGAGATTCGGCCCACCACCAGCGGCGACTTTATAATCGCGAACATCCCGTAAACCAATTAAACCGATCGATTGGGGAAATGCTTCTGGTCGATCAGGAAAACCCGATCGTAGCTGCCGTAGAACTGATAGCAATGCTTCATCCTGGAGTGAATCGATTTCGTCAATCAAAATCACCAACGGTTTTGGAGCGGCGAGCGCCCAAGCCTGTAATGCGGTCTGAATCCGACTACCGACTTCAGCAGTGGGTGGCCAATCGGTGGGTTGCAGTTCAGCGGGTAAGCGGGCTTTTGTTGCTAATTGCCAGGATGAGAGAATCGCCGACTCAGCTTTGCCTGCATCCTGGGAAAATGGTGAACCGACTTCCGCCGAAACCATGATGGCGATAAATCGATCGGTGCTCGTCAGTTCCTTGGCCAAAGCCAACATTGCCGTGGTTTTGCCCGTTTGACGCGGTGCATGGATGACAAAATAATTCTGCTGCTCAATCACCTGTTGCAGATTCGGCAGTCGCGCCGTCGGGGAGAGCATGTAATGGAGTTCGGGGCGACAAGGGCCTGTTGTGTTAAACCAACGGGGCATGGGGATTTCAGCAGAAGGATTACAGATATTCTAGCGTCGATCGGGCATATCATGAGTTGATGTTGAGTCACTTCATATTCCTGCGTATTATTAAGCACATTAAGGTGAATTGCTCGAAAT
>JBJORF010000183.1:0-4054 GCA_046049545.1 Cyanobacteriota bacterium | reverse complement strand
AATTCTCGCTGACATGACACCGGCATGGATTGCGTCACTGACGCAGTTTCCCTTTATTATGAAGGCCCTATCTGACGCATCCATTATTTGATTTGGTATGAATCTAATTCCCTGGGGACGAAATTCTCAGGGAATTAGATTCGGTTTTCTCTGTTGTTAATTGTTTAATTCAGGACTAGGACACTTCTGTCCTGAAGCAGGGAAAGCGCTTCCTCAGCATGAGTCGGCCCGATCATCTGCGCGACATTCATCGCTGATGTGACGGCACCTTCATGCAGACCATCACCCAGATAGGCTCCGACATGGTATGTATTGTGCTCACCATTCTTGGCGACAATTTCATCGCGATGTCGGAATGATTCAACGTCATAGAATGGTGTGTGATGTTGCTGGATATGAATAATCTTTTCCGGATCGATCTGATCTTGAAGATTAAATGCAAGGCTACATATTTCACTAGAGGAAATTCCGCAAAGCTGATTCAAGGATGCGTTATAGCCCCAATCGCTTCCCGATTGAAAGAAATCAAACTCAGAACCTTGCTGAATTTTGTGCGGTGCATAAAGGCTAGAATCACGATGCAGAACTGTCGTAATATGATTGGGTTTCCATGCCTGGAATCGGCGAATTTCTTCTGGGCGAGCGTCGGCTAACATTTGCAGGACTTGATCGGGTGGTGTAGCAAAGATTACTTGGTCAAAATGCCGATTGAATGTATGGCTGCCTGAGATATGCCCCTGAATTTGCACGGCGTTATCCGATCGATACACTTCGGTAATTGCCGCATTCAGAAAGATCTCGCCGGAGAAGCGCATGACAATTTTTTCAATATAGGAATATACGCCGCCCTTAATCCGAAACCAGTTACTAAAAACGTAGCGTCGTAGTGCCGGAATCGCCAGATCGGCTGGAAAGTTATCGATCGACTCATAGGGCATTGAGTAGCTATACATGGTCAGGAGCTTAATCCAAGTTATTGGTATACTTTCATCACTTAGATAAGTCGATAAGGACTTGCCACGCAGGTTTTTGAGCTGTGCAAGATGCGTCTTTAACCAAAGACCGAGGGATTGAGCATAAAGCCCGTCAATATGCAGTAGTTCGAGCCACTTCTTCAAACCATGGAAATTATGCTCAATCATCACGGGAGATAAAAAGTGGTTGCCATTCTGGAAGAAGATACCAGAGCCAAGCTCTACAGGTTCTAGCGGCACTTCTAGCGCTTGCATCAGTTGGAGAAAGTTCTTGAACTCGATCGGAAATTCTAATACCCCAGCTTCCAAAAGCGCCGATGAATTGGTGTGGTGTTGAATATTTTTATTTAATGTCCGAATATGACCGCCTAACACTGGCTGAGACTCAAATACAGTGACTTTGTGGCCTTGCCGATCGAGCAAATAAGCGGTGATCATCCCACTGGCACCACCACCAATAATGGCAATTCTCATCATGGTTCTCCTATGACTTAGTCGGTCATGGTTGATTTTTAGCGATCGGATATATCGGTTGGCCAACTGATGTTTAGTTAGCAGGGTTTTTAGTTAGCAGGTGATCCCCGGATAACCGCTGATACAGCATTGCACCCGTCCAAAAAGTTGGCGCGAATCCTGGATAACCGGAGGAAGCATTACAGAAGTAAAAGTTCTTCAAGGAAGTGTGGTGATTCAAACGCCCAATTCCCATATTTTTCGGAGTCAAACTAGAGCCGTAGGAATTCCCCTGTGGGCACCAGCAGAAGCGTTCATTTGTGGTTGGACTACCAGCAATCTTAAAGACAAGATGTGCTCGAAGATCTGGAATATAGTCGCGTTCGACAATATCAAGGATGTGGTTGAGAATTTCTTCCTTTTTGCGGTAATAGGCTTTCTTATCGGTTTTCTGAAGCTGATCAAAATAATGGTAATCTGCCACTGTGAGAAATTCGATGATTTGACAGTCATCGGGACAATCGCGATGTTGATCCGTGAGTAAGGTTGGCGTCGTAATCGCAAAGCTGGGCTGGGAGAAATCATGGCACTCATACATTTGATGGAAAGCTAGATTTAAGTCCCGTAGCTCCGTATGGAAAACGTTCCAATTGCCAAAGCCGTATTTCCTTAAATCCAAGCCCTTGACAACGCAGTAGGCCATGTAATTTGAAGGCGAGTAGTCATAATTTAAGCGGCGTTTTACGGCGGCAGAGAACTTGTCTTGACCCACCATTTTGGCGGCTTTCTTCGGATCAAGATTGCAGATGGTCTGATCGCCAGTGTATATGTGGATTTGCTGGGTGGCGCGATCGATTGCCCTGACGCCTTTGACTGTCTTGCCTTCAACGATAAACTCAATCACCTCCTGATTCAGCCGCACGCTGCCACCATGATCCTGAATCAGCTTGACGAGACTGTTAATCACATGCTCAAAATGCTGGGTTGGATAGAATGCTCCTTCTTGATAGCCCGTGAACAGCACAACCCAGGCGTAGAAGGATAGTTTTTCCGGGGGTAAAAGAAAATCGGGCCATTGGAGTGCGAGTAGGGTTTGAGCGGGCTTGGGGAGTTGGCACTGATCGAAGACATCTTGCAAGGTGCGATTCATATAGCGAATGGTCGTCAGCACTGCACCCAAATGCTGGAGGATGAGCTGCGGTCGCAGGGGTGGTGCCAGACACTTCAGTCCTTGGCGCACCTGTTGAACCGTTTGGATAAATTGCCTGATTTCTGTCTCATCATACGGAAATTGTGATGATAACCGCTGAATTAGTACTTCGGGATCGGCGGGAACATCGAGGCTATATCCCGGCATTCGCATATGGTCAAAGCCATTGGGGTCATAGCGCTCGAAGGTAACGGTACGATCGAGGCCCAACTGCTTCAACACACGATTTACGGTATTCCCTTCCCCGCAGTCCCACACGTAGTGGAGTTGGGCATTAAAGTGATATTCGTGGGCCATGGTAAAGGTATGTCCGAAGCCACCGGGATATTCATGGGCTTCCAGAACTTCCACATGCTTACCCGCCTTGGCCATCAGCGCGCCAAAGACCAGTGCTGATAATCCACTGCCAACAATGAGGTAATCGGTTGGCTGGCGGATTGCCGTTGGCTTCTCGATCGTTTGAGTCTTAATGACCTGCACACTCACAGCAAGTTCCTCCCTCAATCCTGAATGACCGCTGGTTCAGGGTGAATACCATCAGCGTAGAGTCTAATCTTGAGGAACTTATGAGGATCGATGGGGTGGCTGTGCTGGTATAACTAATTTTCCTCACAAAATCCTCAACTAGGACAGGTATTCTAGAGTCACTCAGCGTCAGGGAGAACGCCCTCCCAGGTTGAATCAGGAGTTTATTTATGTCCATCCGACCGAAAGACGATCGTCAGCCCGCGCCCCCTTTTCTTAAGCGCTTTGGCGGCAGCTTACTACTTTGGTTTGGCGTTTTCCTGCTGATTAATACCTTGTTTTTTCAGGATCCGCCCGATACGCGCAAACCCTACAGTGAGTTCATCAACCAAGTGGAGACTGGCCAAGTTAGCAAGGTTGAGATTAGTAGCAGTCGGATTTTCTATACAATTAAGTCCGACTCACCTAATCCCTTGATTCAACAGACCACGCCGTTACCCAATGATACCGCCCTCCCCAGCTTGCTCAAGTCCAAGCAGGTAGAAATTATAGCGATCGGGAATGAAGGTAACGGGTTTGGGACATTATTGACTTGGCTGTTGCCAATCCTTCTGTTGCTTAGTTTGTGGGGTTCGGCAGCGGGGCGCAATTTCGGTGGGGCCGCCTTATCGATCGGTAAAAGCAAGGCACGGATCTACTCGGAAGGTAGCATGGGCGTCCGATTCGGCGATGTGGCGGGAATTGATGAGGCCAAGGCGGAGTTGCAGGAGATTGTGGATTTCCTCCAGCACAGCGATAAATACATTCAGCTAGGTGCCAAAATTCCCAAAGGTGTTTTGCTCGTGGGGCCACCTGGTACAGGCAAAACGCTGTTAGCAAAAGCGATTGCGGGAGAAGCGGGGGTCGCATTTTTCAGTATTTCGGGTTCAGAATTTATTGAAATGTTTGTGGG
>JBJORF010000182.1:0-4302 GCA_046049545.1 Cyanobacteriota bacterium | reverse complement strand
TTTGAGTCAAAGTGGCCAGTAATCCGGCCAGAAGCACCATCGAAAGTCTGATTGCATCATCCTACTGTTGAAAGTGTTCAAGTTCCCGCACTGCAATCTTTCAGGAGAAAAGTCATGAAAACTCTTTTCAATTCTCGGTTAGTTCGATCGATGTTACTTTCATTTCAAGCATTAATCGCTGTCGTCATTATTCAGGAATTTTCCCATATTCAACAGGGTGAAAAATCCACTTATGCTGCACAAGCATTTGCGAACATGGAGAATCGCGTCATGATTGCTGGTTCTGAGCGGCGTGAAAAATCGCGTCCGAAAATGAATAAGAAGCAGTCTGAGTTACTCAGCCTGATCAATGACGCTAGACGCGATCGAAATATCGCACCACTCCGATTCTCAAATACGCTTTCACGGGCGGCTCAAGTCCACGTCGAAGATATTGTGCGGCATAACTATGAGCTGACTCACACTGGCTCGGATGGTTCCTCGGTTGGCGATCGGGCAAGTCGAGCAGGTTATCCAAATCGTTATGTCGGTGAAAACGTCGCCGCAGGCACTCAATCAGTGAAAGATACTTTTGAGATGTGGATGGATAGCCCTGGACATCGAGATAATATCCTTGACCCAGATTATACAGAAATCGGGATTGGTTACTATTTGAATGCTCCAGACACTTCCTATGACCACTATTGGGTTAACGTTTTTGGTAATCCCAACAGCTAAGTCATGCTTGATCAAATCCAAGACCTTTGCTCTCAAACAGTTTGGCAGATGTCACTTTCATGACGCTGCCAAACTCGGCAATCGGTATAGATCGGCAGTTCATTGATTGGGAAATGGGGAAGTGATGACTTAACTCGGTGAAATTTTTTGAATTTATGAGGCATTATCGCTTTCCGTAGAGGATAAAGGATGTATTCTAAGAAAGGTATCCAATAGATCTTGAAGCCATAGGGGTGCTCCTGTGAAAGTTCGGCTGTACTTGTTCCTGCTGCTAGGCGTTAACACAATGATTCCGGCTCCTGCTGTGATGGCGCAGGCGGTGAATCAACAGACAGTAAATCAACTGCTGGATAATGGCGTTGCTCAGTATCAAACGGGGGACTATACCCAAGCTATTGAAACCTGGGAAAATGCGCTGAAGCAGATCGATCGTACCCCAGCCGATGCTACGCCGAGGTCAATGCTGCTGGAAAATCTGGCTCGAACTTATCAGCAGGTGGGACAGATTGATAAATCGATCGACTATTGGAACCGACTGATTGATCTGCACCAGCAAAATCGTAATCAACCTCAACTAGGGCGAATTTTGACGGAAAAGGCGCAGGTATTGAGTGATCAAGGCCAGTCACAGAATGCGGTTCTGCTTTTGTGTGATAGTAAAGTGCTGAATCTGGAGCAATGCGGCGAGGGAAGCGCGATCGGGATCGCCAAGAAATATGATGATAAAAAGACCCATGTTGCGGCGTTGGGCAGTTTGGGAGAAGCCTTGCGGTTGCAGGGAGACTATGACCAAGCGAAAGATGTTTTGCTGAAGACGTTAGATGTGGCAACGCAGTGGCAATTGCCCCAGTTCCAAGCGGCGGCTAATAACAGCTTGGGGAATATCTACAGCAATCTGGCGTTGAATCGCTATCGCAAAGTTTCTGGCTTTCGGGTTCAAGATCCCCGTGAAGCGCAAAATCTAGAGGCGGCGGGGAAGGAATTCGATCGACAAGCACTGAAATATTATTCGACTAGTTTAGGACTGGCACAAGGTCGTGGGGATCAGGTTGAACAGTTGAAAACACTGACTAATTTAATTCCGATTTATGCGCGCTTGAACCAGACTGCGGAGCAGCAGCGGACTTGGCAGCAGGCAGTTCAGCTTTTGGGGCAGTTGCCGGATTCACGGGTGACGGCCTATAGCGCGATCGACCTTGCCCAGGTATTAAATCAGAGTCGTCCGATGGAGGAGTTTCAGCCGGAGCATCGCTGTGTGTCGCCGGAGAATGAAGCCCAGGCGGTGCAACTATTGCAGCAAGGCTTGAAAATTGCCAAGGGGATTCAGGATAATCGGGCCATGTCTTTTGCGCTGGGTGCATTGGGGAACTTGGCTGAATGTGCCCAACGATACGACCAGGCGATGAATTACGCCCAGCAAGCGATTCTGGTGGCGGAACAAAACCTGGCCGATCGTGACAGCCTGTACCTATGGGAATGGCAGCGGGGCCGGATTTTTCAGGCGCGGGGACAAACGAAGGAAGCGATGGCGGCCTATGAGCGGTCGATCGATGTGCTGGAGAAGGTGCGTCAGGAAATGCTGAACGCGAGGCGGGATGTGCAGTTTGATTTCCGGGATGCGATCGACCCAATTTATCGTGAGTTGATTCAGTTGCAGTTGGCTCAGGAGATCCCGGTTTCAGTGCCTGTGGCGGCATTGTCGGAGACGGAAGGGAGCGCTCAGCGATCGGCGAATCGCTCAAATTTGGGGGCCACTCTTGGTAAGTTGGATGCGCTGAAGTTGGCGGAATTGCAGAATTATTTTGGGAATGATTGTGTGGTTGAGGTGGTGGATAATCGGATTGATGAACGGCTGAATCAACGGGAGGATCTGAAGGCGGCTGTGTTGACGACGGTGATTGGGGATGAGCGAACGGCGGTGATTATTAGTTTGCCGGGGGGAGAGCGGAAGTTTAGCTGGATTAATCAGCCGCGATTGGTGGTGGAGAAGACGGTTGATGATTATCGACTGGGTTTGGAAGATTTTGCGGTGGCGGCGGCGGGCTATGACACCAAATTAGCGCAGCAGCTCCATGCTTGGTTGGTTGAGCCGTTTGAGCGGGATCTTGAGGTGGCGGGGATCAAGACTTTGGTGTTTGTGCAGGATGGGATTTTGCGGACGGTGCCGATGGCATCATTGCATGATGGCGAAAAGTTTTTGGTTCAGAAGTATGCGATCGCGGCGGCTCCGAGTTTGAGTTTGGTGGATGCGAAGCCGCTCGACCGGAAGAATCTGAATATTCTGGCGATGGGCTATACCCAGGCAGCGACGATCGGGGGGAGTTTTTTCCAGCCGTTGGCACAAGTTGAAAGTGAGCTAGCGGGGATCGCGAGGCAGGTGCCGCAATTGACGAAGTTGGTGGATGGTGAGTTTAACCGTCGGCAGTTGGCGCAGGAATTGAGCCAGCGGCGCTATTCGGTGTTGCATATTGCGACGCATGGCAAGTTTGGGACGGATGCGGAGGATACGTTTTTTGTGACTGGGGATCAGGGGAATCAAAAGTTTAACCTGAATGAGTTGGATCAATTGATTCGTCAGAAATCGAAGAATACTGATCCCCTGGATTTGTTGGTGCTGACGGCTTGTGAAACGGCGATCGGAGATAATCGGGCGGCGTTGGGTTTGGCGGGGGTGGCGGTGCAGGCGGGGGCGAGTAGTGCGATCGCTTCTCTGTGGTCGATTAATGATGCGGCGGCGGCTCAGTTGGCGACGACGTTTTATGGTCAGTTGAATAATCCGCAGTTGAATAAGGCGGAGGCGTTGCAGCAGGCGCAGATCAATATGATTCAGGAGGGCGAGAAGGCGCATCCCTATTATTGGTCGGCGTTTGTGCTAGTTGGGAACTGGCTCTGATGGCTGGATGAGCTGGCGCAGGCTGGTTTGATGTTTGGTGAGGTTTTGCTTTTGGGCGGATGGCCATTCCTCGGTGCTGAGGGCGTTGGCTTCGACGGTTTCCAGGTCGGTGAGGAGCGATCGGTAGAGGGTTGGGTGAGGGAGAGCGGCTGTGAGGGCATCGTACCAGAGGTTAGCGGTGGCGAGGCGATCAACTTGCTCGGTGGGGGAGCTGGGGGTGGGTTGGATGTCGGGGGTGGGGGTGTAGGTGATGTAGGCGTTGATGGCTTGATTTTGGGAGGGTTTGCTGGGGTTGCATTTGAGGACGACTTGCCAGCGATATTGGGTGTCGGGGATCAGTTTGGCTTCGGCTGGGAGGGTGAGTTGCATGAGTCCGGGTTGGCTCTGGATGCCGGTTTTGCTCCAGACGATTGTTTCTTTGTCGGGTGAGGTTTGTTGCCAGAGTCGGAAGGTGATTTCGTAGGTGGTTTGGTCGGGAGCGATGATTCCAGCTCGAGCGCCCGCTTCGATGGACATGTTGCAGACTGTCATCCGCTCTTCCATACTCAGCTTCTGAACCACTGGACCTGTGTACTCGAGCACATAGCCTGTGCCGCCATCAGTCGAAAGCTTGCCAATCAAGTAGAGGATCAAATCCTTTGCCGTGATTCCCGGAGCCAACTCGCCGTTCACTCGCAGTTCGTAAGTTTTGG
>JBJORF010000181.1:0-4478 GCA_046049545.1 Cyanobacteriota bacterium | reverse complement strand
CAAGGCACCCCAACCGTCGAAATCCTGATCGACGAACGGTTGAATACCGAAGCCCACAGTGCCTTAGCCGTGATTTATCAGCGGCTCGCCCGGCAGTTGAACAGTCGCTTGCCCGCGCCGCAGATTCAGCCCGATCGCAAACGCACCCAGCTTACGTTCACCTTGCACCGGGACGAAAAGTTGTTTATGACAGCCTATACGATGATGTTTCCCTTCACGGATGCGGCGATTAGTCACCAAGCTCTAGTCGAGCAGCTCAAGGGTGTGACTCAGGAATGCCTCCAGCAGCCCAAGCCCCAGATGCAAGCGTTTCAGCGGATGGTCACAACCCTCAACCAACAGCGCCAAAAGATTATCAGTGACCCGCAGCTTCAGAGCCTAGCGCAATCCGTCCAGGGGGTACCCTTTTTCCAAGCCCCGACGCGGATGCGCCTGGGCAATTCCGCTGCCCAGGCGCTGACGATCTACAGCAATCCCACCTTCGGTCGCCGATCGCGCCAACTGCTCAACCGCGCCAACCGCTCGGAAAATACCTTGCTGCAAACCAGCAGCGAGGGCTTGCAGCTACCGCCGACAACGGCGATGTTGCAATTTATCCAGCGGTTTCGCTGGTCGGAGCATTATCTGCGGGGGGAGGCAGCGGTGCGCTAATAGAGGTAAATCGCGCCAGTTTGATCGATATTAAGTGTAGTGTCGCCTTGATCATCCGCAACTTTCAGATCGAGGGTGACTTGGTTTTTATCAACGGTGAGGCGGTACTTTACGCCAACTGTGCGCTGGGCATTGACATTCAAAAAGGTCGGAAAATCTGCCACAATCACCCGGCTCGAAGCACCGGGGGCCAGGCGACGGAAATCGGTGTGGGTGGTAATTAAGTATTCCAGGGTTTCCGGGGTGTTATTGTTCAGCACGATCGTTACGGGCTTGCTGGCATTCACCCGCGCCAGCGGCTCCCACCGCACGGAAAGTTCGCTTTCGAGGGGCTTGACCATGGGATTGGTCACGGGAGAAGCCTGGCCGATCGCCGGTGCAAGTCCGATCGTGGCCAGGGTCATCAGGCTCAGGACGACCCAAGAGGTTCGCGCCCGATTGAAGTTTCGCACTAGGTTGAAGTAATGCATAGAATCATCCGCACAACAGATAGACATAACAAGTAGTTAGCCTTGCAACGCAAGACTTGTCTTCATAGTAGTGCGGGATTTTGGAGTTGGGTTGCGCTTTGGACTATCGCAACGATTGGGCCGGACGGAAAGACTGGTAAATGTCGCCCAACCGATCGAACGGGAAAAACCGCTCCCAAGCCCGCCCAATAATATTTTTCTGCGGCAGCAAACCCCATACATGGGAGTCATTGCTGTTGTTGCGGTTGTCACCCATAACGAAGACCATGCCCGGTGCGACGGCGATCGGGGCCATTGTATAAGTCGGCGGCGCAGCGATGTAGGGTTCATTCAATGCCCTGCCATCGATCCAGACTTTACCCTGCTTCACTTCCACCGTTTGCCCCGGCAGGCCAATTACCCGTTTGATAAACGCCTGGTTCGACTGATACCCCTGCTGCAACAACGGCTCCGGTGGCTGAAACACAACGATATCGCCAAACCGTGGCTCATGCTGCCGATAGGAAACCTTCTCCACAATCAATCGATCGCCGATCCGCAACGTCGGCACCATCGAACTCGACGGAATAAACCGGGGTTCCGCCACAAAGCCTCGGATCAAGAGTGCCAAAACCAAAGCGATCGCGGCAATTTTGACATTTTCCCAAGCGGACTGAAGCGCCGACTTTGAGGGTTCTGGGGAATTGGATTCAGACGGCTTGGGGGAATTAGCGGTCATGGGTGCAGCGCTCACTGAAAAAAGACCATTGGCAAAAGATTCAAGCCAATTTTACAGAACTGGCGACCACGATTTCGTAGAATGAGGATTCAACTCAGGAGTTTGGGTGAGTGAGCTATGGCGCTGATTGTGCAGAAGTACGGTGGAACGTCGGTCGGAACAGTCGAACGGATTCAGGCCGTTGCAGAGCGGGTGAAACGCACCGTCGCTGCCGGAAACTCCGTTGTCGTTGTCGTTTCCGCTATGGGCAAAACCACCGATGGCTTGGTTAAACTGGCGGGCGACCTCTCCGCCAATCCGAATCGGCGCGAGATGGACATGCTGCTAGCGACCGGGGAACAGGTGACGATCGCGCTGTTAAGCATTGCCTTGATGGAAATTGACCAGCCAGCGATTTCGCTCACAGGGGCCCAGGTTGGCATCCTGACCGAAGCCCAGCATACGAAAGCCCGGATTTTGCAGATTGCCCCCGATCGGATTGAACGGCACCTGGAAGAAGGCAAAGTTGTTGTCGTCGCCGGATTCCAAGGGGTCAGCAGTCAGGAAGATTGGGACATTACCACGTTGGGACGCGGCGGTTCGGATACTTCGGCGGTGGCATTAGCGGCGGCGCTGAAAGCCGACTTCTGCGAAATCTACACCGACGTACCGGGCATCCTCACCACCGATCCCCGCTTGGTCCCCGAAGCCAAGCTGATGGCCGAAATCACCAGCGATGAAATGCTGGAACTGGCGAGCCTTGGGGCGAAAGTCTTGCACCCCCGCGCTGTCGAAATCGCCCGCAACTACGGAATGCCGCTAGTGGTCAGATCGAGCTGGTCGGAGGAACCAGGAACCTGGGTGCGATCGCCCCAAGTCACCGCGCGATCGCTCGAAGGGCTGGAAATCGCCCGCCCCGTCGATGGTGTGGAATTTGACACCAATCAAGCCAAGGTGGCATTGCTCCGGGTACCCGATCAACCGGGGGTGGCTGCCAAGCTCTTTAATGAAATCAGCCAGCATAGCCTCGACGTTGATCTGATCATCCAGTCCGTTCACGAAGGCAACAACAACGACATTGCGTTTACCGTGGAAACTGGCTCTCTCAAGCAAGCTGAAGCCGTCGCCCAGGCGATTCTCCCAGCGCTCACCCAGGGCCAACCCACGCCCACTGCCGAAGAAGCCGCCGATGTGATGATCGAGCAGCAGATTGCGAAGGTCAGTATCGCCGGAGCTGGAATGATCGGTCGTCCGGGGGTGGCGGCGGAGATGTTTACGGCCCTCTCCCAGGCGGGAATTAACATTCGGATGATTTCGACTTCGGAGGTGAAGGTCAGCTGCGTGATCGATGCAGCGCAGTGTGATGCCGCGATCGCCACCCTCTGCAAAACCTTCGAAATCGAAACCTCCACCGTCGATCACACCAGCAAAGCCAGCACCGAAGCGGCAACCGTCCGAGGTGTGGCCTTAGATCTCAAGCAAGCCCGTGTGGCGATTCGCCATGTGCCCGATGTGCCTGGAATGGCCGCGCGGATTTTCACACTGCTAGCAACGCACAACATCAGTGTCGATATGATTATTCAGTCCCAGCGGTGCCGCGTGGTGAATGGCATCATGACGCGGGATATCGCCTTTACGGTGGCGCAGATGGATGCGGCGGGGGCAAAAGCGGCGATCGCGGCCGCTCGGGGTGAACTCAACTGTGGTGAAATCATCGTCGATGACGCGATCGCTAAGGTGAGCATCGTCGGTTCAGGCATGGTGGGGCAGCCGGGGGTGGCCGGAAAAATGTTCGCCGCGCTCTACCAACAAGGCATCAACATCCAAATGATCGCGACTTCGGAAATCAAAGTTAGCTGTGTGGTCAGCGAAGCCGATGGAGTGAAAGCCTTGCAGGCAGTGCATACGGCCTTTGAGTTGGCAGGCAGCGATCGGGTAGTGGTGCCTGCTTAATCAAGCCATAACTTAATCTGCAAGAACCAGCTAGTCAGCATCGGGATCAGCTCCCAACTGCCGCAGCAATGCGGCAAGTCGCACTGTTTCAGCCTGGGCTTGTTGGGCTTGGGCTTGGGCCTGTTGGGCTTCAGCCTGGGCTTGTTGGGCTTGGGCTTGGGCCTGTTGGGCTTCAGCCTGGGCCTGTTGGGCTTGGGCTTGGGCCTGTTGGGCTTGGGCCTGGGCTTGTTGAATTTCGGCTTGGGCCTGTTGGGCTTGGGCTTGGGCGGCTATCTGGATTTGTTCAGCTTCCTGTTGGAGTTGTCGAGCGGCTTCATCGGGGGTGGGGACAACTTGTTTGTCAGCAGTGAAGTAGCGCAGTTTATTTTCGTAGATTCCGAGAAAGAGCTGGAGTTCGTTGCTCCAGTAGTAGCCTTCGGGGGTTTTTGGGAGGGCCTGATAGGTGTTTTGGGCGAGGGCGAATCCCTCAAATTCCAGGGTTTCCGGTGAGAACCAAAAGTATTCCTGGGTATGGAAACGATTGGCATAGAGGGTCTTCTTGAGGGTGCGGTCGACTTCCGCTGTCGAGTCGGATAAAAGCTCAATGATCAAATTCGGATATTGACCATCTTCTTCCCAGACGACCCAGGATTTGCGTGGGTGCTTTTCGGTGGGCTTAACCAAGAAGAAGTCAGGGCCACGAAAGTCCCGATCGCGCAATTGTTGAC
>JBJORF010000180.1:0-4576 GCA_046049545.1 Cyanobacteriota bacterium | reverse complement strand
AGACGATCGCGATTTTCTTCAAGATATTCTTGATCGCATTCAGAGAATTGAAACCTATGTTGCACCTGGGTATGATGAATTCCTGGCATCGCAGTTAATTCAAGATGCAGTTCAGCGAAATTTTGAAGTGATTGGTGAAGCAACGAAGCGTCTTTCGCCTGATTTGCGCAGCCAATATCCTGAAGTGCCCTGGAAACAGATAGCTGGTTTTCGGGATGTGATCATTCACGATTATATGGGTCTTGAACTGGAACAGATTTGGGCAACAACTGAACAATCTCTGCCGAAGCTCAAAATGTGGATAAGTCAGATACTCCAAGAACTTAGTGTAACTGATTAAGCATGGATTTCTCGCGGCTACAGAAAGCACTTCAATTTGAAGCGGATAATGGTTTCAACGATTTGCAGGGAAACCAGTATCGCTTCAGTGAATTTCTGTGTCTCAGTCTCGGTCAACCTGATCCCGAAATCCCGCGCGATCGCCGCCAACAACTCCGCGACCTCGGCAGTAAATTTTCTCAGTACCCTCATCTGGGCTTTGCCGATCGGCGCAATCTGTTATCGGAAGCCCGCCAGTTAATTGCCCAAACTCAAAAGTATCAGGTGACTGCTGCGCCGACCCCGATCGCTGCCGAAGCACCCCTAAAAGCCGCTACCCTCGCTACGCCAAAAGCCCCGACGCAAACTAAATCCAGCGGTAAAACGGCAACAACGCCACCCAAAGGCCCGATCGATCTGGATCAACCGCTCCAATATCTGCCGGGAATTGGCCCCAAGAGTGCCGATCGGTTGGGCAAGTTGGGACTGATTAGCGTGCGCGATGTGCTGTATTACTATCCGCGCGATCACATTGACTATGCGAAACAGGTGAATATTCGCGAACTCAAGGCCGGGGAAACTGTCACGATCGTTGGCCAAATTAAATCCTGCAATTGCTTTACCAGCCCGCGCAACAGCAAACTGACGATTTTTGAAATTACGATGCGCGATGTTTCCGGACAAATGCGGCTGAGTCGCTTCTATGTGGGGGCGCGATTTGCCGGGCGTGCTTGGCAGGAAAACCAAAAGCGCCAATTTGTCAAAGGTGCAACCGTTGCGGCTTCTGGTTTAGTCAAAGAATCGAAGTTTGGCATGACGTTGGATAATCCTGAACTGGAAATCCTGGAGTCACCAGATGATGATTTTGAATCATCGAAAATTGGCAAAATCGTGCCGATCTATCCTCTCACCGAAGGCGTTCCAGCGGATTTGGTGCGGCGGGCGGTGGTGGCTTCGCTGAAGGCGATCGATCAATTGCAGGAAACACTCCCTGCCGGATTGAGACAGCAGTATGAACTGATCGATATTCAGGCCGCGATCGCGAGTATTCATTTTCCCGATTCCTCTGAGGCGTTAGACGCAGCACGGAAACGATTGGTGTTTGATGAATTTTTCTATTTGCAGTTAGGTTTACTGAGCCGAAGGCAGGTGCAGCAGGCCAATCGTACCGGAGTCATCCTCGAACCCACAGGGAAACTGTTGTCGAGTTTCTATGATGAAGTGATACCGTTCAAATTAACCGGCGCACAGGATCGGGTAGTGACAGATATTCTCGCCGATTTGCAAAAAGACATTCCGATGAATCGGCTAGTGCAGGGGGATGTCGGTTCCGGGAAAACGGTGGTGGCGGTGATTGCCCTACTGGCGGCGATTCAGGCGGGCTACCAAGGCGCACTCATGGCCCCAACGGAAGTCCTGGCGGAGCAGCATTATCGTAAATTGGTGCATTGGTTTAATCAAATGCATTTGTCGGTTGAATTACTCACGGGTTCGACGAAAGTTGCGAAACGTCGGGAAATTCATCGCACATTGCAATCGGGGGAATTACCTTTACTGGTTGGTACCCATGCGCTGATTGAAGATCCGGTACAGTTCGATCGATTGGGTTTAGTTGTGATCGATGAACAACATCGCTTTGGCGTGCAGCAACGAGCGCGACTCACCCAGAAAGGCGAGAATCCCCATGTGCTGACGATGACCGCAACGCCGATTCCGCGAACGATGGCGCTGACTTTACATGGTGATTTGGATGTGAGTCAGATTGATGAGCTGCCCCCTGGTCGGAAGGCGATCCAAACCACGATCGTTACCCCGAAAAAGCGCCAGGAAGTCTACGATATGTTCCATCGCGAAATTGCGTTGGGCCGACAGATTTATGTGGTTTTGCCCTTGGTGGATGAATCGGAAAAGCTGGATTTGAAATCCGCGATCGTGGCCCACCAGGATTTGCAAAATAATGTCTTTCCTGATTACCAAGTCGGGTTGCTCCACGGCAAAATGACCTCAGCGGAAAAGGATGCTGCGATCACCGCTTTTCGCGATAATCAAACGCAGATTTTAGTTTCCACCACTGTCGTAGAAGTTGGGGTGGATGTGCCGAATGCCTCGGTGATGTTGATCGAACATGCGGAACGGTTTGGCCTGTCGCAGTTGCATCAGTTGCGCGGTCGGGTTGGCCGGGGGGCGGCGCAGTCGTTTTGCTTGCTGATGAGCAGTTCCCGCAGTGAGGTGTCGTTGCAGCGCTTGCAGGTGCTGGAAAAGTCTCAGGATGGCTTTTTTATCTCGGAGATGGACTTGCGCTTTCGGGGGCCGGGGGAGGTGCTGGGCAGTCGTCAGTCGGGGTTACCGGACTTTGCCTTGGCGAGTTTGGTCGAAGATCAAGAAGTGCTGGAAGTGGCGCGGGATGCCGCTAGTCAAGCAATGGCGAAAGATCCCACCCTGGAAAAGTGGCCCGCAATGCGATCGGAGCTCAAGTATCGCTACACGCGGCTATTGGGCGGGGCGATTTTGACCTAGACCCGGTTAAACCTGTTAAACTTAATCCTGGCATTAATTGGCGCGCGCGCTCCATGGATCTATTACGATCGCTCCCCTTGGGACTGTATTTAGAAGAACCGCAGACTTGGCTGCATCGGCTTGATCCGAGGGTGAAGCTGGGGTGGCTGACGACGTTTTTGCTGGTGCCAGTTTTGGCTTCAATGCCGTTGCGTTTGGGGGTAGTAGCGGCGCTGGTGGTGTTGACGGCGACAGCGCGGATTCCTTGGCGGGTGTGGAAGCAGCAAGTGGGGTGGCTGCTGCTGTTGGCATTGTATGTGGGCGTGATTGTGCTGTTTGTCCCCGATGGTCTGAATGCGAATCACCAGGGTCGATTGCCTGCCAATGAATTAGCCTTCAGCCAGCAATCGGCTGAATTGCCGACCATTTCTGCCCAAAAGCCCTTTTACAATTTTTGGGATAAAGCACCGGAAACGCCAAAGGTCGAAAAGTGGAGTGAACCCGCGCAACTCAAGCAACCGACTGATTACAAGTATTTTCTATTTCGGCGGGGACGGTTTGCGATTTCGCAGCGATCGTTAGATGTGAGTTTGCGGTTTTCGACGTTGCTGTTTACGTTGATTTATAGCACCAGTTTATTTTTGCTGGTGACTTCACCGGAGGAAGTCACCGCGGGTTTGGAAGATTTGATGGCACCATTGCGGCGATTGAAGATCCCGGTCACAGAAATCGCTCTAACGTTGACCCTAGCATTGCGGTTTATTCCATTGGTGCTAGAGGAATTTCAAAATTTAGTCCGATCGGTGCGTACCCGGGCAATTAATTGGCGGAAACTCGGCATTAAACGATCGGTGCAAATTTGGGTTTTAGTTGCCGAACGGTTGCTGCAAAACCTGCTGCTGCGAGCGGAGCAGATTGCGGCGGGGATTCAGGTGCGGGGCTTTACCAGTCCGAATCAACATCGGGTGGAGTGGCATCAGTTACGATTACGGAGGTGGGACTGGCTGGCGATCGGGCTGATGGCCGGGGTTTGGATGGTGCGGTTAATTTGGGGCGGTGATCCGGCATGAGTGGGCCGTGGCATTGGCGATCGTTGCCGTTGGCTGGGCGCAGTGGGGCGACGGTGTTTGCGCAGTTATTTTTGGATGGGGCGATCGGGGTATTGCTCGAAAGTCCCGTGGTGAATGGCGAAGCAACGGCGTTAGCGCGGTATTCGATTTGCGCGGGTGGGCCGCGTCAGGTTAAGGGTGTGGCGCAACAATGGACACCTGCTGTGGGTGAGATCTTGCCGTTTTTGCAGCAATTACTAAATTCGCCAAATGTGCTGTCGGATGCGCCGATCGATCTCCCGTTTGTCGGCGGCTGGCTAGGCTGGCTGGGCTACGATCTGGCTTGGGAAATTGAAAAATTACCCGCGTTAAATTCTGATCCATTGCCGTTTCCCGTTGCCTTTTGGTATGAGCCTGAATGCTTTGCAGTGCTTGATCATCAGATGCAGGTTTTGTGGTTAGCGGCCTCTGATGAATCAATGTTGGGTGTGATGAGCGATCGCTTAAATTCACCACAGCCGCAGCCGCAATCAATCGCTACCCAAACAGCCAGTAAAATCGACTACGAAACACCGCAAGCAGAATACGAAGCGGCAATTCTGAAAGCTAAGCAGTACATTAAAGCGGGTGATATTTTTCAAACGAATTTGTCACTGAGATTTACGACCACGACTCAAGCCGATAGTTGGGCGATTTATCAGGCATTACAGTCG
>JBJORF010000179.1:0-4608 GCA_046049545.1 Cyanobacteriota bacterium | reverse complement strand
CTGAACTGATGCATGATACGGTGATTGGCCTGTTCATCAATCTTTTTGAGTTTGGGTTGTCGATTTGATCAACTTCCACTCATCTGGAACATTACCCAAATCCTCCATGTCTAGCGAATCAAGCGTGTTTAGATTTGAACCTTGAGTGCGAGGCCGATCGCTTGCGCCAGAAGCGGTGGCACAGCATTGCCAATTTGCCGTCCAGCACTGACTAATGTGACTTTCTTCCGCCCCACACACTTAAAGTGCCAGTCGAGGGGGAAACTTTGGATTGCGGCCATTTCGATCGTATTCAATCCGCGATTGTGAATGGGGTGGATGTACTTCCCCTTCGTTGGATTGTAGGCAGCCGTTCGGATGGTTACGGAAGGTTCATTTAACTTCAAGCGCCCAAAGGTGTCTTGTCCCTGATGTTTGCCTGTTTTCCAGCAGTTAGGCAACATATGTGGCGGCAACACTTTGAAGTTCTCTCCTGGTTGAATCAATTTCATTCTTTCGATAATGACCTCTGAGACATTCATCACAGCGTAATCATCGCGTTCGTGAACTGTCGTTGGGAGATCTTTTAAGATCTTGCCGATACTCACCCATTTTTTTGGCACGTAGTCGGGTAGGACATCAAACCCTTGGATGAAAGAATGCCAACTTTCGATGCTTTTGGTATGTGTCGGCAAAGGAAATGCAGGTCGATCGACACCTTGAATGCCCAGTAGAAAGAACCGTTCGCGGCATTGTGCCACACCATAGTTAGCGGCATTGAGTTTGATGCTAGTTAAGCCATAGCCCAAACCTGCAAAACTCTGTTTCATATAGTTGAGCACGTCAAGATGCCGCGATTGCGTAATACCCGTGACATTCTCAAACAAGAAGGCTTTTGCGCCTGTTTCTCGTACAACTCGAACGAATTCCCTGAATAAGTCGCCGTTACGCTGATCCTGTTCCCCTGATTTTTTGCCAATATTGCTAAATGGTTGGCAAGGCGCACCCCCGACCACTAAGGCTGCTTCGCCGTAGGCCAACCCCGCCATCTGTATAATTTCTTGGGCAGTAATCGATCGGATATCGCCTGCAAGACGATTTGATTCATCTTCAAAGATGCTCCAGTCAGGCCGATTGTGACGCAGTGTGGCTCTTGAATCGGCATCAATTTCAATACAAACGGCGGTCTCAAACCCTGCGGCCTCTAACCCCAAATCCAGTCCACCAGCACCAGTGAAGAGACTAATAACCTTATTTCCCAAGAACGCTTGCTTCGATATATGACGCACATCAACGAAGGGCACCTGCAAACCATGATGGAAAATTGCTTCCTCTCGTTTGATTGGGGTAGTTGCAGTTTTGGATACAAGAACTTCGCAAACAGACTTTTTCTTGATCGAGAACGTCGTGCCTACCGATGCAGGAATAGAACTCTTACGTTGGTTGGAAAGGCGAACATTCATGAGTGGAGGAACGTTGTTTGGAGTGCAGACAGGCAAGGCTTGGCTAAAACCTTATCACAAGAAATCAGAACCACTGACTTTTTTGGAAACTAGCTCAACTCTAGTGGCTGAGAGAACGGCCGCGAGCTTCACTTTGATGAATCATTTTACAAGATATAGTACAATTCAACCATTAAATTCTGTTTTCTACAATCTGTCTAAAGGAGGCTGTTCAGAATTTTGTGTAAATCAAAAATCGAGTCATTCCTAGCAGGACTTTCAGCTTGACTTACACAAAAATGCGAACTCTCTCGTCTAAAGGCTTATAAATTGCCAGATCCTTTTATACTAGAAAGCTGTGAAAGACGAGGCACCCCCATGGCATCCATCCGCGAACTGCACCAACAACTCACAAAGAAAGAACGATCGGCCACCGAAATCACCCAGGCAGCCCTCCAGCGGATCGAAGCGGTCGATGGCAAGGTGAATAGCTTTCTGACAGTGACAGCAGATCACGCGTTGGAGCGGGCCAAGTCGATCGATGCGAAGATCGCGGCGGGTGAGGAGATCGGGCTGTTAGCCGGGATTCCGATCGGGGTAAAGGACAACATTTGTACCAAGGGCGTTTCGACGACCTGCGCCTCGAAGATTTTGCAGAACTTTGTGCCGCCCTATGATGCGACAGTGAATCAGAAGCTGCTGGATGCGGGCGCGATCATGGTCGGTAAGACCAATATGGACGAATTCGCGATGGGCGGTTCGACCGAGACTTCGGCGTTTAAGAAAACCGCCAATCCTTGGAATCTGGACTGTGTGCCGGGGGGATCGTCCGGTGGATCGGCTTCGGCGGTGGCAGCGGATGAGTGTGTGGTGTCCCTGGGTTCGGATACGGGGGGATCGATTCGTCAGCCCGCTTCGTTCTGCGGGATTGTGGGGATGAAGCCGACCTATGGCTTGGTGTCGCGGTTTGGGCTGGTGGCGTTTGCTTCGTCGTTGGATCAGATTGGGCCGTTTGGGCGCAGCGTCGAGGACTGTGCGATTTTGCTCAACGCGATCGCCGGGTACGACGCGAAGGATTCGACCAGTCTGAAGGTGGAAGTACCCGACTATACGACTTTCCTCAAGGCGGATTTAAAGGGCAAGAAGATTGGGGTGATTAAGGAGACGTTTGGGGAGGGGTTGGATAGTTCGGTGGCGGATGTGACACAGAAGGCGATCGATCAGCTTAAAGCCCTCGGCGCAGAAATCATTGAAGTGTCCTGTCCAACCTTCCGCTACGGGATTGCGGCTTATTACATCATTGCGCCATCGGAGGCTTCGGCGAATTTGGCGCGGTATGACGGGGTGAAGTATGGCGATCGGATCGAGGATGCAGCGAATCTGCTGGAAATGTACAAAGAAACTCGGGCGCAGGGGTTTGGGCCGGAGGTGAAGCGGCGGATTATGATCGGTACCTATGCGCTGTCGGCGGGCTATTACGATGCTTATTATTTGCGGGCGCAGAAGGTGCGGACGTTGATCAAGCAGGATTTTGAAAAGGCTTTTGGGCAGGTGGATGTGCTGGTGTCGCCGACGGCTCCGACGACGGCGTTTAAGTTGGGGGAGAAGTTTGCTGATCCGTTGAGTATGTATTTGAATGATTTGATGACGATTCCGGTGAATTTGGCGGGGTTGCCGGGGATGAGTGTGCCCTGTGGGTTTGATGCGGCGGGGTTGCCTGTGGGGTTACAGATTGTGGGGAATGTCTTGCGGGAGGATTTGATGTTCCAGGTGGCCTATGCGTTTGAGCAGGCGACGGGGTGGCATAAAGAAGTGCCGAAGTTGTAGGGGTTCGGTGGATTGCAGAATAATCGTTTGCTAATTGCTCTCTAGTCCGATGACTGATTCACTCCAACAAGAAGCCCGTGCGATTCTCGATCGGTTGGCATTTACACCTTTTGAGGAATGTCAGCCGCTGAGTTGGGATTTTGAGAATGTGCCTGGTAAAGTTGGGCTGTATGCTTTTCGTCATCGGACGGAGGATTTGCTTTACGTTGGGAAGGCGAAGAATTTGCGAGATCGCCTGCGGGGTGGTCATAAAGCGTTTCTATGGGGTTGGCTCGATCGCTATGATCCTGATGAGGTAAGGATTGCGTTTGTCACGATCAACCAATGGCAAAGACCTGGCTTATCATATGAATTAGAGACGTTGATTCTCCAGGCGACTCATCCACCCTATAATGTGAAGATCCCCAGAGAGCTATGATTCAGACCCTCCCAAACCAACATCTGTCAGCGGAAGCGATTCAAACGTTGCTAGGGCATTTGCCGGATTATGTGAAGGTAGCATTGGCAGAAAAGGCGACAGAATTGGAATGCCCGATCGAAGGGGCAATCGAAATGGCGATCGCGAGTTTTTTGGACGAAGAGGCGTTTAGCTTTGAAGATTGCTTGTTGGCAAAGCGGCAGGTAAGTTAGGGCGGTGGCTTTGCCCTGTAGGTTTGCGAGTAATCGTAAACCTTGCTCGATTATCTACTTTATAACTATTTTGGAATCCAAATAGCTCTCTCGAATTTCCCAAGTTACGAGGGCGTTCGTATTTTTGTGTAAGCGAAGCTGAAAGTGCTGCTAGGAAGGACTTGATTTTTCATTTACACAAAATTCTGACCACTCTCCAAGTTACATATGCTAATTACTCCTCTCAAGCAAATAGACGATGCTTTAAAGCTAATCATCCATTGCGAAGATAAAATGCCTGAGTTGGAAGACCTATACGATAGGTCTTTGTCAAGAGAAATAATTGAGAATTCCTTGCTTATAGAAATCAAGAATGTTTATGAAAATCTGCGTTCAGCGCTAGATTTTCTTGCTCAAGCGCTTGTTAGTCTTTACTCTCAGAGAAAGCCTAAGAGGATTTATTTCCCCTATGCAAATCTTAAGACGGCACAACAAAAATTTGAAGTAGATCTAAAAAATGCTATCCCTGATTTGGAGGTAAAGAATCCAACAGTATATTCAATAATGATTGAAATTCAGCATTTTCATCCAAATGGATTTGCAATCTTACCCAAGGGCACCTCGATTAATAGATTTCTAGTTAATCCAAATTTCAAATGAGATAGATTTTATAACCATATGGCGATTGCTGTGCAATATTTGTGAACAATATCGGCGCGATTGGGAGTCAATGGCACCGACTAGGCAATTT
>JBJORF010000178.1:0-4772 GCA_046049545.1 Cyanobacteriota bacterium | reverse complement strand
CTCTCGAATCTCAATCCGACTAACGCCCACCATCGCATCACCCGATTAGCTCATACATTCTCTATCTATTTGTATCATTAATTGTTTGATTTGGTATTATTCACCAAAAACAAAAGCTGTCCATCACTTACCCTAGGCAATAATTCCAGCTTTTCGATCGGCTCATCCTCGACCGAATGCTCCACCAAAAAACGTGGGTCAGTCACCGATCGATTCTTTCCCTTTCCCTCTTCCAGCTTCTCCTTATCGAGCTTCCACGACTTACCATAGGGTGGATTCGCTAGCATAAAATCAAACTCCATTCCGGCAAACGCATCATTTGCCAGCGTCGAACCATACTGAATCTTCTCCGGATCACGCCCCTGAATCAGCATATCCGCCTGACAAATCGCAAATGTCTCCGGATTCACCTCCTGTCCATAAAGCTGAATCGTCACCTTCTTCTTGCCCTTCAGCGCCACATCTTGAATAAACGCCTCCGCTTCCGTCAACATTCCCCCCGACCCACAGGCGCAGTCATACACCAGATATGTCGTACTCTGAAGCTGCGATTGAACAGGCAGAAAAATCAAATTCACCATCAACTTGATAATGTCACGCGGTGTAAAGTGTTCCCCCGCCTCCTCATTATTCTCCTCATTAAACCTCCGAATCAACTCCTCAAAAACATAACCCATCCCCAGATTACTCAAACCCTCATGAATCACTGTCCCATCAGCATTCCGTACAGGCTCAGGACTTAAATTAATCTTGCTATCAACAAACTTCTCAATCATTCCATACAGGCGATCGGCCTCAACCAACGTCTCAATCTGCGCCTTAAACTTGAATTTCTCAATAATCTGCTGAACATTCGGACTAAACCCGTCCAAATAATTCCGAAAATTAGCCTCAATTAGACTTGGCTCATTGAGCAATCGCTTCAGCGTATAACTCGACGTATTATAAAACGGATACCCCGCAGCTTTCGTCAATGCCGCAGTCTGCTCAAAAATGTTTTGCTCTTCCAGCCAAATATGTCGCTTCAGTACCTCTTCCTTCGTCGGCTCCAAAAGGCAATCCAGTCGCCGCAACACCGTCATCGGCAGAATCACATCCCGATACTTACCCCGCACATAGACATCGCGCAGCACATCATCAGCGATGCCCCAAATAAAGCTGACAATCGCATTGTGGGTAGAATGATCCATCGTCTCGTCACATTGAAAAAATGACCTTGTTCATTTTACCGCGATCGGGAGTTTTCGCACCCTTTCAAGTTTCAGTCCCGAAAACAACGCTAATTTGCGCGCTGGCAATTACTCAACCCGCGATTTCCCTTGAAAACCTATATTTCAAACTGCCTCAACGATTGTCTCTTCCCTCCCTTTGCCCTATCCAATCGACCTCCCAGCAAATCCATCTCTTGCTGTTCCTGGCTCTGTATAAACTGTTGCCGTATATCATCCTGCAAATCCTGATTACAACTCACCCCCTTGGGCAACACCCGAATTTCTCCATCCATCTCCCCAAAGCCTGCCGCCACCTCTCGCCCAAACGCCAACACAACCTCCCCCCACTGCCCCAGCCAATCCGGCGGTAACTCTGGCCATTGCGACACACTGATATACGATCGCGGCCTTATGTCAGGCTGATCCAAAACCCACTTCGACATCGCCTCGATCGGGCTATCCACCAAAACCACTTGCGCTGCCCTAGCTCCCCCTTTCAAGTAGAAATAGGACTGTGATCGCGACCCTGCCGCCACTTCATATCCCCCCGTCTCCAAGTCATACAACAGCGCACCGACCACCCCACCCTCCTCCAAATCCCGCAATGCAAACACCGCTTTCCCCTCAGCATTGGCATAAGCCAACCTCTGCTGATGCAAGCGATCGACCAACGCCTTCGGTAATCGGCACTGTTCCGTCAAATACGCCTTCACTGTTTTCCACTGATGTCTATCCGCCAAGGGTGCGATAAACCGCTGGATTGGTTCCGCTTCAAATAATCCCTGCATATACTCAGTCATCGATCGTTGCGCCACATCTTCCCCAAACTGCTCTCGCAACCACAGCACCGCTCTTTGCATATCCCATTGCTGCGCCTGCGTACACAGGGCGATCGCCGTATCTCCGGTAATTGTCACCCCATCCCTAATCCAAGACTTTGGCAAATGCATATCACGCTTTAGCCCCAACTTTAATGCAATGGTATCCAGCTTGGGCAGCTTCACTTCAGGCTGGCCACTCGCCCGCAACTGTGCTTGTAACTGATTGACCTGTTGTTGCAATTCCTGATTATCTTGGGCAAGCACGGCCACGGTTTGTTCTAGCTCATTACGTTCCTTGAGAAGTAATCGCCGATCGACCACTTGATGCTGAATTGTCGCTGCATCCAATTCGATCGAAGGCTCCTCCATCACCGCCGCATAATATTCCTGAATCGCCGTATGCGTCGCCCGACTGCCTCGAATCCCGCGCTCCACTCCCAATGGCTCCAATGCCTTCGCATAACTATCCTGCCACTGCCGCAGCTTCTCCCGACTGCCAAATAACCCCTTGCAGTTCAACTTGCCGCGATCGTCTAGCGGAATGATGTAGGCATGAACGTGCGGTGTCGCTTCATCTAAATGCAATTCCGCCCGCAGTACCCGATCGCCATAGTTTTCCGTCAACCATTGCTGCACCGCCCACTGAAATTGCTCTAGCTTATCAGTTTCCCAGTAGCCTGCTCGCTCTGGCTGATTCGGTCGGAAATATTCAGGACTGACACTCAGCAGCATCTCTACGCACATTACTGCATCCTTACGGTACTTCTGTTGTCCCAGCCGTTGCCCGATCATATCCGCTAATGTCTGGTCATTGTCCCCTGCGTTGATTAGCCGTTGATTGGCTCGATCGGGATCAGCATTCGGTGTTTCACGACTGCGATTGGTGTGCTGTTCTGATGCGGCTAAATTGCCACCCTTGAGTTTCGTAATCCGCGCAATTGCCTTCATCTTCACCTCGATCGAAGTGTAGTAAGTACACTTTTGTAAAACCTCCTGGATGGCCATCCGGGGATATCCCCAGGCAGTCTATAGACAATAGGTGTAGCACTCATCGAAATGCTAGAGAGTAGCAGAAGATTAAATGATGATTAATCTATTGGGTCACATCGGGTCAGATTAGGTCAGGGCAGTAGATGAATCATAGCGAATATGTCATAACGAATGAGTAACACCCAGGCAATGGGATGGTCGTTATGAGTCAACGCAATGAACAAACCTCGGACAATGAGGAGACAAGACTGGCACAAGCCGCAGACACCCTCAGCCAACTCCCACGCAAACCCCGATCGCGCCGTGCCCAGGTGGAATACCTTCATGCATCGATTCTGGATGCGATCGACAAAGGCTATTCCTATGGTGAATTATCGGCGCTCTTAGCGAAGGAGTCGATCGATATTCCCACGCGGACATTGAAACAGTACGTCCGTAACCAGAAACGGCAAAACGCCATGCTGGATGAAGCGGAGGAAGAAGAAGAACCTGCGATCGTGCAGCCTAAACCAAATAATCACAAAACCAATAAACCCACTGGTTTTGTCGAAATGCCTGCTGAACTGTAGGGAGGATAACCCATGAAAAAGCAATCAAAGTCTCAGCCGAAAAAACGACTGGTGATGATTACAGGTGATAAAGGGGGAACAGGTAAAAGTACCTTTGCCAGAGGATTACTGGACATTTACCGATACCAGGACATTGCCTGTCGTGCCTACGATGGCGATCGCCGTAACGCTCAACTCTATCGGCATTATCAAAATACGGATGATGGCGTGACGGAAATTGATATTGCAACACAGGGGGCAGCGGATGAATTGCTCGATAGTCTTGAAAGCAATCCCGCGCCGATTACGATGATCGATATGCCTGCGGGTTCTGGGAAATGGTTTGAAGCCCTCGATCGGGATGTTGAACTGATTCAGACAGCGGCGGAATGGGATTGTCGGCTGACTTTGGTATCGGTGATGTCGCCTGTGAAAGATTCAATTAATGCGTTGCGGATTCTGATGGATTATTGTGACGATCGAGTGGATTACATCGCAGTGAAAAACCTACAGTTTGGAGAAGAGGCGGAATACGAGCAGTTTCGCGACTCGAAAACCCATGAGCGATTTTTGACTCATCAGGGGCGGGAAATAACTATGCCCAAATTGTTTCGGGCTTCCTACAATCTGGTGGATAAGCATGACCTGACCTTTCGGGCCGCAGCACAAACTGGATCGCTATTGACCCTCAGCCATCGATCGCGCGTCAACCAATGGCTCCGACAACTGGAACCCGAAATTAGCCAAGCGGGAATATACCTGGGGATGGGCGGATGAATGAGACACAGGAATTACTGGAGATTCTGCTGGAGGGTCGATCGGATGCGTTTAAGGCCAAGGTGCTGGAGATTGCCTACCGTCATCAGCTTGACCCATCTGACCCCAATTTGCAGATTCTGATTGCGACGGGGCAGTTGGAGGTGTTGTTGGAACAGATGCCTGATCGACTTGAGCAGATTGTCAGTCAAGCTCGCAAACCTTGGGTGGTTGATTTTCAGATTAATGGGACTTGGCAGACGGCGGCGTTTGGTTGGGCGATCGGGATTTCGTTTGGGTGTTTGGGCTGGTTGGGGGGCTGGCATATGAAGTCGGCGCAGGTTTACCCGGGTAGTGTGCTAGACGTGTGGATGAGGGATAATGGAGCAAGCTATTTTTGGATGGTGAATTGCGATGGTACTTGAACCTGTGCTTTGTCCGAGTTG
>JBJORF010000177.1:0-4784 GCA_046049545.1 Cyanobacteriota bacterium | reverse complement strand
GATCGTGTCACCCAGACGTTCGGTGTGATCTAAGCTGATCGAAGTAATGATGCTCACCAACGGCTGATCCACCACATTGGTCGCATCCAGTCGTCCACCCAGTCCCACTTCTACCACGGCAATATCCACTTTCTGCTGCGCGAAATACAGCCACATCGCGGCGGTAAAGACTTCAAACTGAGTTGGTGAAGGCTGCTGGGGGTCGATCGCGGCTTCGACCTGTTGCAGGACGGCGGCTAAATCCGCCAGCGGAATCGGCTGCTCATTCAGAAAAATGCGTTCCGTCCAACTGACTAAATGCGGCGAAGTATAGCGTCCGGTACGGTAGCCCGCTGCCGTCAGAATCGCCGAAAGGTAAGCGCAGACCGAGCCTTTCCCATTCGTCCCCGCCACGTGAATAATCGGTGTGCGGTCTTGGGGATCGCCGAGTTTGGCCAGTAATACCTGACTCGCTTCCAGCCCCAGGTTGACCCCAAACCGGACAAACCGTTCAAGCCAGGTTGTAATTTCCGCATCGGTCATTGGCATGATTTCTTCAGGGGAACTTTCATTGCAGCACAACCATACTAGCGCAATCTAATTTCGCAATAATTTAGTGATTTCTAGCGCTCGATCGCCCAAAAATGTTATGAATTTTAGTGATCTTAACTCCTGGCCCGTTCAAGGCGAGGAAAGAAGTCTTAAGACGCTTTGGAACACCATGAAAAACCGATTTTTTGCCTTTACTGCGGGCCTGATAGTCTGCGGAATAGCTGCTTGCGGCCCCGCGCCCACAGCTTCTACCAATAATCCCACCCCCAATCCAGCCGCACCAGCAACGGCCCCCAAAGATCAAAAGGTTTTGACGATCGGGGCGATTCCGGATCAAAACGAAGACCAACTCCAGCGACTTTACGGCAAAGTCGCCAGCTATTTGAGTCAAGAACTCGGCGTACAAGTCGTCTACAAACCCGTGACAGATTACACCGCCGCAGTCACCGCATTTAAAGTGGGCGATTTAGATTTAGTCTGGTTTGGGGGCCTGACAGGGGTTCAGGCGCGGCTCCAGGTAACAGGAGCGAACGCGATCGCCCAGCGCAGCATTGATGAGAAATTCCGCAGCGTCTTCATCGCCAATAAAGCGGCCAATATTCCGACGATTCAGGATGTCCCAGGTCTTGCTGCCCTCAAAGGCAAAACCTTCACCTTCGGCAGCGAAACTTCGACTTCGGGCCGCTTAATGCCTCAGCATTTCCTAAACCAAGCGGGGGTGAAACTCGAAGACTTTAAAGGCGGTCAACCGGGCTTTTCCAAAAATCACGATGCGACGATCGAGCTGGTCACCGCAGGCACCTATGAAGCGGGTGTTCTGAACAAAAAAGTCTGGGATAAGAGTCTTAAAGAAAGCAAAATCGCCACCGATAAAGTCGATGTAATTTTCGAAACGCCTGCCTACTTCGATTACCACTGGGTGATTCATCCGAGCACCCAGGAACGCTTTGGCAAGGACTTTGGCGATCGGGTGACGGCAGCATTTGTCAAACTCGATCCACAGGTGGCCGAGCAGAAGGAGATCCTAGAGCTGTTTACCGCCGATAAATTCATTGCCACGAAAAACGAAAACTACGCGACGATCGAAAAAATCGGGCGCGAAATCGGCAAGGTTAAGTAACTCCATGAGCGATTCACCTTGGGCGATCGCGCTACATCGAGTTTGCTATCAGTTCGATCAAACGATCGCGCTGCGGGAAATCAATTGCGCGATCGCGCCCGGTGAACGGGTGGGGATCATCGGCTCCAGCGGCGCAGGCAAAAGTACGCTATTGCAATTGCTAAACCTCAGCTTGCAACCCACGGCAGGGCGATTGGAACTGCTGGGCCAAGTGTCCCCGATTAAAGCTGCTGCAAGACGTAAATTGCAGCGGCAAATTGGCATGATCTATCAAGATCTCAACCTTGTCGATCGGCTCTCGGTCATTCACAACGTCAATGCTGGAAATCTGGGCCATTGGCCGTTCTGGAAGGCTTTGGCCTCATTGATTTATCCCCTCGATCGCCCGCAGGTCACCCAAATCCTTCAGCAAGTCGGTATTCCTGAAAAGATTCACGCCCGTACCGATCGCCTCTCCGGCGGACAACAGCAGCGCGTCGCGATCGCCCGCGTGCTCATGCAAAATCCCCATATTGTTCTCGCCGATGAACCGACCGCTAGTCTCGATCGGGAACTGAGTCATAGCATCATGGCACTGCTCTGTCAGCTCTGTCAGGAGCAGGGACGGACACTGGTGATCAGCCTTCATGATGTGGATTTAGCGCGGCAATATTGCGATCGGTTAATCGGACTACGGCAGGGCAAAATTTTATTTGATGCGCCGATCGATGCAGTCACTGAGACAATGCTGCACAATTTATACGATCAAACCATGATGGTCAAAGCGTAGCCCAATGACGCATCTCATTGCATTGCTAAATCCCCAAGGTTGGCCGCAATTATGGCGATTTATCCAGGCGGCTTGGCATCCGAGTTTCAGTCCAGATTTACTGCGGATTGTTCTGGATTCAACGTTGATTACACTGGCTTACGCGATCGCTGGAACAGGCTTGAGCGTTTTAATCGGTTTAATTTTTGGCATTTTGTCGTCGCAGATCTGGTGGGAAGCATTTTTGGGGCGGCGATCGGGCCAGATTTATCCAATCATTCGATTCGCGTTAGCGATTCCCCGCGCAATTCATGAAATGATTTGGGGATTGCTGTTAGTGAATATTTGGGGGCTTGACCCACTCACGGGAATTGTCGCGATCGCGATTCCCTTTGGAGCGATCACGGCTAAAGTTTTTGCGGAAATTCTGGACGACACCCCCAGACAACCGTTAATGGTATTGATGAATAGCGGTGTCAAACCATTACCAGCATTTCTCTATGGGCTGTTACCTGAAGCATTCAATGATTTAGTTTCCTACATCTTCTATCGATTTGAATGTTCCCTCCGATCGGCAACTGTACTCGGCATCATCGGCGCGGGGGGATTAGGCACTCAAATTCTGATCAGTCTGCAAGGCTTAAAGTACTCAGAATTATGGACATTTTTTTATGTGCTGATGCTGCTTAATGGGATTGTCGATTGGGCCAGTGAACGATTACGACAGGGATTAGACCGCCGCAAACTGTCAGCTTGGCCGATCGTCACTGGGGGCGTAATTGCCACAATTTGGGCTTGGATTTATCTGCGGGCGGATTGGAGTCGCGTGACTGACGCGCGATCGCGCCGCTTAGCCCAAGACTTTTTCCGTCAGCTTTGGCCGTGGGATTTTGCAGGTATAACGCAACTGGGTCAACCGTTGCTCGATACGATCTGGATGGCGATCGGCGCAATGATTATCGCCGCGATCGGCGGTTTTGGGCTGGCCTTATGTATTACGCGATCGGTCACAAATCAACGTCAACGCCCCCGCATTTCTAGCATTCTCGTCCGTATTATACTTTTGCTTTGTCGTACAATTCCCGCGCCGATTTGGGCCTTAGTTTGCCTGTACGTATTATTCCCAGGGATTCTACCGGGCGCGATCGCCCTTGGCATCCACAATCTCGGAATTATGGGACGGTTGATGACGGAAGTGATTGAAAATCTCGATCGGCGGCCCTTAATTGCATTGCAAACCACAGGTGCCACACCTCAGAATATCGCGCTTTATGGCATTTTGCCACTGGCATCACCCCGCTGGATGGCCTATAGCTTGTACCGTTGGGAAGTCTGTATGCGTGAAACTGTGGTGGTTGGGTTAGTTGGGGCGGGAGGGTTGGGGCAGATTTTAATCGAGCAACTCACGAGCTTTGACTATCGTGCTGTCATGGTGACATTGATGGGATTTTTGGTTTTGACGTTTGGGGTGGATTGGGTCAGCGGGAAATTGCGGCAGCGACTGCGATAGGCGCAAAATTTTTCGGTAGGATGCGTTGTCTCGCAGGGCAACGCATCACCCAGACGTATCACCACGGGGGGGTGCGTTGTGATTTGGTTGGGTGTTTTGCGATCGTGGTGATGCGTTACGCTTCGCAGTAACGCATCCTACGCAACATCGATCGTCGAAAATTAACGCAAAGCCTCCACTACCCGATCGAGACCCACCGCCCGCGAGGCTTTGAATAAAATCCGATCGCCGGGTTGCATGATCTCGCGCAAATACCGAATCACCGCATCATGATTCGCAAACTGCTGCGTCGCGATCGCCCCGGCCCCTTCCGCCATCGCCGCCGCTTCCGCCGGATCAGCCAAAATCAATAGCGCATTCACCCCTTCTGCCACCGCTCCCGCGCCCACCTGACGATGAAACGCCACCGAATAGTCACCCAGCTCCTTCATCGTCCCCAGCACCGCAATCCGTCTTGTCCCCGGCGTTTGGCCCAAGAGCTTCAGCGATGCCAGCATCGACTCTAGCCCCGCATTGTAGGTCTCATCTAGCAGCATGATGTCTCCCGGCAGCGTGTAACGCTTCGCCCGCCCACCCGGCAGATCCACTTCGATTCCTTGCGTAAACGGCTCCCAGCTCAAATTCAACACCTGCGCTACTGCCAGCGCAGCCAAATAATTGCTAGCATTATGCTCCCCACTCAGCGGCAACGGAAACCGCTGCCCCGCAATTTCCAGCGTTTCAGTATCCAGCAATTGGCCCTGGACTTCTCCCCCCGTCATGCCAAAGCCGATCGTCTGCCCTTGCCAAACCGTTGCCGCCGTCTCCACCAGCAACGCATTGTCTTGATTAATAATCGCTGTCCCGGTTTTCGGCATCTCCGCAAACAGCTCGCA
>JBJORF010000176.1:0-4803 GCA_046049545.1 Cyanobacteriota bacterium | reverse complement strand
CTTCATGCCGCGCAGGCTTTCGAGACCCACCACCGGCTGCTTGGTGTGGAACAGTCCGGGGCCATGCGTGTGCACTGCCAGCACGTGCACGTCCTTGTACTCGTCCATGGCGTGCTTTTGCACAAAGTCCCAAGCTCGGCTGATTATGCCCAAACACAAAGCCTAAAAGCGTTGTAATCCCTAACTGCGGCGCAGCTTGCATCAGATGTGCCATCAACTGAGTGCCACAGCCCCGATGCTGTGCTGCTGGGGCAACGTATAAACTCAGCTCGACCGTCGCGCCGTAGGCAGGCCGCCCATAAAAATCCTGGATGCCCAACCAGGCAACGATCGCACCTTTTTGTTCTAACACCCACAATGGTCGCCGATCGGAATTGTGTGCGGCAAACCATGCCTGACGACTTTCTACGGTAATAACTTCCGTATCGGCAGTAGCTAAGCGGCCAGGAATCGCCGCATTGTAAATTTCTACAATGCGGGGTAAGTCTTCGGGCAGAGCATGACGCAGAATGGCTGACATGAGGGGCTAATCCGACAACTCGATTAAGGCTCCATTGCGAATATGAATCATCGGTCGATTGGCCGATCGAATAAACGATTCATCGTGACTGGTAATGACGATCGTCATCCCAGCCTCGTTCAGCTTCCGCAAAATTGCTAAAATTTGACCGGAGTTGTCCGGATCCAGGTTCCCGGTCGGTTCATCCGCCAGCAAAATCGGGGGTGTCCCCACGATCGCCCGTGCGATCCCAACTCGCTGCTGTTCACCGCCGGAAAGTTCCGAGGGAAAGGATTTGGCTTTGTGCTGAAGCCCCACAATCTTCAGCGCTGAGGGCAGGCGGCGCGTGATCTCGGTTTTGGTATAGCCCTGGGCTTGAAGAACGAAGGCAATATTTTCTTCAACGGTGCGTCGGGGTAGCAGCTTGTAGTCTTGAAAGACGATACCCAGGCGGCGACGGAACAGGGCTAAGCGATCGCCTTTCAAGCGATGGACGGGCGCACCATCAACAAGCACTTCCCCCTGGCCTTTATTCGGGGTTTCCTCACCATAGAGCAGCTTCAGCAACGTCGATTTGCCCGAACCGGATGGGCCAGTGATAAAGACAAAATCCCCTTTCTTAATTTCGAGGTTGAGGTCGATTAGCGCCTGACTGCCATTACGGTAGGTCTTCGAGACGTTATGCAATTGAATAATCCCGTCGCCGTTCATGGTGGGTCTATGCTTTGCATGGGGTGAGGGTTTGACCGGCTTCGCGGCATTGGACTTTGGGGGGCCGGACTGGGTTTTCGGCTGGAACGGATTGAGATTAAACGGATTGAGAAGGCTCTGCACCATAACGCATACCTGCCAACGATGACGACTCGAAAGTGGGGATTTCTACCACACTAACAGCTGATTTCGATTACGCACGGGGATTTTTCAGGCGATAGATGATCGCTTGGAGCGCAAACTTGGGCAATGCCAGCATCCGTTTCCAACGCCAAGGCTCCTGGTAGAGGCGATACAGCCATTCAAGATGGTTATCCGCCAGCCAAGCCGGAGCGCGATCCTTGGTGCCTGACCAAATATCAAAGCTCCCTCCCACCCCAATCCATACGGCATTCGGACAAAGGTGACGTTGGGCGGCGATCCAGAGTTCCTGGCGCGGCACCCCGAGACCAATAATCACCAAATCCGGCTGGGCGGCGGTGAGGGCGGCGATCAATTCGATTTCGGATTCGGGGGTTTGGTAGCCGTGGAACTTACCGACAACTTGGAGGCCGGGGAGGCGTTGCTGCCAGGCCCGATCGGCAGCTTCCAGGACTTCCGGCTTGCCCCCGTAGAAAAATACGGTTTTGCCCTGCTGGGCGGCGGCGGCAATCGTGGCTTCGGCGAGTTCGATCCCAGCACAGCGACGAATCCTGCGCCCATAGAGGCGCAGGTAGAGGACGACTCCAGCCCCATCCGGAATGATTAGGTTCGCTTGCTGCAATACTCCGGCCAATGCGACATTATTGTTGGCCTGCATGGTCATTTCGGCGTTGAGGGTGATCACGTGGGTGCCGATCGACTGGGCCATTTGCTGGGCGAGCCACTGAGGATAATCGGCAAGTAGATCGACCGGGTGGCCCATGACGCGGAAGCGCTCGTGGGGTTGGGCGTGACCGGTGGAGGCTGGGTTTGACATCACGGCGGTGATCTCCTTGAGGGCAGCTAACAAATTTTGGCCCACTTTTTAGACTGCTCTATGGTGCCTTGTTTTGGGGGAGATGAATGAGTTTTTTGTCGAATGAGGCGATCGCTGCCGTTAGCAATGGCGATACCAATAGCAGCATCACTATGCTTTCCAACGAGAGAAAAATGCCGCATCTTCCACCCATCTTAATTTCCGCGATCGGCGTAATCGCTTCTGTAATCGCAATCGGCATGATGTTTACCGCTATCTGTCTCTACCTTGTACGACCCCATGCCCGATCGCTAACTCAAGACTAAATTATCCCGATGCACGATCGTCTCACTGCCGGAATAGCCAAGAATCTCGGCGATCGCTTTAGCCTAACTTCCGTTGTCCTAATCCCTGCAAAACCTGCAAAGCCTGCTCAAATTCATCTCCCGAGGCGATCGGTGAAAACACCTGCGACACCCCATATTGCCCCGCTTCCACCTTCACAAACACAATCTCATCCCCATTCGTCACCAACCCGAAACTCGGCTCACTCACCCGTGGATTTGCCATTAAATACGCCAACGTCTGCGGCACTGCCCCCCACACCGAAAGCGCCGTCTTCTTCCCCTCCAAAACCACTACCCAAAGCCCATTGACTACCACCAATACATCAATCCGTCCCGATAATATCTCCTCACTATCGGTTAAATCCAAGAATACCGATTCCTCCGCTCGGACTCGAAACGGTGGATCGTAAAACCCCGCCACCGTTAGCAATGGCGATACCAACAACAGCATCACTGTGCCTTCCAACAATTGTCCCGCCGTCCGTTGATACAGATACCGCCGCCTGACCTCGATCAACGCCAACCGATCGGCCTTCGACAGCCCCGATAAATTCTCGCGCCACTCCGGGAAAAATGCCGCATCTTCCACCCGCGTTAATCCCAACCGCTGCTCTGCCTCAGCAATCGTCGTAATCGCTTCTGTAATCGCAATCGACATGATTTCTACCGCTATCTGCCTCTATCTTATACGACTGCACAAGTGGCCCGATCGCTAACTCAAAACCAAATTGTCCCGATGCACAATCGTTTCGCTGCCGGAGTAGCCCAGAATCTCGGCGATCGCTTCGGTCTTATGACCCCGAATTTGCTTCAGCTCATCACTGCCGTAATTCACTAGACCACGGGCAATTTCCTGACCTTGGCGATCGCACAGCTTCACCGCATCCTGGGGGTCAAAATCACCCTCCACATGCAAAATCCCCGCTGGTAAAAGCGACTTTCCGCCATCGCGCACGGCCTGCACTGCGCCATCATCCAGATACAGCAGCCCCGTCGGCACGACACCATGGGCTAACCAGCGCTGTCGGGCATTGAAGGGCCTGGGCTGCGGCTCAAATACCGTGCCAACGCCCTGCCCCTGAATGATGTCAATAATATTTGCCGCATTCCGTCCGTTCGCAATCACCGTCCGCACCCCCGCTTTCGTCGCAATTCTTGCCGCCTGAATCTTCGTCGCCATGCCGCCTGTGCCCCATTGGGTACCTGCCGTCGCGACATCAGCTTGCAGTTGGTCAATATCTTCGACCCGATCGATGGGATAGGCATCGGGATGGGTGCGGGGATTGGCGGAATAGAGCCGATCGACATCGGTCATCAGAAACAGCCAATCGGCATCGACGAGACTGGCAACCCGTGCGGAAAGGGTGTCGTTATCGCCGAATTTTAGTTCTTCGACGGCGACGGTGTCGTTTTCATTGACGATCGGTATGACGTTCAGCTTCAGCAATGCGTCGAAGGTGCGATAAACGTTGACGTAGCGCGATCGCTCGATCAGGTCGTGGCGGGTGAGTAATACTTGGGCGATCGGTTGCTGGAGGGTGGTGAAGAGGTCATCGTAGATGCGCATCAGGCGGCCTTGACCGACGGCGGCGACGGCTTGCTTGAGGGCGAGGGATTGGGGGCGATCGGTCATTTCGAGGCGGGCACAGCCAACGCCGACGGCTCCTGAGGAGACGAGGATGACGGAATGGCCGCGCTGTTGGAGCTGGCTGGTGACTTCAACGAGGGTGGCGATCGTGGCGATCGCCATGTGGCCGCTTTCCGGTTGGGTCAAGCTGGAGGTGCCGATTTTGATAACGATCGTCCCGGTCATAGAATGCGCTGCCTGAGCTGGAGAACCGCAGAATGTTTCTACGTCAATTCATGAGTTTACTATTTTGCGGTACTCAGGGGTGAGGGATTAGGTTTTAGGAGTAAGGTCGGGCGATTGGTAAGCGATCGGGTTCTCGGGGGCTTAAAATTTTATGAAGGGATTGAGGCGGGTGAGGCGGCTGGCTATACTGAAGTGAGTCCACCTATGATCCCATTTGGGGGTGTTAGACGGACGAATTGGCGACCTAACCACCTAAATGGGGGTGCTAGGCAGATGCGGTTCGGTCTAATAAATAGTTGTGCTTAATTCTCAATGAAGGACAAAATGATTCAACCCATAGTAGATTTCTTTGAAAAGCTTATCAGTGAATTTACTTGGAGAAGAATGTTATTTGTAATGGGCACCTCGATTAATAGATTTCTAGTTAATCCAAATCTCAAATGAGATAGATTTTATAACCATATGGCGATTGCTGTGCAATATTTGTGAACAATAT
>JBJORF010000175.1:0-4837 GCA_046049545.1 Cyanobacteriota bacterium | reverse complement strand
ATTCCAAAAGTCATGTGAACTTGCAATGGTTTGCAAAGACGTGACATTTAACAGCTGACAATTTAGGAGGCCCCATGAAAAATCGTTTCTCTTTTACCGTGATTGCATCTTGCTTGACGCTACTGAGCGCCGGCACTGTGTTGGCCCAGGCCGCCGACCCTGCCGTTAAAAAGTCTGACTCTGGTATTTGCCACGACAAATCTAGCACCAGCTACGGCGCCACTAAAAAGTTTGAAGCATTTGCCAACATGGACGCATGCCTGAAAAGTGGTGGCCGTGCGCCAGCCAATGCGGCGGCTGAGGTTGTCGTGAAAAAATCTGACAGCGGCATCTGCCACGACAAGAGCAGTGCCAGCTTCGAAAAAACCCAAAAGTTCACACCCTTCAAGACGCTGGACGAATGCGTCAAGAGTGGTGGTACCTTGCCTAAGAAATAAATCGGGTTTGCAAAAATCTGCTGCATTGAAGCCTGCAGCAGATTTTTTTGACTTCTTTGATCCTCAAATAGGTTCTTCAATCAAAGGCGTTGCTGCGAGTGTTTCAGTACCTTGTGAGGCTTGAGCTGTTTGATTGCCAAACGCCACAGCTCTGAATATTTCGCGCAACATCTTCTTCTCTTGCAGCGTGAGCGCTCGGGTTAAGCGGTGTCGCATGCGAAGCAGCAGCTGACGATCGACTTCTTGCGGAATTCCGCGGTTAATGTGAAGTTCATCTCGCAATTCCTCACGCTTGTCTTCTGGCTCATCGTCCCACCAAGAAACAATCACCTCTGTCATGGACTGCCGAACGACCTCAGGGTCTTCTGCGACTGCGTTGGCTTCTTTGGCTGGCGCACCTTGCAAAATTTCAGCCAAGGTTTTGGCCTGAACCACAATGCGGCGGTCGGCTTGAGACAACAAACGCCCCCAACCTGGGTCTGTTTGATGCAATTTGGGCATATTGCGAGCTGCCTCATCCGCCAAAATATGCACTGACATGCCGGTCAATTGTGCGTCGTCGAGCAACGCCTGCACCCGGTCGCGAAAAAGCTGCTGGAACGAGGGATTTTGGCGGAGGCGATCGCGGTGGAGCAAGCGGGAGCATTTGCGATCGTGCTGGAACATATTCCAGGGGATTTAGCAGCGATGATTACGGCCAAGATTATGATTCCGACGATCGGGATTGGTGCGGGAAAAGCCTGTGATGGACAGGTTTTAGTCACAAATGATTTATTGGGGCTGGGGGCTTGGCGACCGCCGTTTGCGAAGGCTTATGCGGATTTGCGATCGACGATTGCGCAGGCGGTGCAGGATTATGCGGGGGAGGTGAGATCGGGCCAGTTTCCGAGCTAGAGGTGTTTAATACCCGAATTCTTGGCGAGACTGGTCATCGTGTGAAAAGCTGAGTAAAATGTGATGGGAATGCATTCCGATCCATGCATGATGGTTGCGACTTATGATTTCTACACAAGTATTGGGGCAGCTTATTTCGCCGCAGACGATCGAGGGTGTGATCGAGACGATCGCCACATCGTTTAAGCCGTCGCAAGTTCTGTTATTTGGTTCCTACGCAAATGGCCAGCCAACGCCGGATAGTGATTTGGATTTGTTGATCGTGATGGATACTGATCGTCCGCATCATCAGCGATCGACACCAATTCGCTTGTTGTTTCAGCCGATGCCTTGTGCCATGGATATTTTAGTTGTCACGCCAGCAGAGGTTGCTTACTGGAATGGCACAGTGAATCACATTATTACCGCCGCGTTTGAGACGGGGAAAGTGGTGTATGACGGTTCAGCATCTTGAGTTAGCGCAGCGCTGGTTAGTGCGGGCTGACCATGAAATTATTACTGCGCAACAGACCCTACTGCTTTTGGATGGGCCGACTGATACGCCTTGTTTTCATGCCCAACAAGCGATCGAAAAGGCGTTGAAAGCATTGTTGACGGCGAACCAAGTTGCGTTTCCGCGAACCCATGATTTGTTGCGGGTGTTGGATTTAACCTTGGCACTGATGCCGGATTTGGATATTTATCGGAAGCAATTTGCTGACATGGAAACCTATGCAGTTGATATGCGTTATCCCGGCCTAGGCTTTGATCCATCAAGAGAAGAGGCGTTAGCGGCATTAGATTTGTCGCGGGAAGTTGTCGATAAAATTCGAGATGGTTTACCCACAATATAATGGATTTTGCTGCCGCAGTGCGGTCGCTTGGATGATTCGCAAGCCGATCTGGGGAATACTGAATGGGTTCGCTAATCGATCGCCAAATGCTTGTGGGAGTGCTCGGGTACAATGGGTGGTTGGATTATTTTCTTATTGCTATTCGCGGGAATTGCATTGCTGGTCGCTGGGGCACAATCATCGCGATCGCCGAATCAATTGCGTTTGGTGAGCAAGCGTCAGGTGAAACCGCTTCAGGCAACGAAGGCAGAGACTATTCTGGAACGCCATGCGCGGTATCGCGATCCCAGTGATGGGATGCAGGAACGACTGATTGCGCTAATGGGGGGCGATCGGGATGCGGCGGAGAAACTGGTGTCGCGAGTGCGATTTGCGAAGCCGGGAAAGTCAGAGGCTTACTACTGGTGGGCGGCGGTGCGACAGGTGGAGCAGCAAATGAATTCATCCGATGGGGAAATGTAAGTATGAAAAAGGCTGGGTGGACAGGGATAGGGGTGATTTTTTTGGGTTTGAGTGTCTGGTCGATCGGGTGTGAGCGGCGATCGCAGGTGTTGATTTGTGAGAAAATATCGCCGGGAATTGCGAATTGTCGAATTGAAATTAATGCGTGGGCACCTTGGGGGCAGTTTCGTTCCAAACCCTACCGCAATATTCGGGCGGTACAGGTGCCGACCCTGAATGCTGAGTCAACGAATTGTCAGTCCAAGATTACGGGGCCAGGGTCGAATTGTTCGACGAATTATGTGAAGTTGTATCCGGTGTGGCTCATCGATCGATCTGGGCAAAAATACGTCTTAGATCGGATTGCCCAAAATCATGAACCAACGTCACTGGCGATTGGTGCGAAAGTTAATGGATTTTTGCGATCGGGCCAGCCGCAGGTAAAAGTTGATATTAGCGGGAGTGGTTGGTCACAGGACTATGATAAAAATGGCAATGCATTGATTGCGGGTCGCCAGGAGAACATGCCAGGGGGCTATATTTTGGGTGGGGTGATTTTGGCGAGTATTGGGATGGTGTTTTTGCAGGGGCCTTGGGTGTTGCGGGGGTTTCAGATGTGGCGGATGAATCCGGAATTGCGAAGACTTTTGCGGGATGAACGGCAGTGAGCGATTATTTCGTTACATGTCCGGATATAGTTAATTTTCCTAGTAGTTTAGATTAGTGAAAAATCTATGCCAATGATATAAATTACCACGATGCAAAAGAATGAGCTGCCAGGTGTTGTGGCTGGGGTTGCTGCAAACGCCAATACCTATGCGGATAACATTGTGATCAATGCAGAGCGGGGCCACGGCTTTGCGGCAGAAAAAGCAAATCATTTAAAGGATGTTTTGACAGGCAAAAACGCCCAGATTGTTGGTGGGGATAATGCTAAAAATGGTGCCGATCGATTAGTTGAAGGAGTATATATCCAGACAAAGTATTGCAATTCTGGCTCAAAGTGCATTCAAGAATGTTTTGAGGATGGCCGTTTTCGCTATTGGAACCCTGATGGTTCGCCGATGCAGATTGAGGTGCCATCAGATCATTATGAAGCTGCGATTCAGGCAATGGAGTCCCGGATTAAAAAGGGACAAGTTTCAGGAGTCTTCGATCCGGCTCGGGCAAAGGACATTGTTCGTCAGGGGGGATTCACCTATCAACAGGCCCGAAATATTGCCAAGTTTGGCACGATCGAATCAGTGACCTATGATGCGGTAAAGGGAATTCAAGTTGCTGGGACAGCAATGGGCTTAACGGCAATGGTGACTTTCGCTTATGCAATTTGGAGTGGGGAAAAGACTGAGATCGCGCTTGAGCAGGCGGCTTGGTCAGGTTTAAAGGTAGCTGGAGTCACTTGTGCTTCCAGCATCCTGGTAGCACAAATTGGCCGGACTGGTGTGGAGCAAGCGTTACGGCCTGCAACAGATTTTGCCGTGAAGCAGATGGGAGCGAAGACGACGGCTTGGATTGCGAATGGATTGCGGGGTGGTAGTTCGTCAATTTACGGAGCGGCGGCAACGAGTAATGTCTCGAAATTGCTGCGCGGGAATTTGGTGACGGGTGTTGTGACTACCGCTGTGCTTTCCTCGGTGGATGTGGCACGTCTAATCAGCGGTCAAATTTCGGGGCAACAGTTATTCAAGAACGTGACAACGACGGCGGCTGGGGTGGCAGGCGGTGCTGGTGGTTATGCGATCGGTGCTGGAATTGGGACAATGCTGCTACCGGGAGTGGGAACTTTTGTGGGTGGTCTGGTGGGGGGCTTCCTGGCTGGATCGGCCACATCTTCTATGTCACAGCAAGTTCTGGGACAGTTTATTGAAGATGATGCCCAAGCAATGGTAAAGATTCTCGAGCAAAAGCTCCAAACGTTAGCAGTCGATTACCTTTTGTCTGAACAAGAGATCGGTAAGGTGTTGGAGGAAGTGCAGAAATTGCAGTTCGACCGAGAGTTGCGTAATATGTATGCGACCGATGATCGCATGGCTTACGCAGACGGTCTTTTGATGCCGATTGTGGAAGAAGTCGCTCAGCAGCGCCAGAAAGTTCTATTGCCAGAGAATTTTATTTGATACGTAAATGAGAGACATTAGACATTATCGGGAATAAGGGTTGAAGAATAGAGTGAGAAGCTCGCCGGTTAATGCCGCCAGAGGTTGCCACATGAAAATGAGCTACCAAGCGCTA
>JBJORF010000174.1:0-4910 GCA_046049545.1 Cyanobacteriota bacterium | reverse complement strand
CGTTCTTCAATTGCACAGAATCAACTGCATTCCCAGCGGGCAAGCGCTCACCACCACTTCCGAAAAAACATCGCAAACTATACTGCCTCGTAGACGCACTCAAACCCTGACTCTGAACAGACTGAGATGAATTAACCTGCGGCGCTTGCATCTCCATCGACTGCATCAGAAACGCCGTAAATCTTCCGTCTCCTGCTGCGACGCATCAGCCACCGCCAAAGCCGGATGACTGGAACCAGCAATTGCCGCGATCGTGGAACTCAGAACCACAAACATAAAAATAGTAGATTTGCTCATGATGGGAACGACCTTTGCTTAACGTTGTCAAAGTCTCATTCCAACCTTCAAGAGCCTATGGAAATTCACACAACTGCACCAGCTTATTCCTGCCCCAAACCGATCGTCGATCGAGAGCGATCGTTTGCCGTCACCATATTTCGCTGCTCCAACGCATCCCCTTGCCCAATGCCCAAATCCCTATTCATCGCCTGCCCCGCCTTCTCGGACAACCCTTTCCCATCCACCACCTCCCGCGCCACCTCCGTAATCCGCTTTAGATAACCCTCCTGATGTCCCACCTCCCCCGCCACCCGATACCACTTCCATAAAGTCTTGAACACTTGGCGATCTGTTTGCTCTGCCTGTTGCAGTTCCGGCTGCTGCTCTGCCAAAAGTCGATCGTTCCAATCCTTCCCTACCACGGGTACCATCCGCTTTACTCCCAGCACCTCCCCCGCCACCCGCCAAGCCATCTTTTCCCCCGCCCCATCCGCATCAAACGCCACCAACACCTGCCCATCCTTTTCCATAACTGCCTTTAATGCCTCAGTCGGAATCGCCCCGCTCCCATCGGTTGAGAGATAGACTGTCGTCCCCAACTCCGCCAATTTTTCCTTTTCTAAAGCCGCTAGCGAAATTGCATCGATCGCACTTTCCACCAGCACGACTCGCTTCACCTCCTCCTGCCCCCGCCGCAACCAAAAATACCCCGCCTTCCGCTCAGATCCCGGCGATAATCCATGAAACGGCTCCCCTTGAGTCCCCCGCAAACAAGCCCCCGTCGCGTCACCTCTCACCCAAGCCTTGTCCGATCGTTCCTCCTGGTGTCGCACAAATACGGCATTTTGATGTTGGTCAGCATAGATAAGGCCGCGATCGTGAAGCGCATCAATCCATTCCGTAGGCAATCCACGAGTTTCCGTCAGGTATTGCTTAACGGCTGGCCAATTCGCAGCATTCGATTCCGGCAGTTGCAGTATTCGAGGTTGAGATTGTTTGGGCGATGACTGTTCGGGTAGTTGATGACCAGAGAGCCATTCCACAGCCGTTCTAAAGTCGCATTGTTGGACGTGCATCACTAGGTCGATAGCACCTCCACCACCTTTATCTACGGCCCAATCATGGAACTTCTCACCAGTGATGCTAATGATGTGATTATCGTCGCACCATTTATGTTTGTCATGGCGATCTGGCTCTAATCCCAGTCTTTCTACAACTGAGGCCAAGTCTTGGTCACGGACTTGATCAGCGATCGCTTTGAGGTCATTGGATTGCTGCCCCTCATCCAGAATTACCTGAAATCCCTTCTCCTCCAAATGATCCACAAACCGCTTCATCGCAGTCGGTTTGGCAGGTAGCAATAAAGTTGGCACTCGTTGAGCAGTCGGGCCTAAATCCTTATTCATCACCACCAAATCTAATTCCTGCCCGATCGTCACCGCATCCTCGAAAAAGGCTTGGTAAAACTCGCGGGACTTCGATCGTTGCAGCACCAGCGAATTAGGATGTTCTTCCTTCACTGCCAAATAGTTTTCCGCTACGGCTGTGTAGTGTTTACGATTCACCGCCACTGCATCAACTTCTGGTGGTTGTGTTGGTGCCTCGATCGGTGCTGCTTCTGGAACTGCCTCAACCTGCTGGAATTCTGGTAATTGAAGACCCAGGAAATTCCGGGCTTGGTCTTTATAATCAAATGCTGCCAATGCCCAACGTTTATCCTGCATGATGACTTTGAGAACATCATCAATCTGGTCAGCCGGAACAACGCACTCCATCCGATCGCTCACCGAATAAAACTCCGCCCCCGCAGCGGCAATGATGTCCGCATCCACCGAATATTTATCGCCAGCGCCCGATTTTACTGTTTGGAGGACGAAACCTATTGCGTTACGATCGCCGAATCTCGCACCCGCCTGGATTTTAATTGTCAGCAATTCATCCAACGTTTTTACAGAACCGAGGGAATGGGTAATCTCGGTCAGAAATGCCTTGACCTGGCGTGGTTCGTGGAATGCCACGGGTTCATCCCGTAACACTTCCTGGATGTCAAAACTGGCTGGCATCACAAGACCTTGAAGGATTTCGCCACGATCGTTCGTGTAATTGACAAACTTGCCTTTGGGAAAACGCTCGTAGGCTTTGATGGGATTGCCTGTAAAGATTTGTAGTTCACTGCGTTGATTTTGCGTTTGGCGAATATCAAACGCCTCATAAATATCTTCTCCACTCCAGTTGGTCGATTGAGGCACAATACTTGTGACCGTTTCATCGGTACCGCGATTGAATTTTGAAAGGGGGATGGTGAGTTGGCGCGATCGGTGGTCAATTAAAATCTGAGCTTTCCAATTCGTTGGAGCCGCTGGACTACCGTTGTGCCCTTTCTGGGAAATCCGCGAAACGACACCATAGAAAATATTGCCTTCGGGTGAAACAACTCGCACAGTTGTCCCCGGTGCAGTATCGCTGAGAGTTTTCTGAAGGTGAACCAGTTGCTCATCTAGTCGAGCATTCAGCTTGTCTAAGCCTACATCAGATTTCACGTTTTGAGTCGCTTGGCTACGATAGGTAGCAGTTAATTCCTCAACTTCCTTGAAGATTTCTTGAGCCTTCTGTTGAGCGATCGCTCCCACCGCATCAAAATCATGTTGGCTGATTTCCGTAACGCTCTCCAGACCCAAATTCTCGCGCACTGCATTGACGACTTGAAGCTGGGTCATCGGTTTAATCGGCACTTTCGCATCAACTACCTCCAAACAAACCGGGCCTGTGAACTCACTGTCAATCCCACTTTCATCAGGAATAACTTCCATCCGAGCGATCGTGCGGGCATCCAAATCCATCTGGTCAGCCTGAAGCACACTCTCACCCATTGCTTCCTTCTGGGCAATCAAATCCATTGTCTCTGATTCGATGAGATTATAAAGCTCCTCCTGTTCTTGAATCGTCAGCAGTGGAATCCGGCCTGTGACCCGATTAATAATTGCTATTTCAGAGCCATCGTTGCTACCGCTCAAGGGATAGCCTAGCTTTGCCTGCAATTCAAAATCTTCCTCCAAGATTTCGATCACGATTTCCTCGCCATAGACATTCATGAAATCGACGACATTCGCGATCGATAAATCCGACTCCCTCGCCGCTGTCACATTGGCATTTAGTTCCGCCATTTTCTTGGCCAGGATTGCCCCCAAACGTTTTTCCGCAGGCAAGTCACTCATCAGCAAAGTGAAGTTAGGCTTCACAACTTGCCCAAAACGGTTTGCTCGTCCCAGCATTTGCATGACTTGATTAATGTCCCGTTCAGCCTGAGCCACAATCATATGACGCGGTTGTTGGTCACGGAACTTCTCGGAAGCATGAAGACTAATGCCTGTAGCACCTGATTTATTCAAAATCACCACATCCAAATCGCCACTATTGAAACGGTTGACAATATTGATTTTGCCTTGGGGACTGACCTCGCGACTGGGGCGTAAACCATAGGCTGTCAGCCCCATCTGGCTATATTCGATGATATTTTTGCGGCCTGTGATTTCATCGACTTTGTAGCCTTCTTGGGCCAATCGCCATTTGATGTAATCGATCGAACTTAATGGAATACTCGATAAATCCATTTCTGCAATTAACTCGATCGCGTCTTGATAAGCCGCCATCCCAATCTCACCCAATTCAGCATTAGTCAATCGTTGACGAGTTTGCTTCCCTTCATGGTCTTTCACCAAGATGTCGCGGGAGCGTTCCAAATAGCGATACAGCACATCACCGAAGGTCAAGTTGATTTCGTCACCCGCTTTGAGATTATTTTCCTTGGCATACCAGTCGATAAACGCATCCATTGTCGAAGCGACTGCAATAATGGGCTTTTCGCCCCGTTGAATGGCGGAAATTGCTTCTTGAACCGTGGCTTCTGCTTTTTGGGCTAACAGACTTTGGTCGATCGCGTTGTGCATCAATGAGGTGAAATTAATTGAAGTGGCACCGACTTGACCGACAGCATTATCGATCGCCAGTGCCTTCGCTTCTCGCTTCAGTTCTTTGTTAATCTCCTTCAAGGCTTGCTGCTTGGCTTCGTCGAACAGATTAATCGATCTCATTATCCTGGAAATATCCTCGGCGACAATTCGGTCAACGGGCACCACTTTGGCATCAAAGGTGATTCCAGTCATCGATCGACCGCGCCGTACCATCTGCCCGGAAGCAACAAACTTCGTCGCAAACATCTGCTGGAGTGGTACACCTCCATCCTTGAGAATCGTTTCCAGATTGGACATTCGCTCGACTGCAAATCGCGCATCACTGCGCCGCGCATACAAATCGACTACCGCTGAGTTCTTAATTGAAGTGGCAGACATGAAGACTGTTCCGGCTGAAAGGTCTACCAATTCCCGCACAAAATCTGCTCGATTTGCTGGGCCACTCACATTCCAGGAGTTGGCTTTACTGACTCCGCCTGCTTCGTGGGATTCATCGAAAATGAAGACGGCATTGGGCGCGATCGTCCGAAAGAACTCGCGGCGAAATGGCTCCTCCCCGTTGACAGTTTGTAGTTGGGAGTAGGTGGTGAAAATGGCTTGGTAACGACCTGCCAGCCCATCTTGCATGATTTGCTGCATTTCCTCTTCTTGGTCAGCCGC
>JBJORF010000173.1:0-4948 GCA_046049545.1 Cyanobacteriota bacterium | reverse complement strand
ATTAAAGCTGTACGCTATTTCGTCGGCATGGAAGGCTGGGTGCCGGAATATACCGGAACTGCTGTGAAAATTGGCAAGGCGATGGCGGCAGTCTAATACCAAATCAAAAAATTAACCTGCACATCCAGCCTTACTCCCCCAGGATGGGAGGCGCAAGGCTGATGATTATTTTCATCTTCCCCCGGAATTGGGGGCTGGGGGGCCTGATTACCAAATCTGCAATAACCGATCGATGTCTAAATATTCCTGCGCCATATGACAAATGCACTCCACCTTAATCGGCTCATTCAACCGCACGCGCCCAAAGGCTTGGTCGACAATTTCCACGGTTGTTAAGGTATCCAAATCGACGGAAAGCACTGGAACTTCCATCTCATCAGCCCGCGCCAAAATCTCTTTACTCGGCGCAATATGCCCCGTAAGAATCAAACATTGAGTCGAAGTTTCCAAGGCCGCAAGTTGGAGATCCGTGCGATCGCCCCCAGTCACAACGGCCATATTATGCCGCTGACGGAAATATTTGAGGGCTGAATTCACGTTCATCGCCCCAATTACCAAACTCTCGACCATCGCATCGGGCCGAATATCCCGCCGACTCAGCACTTCCGCTCCTAATTGCTTCACCAATTCATCCACGCTGACACTCTGAAGCAACGCACTATGCGGCAACACACCAAAAACAGCAATGCCCTGAGCTTCCAAAAAAGGCCGCAATTTCGTACTCACCAACTCAAACCGATCGTCCGGCACGTCATTAATCACCACCCCAATCAACCGATCGCCCATCCGTTCCTTCGCGGCCAACAGCCGATCAAGCAACACTGGTCGATATTTCACCACAAGCAAAACCTGCCCTTCCACCGCATCGGCAATCTGTGGCAATGAAAAATTAAATAGCCGACCTTGATTAATGCCACCGGGGCCTTCAAGGATGACCCGATCGGCATGTTGTGCTTGGGCTTGCTGCTTGAGCAGAGAGATGTAGTCGGTGGTGTCGGGTTCCGCAAGATAGCGATCGAGGGTAGTGCAATCGAGATTCAATAGCGTTGGCTGTACGTGCGACGGATCAAGTTTGAGGGTTTGGGCGACGAACTCGACATCAGCATCGGTCCGATCGCGCTTCGGATCAGCCACATCACCCCCTAAAGGCTTAGCATAGGCAATATCCAAGCCTCTTTGCTGCAGCTGATGGGCTAGACCGAGGGTGATGGCTGACTTACCGCTATAAGCCTGAAACGAACCAATCACCAAATATTTCGCCAAACCCATTACGTCATCGCTCCAATTTCTGAGGAAATGCCAACTTCAATCGTCCTAGGTTAATTCTAAGATGAGGGTTGAGCCATTCCCAAGAAAACTAATCATCTAAACGCAACAGTTTGCGATAGAAGTTCTGCGAAAAATCAGCGGCGCGAGTGCGCTTGAAGTTCATGATCATGTCGATTAAGAAATCGACAAACTCAAAGTTCGCCATCATCACTTCATAGCCCAGCTCAGCATTACCATCAAATTGGATCCGGCAGCGGCAAAGATCAGCGGGCAGCGCTGAGGTGTTCCAAGTGGCGATGAAGGGAATACTCTCACCGCCTTCGATCGTGCGCACACCTTCCAAGGATCCACTCTGGAATAAACTAATGGCAAAGGGCAACACCTGCTTTTTCTGCGCCTGGGCGTAATAGGGGCCATAGACACCACATTGGGGAGCGGGAGCGGGTTTGAGTTGATCCAAAGACATGGTAAGCGCGTAGTGAATTGAGGATAAAAACAACTGACTTTGACTTTATGATTCCCAGTCAGCCGCCCTACGAACCCTTATAACATAGGTTTTTTTGAATGGTTTCTTTGAATGAACGGGAATGATCGGGGCGATCGCTAAGCGGGGCGATCGCTAAGCGGGGCAATCGCTAAGCGGGGCGGCGCGATTGAAAGTCGCTCAGCACTTGGTCGCGATTCAGTTGCCCTGTCCAGTGGGCGATCAGCGTATAGCCGCAGGCAACGGCATTCTGATCGGCGCGGCCTTTAGTATCGGCCAGGACTGGCCAAAGCGCGGGTAAGTCGAAGGCAATGACGGGGGCAGGACAGTTCTGTAAAAGCTGGTGTAATTCGTAGGCCAGTTGGGTTTTGCCGACGATGAGGGGGAGTTGCTCGATCGGCAACTGCTCAGCTAGAGCACCAGCGGCGGTGGGTGAAGTGGCGCTCAGGCTCGCGATCAGTTGCAGAATTGGACTTTTGAGGAAAGCGGCGAGTCCTTGCTGGGTGGTCATTTGGCGGGCATAGCGATCGATGAGCTGGGTGGCGGCTTGCGTACGGGCTTCGATACTGCGCAGAAACCGAGCCAAGCGTAGCTGTTGGGCGGGGTCGAGTTGGGTCAATAATGTGCAGGTGAGCCGCTCGATGCCCCAAGCTGAGTTTGATTCAGCATTTGAATCATCGCGGGGAAATGCGATCGGCAAAATTCCCGCCATGCCTGTGAGGACTTCCTGGCGATAGGCGATCGCCCCACGGATGCTGATTTCCTTAAGCCCTGTGCCATTTTCCCAATCATAGGGCGGTTGCCATTCGCGCAGGGGGCGTAGCCGATCGACTTGGCTGACGACTGCAATGACCGGTAAATCAGGAACGCGCGATCGGGCCGCTGTCAGGAAGTCTTGATCCATTTGCAGCGCTGGATCAGTCGCCGGAGTAACAAGCAATAGCACATCGGCTTGCTCAACTTGAGTCAACACCTGATCACGTAGGGCATTGGCATTGACCTGTTCATAGCCGGGGGAATCCCATAACACCAGCGATTCTCCGGTCGGAGCCGCCCACTGATAGTCCTGGAGGCGATCGGTACTGGGCAGGGCATCAACCGTCGCCACAGGTTCGATGAATAAGCCGTTGACCAGGCGACTTTTCCCCGCCCCGGTGCGTCCGACTAACAGTAAATTTACCGGAGCCTGAGCCACAGCTTCAGCGGGTTTGGCTTCGAGCAGAAGTTGTTGAATCGACTGGGCGACAGGGCTTGGCACGGGGCTTGGCACGGGGCTAGCCGGAATGGTGATCGGGGCGGCGGGGTTACTCGGATTGTCTGTCTGCCCGCTGTAGAGCCGAATCGCTTGCTGCGCCAGTTTCCGTAATACTGTTTCCCGCGCCATCTGGTTCAGGTTGCCGAGCAGTTCCTGATTGGCTTTACTGCGACTGCCTTGGGTAGCCGCATTGGTGGCAGCGGCGATCGGGTTGAGGAGCCACCGGGCTGCTCCCCAGGCTTGGAGCATCCGGCGGGCGGCGGGCTGGAACTTTTGGTAGATTTCGTAGGCTTGCACTGCTTGCTCGATCGTTAGCTGATTCAGCACGGGCGACATCTTGTTCATCCATTCGTCCATGTCATCGACGGTACCGCGCAGCAGATTGTAAGCCTGGGGCACATAGATATTGAGCAGGGGCTGCTGAGTTTCGGGTTTATAAATCTGGGCAATCGCACTAATCAAGCTCAAACAACGCCGCCAAAAAGCTGGCCAATCCGCCCAGACGGGGGGATCGACCCGAGATTCGGTCAAGATTTCCTGGAGGGCGGCTTCAACGCGTTGGGCGGGGCTACCGCTAGCATCACCGATCGGGGCATCGGGTAAATCGGCCACGATTTCGGCAATGCGTTGATCCAGTTCAGCGATCGCGGGCTGCGTCCAGCGCACCAACAGCCAGCGCCACAGCACTAAAATGAGCCCAAGCACTGCCCAAATCCAGCTCAAATGCCACGCATGAATCTGCACCGCCGCCGATCCCAGAATAAAGACCAGCACTGCCCCCAAAGGCAACACCAAGACTGTCCACTGCCAATTCGCCAATCGCATCATGAGCGCACACTTCCGAAAATGAATTCCTGCTCATTTCGCCCCGGGGCGAAATGAGCAAACGTTGACGGACTTTACAAAAAACATTCTTGTTACGGATTGTAAATTCGTAAAATTACGTTAAGATGGTGTCCAACGAGTTAGAAATCAGTGCGGTTGTCATCGGCGGTTATGGAATTTTGTGATTTCATTCCGTCTGAATCCGAGAGGTTAGACAGTCTGTTGGAACGATCGCTGTATTGGCTTGACTCCTAATTGTACCGACAGTTTCGCTATGGCTTGCGTCGGCAGTTAGTTTGAAACCAGATTGCTTGGGTGCGGTTGAAGACTTTTCGACAGACACCTCAAGCCAGCGCCATAGCTACAGTTCAACGACTAGTTTACCTTAGGGCTGAGAATACATGGGCAACCGTCCAACGATCGCAATGTCCCACCTGGGTTGCGAAAAAAATCGAATCGACACGGAGCATATGCTCGGTCTACTAGTGGAAGCTGGTTATGACGTGGACGCTAATGAAGAACTGGCGGATTATGTCATTGTCAATACCTGTAGCTTCATCCAAGCGGCTCGCGAAGAGTCTGTACGTACTTTGGTGGAACTGGCTGAGGCCGATAAAAAGATTGTGATTACGGGCTGCATGGCCCAGCATTTTCAAGAGGAATTGCTCCAAGAGCTACCCGAAGCTGTGGCGATCGTCGGGACGGGTGATTATCACAAGATCGTCGATGTTGTGCAGCGGGCCGAAGCCGGCGAACGCGTCAAGGAAGTTTCTGAGAAGCCCACGTTCATTGCCGATGAAAACCTGCCCCGCTATCGCACCACGACCGAGGGTGTGGCCTACGTTCGCGTCGCCGAAGGCTGTGACTATCGCTGTGCCTTCTGCATCATTCCCCATCTGCGGGGCGATCAGCGATCGCGCACCATCGAGTCGATCGTTGCCGAAGTCGAACAACTGGCCCGCGAAGGCGTGCAGGAGGTGATCTTAATTTCCCAGATCACCACTAACTACGGCAAGGACATTTATGGTGAACCCCGCTTGGCCGAACTGATTCGGGCCTTGGGTAAAGTGGATATTGCCTGGGTGCGGATGCATTACGCCTACCCAACGGGTTTG
>JBJORF010000172.1:0-5262 GCA_046049545.1 Cyanobacteriota bacterium | reverse complement strand
CCCCGCTGTTTGGTGATCGTTGAAGCAGGGGCGCAGGTGACGTTTGTGGAAGAGTACACATCGGCGGATAAGCATGCGCCTTACTTTACCAATGCGGTGACGGAAATTTATGTGGGCGATAATGCGCGGGTAAATCACACGCGGCTGCAATGGGAAAGCCAAACGAGTTTCCACATTGCGAAAACCGTGGTTAGCCAAGGGCGCGACTCCCATTACCAGTGCAATGCGATTAACCTCGGCGGGGCGCTGGCACGGCATAATCTGGAAGTGTGTCAGACCGGGCGGCGGATACTCACAGTCTGATTACCTTTACGCAGCCCCACGGGACGGCGACGCAATTGCATAAAGTGATTGCCGATGATCAGTCCCACGGGGTATTCAACGGGCGGATGTTTGTGCCCCAGGCGGCCCAGGGCACTGATGCCAAGCAATTAAGCCGCAATTTGCTGCTGTCGAACAAAGCCCGCATCGATACCAAACCCGAATTGGAAATCATTGCGGATAATGTCAAATGTGCCCACGGGGCGACGGTGAGCCAATTGGAAGAAGATGAGATCTTCTATCTGCAAAGTCGGGGCATTGCTGGGGATGCAGCGCGGCGGTTGCTGCAATTTGCGTTTGCGGTGGAAGTGCTGAATCATATTCCGGTGGCATCATTGCGCCAGAGTTTGATCGACACTGTGCGAGTGCGGGAGTGATGCAATCATGGCCTACAGCGATTTCAGTTTGGAATCTGTGATTCGCCAATTTAAGTTGATGGAATCAGAGACTTTAATTTTTGAGCCAGTGGTGCCGATCGAACCGAGTCATTGGTTAGCCGAAACACTTTCCATTACCCAAAAGTTTGGGCTGAAAGCGGGGACAGAAAAGGCGCGATCGGAGTTTGTTGTCGCACCGATTTTGGCTGAATTGGAACGGCGCAATCCGAATCAAATTGCGATCTTTTCGGGTAAATCGCTGGACGTGAATCGCGCCGCTGGATTGAACGGGGAATGTGATTTCATTATCAGCAAGGGCGAAATGTCGCGCATTCTCCAGGCCCCGATCCTGGCCGTAGTTGAAGCCAAGAAGCAGGACATTGATTTGGGTCTCGGTCAATGCGTTGCTCAAGTAATTGGTGCGCAGTTGTTTAACCAGCAGCAGCAGCAGGACATCGAAACAGTTTATGGTTGCGTCACAACGGGCGATCGCTGGCAGTTTTTACGGCTTCAGCAGCAGCACCTCGTGCTGGACAACCGCGAATATTCCTTGACGCGGGAGCTGCCGCTGATCCTCGGAATCCTACAATCGATCGTTCACTTCGTTCAGTAAAGTCTCTCTCCCAAAACCATGAATTTGACTCTATCCCTCGCTGATCTCACTCGCAAAGACTTTCCGGTTTTGCACCAGGAAGTGAATGGTAAACCGTTGGTTTATCTGGATAATGCAGCGACTTCGCAGAAGCCCAAAGCGATGCTGGATGCGTTGCAGCATTATTACGAATTTGATAATGCGAATGTGCATCGTGGGGTGCATACCCTGAGTGCGCGGGCGACGGATGCCTATGAGGGGGCACGCGATAAGGTACAGCAATTTATCAATGCGGCCCATCGCGAGGAAATTATCTACACGCGCAATGCGACGGAAGCGATTAATATTGTCGTCTACACTTGGGCTTGGGCGAACCTTCAGGCGGGGGATGAGGTGATTTTGACAGTGATGGAGCACCATAGTAACCTGGTGCCCTGGCAGATGATTGCCCAACGGACGGGCGCGGTGCTGAAGCATGTGGGGATTACGCCGGATGGGCAGTTTGACTTTGAGCATTATCGATCGCTGTTAACCAACCAAACCAAGCTCGTTGCGGCTGTCCATGTTTCCAATACGCTGGGTTGCATTAATCCGGTGAAGGCAATCTGTGCGGAGGCCCATAAATGGGGGGCGAAGGTGTTGGTGGATGGCTGCCAGAGTGCGCCGCATATGCCGATCGATGTGCAGGATCTCGATTGCGATTGGTTTGTCGCTTCGGGGCACAAGCTCTGTGCGCCGACGGGAATTGGCTTTTTGTATGGCAAGCTGGATTTGCTGAATGCGATGCCGCCGTTTTTTGGGGGCGGGGAGATGATTCAGGATGTGTATTTAGATCACTCGACCTATGCGGGATTGCCCCATAAGTTTGAGGCGGGGACACCGGCGATCGCGGAGGCGATCGGGTTGGGGGCAGCGATCGATTATTTAAATGCGATCGGTATGGACAAAATTCATGCCTACGAAGAAGAACTGACGGCTTATCTGTACGAGCGAATTGTGAATGTGCCGGATGTGACGCTGTATGGGCCATTGCCGCAGTCGGATGGGTCGGGCCGGGCGGCTTTGGCGACGTTTACGGTGACGGATCTGCATGCGAATGATGTCTCGACGCTGCTGGATCATGAAGGGATTGCAATTCGATCGGGCCACCATTGCACCCAACAACTGCATCGACTGTTAAATACAAATTCGACGGCTCGTGCTAGTTTGTATTTCTACAATACCAAGGCGGAGATTGACCAATTTGTGGCGGCGCTGGCGGAGACGATCGACTTTTTTAAGCGGATTGAGGCGTAGCAGAAGTTTGGGCTGAAGCGGTGCGATGTCGTTCTTCACGAGCCGCAGACGGCCTTTGCACTAAACCCCGCTCACGACTCTCGACGGTCGGTGTGCATGGGCATTGTTAGGCACGGGGCTGCTGCTGTGTGGTGCAGTGTATGCCACCACCGCCAGCGGCAATCGCATCAATATTTAGTTGGACAATATCTCGATCGGGGAATAGGTCTTGCAAGGTCGATTTTGCTTTATCATCAGCAATCGCGTCACCAAACTCTGGGGCGATGACAGCGCCATTGACTACATAGAAATTGATATAACCTGCGGCAAAATCATCACTTTTAAATTTAGGCCGAATGTTGGTGGGACTTTCAATAACCGCAACTTCTAGCTTATGACCATCAGCATCCGTCTCAGCGCGCAGAATCTCTAGGTGCTTTCGCGTAACAGCATGGTCGAAAGAGGCTGGATCGGGATCATATCCAGCCACAACAGTACCTGGACGCGCAAAGCGGGCATAAAAGTCAGTATGACCATCAGTAATATCTCGTCCTCGGATACCCGGTAGCCAAATGATCTTGCGGATTCCCAGGAGTGGCTTGAGCAAGGCTTCACATTCAGCTTTCACCATTCCAGGATTACGATTTGCGTTGAGGACACAGCTTTCGGTGATGATTGCCGTTCCCTTGCCATCGACTTCAATCCCACCACCTTCCAAGACCAATTTAGTATTAATGGACTGAACATGAGATTTCTGGATTACAAATTCAGAGACTTTTGCATCATTGTCATAATCTTGCTTCTGGCCCCAACCATTGAAGTTAAAGTCAATTCCACCTAAATGTCCACGACGATCTTTCACAAAAATAGGTCCAGTATCACGCATCCATAAGTCGTCTAAAGTCGAAACGATCAAATCTACAGACGAACCGCATTGTCGGGCAGCGATCGCATAATCTTCTTGCCGAACGAGCATGGATACAGGCTCATAGTGAGCAATCGCTTTAGCAATGGTTGCTAAGTTAGTTTGCACTTCAGGCAGCAATTTCTGCCCCCAAATCGCACGACTCGCACCAAACGCCATCCAAGTACGATCGTGCGGCTCTGATTCATCCGGCATCAACCAGGCTGTTTCCTGTGTTCCCACCGCTTCAGAGTCACGACAACCCAAAATGTTGTTCATGATCATCGCTCCCGAACAACCCGTCATAAATTGAATCAGCGATCGTCGATTCATGATCAGCCTATTTACTCAAGGGAAGGATTACAACAGTACCTGAGGAAATTTTCAACAGGAATTAACTCTAAACGATCGAGCTATATTCAGGTAAGACAAGCTGTCTAATGTTCTCAATCACCCGCTACAGGTAATATTATGCCTCAAACCGTTAACTTTCGGAAGTCGGCATGCATTGAGATTGTTAGCTAGACGATTAGGGTGAACGCACATCTTTCTTCACACTTTGTCGGAATTTTGTAGGGACTGGGCCAAGACTTTGAATAAATACTGGTCGTCCCATCCGGCTTTCTTGCGTTTCGCCCGAGTGCCGACTTTAGCCGATTTTTCCTGGGTAATGAGGTTCACTGCAATATGCCGAATGACCGCTAAATTTTCGGCACTGTGACCCAGGGTAGTGCGCGATTCATCCTCGCGGAAACCGACATCGAGAATCCAGTGTAATTGATTTTCAATGCCCCAATGCCCCCGCACGGTTTGGGCAAATTGTGATGCGTCTAATGCCTGACTCAACAGGTAATAGCGTTTTTCAAGGGTGGTTTTATCGCCAATTGTGCGTTGTGATTCCACACAACCGACCGCACTCAAGTTGGCCCACTTTTTGCGTTCCGGTAGCGATGTCACATCACTCACGACCCAGTAGCGGCGACGTTCTTGACGGCCATGACCCTGGTCAAGTGTTTCATAAAGGTCATAGGGGATCCCCTGAAACCGTTGTACACAGGCTTGGTCAAATAATTCAATCACATCTGCATGAAGATGACCTTGATTGCCTTTGAGTGCCAAAACATAATTGCCCTGCTGTGCAATAATTTGGGCGGCGATTTCAGTTTGACAGCCGATGGCATCAATCGTCACGGTGGCCCCATCCAAATCGAGTAATCGCAGCAGTTCTGGTATTGCCGTAATTTCATTCGATTTCTCGTCCACTTGGCGTTGGCCCAAGACCAGACGATTGGCGGTGGCCCAAGCGCTGACCATATGAATCAGACTGCGCCGATTGCCGCGTTCACAACTACCCCGCAGTGTTTTGCCATCAATCGCAATCACTTGCCCGGTGGTGATTTGATAAACCGCTTGTACCCAGTTGAGGAAACATTGTTGAAGTTGCTCTGGATAGATTCGGGCGAATAGTCGATTAAACGTATCATGACTTGGAATCCCATTTGGCAATGCTAAAAAGCTGGCTAACCAAGACTGCTTTGCTAGACCATATTCTGCCACCTCACACCAATCTTCTGCCCCACAAATCACGGCACAGATTGTAATCAGCACAATGTCCATCAGATCATGTTCGATCCGACTGGCGCACCGGGGGTCGTCCAGTCCCTCAAAGTGTTTTCCTAAACTCTCTAATGCCGATGAAATAGCCATTTCTCAGCCTACTGCAAACTTCTCCTCTATTCTATGAAACGGCTCAGAATTTGCCCTTATATTAAGAACTATGTGCGTTTGCCCTA
>JBJORF010000171.1:0-4995 GCA_046049545.1 Cyanobacteriota bacterium | reverse complement strand
AAGTACCCAGAGTGTATCACTGACCTGTGAATTTGCGGCAAGTATTCTGGGATATTCTCGATTGAAAATCCATCGATTCCTGTAGCAGCAACGGTTGGATTTTCAATTGGCCATAAAATAAGATACAGCGTTAAAACTGTTCTCTATGGCATTCTGTACGCTGTAAAAAACCGCTATCCGGTTAATTCGGCGTGGAAATTACCCCGAGAATCGCTCAGTTATACTGTTGATCCCGCCAACGATCGCTACAATTTTCCGCGAGGAAATACGGAAATTTGCGACCAGTCGTTGATCGGCCAGGCTGTTTTCCTGAGCGTTCCCCCTTCACCCCCTTCCTAAGCGCCCCTATGTTGCTCGAAAAAGCCCAGTTGCTGCAAGTCTTGTCTCCCTGTAATCGTGGGATTCAGGCGACAAAAACCGAAAAAGTGGCGATCGCCGCCGCGATCGCGCAGCTCGAAGAACGTAACCCGAACCCGAACCCGCTTGACCATCCGGCTTTGCTCGATGGCGACTGGGAGCTGTTGTACACCACCAGTGCGGAATTGTTGGGCCTCGATCGGTTGCCGTTCTTCAATCTGGGAGCCATCTTCCAGTGCATTCGCACCGCTAATGGCAAAATCTACAACATCGCCGAGGTGCAGGGCATCCCTCTTTTGGCGGGAATTATTAGTGTGGTGGCGGATTTTCAGGCGGTGACACCGCAGCGGGTGGATGTTGGCTTTAGCCGGGCGATTTGGGGTGGGCAGCGGTTAATCGGCTATCAGTCGCCGGGGCAGTTTATCCAGGCGATCGAGCAGGGGCGAAAGTTTACGGCGATCGACTTTGCGATTAAGCCCCGCGAACGCAATGGGTGGGTGGACATTACCTATATTGATCAGGATTTGCGGATTGGCCGGGGGAATGTGGGGAGTTTGTTTGTGCTGAAGCGGGTTTAGGCGGTCGGGCATTTTGCGCAGACTGCTATCTTGCAGACTGCCAAAACTACGGATGCTGCCAGAAAAAATCGTGATACCTTGGCCGGGCTGGCTCCAATTGATTTATTGCTATGCGTCTTTCCCAGTCCAATTTGAAGCTGCTTGATAGCTGCCCGCGCAAGTTCCAGTACCTCTATCTGGATCAATACCCAGTGCCTGTGGGACTGGAGCAGGTAGAGCGAATGCAGGAAGGCAGTCAATTTCACCAGCTGATGCAGCAACATGCCTTGGGGCTGCAGATCGCGCCGCTACTGGCGGCAGATGCGAAGTTGGCGACTTGGTTTAATGCATTTGAGTCGTCCCGATCGCAAATTCTACAACTGTCGGAAAACGAACAGATTCTCTGGCAACAGAGTGAGCATTTGCGGACGATCGCCCGCCAGGGCCATGTGCTGACGGTGGTCTATGACTGGGTGATGCTCGGTGCCACCCAAGGCCAAATTCTGGACTGGAAAACCTATCCCAAGCCGCGTCAGGCCCAATATCTGGAGCAGGAATGGCAAACCTTGCTCTATTTATACGTCTTGGCAGAAACGACGCAGCTGGTGCCGGATCAGCTGGCCATGACCTACTGGTTTTTTCAAGGTGCGGCGGCGGAGTTGCAGAGCGTCAGGATTCGCTACAGCCGTCAGCAGCATAGTGCGGTGCAGCAGCGCCTCGATCAATTGCTACGCCAGTTGACCCAATGGCTAGAAGATTATCAAGCCCAGCGGCGGGATTTGCCCCAGATCGATCGGGCTAAGTCGTTGTGCGAGACTTGTCCGTTTGCCCAGCGCTGCGGGCGATCACTGCCAGAATCAGAGGTAGGGCCAGCGATCGCCTGGGATGCGATCGCTGAGGTGCCAATCTAACTTATTCCACCGCTGGCCGCTTTACTTCACCGCTGGTAGCTTGCCTTCTTTGACCAGGGCTTCATGCAGCATGAAGATAGCTTCGCCGCGTGTGGCGGCTTGCTCTGGATTGAGGCTTTGCAGGCCCTTGGCGGGAATAATACCCGTGCCAACGGCGGTGCCGACTTTGGCTGTCGCCCACTTTGGTACGGCTTGGCCATCGCTGAATTTGCTCAGGCTTTGGACGGGGTCCCCTGTGGGGGCAATTTGGGTGCCCGTGACGATCGCCACTTGCATTTGGTAGCGGGGAATCTTCTGTTCCGGTTTGAAGGTGCCGTCGGTGAAGCCCGACATGAAGCCTGTGCGGGTGGCTTCTTCGACCGCTGCTTTACGCTGACTGTCGGCGGCAATATCCTTGAAGGCGATCGCGGGTTTGGTGCGCGGTTTGCCGAAGGTTTTGCTGACGAGGTCGGCGAATTCTCCCCGCGTAATCTGTTCATCGGGGTTCAAGGTACCGTCGTTAAACTGGTCGAGCAGGCCGCGACTGGAAAGGGCATCGACGTAGGGCGCGATCGGGCTATCCGCAGGCACATCGCTAAAGCGTTGTGCCTTGGTTGCGCTGGGCAGGACATCCGGTTCAACGATCTCCGGTTTGACAGTAGCGGGGGCAGTGGCGACGGGTGTGTTGGTCGGTGGTGCAGCGGCAATCGGTGCAGCGGTACCCGCTGTTGGTGCTTGCGCCGTGTTTCCAGCGGCGGCGCCCGCGACAGCGCCCGCAGCGGCGGGATTGACCGATTGGGTTTGTTGAGGCTGAGTCGGAGCGGCGGTTTTACCGGATGGCTGATCCGATGCAGGGGTGGTGGCACCCGTGGGTGCGGCATCCTTGGCGGTGGTGGATGCGGCGGTGGTGGATGCGCCCGTTGGCAGGGGTGCGGCGGCAGGGGTGCGCGCCTGTTCACTGCGGTTACCCCAAAGACCACCGAGAACGCCATTGCTATTCAATGGGTTGCTCCGCCCGAGTACCCAAAACAAGACCGCCCCAATGCCAAAAAGGGCGATGACTACGGCGATCAATTCGTCGTATTTGTGCCGATCGGGGCTCGACTGAGTGACTTGGCGGGCGGTGGCGATCAGGGATGGGCGATCGTCAGCGGCATTCCGATCCGTCGATGCATTGGATTCAGGGGGCATAGATTCGGGAGGCATGACATCGTTCCTTGTGGGTTGCACACAGTTGCTTTTGCGTAGTTTTATCCTAGGTTAAACCCCCGATTCGTTACCAGTAACCCTTAATTCTGTTAACAATTCGCGGGATTTGGGGGATTACCGTATGCGATGGTAATCTAGCCTTGCTGGCGCGACGCGCATTAAAACCCTAGGATAGAGAAGTGACTCAATCGCTGAGCGCAATCATTCGTTTAGGGCGCTTTTCCCGCAATTTCACATATCCTCTCTGTTTAAGGTTTAGTCTGTCCATGGTCACTGGCGTAAAACGATCCCTCGGAATTCAGCATTCGTCCCAAAGCCTGATCCGTGCCGACCGCGCTGTGCGCTGTGCGCCTTTCCGGCTGCGATTCTACGAGACGATCGTCAAGCAAAGTCTGCCCGCCAAGGCGATCGCCGGCAGTGCGGGGATTCGGGGCGGTTTTACCCGGCGAGCGATCGTCGAGTTGCAGGTGGAGACGGAACTGCTGTGGTTAATTCGGGTGGGGCTGTTGCGTCGGGAAGTGGATGGCCAAGGTTTGACCGATAGTTTCCGGATTACGCCCCTGGGTCGGCAATTATTAGCTAACTGGCATAATGTTGGCGAAACAGCTTTACGCGCCACTTGGCGGGATCGTTTATACAATGCATGCAGTCGTTGGCTGAGCTGGCCCCTGTAAGAGTGTCTCTGTAGGATCGGCTCCATAAGGTAAACCCTGGATGATGTGATGCGTGGATGGGGCGAGCGATCGTGACTGTCTCTGCGGTCGAATTGGCCTAAAGTGTTTCCAAGTTGCAACATGGCAGTTGCTTGCCTGGTTGAATTGGGCATTCTGTAAAGTGCGATCGTGCTCAGGGTGTAATCCGTTTGAGAGGGCAATCCGTTTTAGAGCGCAATCCGTCCCAGAGTGCAATTCTGCTTCCCCCAAAGTTTTATCGAGGTTTCGGACGCATGAAAGCGATTATGGTTGTGGGCACCACATCCAACGCCGGGAAGTCCCTGGTAACAACGGCGCTTTGTCGGCTACTGGCCCGACGCGGTTGGCGTGTGGCTCCCTTCAAGGGCCAGAATACAGGGGGCAGCTCCTATATCACGGCGAGTGCGGGGGAAATCGGCTACACCCAGGCGGTACAAAGCTGGGCGGCGGGCATTTCGCCTTGGGTGGAAATGAATCCGGTGCTGCTGAAAAGTCAGCCGGAAAATACCTATCAGGTGATTTTGAAGGGGCGCTTGGCAGCCCGTTGTACCTTGCCCGAGTTTTACGAGCAGTTTTTTGAGGCGGGTTGGCAGTCGATTACGGAGTCGTTGCAGCGGTTGTCGGAAGAGTTTGACATGGTGGTTTGTGAGGGGGCGGGCAGTCCGGTGGAGGTGCCGCTGATTCCCCGCGATTTGACCAATATGCGTTTGGCCCGTTACCTGAACGCGCCGACGATTCTCGTCTCGGATATCGATCGGGGTGGCACCTTCGCCCATATTGTTGGCACGCTGAACCTGATGGAACCGGCGGAGCGAGAGCTGGTCAAAGGCATTGTGATCAATAAATATCGCGGTGATCAGGCGGCGATCAAGCCCGCGATCGCTTGGCTCGAAGCGAAAGTCGGCATTCCGGTACTGGGGGTGATCCCCTGGGTGAGTTCGATTTTCCCGGCGGAGAATTCGCTGAGTCTGTTTGATCAGCGGCGTAGTCCCGACAAAAATGATATCCAAATTTCGGTGTTGCGGTTGCCGCGCATTGCTAACTTTACGGACTTTGACCCGTTGGAAGCGGAGCCGTCGGTGACAGTGCGTTATCTCAGTTTGAAGGGTACGCTGGGCCATCCGGATGCGGTGATTTTGCCGAGTTCACAAACCGCGATCGCCGATCTGATTGCCCTCCACAAATCGGGCATGGCGGAACAGCTCCAGGACTATGTCGCGGCTGGGGGCACGGTGCTGGGGATTTGCAGCGGCTATCAGATGATGGGCCGTGTGTTGGCGGATCCCGAAG
>JBJORF010000170.1:0-5091 GCA_046049545.1 Cyanobacteriota bacterium | reverse complement strand
CTGCAATCGTTAGCCGCTGCGATCGCCACCATTCCCGACCTCGAAACCCAACAGCAACGCTACCAACAGCAGATCAGCCGGATCGCGGCGGCAGTGCAATTCGACCAAGAACTGCGCCAAATTCTGACCCGTGCGGCGGAACGGGGCCAGATCCATGCCCAAGAATTGCAAGCCACCACCGTCAAGCTCCGCGCTCTGCAAGCGGATTTGGAGGTTTCCGATGCGGCGATCGTCCCTATTCTCAATGCGCTCAACAGCGGCGCGCAACTACAAACCCACCTCGTCGCCGACCTGCAAGCGATCGTCGATGACCTCGCCGAACAAACCGCTGCCGATCGGCTCGAAGATCTACTTCAACAAACTCAGCAAAAACTCATTGCCCTGCGCCAACAGCAGGCCCAATACCTCACCCTCGAAGCCAAGCAAACGGAACAGGCCCAAGTCTTCGCCGAAATCATGGAAGTCAAAGCCCAAATCCAGCAGGCCAAGCAACACCTCGCCAGCGAACCCCAATATCAAACGCAACTGCAAGACCTCAATCAGCAACTCGCCCGCCTCGATGACCCCCGTGGCCGCCAACGCTTTCTCCAACCGGAACTCGATCGTGCCCCCCAGCTCGCGCAGCAAAAACGCCAGCTGCAACTGGCCCTCGGCGATACCGACACCAAAATGGCTGATTTTGAACGCCAACTCGCCGAATTTGCCGACCTCACGACCCAAATCCAAACCCAGCAAACCCGCCGCGACGATCACCGCCCCGACTACAACCGCTATCTCGAACACCAAGCCGCCGCCAATCGGTTCAAACCGCTGAATCAAGAAGTGACCGAAACCGAAACCCAGCTCGCCGCACGGCGCGAAAGCCTCACACAACTGACGATCGCCCGCGATACCTTGAGCCAAACCCTCGATCCCGCCGCCCTGCGCCAGCTCCAAACCGACTACCAAACCGCCAACCGCGAAACCATCACCCGCCAAGCCCAAATCCCTGAGCAACAAAAGCGTCTCGCCGCGATCGCCCAGCAAGTCGAAAAGCTCACCACCATCCAACAAAAGCGCGAATCCGCCCAAACTGCCATCAAGCAACAGCAAAAGCGCGATCGCTTCATCAAATTTGCCCGCAAAGCCTACCAGCAAGCCGGGCCACGCATCACCGAACTCTACGTTCAAAGCATCGCCCGTGAAGCTGACAAACTCTTCCGCGAACTGCTGAATCGCCCCAACGTCGCCCTCGAATGGACGCGCGACTATGAAATTATCGTCCGTGAAGGAGCCAATGCCCGTCGCTTCATCAACCTTTCCGGTGGTGAGCAAATGTGCGCCGCCCTCGCCGTCCGCCTCGCGCTGCTCAAAATCCTCGCCGACATTAACATTGCCTTCTTCGACGAGCCGACCACCAACATGGATCGCCCGCGCCGCATCCAACTGGCTGCCGCGATCGCGAACATTCGTTCCTTCCGCCAGCTCTTCGTCATCAGCCACGACGACACCTTCGAGCAAGTCACCGAAAACGTCATCTTCGTTCAGCGTGAGGTTTCCTAGCGACGATCGCCAATCTTGGCATTGTCAAGCCCTCCCTTACCAAACCTTGGCTTGATAAGTGGCCTTGCAAGTCTTGAGCAATTGCATATCATTCGTGCTGACTTGATCCAGGCGCTGGAAACCAGTCAGCCCCACCGGGAGAATCCCTTGTAAATCTTGGATTGCCGCTACTTTTGCACTACGACTCAGCCCGATCGCGTAGGTTGAAGCACTTTTTTCGTAGGAGTCCCGCACTCGCAGCGCCAACTGATCAGCCTGGAAGCTCCCATGGGCGCAGTCAAACGACGACTGCGGCATATAGAGTGCGCCCAGCACCTTGCCCTGCGTCACTTCAAACACAAAATACGATTGCCCCAATTGATTCGGCTCGCTGGTTTGACCATAGAGATAGACCCCATCGGCCAGCTTCGCCGCTGACTGCGCTAATCGATTGGCCTGCGATGCACTCGAAGGCACAGACTGCGCCGCCGCCAAACTCGCCGATTGACTGATACCCATCAGCGGCAATGCCAAAGCCACAACTATCGCAAGATCTAAAGCACGCATAACAACCCCTCGCAAATTAAATATTCAGTGGTGTCAAAGAAATAGAGTCAATCAAACCGGGACTGATGCAAAATCCGATCGATAGCGAATCGATCGAATCAAAACAATTCAGACCTGAGGGGTTTTGTGTGAGGGTGGAGGCGAATTCTGTTGAAGCAAAAATCAGACGAAGCGAAGGCGATCCAGCAGACTCAAACAGTCAGTAGATGTAATCGCCAATTCTAGGTGATGCAGAACGCGAATCGGAACAACTTCCTTATATCACTATCAAATCATATTTCCCAGAATGGAGAACCCATCAACGTGCCAGTCGAATATCTGACCACCTGTAATCTACACTAACAAAAATTTTCCTGACTCACAAACTTCGTTGCAAAAGTTCAATCCAGCGAGTTTTTGGGCTTTTTTAGCGATCGCATCGCGATCTTTAGGCCCAACCTCGCCCAGCTATCCCAATTTTCCAGACAACCCCAATGCTGCTCGAATCAATCCCCACACCGTAGTCCGCCGATCAATGAATTTCCAAACAGCGATTGAGTGATTTATTTGGATTTGCGGCTGGCTTTTTGCCACTGTTGAATCAGCGTTTGAGTTTCTTGAGAAATCTTGCCGCGTTTATCGGGGATCAACTGTGCTGCTTCGATTGCGGCCTTGTAGTTGCCCCGCTCGGCCCGCTGTTTCGCAATTGCCAAAATGTCGTTACACCACCGATCGATTTGGCGTTGGGTTTCGTCGTAGCGGCCATCTCCCGGCGGAATCTGACTGGCCCGTTCGATTGCCCGCTGCACCTCCGAAGCATTCACCGGACGAATCGCGGCGCGGGCTTCTTCCAGAATTTTGGCGCTATCAGCGGGCGGTGATTGCGGCACATTTAAGCGAGCCGACGGATCGGGGCTCGGTGCCGTTGGCATCGGTGTCGCGGGTGTAATCGCCGATGAACCGGAGGGACTTTTTTGCCCGATCGCTTCAAACAACGACGGCGTTGAGCGTTGACTCCGAGAAAGCGCATTGGCCAATCCCAGCACCGCCATTAATAAAGCACCTAGAGCCAAGATTTTGAGCAATGTCGATCGGACATTAACTTCGTCACGTTCCCTTGACTGCGCCCGCCTCGATTGCACCGATGGCGGATTTTGGCTCACTCGCTCAAGCGTAATCCCTGGCTCAGAGGAATCGATGGGAGCGTGAATCGCTGGCGCAATGGTACCCGATAAGGGATTTGTCGCCTTTTCCGCTGGCGCAGCCGTTGACCCAACGGGTAAAACTTCTAATCGCGTTAAGCGTGAACGCGATCGACTAGATGGTTCAGCCACCGCGTTACGTTCCACCGTTGGCTGACTTTCTGGCTGCGGTGATGGGGACGGTGATTGGAGCGCTGTGGTCGGCGGCTGGACTGCTGTCGGTGCTTGATTTACCGTGGGCTGAGGCAGCTTGGGTGCCGCACTCACCGCGATCGGTTGAATCGCTGGTAAGCGCCACTGTTCCAACTGTGTTGGCGCCACCATAATGATCGGGTCTTGGCGGGGGCGATTGTTGTGATCGCTCAGCTCCGGCAACCGCGCCTGAAGGAACCGCGCTAACTTCATTAACGGCTGTCCGCCACATTGCCGCAATCCTTCCAATAGCGCCACCGTAAAAAAGCCATGATCCAGCGCCGCTGATTCGTGGGAAAACTGTTCGGGTTGGCAGGAAAGAATGGTCGCCACGCCATAGGATTTCGCATGTTGCATCACCTGCCGCCCTAAGGCACTCCCCGATCGCGCCGATTGACTGCGATTGATATCCAGCAGCAGCAACACGTTCTTCGTCGGTAGTTGACCCAGTAAGCCGTATAGCGATTGCAGTGACAGCCAAGTGGCCGGGTCATATTCCGATGCCGCATCCAGGGGCAGCAGGTAATCTTGACCTTCCCAACACTCCCCATAGCCACTAAAAAACACCCACAGCGTATCCTCCGCTTGGATACCCGCCTGGGGAATCGCCCCTAACCATGTGCGTAGCGTTGACGCGATCGGGTAGGTGCTATTTTCTCCCAGCTTCGGGGCGCGATCGCTGAGCAGCACACAGGTTTGCGGCGTAATGCCCGCCTCTTGGGTCAACAGCCGATACATGGCCTGGGCATCCGCATGGGCACAGAGCAATGGCTGACGATGCTGATATTGATTAACTCCGATTAAAATGGCCCAATGGCGACTCATAGGAACACTCCGAACAGCAAAGCTTTCCTCAATTAAAGACGAAAAATCGCCAATCACACTTCGCCATTGTCGAATTCTTCAGCTAAACTTCAGTGTTTAGACTGATTCAACACAAACCCAACTGGCGCGGGTATGGGCCGCCATCGATTCAACCTATGAAATATTTGTCCTGGAGTTTGGGGCTGCTACTGGTTACCGGTGGTGCCTGGGTTGGCCAACTGGCAATCCAGCCCCCGATCGCCCAAGCCTACAAAAATCGCACCGATGTCCGCCTGGCCCGCCTCAAGGATGAAACCTACCAGTCGATGATTCGCCGCGCCGAAATCGTCGCCCGCGCGGCTGCCCAGCGCAGCTTCGATCGCGACATTCTGATGAGCGAAGTCTCAATCATGGTGATTGGTGAATACCAAGGCGCAGAAGCCCCGCTATTGATGCTCGAAGTCAGTCGCCAGAACTGGCGGCAACGGCCCGATACCCGTCGCTGGGCCACCTACTACCGGACTGCGAAGCAACTGCTGAAGCTGCCCAGTGCTCCCGATCCGGCCCGCCCCAATGCCGCACCAGGACAGAGTGCGCCGTTCGTGCCGGAAGTCGCTCCCGTCGAGCAACCGATCGCGGCACCGCAGACAGTTCCCGGCGTTTCTGAACCGACTGGAGCGGCACCGAGACCGGGGACACGGGCAGTTCGCGGCACGGATCGAGCGGCGACGCACCCGTGGGTGGCAGCGCCGAGGGCCGACCGGCGGGCTTCACCCTCCCGGCCTCCAGCCCCGCCTGCGCAATCCCCACGGCCAGCGCGGCGATC
>JBJORF010000169.1:0-5355 GCA_046049545.1 Cyanobacteriota bacterium | reverse complement strand
TACGGATTGTGCCTGAAGAAGGTCGGGTGCAGTTACAGATGGTTCAGGTTCGGTTGTAGGGGTTGGGAGACGAGGTTGGGAATGGGGTGATACGCTGATCTCGTCTTTTATATTTTTTCATTGAAATCTAAGGATGAATGCGATAGATTCCTGAAAGGGTGATGAAGTGCAAGTTATGACTAGGGTAGCAGTTTTAATATTAAGCTAACGGAGTTGTTGTTATGAATAGATCGATCGCTTTAATCCTCTTGGGAATGCTCACAATTTCGCCTGTGATGATTATGGGGAGTGCCATTGAAGTTCAGGCAGAGTCGATCGAGAATCGGAAAGCTGAAGCCGATCGGCTCCTCAATCAAGGAATTCAGCAGTATGAGGCTGATAAACTTGAAGACGCATTTCAGTCCTGGCAACAGGCTTTACGACTATACCAAACAATCAAAGACAGAGGAGGGGAAGGTGCGGCACTGGGTAGTTTAGGCAATGCATACGCTTCTCTCGGTAAGTATGACAAAGCAATTGAGTATTATGAAAAAGCCTTAGCGATTGCACGTGAAATCAAAAGCCAAGATGGGCAAGGAACTACCTTGATTAATCTAGGAGCTGTTTATGTTTCTCTTAATCAGTAGACCAAAGCAATCGAATATCTTGAACAAAGTTTAGTGATCGTGCAGGAAATCCCAGATCGACAGGGAGCAGGAAATGCTCTAGGCAATCTGGGAGTTGCTTACGATGCCCTAGGCAACTACACTAAAGCAATCGAATATCAGGAACAGAGTTTAGTGATCGCACGGGAAACCAACGACCGCAGGGGGGAAGAAAAAGCATTGGGCAATCTGGGACTTAGTTACAATCATCTTGGGAAGTATGCCAAAGCAGTTGAATTTTACGAACAAAGTTTAGTAATCGCGCGGGAAACCAACGACCGAAAAAGTGAAGGTGATACACTGAGTGGCTTGGGAGATACATACATGTCTCTTAGTCAATATGCCGAAGCAATCAAGTATTATGAACAAAATTTAGAGATCACGCGCGAACGCCAAGATCGACGAGGAGAAGGACAAGCATTGGGCGATCTAGGCAATGCTTACTGGTATATGAGTCAATATGCTAAAGCGATTGAATATCAAGAGCAAAGTTTAGCAATCACACGGGCGAGCAAAGATCGTAAGGGGGAAGGCACTGCACTGGGCAATCTGGCATTAGCTTATCACTCGCTCAGCCAGCATATTAAAGCAATTGAACTTCATGAACAAAGTTTAGCCATTTTGCGGGAAATCAAAGACCGACAAGGGGAAGGTGCTGCGCTGGGTAATCTGGGAATTGCTTATCGTCATCTCGGTCAGTATGCCAAAGCAATTGAGTATCAAAAGCAACACTTAGTGATTGCGAGAGAAATCAAAGATCTAAGAGCAGAAGAAGCTACATTAAATAATCTGGGACTGATTTACGATAATCTTGGCCAGTTTACTGAATCAATTAGATATTATGAACAGAGTTTAGTGATTTTACGAGAAATTAACGCTAAACAAGAGGGTGGTGTATTAGGAAATCTAGGAATAGCTTATTATAATCTTGGTCAATTTGTCAAAGCAATCGAGTATCAAAGACAATATTTAGCGATTGCATGAGAAATCAAAGATCGAAATGGTGAAATTATTGCATTAGATAATCTAGGAATAGTCCTCACGCAGCAAGAACCAGAGTTGGCAATCATCTTCTATAAACAAGCCATCAATATTATCGAATCTATTCGTAAAGAAGGTTATCAATTACCTCGTGAAATACAAGAGTCTTATAGTCAAAATGTTTCTAGAACCTATCGTGCTCTTGCCGATCTTCTACTAAAACAAAACCGAGTCGTTGAAGCTTTGCAAGTTCTCGATTTGCTTAAAGTCCAAGATCTACAAGACTTTCTCAAAAAATCTAAAAGTAACAATCTCGTCACCAAAGAATTAGAATTCTTGCCTCAGGAAATAGCGATTCTCAAGGCTTTCAATTCTAATCCGCTATCGCTCAATGAATTTCTAAAAAGCTCACCTGTTCAAACTCAAATTCAGCTTCTTAAAGCCAACGCTGCCAAGCAAAACCTCCAACTCAATGCCTATAACGATCTCCAATTCCGCATCAAAAAACTCGGCAAAAATTCTGCTCTTTTCTATCCCCTCATACTTAGCGATCGTTTTGACGATCGCCTCGAACTCGTCATCCTCACCGCCGATCGTCCCCCCATCCACAAACCCGTCCCCATCACCAAAGACCAACTCAAAACCGAAATCGAAACCTTCCGCCAACAACTACAAAACCGCAGCCCCCTCATCAAACAACCCGCCCAAACCCTCTACCAACGCATCATCCAACCGATCGAATCCGAACTCAAAGCGGCTGGAGTCGATACGATCGTCTATGCTCCCGACGACATCATGCGCTATGTTCCCCTCGCTGCCCTCCATGACGGCCAACAATGGCTGGCGGAACGCTACCAAATCAACTATCTCACCGCTCTCGCCCTCACCCCCCTCGAACCCGACAAAAATACCAATCCCCGCGTCCTTGCTGCCGCCCTCACTGAAAAGCACCAAGTCAAAGTCCTCGACCAAACCCTCACCTTCCCCGCCCTCCAATTCACCCAGCCTGAAGTCGAAAACCTCGCCAAAACCCTTCCAAATACCACCACCCTGATCAATCAGACCTTCAACCGCCCCAACCTCACCCAAACCCTTCCCAACAGTACGATCGTCCATCTTGCCACCCACGGCCACTTCGTCCCCAACAGCCCCGACCAATCGATCATTCTCCTCGGCGACGGCAGCACCATCAGCCTGCGCGAAATCGAGCAGCAATGGAAATTCCCTAACGTCTCCCTCGTCGTCCTCAGCGCTTGCGAAACCGCGATCGGGGGCAAACTCGGCAACGGTATCGAAATCCTCGGCTTCGGCTACCAAATGCAACGTACAGGCTCCCGTGCATCGATTTCATCCCTCTGGACGATCGACGATGGTGGCACCCAAGGCTTCATGAGTAACTTCTACACCAGCCTCAAGCAAGGCCAAACCCCCGCTGCTGCCATCCAACAAACCCAACGCAACTTCATCCAAGGCAAAGTCACCCCCACAGACATCCAGCAGCTTCGGGCAGGCGCAAAACCCGATATTCCAGGCGGTATCCCCACCGATCTGACTCATCCCTACTACTGGGCACCTTTTATCCTTATCGGCAACGGATTGTAGTTGCTCTGACGCTACCAGCGATCGCTGCAAAGTTCCAGATTGGTGAAGTGGTTAAAGTAAATTGGAATCATCGTTGGTAGCCCGCTACCCTGTAGCGTCTACAAAACGATCTAGACAATATCACCGCCCCATTGAATTGGGCAATATTTCTGCTGATTGGGACGGCAGATTGAATCAAACTAGCAATAATTCCATAACCTCGATTGTGCGTGAAAGAGAGATCTTTAGTAATCACTAAACGGCTAATTTCTCAAACTTTTGAAATTCCCCAAGCACAATTGAGAGTAAATTATGGTTCTTCGCAATTTCGTTTCCACCAAAGACACACCGCGATCGGCTGGGATTGGCCGATCGGTCGCGCCACCTGGTGACAATCAGGATAATCATCACATCGCCCTGAGCGAACTTAATCAGCATCGCGCCTTTGCCCAGACTCTTCTCGACAAATACAATTTCCCCGCTGAGATTAAAACCCAAATCGGCCAACAACTCCAAGTCATTCAACAAAAATTGGAGCAGCCTCAGCTCCATCTGGCAGTCATTGGCGAATTTTCCAGCGGCAAAAGCACATTGATTAACGCTTTCCTCGAAGACGATCTGCTACCAACCTCAGCCCTGGTTGCTACCGCTGCTGTGGCTCAAATTCGTCATGGTGCTCAACTGTACGTCAAAGCTGGCATCAAGACCACTTCACCCACAGCTTGGCAGAACCAACCAGCTTTAGCCAAAACCCTGAATTTACTCAAACTCCAGGCCGATCGCCCCGAAGTCGATATTGCCGAGCAACGTTACTTAGTTCGCCAGGTCACAACTGATGAAACGATTATCCAGCACTTAACAAGTGTCACGATCGCCCATCCCGCTGGCTTTCTCCAGAGTAACATCATCATTCTGGACACCCCTGGCACCAATGCGACCCAGGTACACCACGGTGAAATCACTCGGCAAGTTGTGGAACAGGAAGCCGATGCTGCAATCATCCTAATTCCGGCCACAGCGCCTCTGTCTCAAAGCCTCAAGGCTTTTCTGGATGAATCTCTGCGGCCTTATTTACATCGGTGTATTTTCGTGATTACGCGCATGGATCAAGTCAAGCCTCAGGAACAGGATGACCTCCTCGCCGACATCCGATCGCGTCTGCGCAATCAGCTCCAAATTCAATCACCGCAAGTTTACCCTTGTGCGGCTCAGCTAGTCATCGATCAAATGCAAGGTCTGCCGATTCAACCATCCCAGCAACATTGGCTAGCTGCATTTGGTCAGCTCAAGCAGACTCTCCTAGATCGATTGCAACGGGAGTGGCGACTGAGCATTGCTGAACATTTGAATCGTTTATTAGCCGAGGTATTTACCGCACTCACCGCGCAACTGACCCTTGAATGGAGCGACTATGAGCAGCGACAAGCCAGATTACAATCGGAACTTATCCCTGATTTGCCGGAATTCATTGAAGACCAAACTACCATCGGTGAGGTGCAGCTATCCAAAGCGTACCGTAAGGCTCAACGATCGTTCACCAAGGCTTTAGCAAGACAACAGGAAGCCGCCTGCGATGAATGTCGGGAATTGATTTTTGATGCGGGCGATCGGGAGGCATTGCGCCAAACCCAAACTCAAATTTCTGACTTAATTGAGGGCTACGGTAGCGATTTACAGGAGGTTCTAAGTGATGCGAGTGAGCATCTAAGCGAAGCCACCACCGAAGCTCAAACGCAGATCGACCAAAATTTTTCCGAAGTCTATCAACGGCTCCAGGACATCGATGCCACGATCGATACTCCTGACCTCGAACTAGATGCAGTGCTCACCCTTGATGACAGTGATTTCAGTACGGTGATGAATGCCGTGATTGCTGAAATGGATGGGGCGACGGGTGAGGCTGCCCTCGGTGGCGCGGCTGTGGGTGCGGTGATTGGCAGTATGATTGCACCTGGTATTGGGACGGTAATCGGTGGAGCCTTGGGCAGTTGGTTTTCCTATAGTGTTGCCAATAGCACATTAGATGAATTTCAACAAAAACAGTGGCAACAGCTCCGCCCAGAACTTGAGAATTTCTTTGCACAGGGAGAACGACAGATTGAGCAACTGTTGCAGCAATATCAATATGCACTGCAATCACAGCTAGAGG
>JBJORF010000168.1:0-5664 GCA_046049545.1 Cyanobacteriota bacterium | reverse complement strand
CGATCGCGCAATTGTTGACGACTGAAGTAGATCGTCTGGTTGGCGCCGATGAAGTAGTCATCCCGATCGCGCCATAGATATTCGAGCGCGGTGACTAAGATGAGCAGTTGCCAATAGTGCAGCGATGTTTCCATTTCTGGCTCGTTACTTTCCAGTTGGGTTGCATCGGGCATCAGGTCGGCGAGTTGTTGTGCAGTGAGTGCCATAACTTCCTCGGGCTGAGCGGCGATCGAATCTTACCCATTAGCATAATGGATGAGCAATTGAATTAACTGCATCTATCCTAAGTTAGACGTTTTGTACTGATGGCAAGCATTTGCTATATTGACTTTGAATCTTGGATGAACTGCGGGGTTGCGGCAGCGATCAGTTGTGCTCAATCCCCGCCTTGAAATTAATTTCAAGGCTGATAGCTGAAACCCATTGAAATGGGTTAAACACAGTTCAGACCAGGAGTTTCAGTCCGTTTCAACGGACTTGCACTGTGAGCCTTGAAATTCATTTCAAGGTGGGACAGATGATTCACCGTGCGATCGCTCGCCCCGTATTCGCATCAAACCAATATAGACGATTCGGCTTCAGCGTCAGCCCGATCGGGTCATCGATCGCATGGCGTTGTTCCGCTGGTAATAACGCACGCATTTGATAAAGACTGCCATCAGGATTCATCCCGGCGATCGTGACCAAATTCGTATTGCCCAAATGCTCTACCGAACGGACTTTCCCAGTGACCTGCGCGATCGTTGAATCCGTCGCCAATTCAATATGCTCCGGGCGGATACCCAGGGTAATCATCGGGTCACTCACACCCTCCGGCACAGGCAAAATCAACGGCCCGATCGCCACCTTCCGATTATGCACGGGCAGTGTAAAACAATTAATCTGCGGACTGCCGATAAATTCCGCAACAAAGCGATTGGCCGGAGCGCGATAAATCTGTGACGGTGAATCAATTTGCTGAATCTCACCCTGATTCAAAATCGCCACCCGACTCGATAAGGTCATCGCCTCAGTCTGATCATGGGTGACATAAACGATCGGTGCTGACTGCTGCGCAAATAACTGCTTCAATTCCGATCGAACCTGCTCCCGCAACAACGCATCCAAATTACTCAACGGCTCATCTAGCAAAAACACCTGCGGCTGTCGCACCAACGCCCGCGCCACCGCCACCCGCTGCCGCTGCCCACCGGATAACTGCCCTGGTTTGCGACCAAGCAACGGCTCTAACCCCAAAAACTGACAGACATCATAAATCCTGGTCTGAATCGTTGCCGCCGGCACCTGGCGCTGCTTGAGTCCGGAGGCGATATTTTGCGCCACGGTCATGTGCGGATACAGCGCATAACTCTGAAATACCATTGCCACATCTCGATCAGCGGGACTCACAGCGGTGACATCCCGATCGCCGATCCAGACTTCACCCGCCGTCGGTGACTCCAAGCCCGCAATCAATCGCAAAATCGTTGACTTCCCACAGCCTGAAGGGCCAAGCAACGTGAGAAATTCCCCCGGCTCCACTGTTAAGCTCACCCCTTTAACGGGCACAATCGTGCTGCTGTAGGCTTTGTGGAGCTGTTTTAGGACAAGGTTTTGCATAATTATTTTATCCTAGCCCTTCACCGCGCCAGTGGTCAACCCGCCGATAATCCGCCGCTGAAAGAGCAACACTAAAATCACTAAGGGAAATGTCCCCAGTACCGTCGCCGCCGCGATCGGGCCGTAGGGAATTTCAAATACGGATGCGCCACCGATTTGAGAAGCGGCGATCGGAATAGTTTTGAGAGATTCTTGCGTGATAAATGTCAATGCAAAGATAAACTCATTCCAGGCAAAAATAAACGTCAAAATACCTGTCGTTACGAGCGCTGGGGTCGTCATCGGCAGAATAATTTGCCAAAACATTGCCAATGTCCCATAACCATCGACTCGGGCAGCATCTTCCAGTTCGTGGGGCAGTTGAAGAAAGAAGCTCCGCAGCACCAAAATTGTCAATGGCAGATTAATTGCGGTATAGGGCACAATTAACGCCAAATATTGATTGCCCCAACCGAGCTTCTGAACAATTTCCAGCAACCCGAAAAACAGCAAAATATAGGGAAATAAAGTCACGATCAAAATCATTCCTAAAATGAATCGTTCACCCGGCAGCTTCAGCCGCGCGAGGGCGTAGGCCGCTGGTGCGCCCAAACCCAAGGCCAGTCCTGTTGAACTAACGGCAACGATCGCGCTATTGATCAAATAGCTCCAAAACGGTCGCCGCGTAAACAGTTCCGTATAATGCGCGAATGTGAAGCGTTTGGGCAAGTAGACATTGGGTAGTGCGGCAATATCCGCATTGACTTTAACGGAGGTGAGACATTGCCACAGAATCGGCGCAAGACAAACAAATACCAATAGCGCGATCGCGAAGCGAAATCCCAGCGATCGTAGGGCTGGCCGATCGAGCGTCTGGGTCAGTTGTTTGTGGGTTTGGCTAAACGGTGAGCGCATGGGAATTAGGTAATGAATTGGGTAATCAAAGCAGGAAACTAAACTGAAAAAATGCTGATTAAGTTGATTCTGTTGTTCGTCTTGCCAACTTGATCAAGACCTGTGTTAACCCGATCGCGACAATTAAAATTAAAAACGTAACAACGACCATCGCCGCCCCATAGCCAAAGTCCAGGTATCGCATCACATTGGCATAGATGTAATGGGACACCATTTCCGTTGACCCCGCTGGGCCGCCCCCGGTCATAACTGCCACCAGATCGAATAGCCCAAAGGCTTGGGCCATCCGAAACAGCGCCGCAATTAAAATCTGCGGCATAATTAATGGGACGGTAATTTCACGAAAACTGCGCCAGGGCGTTGCGCCATCGATCGCGTGAGCTTCATACAAGTCCTGAGGAATCGATTGCAGCCCCGCCAATAGCAAAATGCTAATAAACGGCGTGGTCTTCCAGACATCCGCTGCGATGACCGCACCGAGGGCTAAATTCGGGTCACCGAGCCAATTAATCCCGGTTTGAATCAGTCCCAATCGCAACAATAAATCATTCAGCAACCCAAACTCGTCATTAAAAATCCAAGTCCAAGCCAGGGCAATCAACGCCGTTGGCAAGGCCCAAGGCAGCAACGCCACCGTTCGCACCAGTCCGCGCCCCCGAAAGGTTTGGTTCAGCAGCATAGCAACACCTAACCCCAATCCTAATTCGATCGTGACGGAAATCGCCGTGAACTGTAGCGTATTCAATAAACTTTGCCAAAACCGACCGTCACCTTCCATCCGCTGATAGTTGGTGAATCCCGTAAATACGGGCTGCAATTGTGTGCCCAAATTCTGTAAAAAGAAACTTTGCCAAAATGCCCGCCCGATCGGATACACAAAAACTAAACCCAACAGCAATAAAGCAGGTGTGAGAAATAGCCAGCCTGTTCGGTTTGACGGTGCTGGATGATTCAAAGTCGCTGGATTGAGGGTAGCTGTGTTTACGTCAGGTGATTTCATCGTGGTGTGGATGGAGTAGGGCGGCTAGAAGTGCATCGGGTAGCGTAAATGTATATCAATCCTAGGTCGAGAATATCTACGTCGAGAATAACTGGCGCGTTTCAGCCGCAGCGGCACGGAGGGCGGCGCGGGCGTTCATCCGTTGCGTCAACGCCGCACTTAAATAACGCTGCAAAATATCCGAAGCCTGGGCATACTGCGCGATCGGAGGACGCAATACTGCCGCATCTAAAATCGGCAACATATCTGGGAAATAGGGATATTTCGCTGTGATTTCGGCATCTTGGTAGAGCGATCGGCGTGCTGGTAAATAGCCAGCCTCCAGACTCAGCGCTTTCTGACTCTCAGCACTGGCGAAAAATTCGATCACGCGCCAGGCGGCATCCGGATATTTCGTCGTGTGCGCGATGCCCCAGCCCCAGCCGCCTTGACAAGCTCCACTGCGTTGACCAGCAGCGTAGACCATCGGTTTTAAGCCAATTTTGCCCCTGACTTTGGAATCAGTGGCATTGGCTAAGGGCCAAACATAGGGCCAATTGCGTAAAAATAGTAGATCACCCCCCTCAAACAGTCGCCGGGTTTCTTCTTCCTGATAAGTGGTCACTCCCGGCGGTGAAATCCCTTGACTGATGGTTTCGATCAAGAACTGTAAAGCCGCGATCGCTTCGGGCTGATCCAGCCCCACTTCTAAGGTTTCTGCATCCACCCACGAACCGCCAAAGCCCTGAAGGATTTCGGCAAACATCGCCGCTAACCCCTCATACTGCTTACCTTGCCAAGCATAGCCCCACTTCACTTGACCCGTTTTCTGTAATTGCTTCGCCGCATTGATTAGATCAACGATCGTCTCTGGTGGCTTGATCCCCGCCGCTGTGAGTAAATCTTGACGGTAATACAAGAGTCCAGCATCCGATCGTACGGGTAAACGATACAGCTTGTCTTTATAGGTGCCGCCCGCCAGATCGGCTGGGAGAAAGCCGCTTAGATCACTGGGACTCATGCGATCGTTCAGTGGCAATAGCCAGCCTGCCGCTGCGAATTTAGGCACCCAGACAATGTCCATATAGACCAAATCATAGGGCGAATCACCCAGCAGAAACGCCGAAGTGTACAAATCCTCAACTAGATTTGTCGCTGTTGGTCCTTCGATCGCATTAATTTTAATGTCAGGATTCGCAGCTTCAAATTTCGCAATAATTGGCTTCCAATAGGGCAACTCCTGCGCCGCAATGAGAATCGTAATTAGGATTTGGGCAGTGGCGATGGCGGTAGGCGTAAAGCCGAAAGCCTGCGAGACGATCCCGGAGAATAACAGCTTCAGGAGCATCCTGCGTTTGAGCGGCACATTCGCCCAGGCCAGCCAGGGTTGTTGCAATTGGTTCATGAATTTCCAGCCGCCTCCGCTCAAAGCACTAAAATTAAGGATAAGGTTTACTTCCCTCCCAAATCAAGGGAAATTTTAAGGATGCGCCGATGTCAGAGATAATTACGCTAGAAGCGATGACCTGGGATTTGATTGTGATTGGGGGTGGAATTAATGGCGCTGGCGTGGCGCGAGACGCGGCTTTGCGGGGGTTGAAAACCCTGCTCCTCGATCGGGGCGATTTTTGCGGTGGGGCGACCAGTTGGTCAACGCGGCTGGTGCATGGGGGACTGCGTTATTTAGAATATTTTGAGGTGAATTTAGTACGGGAGTCCTTGCGGGAGCGGGAGATTTTGCTGCGGACAGCGCCGCATTTGGTCAAGCCGCTGTTGTTGACGATTCCGATCTATCGCGATCGCTCCCGGCCCTACTGGAAAGTCCAAGCCGGTATGGCGCTCTATGACCTTCTGAGTTACGACAAAAGTTTGCCGAACCATCGGATGCTATCAGCAGCAACCTTTATGCAACTGTTTCGGAATATTATCGCAACGGCATTGGCCGGGGCGGCGCAATATTATGACGCGCAGGTGAGCTATGCGGAGCGACTGGCCTTGGAGAATGTCCTGGATGCAGAAATGTTGGGGGCAACGGTGCGGAACTATGTTGAGGTAACGGGACTCGGTCGGGAGGGCGATCGCATTACCCAACTTGAGTGCCGCGATCGCCTCACGGGAGAATCATTAATGATTCACTGCCACCCATCGACTTTAATTATCAATACCGCTGGCCCATGGGTGGATCAAGTGCT
>JBJORF010000167.1:0-5683 GCA_046049545.1 Cyanobacteriota bacterium | reverse complement strand
ATAAGCTGCCTGAGTTGGATTATTTGCAATCCCTTCACCAGTTTCATATGCGATGGCGACTAAATATTGTGCCTCAGCATCACCATTTTCTGCTGCTTTCATGATTTCACTGAATGATTTCTGCAAAAGAATTTTCTTAAGCAAAGTCACTCCATCCCAAGCGATATCGTAATCTCGTTTTTCTAAACCCGTTACGATACGCTTATTTCCCTCTACTCCAAGATTAGGAGAGAGTTTTCCTTCACGAAATACAAAGCTAAAAAGTACGCCCTCTTGATAAGGTAACTGTCTTGTATTTGTGCTGGTCTTTACACGATCGTAGACTTGACGATAAACGACCTCAAGAGATGATCCAGGCTGCGATATTGCATTTGCGAATGCACGAGTAAAGGGACTATTTGACGCATTAGCCTCTCCATCTAAAGCTACATTCCCTGGATGAGCAGCAAATAGAATGAACGTCTCAGGGCCACCAGGCTTTGCATTCATGCCTATTAATCCATCAGGTTTCGCACCAGCACGATTATCCGATCGAAATGGATTAGTACGGCAGGCATCGAGGACAAACAGAATCTTGGATGCCTTTGATTCACTCAAGTAATCTAAAATACCTAATTGCGCGTTAATCGACCGATCCACAAAAGCCGCTTTACTCGGAGCCTCACCCAGACGACTCGCACCACCTAATAGCTTTGCTTGAGTGGGGATCAGATAATTATGTCCATCGAACTGAACCGCATGACCAGCAAAGAAAAATAATGCTGTAACATCTCCAGATGATTGATTGATTTTTTTGATAAACTCATCTCTCGCTTCTTCTAAAGCACCTAATGTTGGATTGTTAATGATCATCACATCAAACCCGACCAGTTCCAACTGCTGCTTCATTAATTCTGCATCTCTTACAGGAAGACGCAAAGGACTTTCAGTATAGTCATCAATGCCCACGACCAAAGCAAGACGTTTTGAAGAATTCTGTTTCTGAATCTTACCAGCCTGAGCCTTCTCTTGAGCTTCAACAGTCGGAACAGCATATGGAATGGCTAAAGTACCAAGCAATAACGATAAGCATGTTAAAGCCAATGAACACGACTGTCGTGAAATGATCATCATTCCAAACAACTCCTGAGCAGGTAAATAATAATTTTCTAGAACAACCTTAAATAGCGTACTGTAGGTAAAAAAGTGTATGCACCTATGGCCCTAAAACAGATAAGACTCAGAAACAAGCATATCACGCTCACTTTTACAAAATAACAGGCTTAAGACAAATTTAATGCCACCAACTAATTTTGTCAATCAGTCATAAGGGCGCTTAAGAATCTTCTGTCAGGCTAGGCTGAAATACCCAGTTTAAACGAAATAGAAATTAAGCGCCGATTACTTCTACTAAGTCACAAGCATCAAACATCTTAAATCCGCCTGATCCCTATTTTAGGTATCCAACTGTGACTGATACTCCTTTATCTCCGTCACCAACGCATCCGCCTTCGCCTGCTCTTGCTCCAGCTTCCCCTGCTCCGCCGCCAAACTCGCCTGCACCCCCTGCAACCGCTGCATCATCTCATTCCCTTTGCTCCCCGCCTGCACCAACTGATCAAACACCTTCGCCACACTCCCCGCAAACTCCCCATTCGACAACACCGCCATTCCACAGCCCAAAGTCACCAGCGCCGCCGCATCCTTCGCATCCTTCGCATCCTTCGAGAACTGATTCCCCTCATCCAAACTCATCCCCAACGCCCCCATACAAGCCACCTCCATCTTATGCTCCAAGATATAAGCCTGCACCTTCCCCTTAAACGCCGCCAAATCCCGCTCCAAATCATTCGCCTCCGCCGACAACTGATTAATCGTCTCCTGCCGCCCCGACATTTGCTTCGTCAATAGCTCACTCTGCTGCTGCACCTGCTGCAAACTCGCCATCACCTTCTGCCGTCGCCCATCAACCTGACTCGGACGCGATGTCACTGGCTCAGACTCAGCCCCCGTTCCCCCCTCAGCCGCCGCTACTGGAGACGCGATCGGTAAAGGCTTCACCGCAGACACAGTTTCCCGCACCACCGGAGCATCACTCTTCGGATGAACTTCAACACAACCCACCAACACGATCGCGCAAATTGCTAAACCAACGATTTTCTTCAACATGGTGAACTCCTGGAATGTAATTTCTGAAATACAACAACGAACCCAATAAAATTCATCAACCAATCCTTAAAACTTATCCTCACCCGTCAATTCCTGCTCCATTTGATCGGCACTATGCAAATTCACTATCAATGCCACATTGAGATCTTCCGGGCGCATATTGGCATCCACCTTTGACGCAAAAAACGCCATACTATTCCCCTTCGATTGGCCCACTTGCCAAGCTCCAAAATCATTAACCATCGATGCCTTAAGTAGGCGATTGGCCATGGTAGCTGTGAATTCACCCTTACTGAAATATGCTGGTGACGTGATACGTCGAACCTCAAACCCTTTAATATTGGCAGTGCTCGAACTAATGTAGGCAAGCTGCGTCCGCCCATCCTTCATTGTTACGCCCACTTTAAAATCGCCATCCTCATCAATCTCATATTTCCAACCCGTCTTATCCAACGCCGCTTTCACCCGCTGATCAGCCTTCCCTGCCGCTTGCACAGGCAACATCGGCATTAACTGACTGGCCAATGTCATTACAGTTGCAGCCGTGATAACGGTCATACCCACAAAGCGTTTCATGATGATTATTCCTAAATAATTGAGATTGTTCGACTTAAAAACTTTTCGAGCAGAGGTGAACTTTCATCAAGCACACCTCTTAAACAGCCAAGAAGGAATTCCTACTGATTCTTGTACAGATACCACAGCGCCGCGACTCCAGCCACCGCCGCAAGCGGAGCTGCTACCATCACAACCGCAGGAGAAACGGCAATAGCAGTAATCGTTCCACCCGCACCTGAAAGCGAAGCCAAACCAAGCCCGTGACCCGCAGCGGTCATCGCCGATGCAGCACCACTCGTAGCAGCAATCCCAGCAACAGTCGGAACCAAACTCGATCCGTTATTCATGACTTCAACCTCTGTAGTTAAGTGAAGAACAGTCAGGTAAGCAACCTTTTGTTCGTACTCACTTCTCATTCCGACCAGTTGAAGCCTATGGAAAAATTCTCGAAACCCTTATTCTCCAGATTTTTCAGCTATCTATTGATCACAGGTCTCATTAATAATTCCCGATCGCACATCACGCCATTCCGCCGAATTTTCCCCACTCATCAACACCTCCTGCACCACCTCCAGCCACAATTCCTGCTGCGTCAAGAAACTCACGCGCTCCTGCACCAAAGCACTCCCCCGCTTTCCCGATCGCCAAGCAGATTCCTGTACCCGATTTTGCGCCAACGCAATGGGCGATCGTAGCTCCGGCACGATCGTCTGAAAATTCGCATAGACCATCGAATTATTCGATCGCTTCATCACCAAACGATAATTCTGTCCTGGCTCCAACAATGGCCCCCTGTGCAAGATTCTGGTCAAACCATCCGCATCAGACTGCACATTCACCGACTGCTGCCAAATCGTCTGACCTGCCACTTGCAACTCGATCGATTCCACCGCCCCACGCCAAATCCAAGTGGGTCGCGATCGTAGCATCAGTGGTTTTTCTCGTCCCCACTGCCCCGGCACCACAGAACAAAAATCATCTCCCGACAAAGGCCGACTACCGCCCGTCCCCTTTGGCACTGGCGGCTTCCCCCCAAACAAACTCCGATAAACCCGATCCCACAAATTTTCTGGCTGACCTTGCGCGATCGCCGGGAAATTACCCGCAATCACTAAACTAACAGCCAACCCAACGCCATAGCTAAAACCATTTCGCATAACGACTCTGCCTCAATAAACCCAACACAACATATAATCCCATCGTTACCAACGGTAATGACAGCGGTAACAGAATTTGCAACGACACATAGACTTGCAAACTTGCAAAAATCACCCCGACCAAAAACAAGATTGACACCTTCCAAAAATGACGATTGTTCAGCCATTGTGAACGATAGAGCAGAACACCCTTCGCCAAAACCACTGACAATAAAACCAACCACAAATCTGGAACTGGACGAATCAACGATCGATGCTGCCACTGATGGGCTAAATAAGCATGAATATTACCTCCTGGTATTTTGGTCGTATTGGGTTGCCAATAACGAAATCCCGCTGGTGCGACATAGTGATCAGCCCCCTTATATTCAACTCCCGCCTCGTCATATAGCCCCGGCGCAATCAGTAAAACCTGCTGTGGAAGATTTTGCAACTCTGGCGCATCCTTTGGTAACTCCAAAAATTTCCACGCAGGCAACGATTGGTAGACCACATTCGATCGAATCGAATAATCAATTAACGGATGCAACCACATCTGCCCCAAGCCGTAGGACAGCCGAGTAATCGAGCTAGGACTTGCTTGCTCCGATAATTCCGGTAACGAAGCGAAGCCCTGAATCGATGTACCACTAGGCTTCCTGGAATCAAAACAAGTTAATTGATAAGCCAGTGGTAAAACTGACTGAGATGAATCCAGCAGTGGGGCATAAATCGACGATCGCTCATTCCCCTTAACCGTCAAGAACAAATCCATCGCCCCATACTTCACGTCCTGACTGGGAAACAAATCGCTCAACGGCTGTTGGCAACTTTGCTCCCGACAATCTACACCCACAACGAGCGATAATCCTTGCTGGACAAGTTTCTGGGTTAATTGACTAAAAGGCTGATCCGCTGATTTCTGCGCCCGATCAAGCAGATAATCCAACCCCACGATCGGGGCTTGAACCTGATTTGCTTTCGTCAAAAGCTGTCCAATATAGGTTTTATTAATTGGCCATAGGGGTTCAATCCGGTTCTTATCCGTCGATGCCCGATCGACCTGCACAATCAAGACCGATGGTTTTGTGCGAGGCATTTGTCCTGTGACATCTCGATAAACTGCTTGCACCCACTGTCGTCGCTCAACTAAAGTCTGCTGCACATTCAGCATTCCACTGACCATCACTAAACCCGTCAGCCCCACCGCTTCCCAGCCAGTTGGCAACCATTGCCGGAACTTAGCCCGCATACCCACTGGCCTTGCTTGAAACAGGGGTGCATCAGGATGACAATAGAGTGATGGCACAAGGTGCGTAGAGGGAAACTTTAATCGCTGCTGAAGATACTGGCAAGCGCTAGAACTGAAGCGCGCGAGTCACGCCCATAGACCATGAGCATCACGAAGAACAAACCACCCGCCACCACAAAATATTGAAAAACCGGACGCATGTCCAACTTTTCAAGATGCACAGAACTCATGGTTCTGAACAGCAATGCTTGGGTGAGCACCAGGAAAACCAAGTTCGACAGGTCGCGAACGGCTTCTTGCCGAACCAATTTGGCACGGCCGGCCACAAAGCCTACCAAGATCAAAAAGACAACTGGCAGCAGGGACGATAAAACGGGGTGATCGAAATTCATGACACCCTGATTATCAGGGCATCATGAAAGCATGGCAGATCGCTAGATTTTTAGAAAGTTGCCATCACGCCCAGCTTCAGGCTTCTACCAGGCAAAGGCGACTTGCCTGGTGCCGTAGAAGTGAGTATGGAAGTGGCGCTGTAGGCCCATTGGTTGCTCAAGTTATCAAGCTTGCCAAACCAATTCAGTGTGGTGCC
>JBJORF010000166.1:0-5718 GCA_046049545.1 Cyanobacteriota bacterium | reverse complement strand
ATCGTCTCTTGCTCACGCATCAATGCTTTCAGCGTCGCACAACTCTCTCGAATCTCAATCCGACTAACGCCCACCATCGCATCACCCGATTAGCTCATATATTCTCTATCTATTTGTATCATTAATTGTTTGATTTGGTATTAAGCCAAACCGCAAATTCCTGTCATGTCGTCACGCTACTCACTCCGCGCCGCCAATATCCGTGCGGCGATCGTCGCGATCGCTGGCCTTGGCATCTGCTACAAACTCGCCGTTAATCGAGGACTCATCCCCCGCATCAGCGATCTCACCGCCGTCACTACAGGCCCCGCTATCGTCTGTCCACCGGATGAGAAACTGCACGTAATCGACCCGAATTTCCAAAGTCCCAACCAACCGATCGCGAAACTATTACCGCCGAATTTCGATCGCCGCAAAACCTCAATCTTGATCGAGAAATCCCAATATCGCCTCACCGTTTATTACGACCAAAAACCCGTTAAATCCTACACCACAGTGTTTGGCGACCCCAAAGGCGATAAACGCCGACAGGGCGACCGTAAAACCCCTGAAGGCATCCTCCGCATTCAAGACAAATATTCCCATTCCGATTGGTCGAAATTTATGTGGCTGGATTATCCCAATTCCCAATCGGAATGCAAACACAAACGTGCTAAACAACAGCGGGAAATTCCCCTGAGCAGCCCGATCGGGGGCGAAGTTGGCATTCATGGGGTGCCTACAGGTGGCGAATGGGTGATTCCGATGCGGAACAACTGGACACTCGGTTGTCCATCACTCAGCAATAAAGACGTAGATGAATTGTACGAAGTTGTGGAGAAAGGCACGATCGTTGAGATCTTACCTTAACTTTCAGTGGGCAAAGCCTTTCCTGGCCAATTGATTGAGGTTGAGGGCAAGTTATTTGATCGAGAATTAATGCCGATATGATCGCAATGTTGCATGAGATCTGGGAAAAAAATTAAAAACCCCTGCTCGAATTCCTGATAATGCAGCAAAATTTCAGCGTAACTTGCCCCGATCGGTGTCGGTCGCCTAAATCGGTTCGCCATCCGCTTAAGCACATATTCAATCACCTCCAAATCGGCATAGGAACAAAGCCAATCCTGCTCAATCATATCTGGCAGGGCCCGCTGGAGTTTCTCGGGTAAGATCGATCGGTACGCCTGCAAAATCTGATAGACATTCTGGCTGAATTTGTTCAGTGAAATGTGCGTATAACTGCTCCAATGTTTCGCTAAATAATGGTCATACAGCACATCCAAGATAATTCCGGCAAATCGTCGTTGGGGCGGGGAAAACCGCTGCCGATCGCGCATCACAATCGGATGCCGATCGGTATAGGCATCAATCTGCAAATGCTGCTCAATTCCCATCCGAATTAATGGCGCGTAGGCATCGAGCGATACCCCTGTACGGAAATCACCTAATAAATTCCCAATCAATAATTCCGGCTTTGGATCAGCAAGAAATAAATGCGCTAGATAATTCATCGCCTAGCTCCTCCAGAACTGCTGTATCCAGTCCCCATGGCCACTAGCCCAACTCGGTAGCGCCGCTGGAATAGTGTAAATCTTTAACAAGACTAAAATTAAAAAGTGGACTGGATAAACCACATAAAACCACTTCGCCTTCATCCCCTGTACGCCATTATATAGCAGACAAATAAGTGGGCCAGCGATCGCCAACAGCTCAATGTTCAAGCCATACAGCAAATGTACTGCGGCAAATAGCCCAATGCTAATTAACGGGGCAGTTTCCAGTAGTGACATCGCATAGATACTCATCGTCGTCACGTAGCCGCCTTCGAGATGCAGAAATTGTGCCCCGATCGCACAGAGTGACGCTAATGTGAATTGCAATACCCAATCTTCCTGTCGCTTGCAATAGCGAACAACGGCGACCCCATAGGCTAAGGCAAATAGCATATTCCACTGCCAATTTCCCCATTCAAAAATCCAGCTAATCCGATGTTGGTTACGCATCAGAATAATGAAATAGCAGTAGATAGGCTGGGCGATCGCCCCTGCAACGACGAGCCGAATCAGATAATTCCGAAAATTCTGGGTGTGTTTTTCACCCTGCGTTGCCAGCCAAGCAAATAGCGGAAAACTCAAACGCCCCAAGGCCAGCATCACCACGGCATCATCAAACAGTAATCGTCCAGCATGGTCGATCACCATCAGCACCATTGCCAGTAATTTAATTTGCAATGAGGTAAGTCCCGGCATGGCTACACCATGGGCGATTCACCGATCGCTGCATAAAAGGCCCGTTCGGCGGCTAGGGTTTCCGCCGCGCGACTGTAGCGCCGGAAGTTTTGCGGGGATTTGTGCCGGGTGAGGGTCATGATGTGGTGCGGGTTCATGCCTTTGAGCATGAGATTCGTCGCGTAGGTATGGCGAAATTGGTGGGCGTGAAATTTGAAGCCGACGGCGATCGAGAGCCTGTCCATCAGTTTACGGATGCCGCTATAGCCCAGGCGATCGCCGCGATTCTGGGGGGAATAGGAGACAAAGAGCGGCGTTGTGGGCACGAGGATTTCGCCTTGGTCGGTGCGCCAGTTGAGATAATCATCCAACCACGATCGGGCCTCAAAGCTCAACGGCACAACCCCAAAGCTCCCTGCCTTTGCCTGCCGAATCGTCAATCGCTGCCCGTCATAATCGGCGATGTCCAATGCCGACAATTCCCCCGCCCGGAGATTGTGCTGTAATACCCATAGCAAGGCGAGATTGCGCTCCGGCAGTTGGCTGTCCATTGCGGCGATTAAGATTTGCTCCACTTGCTGATCGCTGAGATGTTGCATCGGCGGTTCGGGGAGTTTGGGCAGATCGATCGCGCGGGTGGGATTGTGGCTGACGTAGCCGACGCGCTGCATCCAGTCGTAGAGGGTGCGCAGGGTGCCGAGGATGCGCCGCACGGTGGCATCGCTGAGGCGAATGGGGCGATCGGCCCGCATCAGTTCCGCCTTGAACTGCACGATTTGGCGCGGGGTGACGGCTTCCCAGGGCTGCGACGACCAGCGTAGGAAGGCTTGGAGATCTTGGCGGTAGGCGCGTTGGCTATTGGGTTGCAGGGATTTCGCCTGGAGAAATTCTTCGACGCGGGCTTGGCGCAGGTCGATCGGGCTTCGATCGATCGGGGCACTAGCCGCAGTGGGAATCACAATTGGCACCATCAGAAATCGCCTCAGCATTCACGCGATGATAAGTTCCAGAATATCGCAAATTTTCCAATAAATTCCCTGAATAAATTCCCCCTGACAATTCCAAATTCCATGTGTTAACGTCGAAGAGCGGATGACGAAAGGATTTTCTCTGTAACGGTTCCGGTTCTGAATCCGGACTGGTGCGCCTGCCGCTGGCATCAAGGGCGCATACCACAGGAATTTCTGGCCCGACTCCGAGGGGGATTAACTCAGTGGTAGAGTAGCCGATACCCGTCGGCATGTCATGGGTTCGAGTCCCATATCCTTACCCACCCGAAAGTTAGCTCACTGGTAGAGCGATCGATAGTACATCGATTGGTTGTCGGTTCGATTCCGACACTTTCCGCCACCCCGCCCTGGGCTTGGGCAACAGCCTGAGAAGCTGCCTATTCAGGAGCAATCCTTGGTAAGGGAGCAATCCCTGTGGTTCGACTCCACTTGTATCTTGCATACAACAATTTAACTCCGTGAAGTTTTGTGTGAGCTGAAATCTGGCCTGCGGGCTGGAGAATCGGCGGCCACGATCGGCTCTGAGTGATTCGGTTATTGGTATTGCTGAGTTTGTTCTGGTGGTCGTTCAAGGTTTTCCCTCGGGGATCGCCGCCAACGATCGGCATCGCAAATTTGTTTACCCCGATCCTAATCTTCGGCTTGCCTGCGGGCATCCTGAGATTGGTGCAAGGGGGCGCTTAATCACAATGTCCAACCCCGAATTTCCCGCACGATCGTGGCTCATGGACACAAACTTTGCGGAGTTTGAAATATTCGTGTAGTATATGTATTATGCGCTGCCGGGTTGACTGCATCAGTTTGCGATAACTAGGCGCTAAGCAATTTGTGGCGGGTGTGATGCCCGGTTTAACTGAGGTAGGTCGAGATGTTGAAGACGTTTTATATTAAGCCCAACGAGCGGGCGCTGATGTTTCATCGCAGTGATTTTCAGAGAATTCTGGAACCAGGGCTTTATCGTCGTGCGCCTTTTAGCCGTTGGCGAGTGGAAACCCATGACCTGAATCAGCCGGAAGCGAAAATCGGTAACTTGGAACTATTGCTGCAAAATCACCGATCGCAGTTAGAAGCGCATCTGACGATCGTGCAAACGGCATTTAATGAAGTCGCATTGGTGCGGCTCGGGCAGCGCTGGATCAGCATCGGGCCGAATCAGTTGCGGGCATTTTGGCGCGGGTTTGTGGAAGTGGAAGTGCAGCGGTTTAATTTGGATCAATCGCTGGAATTGCCCCCGGAATTTGTCGATCGGACTGGTGGCGAGGTGATCAATGGCTTACTCAAGGTGCAAATTACGGAGTCCGAAATTGGCTTGCTCTATGTGCAAAATAATTTCGTGCGGCCTTTAGCGCCGGGGGATTATGCATTTTGGAATGTCACCCGTGCGATCAAAGTCACCACGCTCAGCCGGATTATCCCCAATCCCCAATTTCCCATGGAGGATGTGCTGATCGAGCAGCATCCGCAATTCGTCGCGGATTATTGCAATCTGGTGCAGCTCAGTTCTGAGGAAGTGGCGATAGTCCGGCACAAAGGTAAAGCGATCGCGATTTTGCCGCCTTGCAGTCGCAAGCTGTTTTGGCAAGATGCGACGATCGCAGTGGTGAATATTCAGGCGCAACCGAAGCTATCCCCGGCGTTGGTGATGGAACTGGTGACGGGGCTGCCGGAGATTGCGATGATGAGTCACCATTCGCTGCATGTGCTGGAAGTGGCGGCGCAGCATATGGGTTTGCTCTATCTCGATGGCGTACTTCAAGAGACGCTGTCGTCCGGGACGCATGTGTGGTGGGTCTTTGGCCGATCGTTCAAAACCGAAGCGATCGACCAGCGCCTGCAAGCGCTGGAAGTTTCCGGCCAGGAAATCCTCTCGAAGGACAAAGTGCCGCTGCGCTTGAACTTGACGGCGGGCTATCGGGTGGTTGATCCGGTGCGGGCCAAGCAGAACTTGAGCAATATTAGCGATTTCATTTATAAGGAATTGCAGTTTGCGCTGCGCGGTGCCGTGGGGACGAAATCCCTCGATGCGTTGCTGGAAGATAAGGGGTCGATCGATGTCAGCATTGCTGATTATATTCGCGAGAAAGTCAGCAATTACGGCATCGAAATCGAATCGGTCGGGGTGAAAGACATCATCCTGCCGGGTGAGATCAAAACCATCCTCAGCAAAGTCGTCGAAGCGGAAAAAGCAGCGCAGGCCAACGTCGTCCGTCGCCGGGAAGAAACCGCTGCGACGCGGAGTATGCTGAACACGGTGAAAGCGATGGAGGATAATCCGATCGCCCTGCGGTTGAAAGAGCTGGAAGTGCTAGAACGCATTGCCGAAAAAATTGAGCATATCAATGTGAACGGCAGTCTGGACAGCATTTTGACGGAGTTGATTAGTATCCGAAATCGATAGTAGAGAGTGCTCAGAATTTTGTGTAAGGGGTCTAGAATCCAAATAGAACAAAGGAGAGACCCAAATGGCACGACGTAAAAAAGAACTGACTCGCCTCGAC
>JBJORF010000165.1:0-5760 GCA_046049545.1 Cyanobacteriota bacterium | reverse complement strand
ATTGGCCTGGGGGCGTTGATTGGCAGTATCGGCATTACCCTGGCTACGACTTATTTTGAAGTGGCTCCGGTGATCCGGCGCAAGTCAGCCCGATCGGCCTTTGAATCCATTTTCCGCATTGCTGCCAAGCCGTCTACATTGCCCACGATCAGCAACAAGCAACATCACGCCCCCCAGGAAGAATACGACCGTTATCGGATGGCTGAGAAGCACTACGAGGATGGGGCCAACATCATGAGGTGGATTTGCATCGCGATCGAGATCTTCTTGGGCCTGGTTTTCCTGGGTTCGGTTGGAACCGGGATGAAGGCGTTAGGCGCGTTGCTGCTGTTCATCCTTTCCATCTTTGGGACGGAACATGGTTTGGTGATGGCGATTCGCGCCTATGACATGGTGCTTCCCCCGGCCATTCGCCAACAGATGGACAAACTGCTCAAAAACAGCAATCAGCCTTTGAAGCTGTAACCATTGCCCAATTCAATCGATCGACCCGCTGGACTGTTGAGTTTAGCGGGTCTTTTTACTCAATCTCATAGGTACAACCCATGACCACTCCGAATCGCGCCAATGGCTATAAAGACCCCGACCAATCCGTTCTGGACTTCGCGCTAATTGAATGCGATGCCAGTTTTGCCGATGTGGCTGATCCGGCCCGTGGGGCGCTGTATGTGGCCCGTGACTACCGCAAGACTTACACCAGCGCCCGCAATAGTTCCATCCTCGGCGCGGCCCTCGGCGGCCTGACGGTAGCGGGGGCGTTGGCCTTGAGTTTGCCGCTCACATCGCCCTTAGTTGCCGCTGGATTATTGGGCACCGCGATCGGCGGTTTGATGATTGGCCGTCATGCTTCCGGTGCGAGTAACTCCGAAGCCGAATGCAAGTTTCTCGAACAACATCCCGAACTACCCAAAGCCTTAGCTCATGCCGTGGGCCAGGGGTTGAGTAAGGAGATTGCCGTGGCGGTTTACCAGCAATGGCTAAACATCCACAGCACGGGCCGGACATTGACCGCTACCGACATCCAGCGTACCTTTGCCGAATCGACCAATGCCGCAATTGGGGGTTACAAACTGGCCCAAGAATCGGCCACGGCATTCAGCACCGGGGAAATGGTGCAACTGCCGGACTATGCCGCAACTGCGGTTGAATATGAGCCGGACACCGATAACGATGACGAACGGCCCGCTACTGTCCCGACTCTGACCGTCCCGGCCTTTCTGCGTGACTCATCCCCAAAGCCTGATGGGGTAGCAGTCCAGACCAGCCCGATCGCTGCCCCAACTCAAACGGCAATCCTTCCCAGAGTGCAAGCCCCGCTACTCAGCCGGATTACCAAAGTGGGTGGCTTCCTGCCGTCGCGGTTGTTCATCGGCGCAAGCCGGACTGGGAAAAGCCAGGTAGCGAGCGATGCGCTGTCCCAGGTGCGGAAGGATTATCCCGATGCCAGCATCTACTATTTGTCAGCCGGATTTAAGGAAGCGGAAGACGGATGGTATTGGGCCGCTTCCAATCATGTCGCGGGTTATGCCTTGAAGGATATGAAGCCCGAAGCGGTGCGCGGTGCCTATGAGCATTGGGCCAGCCTGATCGAAGCATTCCGAGACAATACCGACTACTCATCGGACAAACCCAAAGTCCTGGTAGTCGATGAACTCGATTCGATTATGGCTTTCGCCGAAGGAGCCGGGAACTCTGGGAAGCACGTCGTTAAGTTGTTGATTAACACCCTCACCGCCGCATCATCCACCGGGGCCAAAGATGGCTTCATCATGTGGGCGATCGCGCCCGTTGGTGATTGTGCTGGCTTGGGTCTATCCCGTGGCAAGGTATCGGCAATGAATCCGGTATTCGTCGCCTTCAATGGGCAGGAATGGAACGAAGCCACATACAAGACCGCCGCCGCGAATGGACTGGCACCCGCCACCCGACCACAAGGATTCCGTGAGGGCGATCGCGTCATCGGCATCGGTGGGAATTGGGAATTGCTGCCACCGTCCCCAAAGTTGGCACAGTCGATCGGGGATTGCCGATTCTACCCACCCAGCGGAATGGATGTGGTGATGGATGCGATCGCGGCTCAGACTATGGCGCAATTTTCAGAGCCGGAACCCGTAGACGAACTCACTCAGCAGATGCGAGCCGTCTACGATTACGCGGTGAAGAAGGAACAACCATTCGATAAACGAACGGTTCAACGGGGTAACTTGCCCGCCTTAAAGGGGATGAGTTCGGATGATATTGGAACCCTATTGGATCTGATGACCGAAGACGATTACTTGACTGTTCAAGATGGTTTCTACTATCAGAATCCAAATCGTCGCCCCTAGTTGTCGAGTTGTCGAGTTGTCGAGTAGACCCTCAATCTGGTTTGTCGAGTCCTAGCTCGACAGGCTCGACAGGCCACTCGACAAATCCACTCGACAAAAATCACTCGACAACTCGACAAACCAGCCAGATATTTCACGCCCTCACAAACCGCAAACGAAACTGTTAGCAAATACCCTGTTGATTTCTCATGAAATATCACCAAATGCGTCGCGCCTTGCTCAATGCCGGATACAAGTTCGATCGGCAATGCCGAGGTTCCCATGAGTTCTGGGCCAATGGCGAAAGCCGGATACTCGTCACCCGATCGGGCTTGGGCGATACCCGTGCCCAGCAAAATTGGCTCAAGCAAATCAGGAGCAGCGCCAGCGCCTAAAACACCCTTACCCCCCAATCCCGCCGCCTGGGGGCCAACGGATGCGGCCTCGAAACTCAATCTATAGGTACAAACCATGATCACAATTGCTTCCGACAAGTATCAGCACAACGGCTACGACATCGAACTCAAAACCACACCCGAAGGCATTGAGGCAATTTGCACAGGCCAAGGTAGTGTATCATTCCTGCCTGCCCGCCCCACTCGCGCCGAAGCGCTCTACATTGCCATGCGGACGATCGATGCAAAGGCGATCGCTTTTCAGATCGATGACCTCGTTGATGAGGTTGTTGAAGGCGAAAACCAAGATGCCGCCGTCTGTCGGATTACAGAGCTTGTCGGGCAACTGGTGCTAATGATTTCACACGGCTAGATTTCCAAAGTATTAGAAACCCCCCGATCGTCCATTGCGGCGATCGGGGGTTTGAGTTCAGACCGCCGCTAAATCATGGCCCTCACTAAACGGCGGATAGCAGACCGAGCTTTATTGCTGCCACCTGCTGCGATTCCGCTAATCGTTCCAATTTCCCGATTTCCCGATCGATGGTTTTGATCTGTCGTCCCCGTTCAATCTGCGCCTCTACGTTCACCACATCGTCCACTGGGACATACTGTGAGCGCTTGCCATTAGGCAACAAATTCCCCTTGCCTGAGCGGAGCCGTCCGTAGGGCTTCTCCTGGCTTGCCTTGCCTGCTGTTCCACCGGGATAGGCCAACTCCAAACGGCAATTGGTTAGATAGTCCAATTGGCTGATCTGCGATCGTTGGCGCTGGAGGGCCGCGATTTTGGCGCGAATGTCGGGAATGGTCATGGGTTAATCATTCGTGTCACTTTGCGATTACCATTATAGAAAGTGACACGAATGACCGCAAGAATAAAGCAGAATTACCCCATGAGCTCCTTCAAAAAAGTCTTGTATGCTTCCGCTAGTGGATTTTTTGCCGCCTTTAGCCTCGCCATCATCCACCCTAAGGTTATCGCATCCACCGTTGCTTGCTATGAAGTCACCGACCCAGATGGTTGGGTGAATGTGCGCGATCGTGAAACAGGTGAAGTCGTGGCTCGGATGGACAATGGAGCGCGATTCCTGAGCCTCTACCAAACGTTGGATGGGATGGTCATCATTGCCACGCATAACCAGTTTGTGGTTAATCCCAAACGGCTCAAAGCCATTCGCTCTGATGAAAGCTGTAGACCCTATACAGTAATGGATCGTGATGGGTATGTGAATCTCCGCAGTACGCCCAATGGAGCAGTAATCAGCGCCATATCGAGTGGGAGCAGTGTATTGGTTACGGCTCGTGCAGATGAGTGGTGGCGAGTCCTCACCGCCGATGGACGATCAGGCTTTGTCCATTCGTCCCGTTTAGTCCGCGATTAGACTTGCCAGAGAATTCACTTCATCTCAATCATGAAAAAACTGATTACGCCGATTCTCCTTGCCGCGATCGCCCTTTCTAGCCCAGCGCCGGCACAGGCCACTGAGGAACAATCACCGCCGTCTGAAGCCTGTGATCAAGCTATGCAGTCATCTCTTACCAGAATTCAGTCCATCAAAAATCTGAAGGTCGAAGATAGTGGGCGATATGAATCCATGCCGGAAGGAGCACCCTCTGGTAGCACTGGACGATATTATGTTTACCTATCGGGCCGTGGGGGTGTTGATTTAATGAAGTCACCCAAACTCATGGGAACCATTGCGGAGAACATTATCAAAAGTTGTAACGCCACAATTTTCACATTTGGACAATACCGATCAGCCTATGGCATTACATTCGGGATTTTTGAAGATGGCGTGATTCGACAGTTCAAGTGCATGGAGGATGAATACCCAGATTTTGAACCGAGAAGTGGTGTCAAAATTCCCTACGGATATAGTGTTTGCAACCTTTAGTTGGAACAGTCATGATCAGATGCGGCCCGATCCGTCCAGAAAGATTGACGTTATCCGGGTGGGTCATCCAGTCCCTGAAGACATGATTGATTATTTCCTACCAGCACTCAACACATGAAAACCCGTATTCTTGCTCTATCGCTTGGCTTTCTAGTCACCGTATCGCTACCAGCCCGATCAGCTGAAGAATCACCAGCTATACCCTATCGTTGCGAAGATTCTGTCGTCACCAAGTTAGGCTACTACTTTGAAAATATGCCGGAGAGTGGCATATATGCTGAATTTGAATCTGGGCTTGGAGTTGAGACGTTTCAAGATCGAATAGCTCGTGTCGTCGATCGGAGTTCTCCACTGAACAAAGTCATGGATGTCCAGCAAGTCGGTGATAAGGTGCAGGTCTGTCTGATAGCGTTTCCAGAATCCATTTACCAATGCAATCCCCAAAAAGATTATCGTGGTCGCTTCTATCGGGTATTTAACTATCGACTCAAGGCTGCTTACGAGGGGCCGAATGCCGCCCATTTATGCGGGGGCGCATAATTCAAGATTAGCGATGCTACCCTCAGTGAATCCAATGTTAGAACCCGACCACTGAGATCGCTGCCTTGCGCTGGGCCGGGGAAACTTCCAGGTATCGTTGTAACGTCCCCAGGTTGGCATGGCCTGAAATGTCCATGATGGTGCGGAGCGCCACCCCACCATTGTTCATCTGGGTCAGGGCCGATCGCCGGAACGAGTGAGTAGACACCCCGACCAAGCCCACCCGATCGCAGGCATCACGCAGCAGCTTATCCGCCATGGCACGGGTGAGGGGTGCCCAGTGATGCTTGCCAGGGAACAGATACCCACTGGTAGGCACCGCGTAGGCATCGAGGTAACGCGCCAATCCTTCGCTGATGTCGATCGTCCGCGTCCGCAACTTGCCCTTGGTGGTAGCCTTCCGCAGCGTAATAACGCCCCCGGCAATGTCATCCACCGTCAAAGCCAGTGCCTCAGAAATGCGACACCCGCAAAATAGGCAAACGGCAAACAATGCTCGATCGCGTGCTGATAGCAATCCCTCACTGAATAATTTGCTCAGTTCATCTTGATTCAGTATTTTTGCCTGACCGTTTCCAGAAACTTTCATCCGATGTGCCTGAGACGATATTGGATGAATCCATT
>JBJORF010000164.1:0-5818 GCA_046049545.1 Cyanobacteriota bacterium | reverse complement strand
TGATGGTGACGGGGGTGGTGCTGATTCCTTGGCAGTTGAGTGATTTATTTCGGCGGCGATCGGTGGTAGTGGAGAATACGATCGTCTGCGATCGGTGTGGACTGAGTGAGCATGACAGCGATGCACGGTTTTGTAAACGTTGTGGGAAAAGTTTGACCGAATTGGGTTAGGCGGGGCACCATTTGATGCCGTTTCAACTCAAGGGAGTAGCCAATCCATACAACGCGCCAACCAGCGCAACGGCAACTCCGGCATCGCCCCCCAGTGCAAATGCAAATAACTCGCGTGTAAATTCCCGCCATACCAGCCTTCAGCCGTCGGCAATCCCGTAATCGCCGCCCCGTGAATTTGAGTGCTGCGGTGCAGTTGAAATAACGGCGGATTCGGCAACTGTGATAAACTCGATCGATGAAACTCATGGCCCCGCAACGTCTGCCCCGCCTGCACGATCGGACTATCTGCCTGCGCGATCGCACTGCGATACCCCAACGTCAACCGCTTCCCCATCTGCGCCTCCGTCGGCAACAGCCCCACCATCGGATAACGCTTTTGCTCAAAATCCACGATCGCCTCGGTCAAATACATCAGCCCCCCACATTCCGCATAGGTCGGCATTCCGGCTTGAATCGCCTGCCGCACTTGCTGAATCACGGGTTGATTGTCACTGAGTTCAGCAGCAAACATTTCTGGAAAACCACCGCCGAAATACAATCCCTGAATATCTTCTGGCATTTGCCGATCGCCGATCGGACTCCATTCAACTAATTCCGCCCCCAAGGCTGTGAGTAATTCCAGATTATCGGCATAATAAAAATTGAACGCCCGATCGCGCGCAACAGCAATACGAGGTTTCGTACTCAATCTAGCGGCCCCCAAACCCCCAATACTGGGGGCTTTGAATTCAGCTTGGGTTTGACTCCCCCAGAATTGAGGGCCGGGGGGCACTTTCAATAGCGGTTCCAGCAATTCCCAATTAAATCCCGCCTGACCGATCGCCGCCAATTTATCCATCACCGATCGCAACTGCGGCAGCTCATCCGTCGGTACCAATCCCAAATGCCGATCAGGCAAACTAATCTCATCTTCTCGCCGAAACACCCCCAGAATTGGAATATGCAATCCCGCTAAGGCTTGGGTCAAAATTTCCAAATGCCGATCGCTGCCGACGCGATTCAGAATTACTCCAGCAAATTGCAAGTCAGGATCAAACGTGCGATAGCCATTCACCAAAGCCCCGATCGACTGCGACATACTGCTACAGTTCACCACCAGCACGATAGGCAACTTCAGCCATTTCGCCACCATTGCCGTACTGCCATAGCCCGCTGGTTCCGCCGCGCCGTCGAATAGACCCATCACCCCTTCCACTACCGCACAATCGACATTGCGTGAATGATTTGCGAAACAATGCGGTAAATAGGTTTCACTGGTTAGAACAGCGTCTAAGTTATAGCAAGATCGACCCGTAGCAAACGCGTGGAACATCGGATCGATATAGTCCGGCCCCACCTTGAACGATTGCACCAGACGATTCTGCTGACGCAAAGCCGATAGCAAAGCTAAAGTGATCGTTGTTTTACCGCTACCGCTACGTTCCCCGGCAATAATTAGCGCCATCGATCGTACCCCTCAGTCGTATTTGGTAACGTCCCAGCGATTAGCTGCCCCTGGCGATCGAACAGCACGGTTTCGATTAACAATGTCCGATCGGCATATTTTTGCACATAGCGCATCGCTTTTTCCTGAATGCGGCGGGCCAAATCCGTGAAAATCGCCGGGGCTTGATTTTGCGCGACGAGGAATTGATAAGCAGCGTCAGCGGTTTTGGATTGGAGAACAGACTGTGCCAAATTCAAATCACCGCTGCGTCGGACGATCGCCGCTGCAATAATTTCCAGTTTCGCATCGGCTAAGTGACTGGATGTATTAAAAATGCCTCCCGCGAGTTTGATTAATTTCCCTTGATACCCCAGCACCAGCGCTGCCTCCACGCCCTGCAATGCCGCCTCCACCAGCATCGGCCCGACCCAGTTTCCCGTCTGTACAATATGCGCCGCCGGAATGCCCAACCGATCGGCCACCGTCAAGCCATTGCTGCCAATGCAGAACACCAAGTTTTTCTGCACCGCCGCCCGATCGCGCAGGATTTGCCGCAGTTCCGCCAAGTGAGCTTCCGCGCCGTAGGGTTTCGCGATGCCACTGGTGCCGAGAAGCGATAACCCTTCGACAATCCCAAAGGCCGCATTCGATGTGCGATCGGCCAGTTGCTTCCCCTCCGGCAAAATAATCGTCACCGTCACCGCTTGGTTTTCCGGGATCAGCGGCAAGAGATTCGCCTCAAACAACTGCGTCGCATAGCGATAAATTGCGGGTTCCCCAGCTAAATTACGCCCCAAACCGTCGCCAGCTTGGAGAATGAGGGGTTCGCCATCGGTCGATCGCGCACACACCTCCACCTGCGCCCAGATCGGCGTATTGCGAGTTAAATCCAGATTATCTCCCGGATCGCTGCGGGTAATTCCCAACGCCGTTGTATCGTTCAGTCGGGCGACTTGTTCAATGGCGATCGTCGCCGCATCGGGGAGCAAATCCAACGTCACCGCCGCGATCGGTGCATCCACCTGCAACTTCCGCAACGCTGCCACCGCCGCTGCCACCGCAAATACTGGAAGGGTATACCCCGTGCGTGCCATGCATTCCTCAAAAAAATGGGCCAAGGCACCTATCCTAAAGCGCCTCCGCCCATCTCAGCAAGTTTGATCTCCCAAGCCTACTTCGCCCCGCAGTAGCTATTCAGCTCCGTCACAATTTGCGTTTCCTGATCAGAACCTTTCTTCAACTGTTCCAGACCCGATTTCAAGCCATTCGCATTCTTTTTTCCCACCGCCTCAATGATCTGCCGACTGGCTTTAGCACCATCTTGATACATCGTCACGAAGCGCTGCTTAAAGCCCACCAGCTTTTCATCCTTCAGTTCAACGGCGCTCACTTCTTTGCCATACTTATCCAACATTTCAGCAAATTTTCCCATCTGGGACACCTTATCCGTTGTCGGCTGTTGGGCCAGCGACTTGAGATCCGTCGTTGCCGCATTCGCGACTTTAACCAGCTGATTGCACTGGGCGGTTTTTGATTCGCAGCCCGTTGCTAATAGGTTCAAACTCAACAACGCCATGGCGATCGCGCCCGCACGCTGAACAGATTTCATAAAGAATTTCCTCAAAAGGTGAAATGAAGGGAAGATGCTGTGACAAAGTGAATTTCAGTCATGAATTCAAAAATTCATTCGATTATGCTATGAAGAATGCCCGCAAACAGACTGTTTCGCACATTCCCCAAATACCATGCATCGCATCCTCATCCTTGGCGGCACTGGCGACGCGGCCCGCGTGATCGAACAGGTCGCCGCCTTGCCCAATGTCACCCCGATCGCTTCCCTCGCCGGACGCACCCCCGCACCCAATGTTCCTAGCAGCGGCACGATTCGGCGGGGTGGTTTTGGGGGCATTGATGGCTTAATCAACTTTCTCCAAACCGAAGCCATCGATCTGATCATCGATGCCACCCATCCCTTCGCCGCCCAAATTTCGCACAACGCCGCACAAGCCGCGATCGTCTGCAATATTCCCCGCATCTTATTGAACCGTCCCGGCTGGGCGATCGAACCTGGCGATCGTTGGATCGAAGTCCCCGATCATGCAGCTGCTGCTACCCTACTACCAACCATCAGCAATCGCGTTTTCCTCACGATCGGTCGCCAAGAACTCGCCGCCTACACAGGCATCCCCGATCTCTGGTGCCTGATGCGGATGATCACGCCCCCCGATCCGCCCATTCCCCAGGGTGAAATTCTCCTGGATCAAGGCCCCTTCAGCCTCGAAGCCGAAATCAACTTGCTACAAACCCACAACATCGGCGCGATCGTCAGCAAAAACAGCGGCGGCAACGCCACCTACGCCAAAATCATCGCCGCCCGCACCCTCGGCTTACCCGTGATTATGATTCCCCGACCCCAGTTGCCCGACGGCCCGATCGTCCACAGCATCCCCGCAGCGATCGCCTGGGTCAAACAGCAACTGCAATGACACCGCCGAATCCAACTTCCGATAAAATAGTACTACCATTGATACTGCCCGATCGCGACCATGCCCAAAGCTCAATCCGCCAAAGTCAGCCAGGAAGAGCCGTTAGAGAAGCAACTTTGGAAAGCGGCGGATAAGTTGCGGAAGAACATTGATGCAGCCGAGTATAAGCATGTGGTGCTGGGCTTGATCTTTCTCAAATACATTTCCGATGCTTTTGAGGATCTATTTGTCAGATTGGCGACGGGAGAGGGCGATTATGCCGGGGCGGATCCGGAGGATAAGGACGAATACAAGGCGGAAAATGTCTTCTTTGTGCCGTCGGTGGCGCGCTGGTCTTTTTTGCAGGCGAAGGCGAAGCAACCGGATATTGGGACGTTTGTGGATGGCGCAATGGATGCGATCGAGCAGGAAAATCCCTTGCTGAAGGGCGTTTTGCCGAAGGTGTTCGCACGGGCGAATCTCGATCCAGCGAGTTTGGGGGGGTGATTGATTTGGTGGGGAATATTGCGTTGGGGGATGCGAAGGCCCGCAGCGCGGATGTGTTGGGTCATGTGTTTGAGTATTTTTTGGGTGAGTTTGCGTTGGCGGAAGGGAAGCAGGGCGGACAGTTTTACACGCCACGTAGCATTGTGGAATTACTCGTGGCGATGCTGGAACCTTACAAAGGACGGGTGTTTGACCCTTGTTGCGGATCGGGTGGGATGTTTGTGCAGTCGGAGAAGTTTATCCGGGAGCATCAGGGCCGGATTCACGATATTTCGATCTATGGGCAGGAGAGTAACCAGACAACTTGGCGGTTGGCGCGGATGAATTTGGCGATCCGGGGGATTGATAGTTCGCAGGTGAAGTGGAATAACGAAGGGTCGTTTTTGAATAATGCCCATCAGGATTTGAAGGCGGATTTTATTATTGCGAATCCGCCGTTTAATGTGAGTGATTGGAGTGGCGATTTACTTCAGAAAGATGGACGTTGGCAGTATGGGGTGCCGCCTGCGGGGAATGCAAATTTTGCTTGGATGCAGCATTTTGTTTATCATTTGTCGCCCCAAGGACGAGCGGGAGTGGTGTTGGCAAAGGGGGCGCTGACGAGTGAAGTGAACCCCTGATTTCGGACAGGGTACTAAGAGTAGTATTCTTGTTCCGAGGAGGGACAACATGATGAGTGGCAAACGTTGTCAATACACAGCAGAATTTAAGAGCAAGTTAGTGCTACAAGTGCTGACCGGTGAGAAAACTGCGAGTGACCTGTGTCGTCAACACAAAATCAATCCCAACCTGTTGAATCGGTGGCGCAATGAGTTCGTGGAACGTGCGAGCAGTGTGTTTGAATCGGGGTCAGCCGAGGATGCAGGCACCCAACAAATAGGGGAATTGGAACGACTGGTGGGGCAGTTAACGATGCAATTAGAAATCGCAAAAAAGGCATCAAGCTATTGGACAGCGGACAGAAACGGGAAATCATGATCGCTTTGCGTCAGGACTACCCCGTGAGTGTGATCTGTGCGGTGTTGGATTATCCCGGTAGTCAAGTTTATTATGAACCTGCCAGCAGCGTGGATGAAACTGATCTGAAGCGGTTGATTCAAATGATCGCTGGGGCGCATCCCACCTATGGTTATCGTCGGATTACGGCGGAACTGAAACGACGTGGGCAAACGGTCAATCATAAGCGGGTGTCCCGGTTGATGCGGGAATTAGGGATTCTCGGCAAACGACCCCGCAAACGTAAACGG
>JBJORF010000163.1:0-5953 GCA_046049545.1 Cyanobacteriota bacterium | reverse complement strand
GATGCACACTACAGGCCATGCAGCCAAGAAGAAGTGCAAGGAACGGCTGTTGTTGAACGATGCATATTGGAAGATCAAACGACCGAAGTAGCCGTGGGCGGCAACGATGTTGTAAGTCTCTTCTTCTTGACCGAACTTGTAGCCATAGTTCTGGGATTCAGATTCAGTGGTTTCCCGCACCAAGCTGGAAGTCACCAACGAACCGTGCATTGCGGAGAACAAAGAACCACCGAACACACCCGCGACGCCCAACATGTGGAACGGGTGCATCAAGATGTTGTGCTCAGCTTGGAACACGATCATGAAGTTGAACGTACCGGAAATACCCAAGGGCATCCCATCCGAGAACGAACCTTGACCGATCGGGTAGATCAAGAACACGGCAGTCGCAGCGGACAGCGGTGCCGAGTAAGCCACGCAGATCCAAGGACGCATGCCGAGACGGTAGGAAAGTTCCCACTGACGGCCCATGTAGCAAGCACAACCCAAGAGGAAATGGCAAACCACCAACTGGTAAGGACCACCGTTATAGAGCCATTCATCCAAGGACGCAGCGTCCCAGATCGGATAGAAGTGAAGACCGATCGCGTTGGAAGACGGAACAACTGCACCAGAGATGATGTTGTTACCGTACAGCAGCGAACCAGCAACGGGCTCGCGGATACCGTCGATGTCCACAGGCGGAGCAGCGACAAAGGCAATGATGTAGCAAATGGTTGCCGTCAGCAAAGTGGGGATCATCAAAGACCCAAACCAACCGACATAGATCCGGTTGTTGGTGCTAGTAATCCACTCACAATACCGACTCCACAGACTGCCGCTATCGCGACGTTGAAGTGTAGTAGTCATGAGGTCAAAATAATGTCGAAATGAACTTGGGCCAGAAAAATGCGCCAAGATTTTGGTTCTGCTCAGCAACTCACTCAATCAAAACAAGCACGATTAATGAGCCCCAAACAACCAAAGTCTTAAGCCGATACCCCTTGCTCTAACCCAGACAAGTTGTAACTCTCTCATCTTATTGAAACTCTTCTTAGGAATCTAGGGTGAAAGGGTTAACTTTTATAGATGAAAAAGTCCGCTTTTTCGCCCCAAATCGGCTTCTGTAAAAGGCTTTGGCGAGGTTCTCGCAATCAAGTGAGTAATCACTCATTTTATATGTAGTTTACTTAATAGAAATGCTGGATGTGGGCTCCAATTCGTGTTTTGTTCAATAATCGAGGCAATGCTTAAATGAATCTAAAATTCTTTGTTGAAAACCGATAAGCAACTATTTACATTTCGTGATTAATTGCGAAAATTACTTTGCAATTAATCACGAATATTTAATCACGCCATAAATCAACACCATCGCTAGCAAGCCGATCGCCATTCCCAACGGTGCCCACCCGATCGCCCAAAACCCGCTCAACAAAATCCCCAAACCATCCGCTACCAGGATTATCCCCCGATCGCGCCACCCCAAGTTCTTAATTAAGGCATCTTGAGTCAGCGGTTCACCGTCTGGCTGCAACTGAACTCCCGCCAGCAGATTGAACCAAACTTGGCTAAGTAGCACAACGATTGCCCCCCAGCCCAAATGCCAAAATGCCAGTCCAAAGCCAAGAATTTCCAGGCCGATCGTGCTGTAGGTCACCCAGCGGAATCGGTCTAAGCGGGGATCGGGAGTAGTCAGTTGTGCCGTGACTTGGGCGATCTGGCGCAGATCCACGATCGCCATGCGGATTTGGTCGATGCCGAGGAGCAAGAGGGCGATCGCGAGGAGGAAGTGGGAAGGGGGCCAGGAGGACATCATCTATCGGTTGTCGCCGCTGCCTTGGATTACGCCTCGGGCTTGCCGATCGCGCAGTTTATCAATGTTCTGCTGAAGCAGCGCGGCGGTGGCGGCGGGTTCTGACTGTTGCACGACCTGTTGCCAGATGCAGCCGACAGCGGTGAGGATTTTTTGGCGTTTGCTGTCGTCGCCGCCGTCACGGTGCCACTTCTTGACCCCTTCAGCGAGGGTCATGAGGATGTCGGGTTCGGTGAGGCGGGGGTTGGCGGCAGCGATCGCGCTGTCGATCGAAACTTGCAGTTCAGCGCAGACTTGGGCACAGTACCAGGCGACATCGCCCGCTTCTTGGCGTTGGTCTGCGGGGGACTTGGCCAGTTTCCATTCTTGAAATTCGCCGATTAACCCAAGGGCCGGATACCAAAGGTTGCGATCGCGATCGGGGTAGAGCGCCGTCTGGCGGGATGCCTGCTGATAAGTTGCCAAGTCCATCATTCTGTCCTGAAATGTCGCCGCCGAAGTGTAGCAGGAAGCTACGGTAACAGATTATCGTAGAAGCTGATTCGTTTCGCTTTGAGTTATTCACTATGGCCGTTCCGCAGTTGCCCAAAGTCCTGTCACTATTACTCTGTTTGACGATCGGGCTATTAACCTTGGGATGCAGTCCCAGTGACAGTCTCGCTGATCCGCAGGGAGCAACGCCTAGTGCCAGTCCAATGCCTACAGCGACCAGCAATGGCCCCACCGCCACTGCCGTCTTTGCCGGAGGCTGCTTCTGGTGTATGGAGGGGCCGTTTGACAAGCTGCCGGGGGTGATTGCAACGACATCGGGCTACACAGGCGGGACAAAGACAAATCCGACCTATCGCGAAGTTTCTGGCGGCGGGACGGGGCATACGGAATCGGTGCAGGTGACCTACGACCCAACTCAGGTAACGTACGAGACGCTACTGCAAACCTTCTGGAAGAATATTGACCCGTTGGATGCCCAGGGGCAGTTCTGCGATAAGGGAAGTCAGTATCGATCGGGCATTTTCTACGCCACACCAGCGCAGCAAAAGGCGGCGGAAGCGAGTAAGGCAGAGCTGGCGAAATCTGGGAAATTGAGTGGGCCGATCGTCACTGAAGTGACAGCGGCAAGTACGTTCTATCCGGCGGAAGACTATCATCAGGATTACTATAAAAAGAATCCGGTGAAATATAAGGTTTATCGCTTTGGGTGTGGCCGCGATCAACGATTGGAAACACTGTGGGGAAAAGACACCACAAATTAAGGCTGCTGCCACCATTGAAGTAACCTCTCAGAGATACTCAAATGATTCAGTCAATGGTATTTTTTGTCCTTGCTGGACTTTGTGAAATTGGCGGGGGTTATTTGGTTTGGCTGGCATTGCGCGAGGGGAAGAGTATTTGGCTAGCGGTACTCGGCGTGATCATTTTGGGGATCTATGGCGCGATGCCGACGCTCCAGCCGACGCATTTTGGGCGGGCCTATGCGGCCTATGGTGGTGTTTTTGTGGTGCTCTCGATCGGTTGGGGATGGCTCATCGATCGAGTTAGACCCGATCAATTTGATCTGTTGGGTGGCGGGATTGTCCTACTAGGCGTTTGGGTCATGATGTATGCATCCCGGTCGTGAATTGGAACGGTGCGAACGATCGGTGGAATCTGGAGGAATGCTTAAGGCGGTGGGAGGCAGGCGGAGCGAGCAATATAATATGGATGGATATACGGAAAGTTTCGGCCTATCCTGCCTGTAGGGTGAATATGCGGAAAGTTTCGGTCTATCTCGCAGATCGGGACGATATGCAGAAAGTTTCGGCCTATCCTTCTCTATCGGGTAGATATGCGGAAAGTTTCCGTCTAATAATTGTTAGCTGGCTTCGATTGGTCGGTTAGGACATGATGCGGAAACAATCAGCAGGAAACAAAATCAATTTGTCATCAATTTATCAATCGAGTAGCGTCTTGTACTTTTCGATACTGTTTCTATTGTATATCCGGGGGTATTGAGAATCATAGAGAGCGCTGAGTGAGGGGTTACGTGATTGCTTTGTTTACTGACTGCGATTTTCTAGGTCATCTTTTTGAAACCAACGCGAATTATGTCTTCTATTGAAAGAATCATTCGAGATCGCCAAGATCATGCAAGAAATACGTTTTCTCCTTTGTCAGAAAGCCTAGCCTCTATGATTTCAGCCTTATGTGAACTGGAGCGTCAAGGCAGAGAAATCATGCCAAAAATTAGCAATATTAACGACTCAGCTAAGTTGGAAGCTATTGATGATGTAGCCAAATACCGAGTCATTCTGCAAGAACAAGCAAAGGAGATATCTGATTTAGTAGAGCGATTTAATCGGGAAACACTTAACATCGGCGTTTTGGGGGATACGGGACAAGGAAAAAGCACCTTACTAGAAACCATTAGTGGAATTGATCCAAAATTTTTACCGACGGGAGATGAGCGAGCTTGTACAGTTGCAAGAAGCACCATCAGAAATGGTAGTACTACTAAAGTCAAAGTCATCTTTCATTCCGAGCAATCTTTTTCAGAAGAGATCATTAAACCTTTCTATGAAAAACTAGGGTTTAGCGTTTTGCCTGTGAGCATTCGTAGTTGGATTAATTCTCCTCTTCCTGAGCTTTCAGAAGTTTTCAAGAAAGATATAACAAAGGGAAACATTCACCACCATTTAGACTCGTTTTATAAAAAATACGCAACAAAATATCAAGATAAATTGAAGGGAAATGACTTAGAAATTCAACCAGAAGATATATCAAAATATGTGTCTCATATATTTGATGAGGAAGGTAATCTAGCCAATCCAGAGTGTTTAGCTGTTAAAGAGGTACAAATTACACAGCCGTTCAGGAACCCTGATGTTGGTTTAATTACATTAGTAGATATGCCAGGTTTAGGGACTTTTCGGGCTGCTGATGAAGAGTTGATGATACAAACCCTTGGGAATATGGTTGATGTAGCTCTATTTCTTCTTAGACCTGCTGCTCGTGCTGAGATCTTATCCAGTGATACCGAACTATACAATAAGGTAAAGCAGAACTTAGGTTTTGCTGAAAGAAGAACATACATAGTTTTGAACAAGGATAAGGGCAATTTAAATAATTGCAAAATAATAAAAACGAGAATTCAGAATAGCGAAAATAGCGGGTATAAATTGTCTTGTGTAGATGCTCTTATTGCTGATTGCAAGGTATATGAAGATGTTGATTCAGAAGTCATTAAAGTGGTTCTAAAGTACTTGGAATTAGAAATCACAAAATTAGATAAGCAGTATGCAAAAGAAACCATTGAAAAAACAAAGGAAAATCTTGATTTATTGAAAGCTAGTCTTACCAAAGTCAGACTTCCTTATGGAGAAAGTGACAGTATCAACGAGTTTTTTGATACTTTTTTAGGAAAGGATGGCTTTATCGCTAACCTTGCTCAGGCATTGGGAGAACAGCTTTTTGAATTAGCTAGAAACTCTGAATCTCACAAGAAAGAATTCAAACAGGCTGTTTCAACAGCCATCGAAAATTGTCGCAAAGGGAAAGCAGAAGGTATTCCTACTGAGCAAGAAGTGAGGAAAGAAATATTTGCAAAGGGTGGAAAAGTTGCAAGACTTGCAGAGTATCAAGAGGAGATAAGAGCATATATTTCCAAATATTTTATTGAGTTAGATTTCAATCTTCAAGAATATCTAGAAAATATTAAAGGGGAAACCGTAAGGAAGTTGAAATCAATAGGGTTGGAGAATTTTGGAGCAGAATATGAAGGCTCTTCTTTTCTAAAAAACTTTCTTGAGTATTTTCCAGAAGACAAAATGGATTGTATGAAAGGGCTACATAGTGCTTTCAAAAGACTTTCTGAATATAATGTCTCATATTCAGGAATTATTTCTCATAGAATCCGTCAAAAAGTTCTGAGAAGAATCAACCCATTGAGTTCCTTGAATAGATCGAGTAATAACTCTATTACTGAGAAAACAGAACAAATAAGAAAAATTTTGGATATCACAGCAAGCTCGGCATTTAATTATCCAGTTCAGCTTCCAAGTAACATCATTGGTCAAATAAATCAGATCTTATACCAAATCAAATAATGGATGCGTCAGATAGGGCCTTCATAATAAAGGGAAACTGCGTCAGTGACGCAATCCATGCCGGTGTCATGTCAGCGAG
>JBJORF010000162.1:0-5990 GCA_046049545.1 Cyanobacteriota bacterium | reverse complement strand
CCCCAAAACCCCAAAACCCCAAGTGGCCGTGTGTAATATAAATTAATAAAAGATAGAGAAGATTTTAAATTAATCTTTTTAAATTCTCTTCACTTAAAAAAGCGGCCGATATCCTTATCTTCCCTGATCTTCAATCCGCGAATATTAGTTATAAACTATTAAGCCAGCTGGCCGAATGTACGACCATCGGGCCAATTCTAGCACCAATGGATGTCGCGGTAAACATTGTCCAAAGAACTTCGACGGTAGAAGAAATTGTTAACATCTGCCATTGCCTCAGCGGGAGATATCCCAAATAAATTCCAACAGCCAGAACTGATATAAGGATAGCTAAAGCTACCATCTGGTGCTAGGCGTAATTGATAAATCGTGCCGGGAATATTGTCGGCTAATTTGTGATATCGTTCTTCCGATTGACGGAGTGCGATTTCGACTTGCTTGCGATCGGTAATATCGCGTCCCTCAGGAATGAGCAGGACCACTTTTCCTGTTTCATCCTTAATCGGACTGAGGGAAAAATCAACAATGATAAAACTACCATCGGCCAAGAAATGTTTGGCTTCAAATCGGACGAGTTGCCCTGTCGCCGCTTGCACGATCGCTTGTTGCAGTTGCAGTTGTAAATTGGGCGAATGTATCCACCACGGCGTTGCCCAGAATTCTTGCCCAATTACATCCGCTGGAGTTGCGGCGATCGCCGCTAGAGCAGTCCGATTGGCTTCGAGGAGGATGCCATCTGTATCAAGTAAGCCCACAAACTGGAAAGTACTGTCGAAGATGCCCCGAAACTTCTGCTCGCTCTGCTGCAATGACTCTTCTGCCTGTTTGCGATCAGTAATATCAAATCGAATGGATAAATATTGAAACGGCTGACCGTGATCGTCGAGACAGAGGACGATCGTCGTTGCCACCCAGTAAAAGCTGCCATCTTTAGCCCGATTCTTGATTTCGCCTTGCCAGACTTTGCCACTGGCGATCGTCGCCCACAGCGATCGGAAAAATTCTGGTGGATGAAACCCCGAATTAATGATGCGGTGGTTTTGGCCTAATAATTCGTCGCGACTGTATTGGGAAATTTGGCAAAATCGTTCATTAATCTCGGTGATGGTGCCCTGACGATCGGTAATCGCGACGATCGCGGACTGATCCAACGCAAATTTTTGGAACTCTATCGATCGTAATATTTCTCGCAGTTTTCCTTCGGCCCGCTGGCGATCCTGTTCGGCGTTAACCTGGCTGGTGACATCACGAGTAAAGCAGCGCGTGTGAATAAACTCACCATTTTCCCAATAGACATTGGAGTTAATTAAAACATCGCGAGTTGAACCCTCTTTGGCCCGTAGTCGCGCTGGATAACTCTGAAGAATTTCATTATTCGTTAAGCGACAGAGGATATCATCAATCACCTCACTTTCCGCATGAAATTCGGCGATGGGGTGGCCGATGTATTCCTCGCGGGTATAGCCCAGCAAATCTAATTCGGCCTGATTCGCCCAGAGAATTATCCCATCGGCATTCACCCAATGCATCCCGATCGTCGCATTTTCGACAAAATCGGTCAGTTGCTGTTGACTGCGCTGCAACTCGGTTTCGGCCTGCTGGCGCTCTTGAATTTCTTGCTGCAATCGCACATTCGTCTGAAGTAGGCTCTCAGTCCGCTTCTGCACCCGCAGTTCCAGTTCTTCGTGGGCTTCGCGCAACTGTTGATTGATCCGCTCCAATTCGGTCGTGCGTTCTTCGACTTGTTGCTGGAGGGTATCAACGACACCCGATAGTTCGATCGGGTCAAAGACTTCGAGCAAATGGCTCTGCGTCAGCAGTCCGACTAATTCCCCTTGGTCATTCACCACCCCCAGTCGTCGCACCCGTCGCGTCTGCATGGCTTGATGTGCAACCCATAATGAATCCTGGGGATGCACAAAGAATAATGGCGTACTCATCACGGTCTGCGCCTGAATTTGCGCCAGATCCAGTTGAAGGATCTGAAACTGCACGATGTCACGTTCAGTCAGCAGTCCCAAGGGATAAACTGGGCTTTCCGCTAAGGGTGTTGAATCTTTGATCATGACACAGCTAACACGATGTTCTGTCATCAATTGCGCTACGCTTAACACCGAATCCGTTGGCGGCGCGGCAATAATTGCTGTGGTCATCACCTCCGAAACCCGCCGGAGCTTTAATAAGTTCGCGGGTTGGAGCACGCACCGGATACTGTATGGCGTGATTAATCCAACCAAATGTCCTTGGTGATCCAATACTGGTAGATGCCGAATCTGATGTTGTTGAAGTAGGGCCAACGCCGTCAATACCGTTTGATCGCGACCAAGGGAAAGACTAATCACCGATCGGGTCATTACATCAGCGATCGTCATGGTCGCCAAATCCCGCCCAGCAGCTGAGAGTTTGACAATATCGCGTTCGGTCAGCAGACCAAGCAACTGCTCACCTTCGACGACCAGCGCACAACTGGCGGTCAAGCTCACTTCAGTGGCTTGAGGGTTTGGGGCTAATGCACAGGTGGCATCGCGAATCTGGTTCATCTGCATCATTACAGTCAACACAGCAGCACCCGGCCCCACAATCAATGGCGCAGGGTCGATGACTTGCTCAAGGGTTGGCAGTTTAGTTGGTAGAGATGTCGATACCATTCAGTCGCCCAGCCTCGATCGCAGTGCATCCACATTGTAGGGTATTCAATAGGCCGCAACTCCAAATTCAACCAAAGTAGGTGGGCGATGCCCACGTTTTCCAACCATTGACACGAATTTAACGAGAATTTTGGTGGGAATTTAGCGGGAATTTAACGGGAATTGTGGTGGACAGTGCCCACCCTACGGTTGATGCTCTGTTGCTTCCACTTTTGCAATTTCTAAGCGCGTTTTAATCACAGAATCCGGATTAAGGCTAATGGAGTCAATTCCTTCCTCAACTAAAAAACGGGCAAATTCCGGGTAGTCGCTGGGGGCTTGCCCGCAGATGCCAATCTTACGGTGGCATTGCTTCACCGTTCTGATGGCCATCTGAATCAGCCAGTGTACCGCCGGATCACGCTCATCGAACAGGTGGCTTAGCAACACTGAATCCCGATCGATCCCCAGGGTAAGCTGCGTCAGATCATTCGAGCCGATCGAAAAGCCATCGAAGATTTGGGCAAACTCTTTTGCCATCAGCACGTTACTGGGGATTTCGCACATCACATAAACTTGCAAACCGTCTTTGCCTCGCACCAAACCATGCTCCGCCATCAATGCCAAAACCTTTTCGCCCTCCTCAACCGTGCGACAGAACGGCACCATCAAGATCACATTAGTTAAGCCCATCTTCTGGCGAACTCGCCGCATTGCTTGGCATTCCAATGCAAATCCCGCTTGATAACCCTCTGAATAATAACGTGATGCCCCCCGCCAGCCAATCATCGGATTTTCTTCCGTGGGTTCAAAGTCCGCCCCACCCAGGAGGTTGGCATACTCATTACTCTTAAAGTCAGACAGCCGCACAATCACAGGTTTGGGATAAAATGCTGCCGCGATCGTCCCTACCCCTTGAGCTAGTTTATCGACAAAATAATCGGATTGGTTCGGGTGATATTTGGTTAACTCGGCGATTTGTTGTTTGACTAACGGCTGAGTTAGTTGATCGGGGTATAGTAATGCCAATGGATGCACCTTAATCCAGTTGACAATAATAAACTCTAACCGTGCTAGCCCAACGCCATCGCAGGGAATTGCCGCAAGACTAAAGGCTTGTTCGGGATTGCCCACATTCATTAAAATCTGTGTGCGGGTTGCGGGCAAGTTATCCAACTGAATTTCTTGCACTTCAAACGGAATTATTCCCGCATAAACGTGCCCTTCTTCGCCGCCAGCGCAGGAAATTGTCAGCGTGTTTTTGCCGAGCAAGCGTGTGGTGGCATTACCACAACCGACGATCGCCGGAATGCCCAACTCCCGCGCAATAATTGCGGCGTGGCAGGTGCGACCCCCTTGATTGGTGACGATCGCGCTGGCCCGTTTCATAATCGGCTCCCAATCGGGGTCGGTGCGATCGGTAATCAAAACCTCCCCAGCTTGGAATTGATCAATGTCTTTTGCGGTCAAAATCACCCTGGCTTGGCCTTGCCCGATCGCCGTCCCCACGGCCCGCCCCGTCACCAGAGGCATCGTGGGGACGGCTCCCAGGAACCGATAGGTTTTCAAAACCTGCGCGAATTTTTGCGATTGCACCGTTTCGGGTCGGGCTTGAACGATGAACAATTTGCCCGTAATCCCATCTTTGGCCCATTCAATGTCCATCGGCGTCGGCATCCCCCGCACCTGGGAGTAATGCTGCTCAATCAGACAAGTCCACCGCGCCAACTGGAGGATTTCGTCATCCGTTAGCACCAGCTTTTCTCGATCGTTTACGGGCACCGGAATATTGCGCGTCTGCTTCGATCCACCGACATCGTAAATCATCTTAATTTCTTTGGTACCGACTTGCTTTTTCAGAATCGGGCGATGGCCGCTGAGGAGAGTCGGTTTAAACACAAAATACTCATCCGGGTTGACGGCTCCTTGCACCACATTTTCGCCCAAGCCATAGGCAGCGGTGATCAGGGCAACATCTTTGAATCCCGTTTCCGTGTCGATCGAGAACATCACCCCGGAACTGGCTAAGTCCGACCGCACCATTTTCTGCACGCCAACGGATAGGGCAATGGCTAGATGGTCGTAGCCTTGGAGTTGGCGATAGGAAATCGCCCGATCGGTAAAAATCGAAGCAAAGCACTTATGGCAGGCTTCCAGCACATTCGTCACACCATGTACATTTAGGTAAGTCTCTTGCTGACCCGCAAAACTGGCATCCGGTAAATCCTCCGCCGTCGCACTCGATCGGACGGCAACATCGGTATCAACACCATACTCCACGCAAAGCGCTGTATAGGCAGCAGCGATCGCGGCCTCTAAGTCGGCGGGAAAGGGGGTGTTGAGTATCAGCGATCGGGCGGCTTTCCCCACTCGCTGCAAAGCCTGCACGTCTTCGGTATCAAGGTTTTGAAACAGCGATCGTAGGGGGGCTTCCAGTTGGGCATTGTGAATAAAATAACGATAGGCGATCGCCGTTGTCGCAAATCCATCTGGAACGTTGATGCCCTGGGACAGGAGATTCTGCAACATTTCACCGAGGGAAGCATTTTTCCCACCCACTTGGGCAATATCTTGCAGATTAACTTGCTTCAGGGGTAGAACAAATTGCTGGGGATTAACTGTGGTGGGATACGCGGGAGCGCATTGGGCCTCACCAGCAATGCCAAGGGCCATAATTTTGCCTCTTTCATTAATTGACTGGGTCACTGTACCTGCTTCATACCAGGGATATAACAGCAAACTGTGAGGGCCGTATGAGGATGATCTTCACGTGAGATCAGAATCAAATCATGTAGTAATGTTGCAAAAAGGATTTAAATATGTCGGAAAACATGGGTTGAAGCGCATCCTCACAATTCCCTCAGGCTTTTCGACTAAATTTGAAACTGTGGTCGTCAAGGGCTTTTGTCTACACCCTAGCCACATTTACAAAACGCATAAGAGAAATTGCATTCGATTTCTCCCCCCGAATATTTAATAAATCTTGAGGAAACCATGGATACTTGCCCCTGCTGCTCTGACACATTACTCCACCATTTCGATCATGGTGCCTTGTACTGGTTCTGTCGTTCTTGCTGGGCCGAGATGCCAAGTGTTGAAGAGTATCGCACTCGTGCGGCGATCACAGCGCCAGTTAGCACTCTTAGTGTTGCACAGGCTCCTCCGAGTCTCGTCATCAGCAATCAGAAACGATCGAGTTTAGTCCAATATCGCGGTGTTACGGCATAGTGGCGATGTGGCAATTACTGCCCCGATCATGCTCTGATACCAAATCAAACAATTAATGATACAAATAGATAGAGAATGTATGAGCTAATCGGGTGATGCGATGGTGGGCGTTAGTCGGATTGAGATTCGAGAGAG
>JBJORF010000161.1:0-6002 GCA_046049545.1 Cyanobacteriota bacterium | reverse complement strand
TCATTAGTATTCTGGAAAATGACAAACAATTTCTCCGGCAACATACTATTTGAAATCCACAGCTACAGAGCAAAAAATCACTCTTCTGTAGAATAATAGCGTAATATTTCTCCCACAGGCAACCACCAACCAGCCTTCGATTAAACAGCTTGCCGCTTGGCCAGTAAGCAATCCTCAAAACTAAAAGCCTCTTCATCCAGAAAACTCGCGATCGCCATCTCGATCGCCGCCTCGATCGGGCATTCCAACTCCTCCGCCTTCTCCGCCAAAGCCAGCTTCACATAGTCCGGCAAATGTTCCACCAAAGTCGCGATCGCCTCGGCTGAGAGATGCTGCGTCGTAAGAGTTTGAATCATGGCGCTTTGGGAATCTTCACGTTGTAGGGTGGATGAGTCGCCTGGAGAATCAACGTCTCCAACTCATATGATAAGCCAGGTCGCTGCCATTGGTTGATAGTCACAAACGCAATCCTGACATCATCGGGATCATACCGATCGAGCCATCCCCACAAAAACGCCTTATGTCCGCCTTTCAAGCGATCGCGCAAATTCTTAGCCTTCCCAATGTAGAGCAGTTCTTCCGTCCGATGCCGAAACGCATAAAGCCCGACCTTACCCGGCACATGCTCAAACTCCCGACTCAGCGGTTGACAATCCTCAAAAGGCGTAAACGCAAGGCGATCGAGAATTGCACGGGCTTCTTGTTGGAGCGAATCAGTCATCGAAGAGTCAATTACGGCGGCAAAGAACTTCCCAATTCTACGACGAGTGGTGATGCCGTCGCTTGCATGGCTGGGGGGCGATCGGATTGGGATGCACATTGATGAGAGTGAGCAGCTTTATCCGGAGCAATCGACGACAGTCAAGCTGGAAATTGATTTGGCGGCAGATAAAGTGGTGGCTGCCGAGAAGGAAGGCCGGAAAATTGCGATCGAAATCAAGAGTTTCCTCAACAACTCAGCCATTACAGATTTTCATGCGGCCTTGGGGCAGTTCCTCAACTATCGGCTGGGGCTTCAGATGACAGAACTCGATCGCATCCTATATCTGGCTGTGCCGGAAGATACGTTTGAGTCATTTTTTCAGGAGCGGTTTGTGCAGGAAGCGATTAAGCTGCATCAACTTCGACTTTTGATCTATGATTCTGACAAGGAGGCGATCGTGTCATGGAAGGAATAGCGTTTTACCAAAAATGTATTCGGGAACTGTTGAAAGCCCATGTGGATGAGAATAGTTCCAATGGACAGGTTGAGAGTCAACTGGTAATTGATCCAGAAAATGACCATTATCGAATCCTTGATATTGGCTGGGATGGAATGAAGCGGGTCTATCACTGCTTTATCCACATCGATATTAAAGATGGGAAGATTTGGATTCAACGGAATATGACTGAGGCAGATTTGGCGCAGAAATTGGTTGATATGGGTGTGTCCAAGGGTGACATTGTCTTAGGGCTACATCCGCCCTATAAACGTCCGCATACGGGGTATGGTGTGGCTTGATCGGATTGGGATGCACATTGATGAGAGTGAGCAGCTTTATCCGGAGCGATCGACGACGGCGTTTGCGATTTATCATCCGGTGGCGAAGTACTTTAGTGCGTAGGAACTAATTCTGATGGTATATGTCCCTGGGGCGATGGCTGAGATGTCTTTCCTCAGGGATAATTTTTTGTGTCAAAATGTAGGGAGTAGAACCAAATGTCCCGTAAGGACTTGTTCCACGACTTAGTTAAACAGGCTTTAAGCCAATCCGGCTGGGTGATTACAGACGACCCGTTGTATCTGAACATCGGTGATGTGAATATCCAGATCGACTTAGCCGCAGAGCCGCTAATTGCCGCAGAAAAGGAGGGAGAGAAAATCGCGATCGAGGTGAAGAGCTTCGTCAATACTTCTAAGATCACAGCATTCTATGCAGCTTTGGGGCAATATTTAACCTACAAAGTGGCCCTTAAGCTGGAAGAACCCGATCGTACGCTTTACTTGGCAATTCCCTCCGCAACCTATGAATCCTTATTTCAAGAGATTCTCATTCAAGCAACGCTGCGTGACTATCCCATCAAGTTGATTGTGTATGACAAGTTGACTCAGGAGATTGAATCATGGATAGACTAGAACATTACCGTCAATGCCTACAGCAGTTTCTCAGGAATTATGCTGCTTATGGTGCGCAGCGCGAGGGATTGGAAACCCAGGTGATTGTGGATACTATGAACGATCACTATCTCCTGTTTAGAACGGGTTGGGATAAGAATAAGCGTATTCATGCTTGTATCTTTCATTTCGATATTAAAGGTGACAAGATTTGGGTTCAGGAAAATAACACGGATCTGGAAATCGATCATGATTTAGAAGCGATGGGGATTTCCAAGCAAGACTTAGTCATTGGATTTCATCATCCATCGATGCGGGAATGTTCGGATTATGCGATCGCGTGAGGGGATAGGCATGGATGCTGAATTACATAAACGGCTTCAACATCTGGTCTACAATCCTGGAGAGACATCTAAGATGGATTTCAAAAGGGAAATGTATAAAATTGGTAAAGTGCCATCTGAGCTGTCGCATCAGGAAAAAAGCGAGGGCAATAAGCAAAGAGAAGATGCATTTTCCGAAATGGCTAAAGATATTATTGCTATTACTAATGGAAATATTGGCACTTCCCGCGAGACAGGATATTTAATTATTGGAGCGAATGAAAAACTCGACGCTAATGGCAAGCCAACACTCTTTGATGTCGATTATTCTGCACTTCCGCCATTTAAAGACATTCGCGATCGTGTCAATAGTTTTTTAGACACCCCCATTGCTCACATTAATTTTGAGAAGTTTGAGGTTGATGGCTATAAACTCCTTGCAATTATCATGCCACCATCACCATATTTGCATCAACTTAATAAGCAGCTTCTCAATTACTCTCCCACAGTTGTTTTGCTTCGCCGAGGAGATGGCGAAAAAACCCATCCAGCAAAGGATGAGGAGAAAGAGATTATTCGAGGTGAGAAACGCAAATTACTTTCTGAAACTGGAATGAATGCTCAAAAATCCCCCCAAGACATGGAGCGGAGAAAATTGACACTTGAAGTATACGATCGAAAAATTAAAACCTATCAAATTACTCGCTCTTTCGTGTCGCATGTCATGGCTGAAGGCACTGTGAAGGATATCCAAACACTTCTCAAGTTTGCCTCTGATACAGATGAAGCCATTTTTCTCTTTGATCGAGAGGTTGCAGATTACTTACAGGAAATCTACCAAAAAGCTGTTAGCCTTTATGCAGTAAATAACCGATTGGCTAATCCAAACTTGCCAGTTGGAAATGAAAGAAATGAATTGGCGGAGCAGGATTATCAATTACTTACGTGGTTTATGCAACAGATAGATGTGTACAGAGATATTTTTTATAAACATATTTCATTGTAGATTATGTACACTTAGAATCTGACCTCGATCGGGCATTCCAATTCCTCTGCTTTCTCCACCAACCCCCTTCACATAATCCGGCAAATGTTCCACCAAAGTCGCGATTTTCCCACAGGAAACCGCTAAACAGCCTTCGATTAAACGGCTTGATGCTTGGCCAGTAGGCAATCCTCAAAGCTAAATGCTTCCGCATCCAGAAAATTCGCGATCACCGCCTCGATCGGTCATTCCAATTCCTCCACCTTCTCCGCCAAAGCCACCGCCCCATCATCCGGCAAATGCTCACCCCTTTGCCTCACCGATGAATGATCCCCGCTGCCAAATTCCTCTCCTCCTGCCTACTCAAATCTCCCAACAGGCTTTACAATAGTTGACTGTTTCAAAAAATCAGACATCCCACCGCAAACCACATTCACGCGCCAGACCGCATTGGAATGACTACATGGAGAAGGGCACGTTAATCGAATTTTGGGTCAATGGCGATCGGCGGTTAGCCGTCGCCGATCGGCCTGAAGGTAAGAAAAATTGGGTCGTGATCGATGCCCGCGATCAGTCCCATAGCCTGCCACCGCGCGAGATCACCTACGAGATCCCCGGTAACTATAAACCGGCTCAGCTTACTGCTTTTGCCGAGCAAGTCGAAGGCTTCTTCGATCCCGCCAGCCTGGAAGTGGCCTGGGAACTGCTGTTGGAAATTGGTGACGGCACCAATCCGATCGAGCTGGCCAAGCTCCTCTTCTCCGACTCCTCCGATGCGGCGCAATACGCCGCCCACCGGATGCTTGACGACGATCGCCTCTACTTCAAACGCAAAGCCGATCGCTACGAACCCCGCACCCCCGCCCAAGTCGCGGAACTGAAACACCAGCAGGAAGCCGGAAACAAGCGGCAGCAAGAATGGGCCGGATTTGTGGCAAAGATTCAGGCGGTGCTGGCGGGAGAACCCCACGAATGGACTGCTGCCGATCGGCCGCGCCTCGACGCGTTGGAGAAATTTGCGACTTTTGCCGATGAAGCCCCGAATAAAGCGACCGCCGTGGATTTGCTCAGTTCGCTGGGGCGATCGGCCACGGGCCAAGCGGCCTTTGATTTGTTGGTTCAGCTGAAGCTCTGGAGTCCCCACGAAAACCTACTGCTGCGCCGGAGTAAAGTCCCTGTTTCGTTCCCGCAAAAAGTGGTGGAGCTAGCGCAGAACTATATGCAGTCGGCCCCGGAGGACTTGAATCCGCGCCTGGATCTGACCCATCTGAAGGTTTCGACGATCGATGATGAAAGCACGATCGAAATCGATGACGGCTTGAGCATTGAGTACCTGCCCGATGGGCGGCAGAAGATTTGGGTACATATTGCCGATCCGACCCGTTGGTTACAGCCCGGAGATGCCCTGGATCTGGAAGCCCGCCGCCGGGGGACGACGCTATACCTACCGACGGGGATGGTGTCGATGTTCCCGACAGAGCTGGCAACGGGGCCGATGAGCCTGCGAGCCGGGGAAGTCTGCTGTGCCCTGAGTTTTGGGATTTTGCTCGACGATGAAGGCGGGGTGACGGACTACAGCATCCACGCCAGTCAAATCAAGATCACCTATCGCCTCACCTACGATGATGTCGATGAAATGCTTGACCTGGGTGTGCAGGCCGAACCGGAAATTCACGACCTTGCCAAATGGGCCAAGCTGCGCCGATCGTGGCGCAAAACCCAAGGCGCGATCGCGATCAACATGCCAGAATCGACGGTGAAGGTCAAAGACGGCGGCGAGGAAGTGGATGTCTACATTCTTGAAGGTTCCTTTGCACGGGAACTCGTCGCGGAAATGATGATTTTGGCGGGGGAAGTCGGGGCGAAGTACGGGCAAGCACACGATTTGCCGATGCTGTTCCGGGCGCAGCAACAGCCGGAACTGCCACCGGAGGAAGAATTGATGGTGCTGCCTGCTGGTCCAGTGCGTTCCTGTGCGCTGCGCCGCTGTATGCCGCGTAGTGAAGTCAGCCTCACCCCGTTTCGCCATGCGAGTTTGGGCCTCGATACCTATACACAGGTCACTTCGCCGATTCGTCGCTATGGAGATTTGCTGGCGCATTTTCAGATTAAGGCACATTTGCGGGGGGAGGCGCTACCCTTCCCAGTGTCGAAGATGCAGGAAATCATCCTATCGCTGACTCCAGCGGTGCAGGATGCGGTGCTACTGGAACGGCAGAGTAATCGTTATTGGATCTTGGAATATCTGCGGCGCAATATCGACCAGGTATGGGACGGAATGTTGCTGCGGTGGTTGCGGGAGCATGAGCGGTTGGCATTGGTGATGTTGGAAGATCTAGGTGTGGAGCTGGTAATGCACATCGATCGACCGATCGATCTGGGTGAACGCCTATTTCTCCAGGTTGCCCACGTTGACCCGCGCCAGGATGTGGTGCAGCTGCGCGAGGTGTCGGAATCGTTTGCGCAAATGGCTTCCTAGTTTGCCATAACAGCAATTCCCAATTCAAAGTTTATCCATTGGCGATCGGGGTTGAAAATTGGTGTTGCGCGATTGGGGGCGCGGAAAACGCGCCCGTACGGGAGGGATCGATCATCGCCC
>JBJORF010000160.1:0-6026 GCA_046049545.1 Cyanobacteriota bacterium | reverse complement strand
TCAGCTATTGACTCCGAAAGCCAAGCGGGGTACGACGATTTTGGTGGAATTGCCGAAGAAGCCCTAATGTGAAATTTGGAAACCTCAATTCAAGAAGCTAAATTTAAAATCAAGAAGCTAAATTTAAAAACCATGCCGCAAATTCCGCTGACCTGCCCCCCGGCCCCCAATTCTGGGGGCGTTAAATCTTCACTCTTCGCAATTCGTGGGGCCTTGCTTGATTTTGTGGCTGATCCGCTCGATCGGGCAATTGCTGAGGCGGTGCGGTATTTCCCGGATGGATTGTTGGTGATTGATGGGGGGTATGTGGTTGCGATTGGTGCGTATGATGCGGTGCGATCGAATTATCCCGATGTTCCTGTAACGGACTATTCGGGCCGATTGGTGATGCCGGGTTTTGTGGATTTGCATTTGCATCTGCCGCAGATGGAGATGATTGCTGCCTATGGGGCGCAATTGCTGGAATGGCTGGAAATCTATACGTTCCCCACGGAGCGGAAATTCAGCGATGCAGATTATGCCCAGCAAATTGCCATTTCTTTTCTGGATGAACTACTTCGCAACGGCACGACGACAGCGGCAGTGTTTACCACGATTTTCCCGGAGTCCGTAACGGCGCTATTTGCCGCTGCCCAACAGCGCAACATGCGGATAATTGGCGGACAGGTGATGATGAGCCGCAATGCGCCAGATTATCTAATCAAAGATCCAGATCGGGCCTATGCGGAAATTAAGCAGCAAATTCAGCAATGGCATGGCAATGGCCGCGCGAGCTATGCAATCACGCCGCGTTTTGCGATTACTTCCACGCCCGATGAACTCGCATTGGCAGGGCAGCTCAAAGCGGAATTTCCCGATGTCTATGTGCATACACATCTGTCGGAAAATTTCCAGGAAATTGAATTTACAGCGCAATTGTTTCCTGAATGTGCGGATTATTTGGCGGTGTATGAGCGCTATGGGTTGGTGAGCGATCGGACAATTTTGGCCCATTGCATTCATTTAGATGCGGGGGGATTTGCGCGATTGGCGGCGGCGGGGGCGACGATCGCCCATTGTCCAACGTCGAATCTATTTCTTGGCAGTGGGTTATTTCCGTTGCATCAGACGGGTGCAAATAAAGTCGGCTTAGGGACAGATGTGGGGGCGGGGACGAGTTTTTCGATGTTGGCGACGATGGCAGCGGCCTATCAGGTGGCGCAGTTGCAAGGACAGACGCTTGCGCCGTTTCAGGCGTTTTATCTAGCGACGTTGGGGGGGGCGAAGGCATTGGGGTTGGATGACGCGATCGGGAATTTTGTGCCGGGTAAAGAGGCGGATTTTATTGTGATTGATTTGCAGCCTACGCCGCTGATGCAGTTGCGGAACCCGACGATGCCTGTTGAAAATCTGGAGGATTTGGCATCGGCCCTATTTGGGCTGATGATTTTGGGGGACGATCGGGCGATCGTGGCGACCTATTTGCAGGGAATACGCTGGGGTTAAAAAATGGGGTAACGAACGCGCTCTGTTGTGTAGCGGGCTTAACTTAATTTGCTGAGGAATTTTAGCAACGATCGAGTGCGATCGCTGAGTAAGGTTTTGCGATAGGCATCGGCGGCTTTGCGGATCGCGTCGGCTTGGGTGGGATAGGGGTGAATCACACTGGCGAGTTTGCCTAAACCCATTTTGCCAACCATTGCCGTGGTGATTTCACTAATCATCTCTCCGGCGTGATTCGCGACGATCGTTGCGCCGAGAATTTCGTCACTGCCCTGACGCAGCAACACTTTCACAAAGCCTTGGGTTTCGCCATCGGTGAGCGCCCGATCGACGGTATGCATCGGAATGGTAATGGTCGTGGTCGGTTGGTTTGCTTGGTGCTCATACAGCCCAACGTGGGCGATTTCGGGGCTGGTATAAGTTACCCAAGGCATGATTAAATCGCGGAGTTTGGACTTGCCTAAGCCAAAGGGGGCAAATAGGGCATTTTTAATCACAATGCGGGCCGCGAAATCCGCCGCATGGGTGAATTTCCAGTCCATGCAGCAGTCCCCGGCGGCGTAAATATGCGGTTGGCTGGTTTGGAGATAGTCGTTGACGATTACCCCTTTGCGCCGATCGTAGTCAATGCCGATCGCGTCTAAATTCAAAGTTTCCACATTCGGCTGCCGTCCAGCACCGATCAGGATTTCATCAACGGTAATGGTCTGACTGCCCTGCGGGGTTTTCAGAGTGAGTGTTTTGCCTGTGGGAGTGACTTCCACGCTTTGCAGATCGGCGCTGAGATAAAATTTCAAATGCTCATCTTGGAATTGCTGCTGCACGATCGCAGCGGCATCGGGGTCTTCTTTGTCCAGGAGATGACTATTTTTATGAATTAGCGTGACTTCCGACCCGAGGCGATGGAATGATTGCGCCAATTCACAGCCGATCGGACCACCGCCAATGACGGCCAATCGTTGCGGGCGTTCGGTTAAGGAAAATACCGTTTCATTGGTCAAATATCCGGCGGCTTCCAAGCCTGGTATATTCGGTCGGACTGCACGGGCACCAGCCGCGATCGCGGCTTTCTTAAATTTCAGGGTTTGGCCATTTACGGTAATGCTGTGGCGATCGGCAAACTGCGCGTCGCCAAAAAATACATCAATCCCCAAATCCTGGAAGCGCTGGGCGGAATCGTGATGACTGATGCCCGATCGAACCTGTCGCATCCGCTCCATCACCAGTTTGAAATCAACGCTCATCGCTTGGGCAATCACGCCTAAATGGGCCGAATGACTGACTTCATAGGCCGCTCTGGCCGATCGAATCAAACATTTTGACGGTATACAGCCGACATTCAGACAATCGCCGCCCATGTATTCCCGCTCAATCAGCGCAATCTTCAGCCCAATCCCCAAACCCGCACTGCCAGCGGCGATCACCAAGCCCGCTGTCCCCGCACCAATCACGACAAGATCGTATTCTGCCTGAGGTGTGGGATTGGCCCAGTCCGGCGGATGAACGTGTTGGATCAGTTTTTGGTTGTAGGTGTCGAGGGGTTGCATGGTTGGGTGTGGTCAAAAGGATATGTGAAATCGGTTATGTGCAAGGTCTAGCTAGCCCCCAAACCCCCAATGCTGGGGGCTGTGATTTTGCTTCACCCAGCATTGGCAACATAAGCGACAAGCTATTCCGCGATGCTTTCGTCGAGGGCGCGCTTGGCGATGCGGGTGACGTAGATGCTCACCGCTACCGTCGCAATCAGCCCCACAATTTTAACTGCCCATTGCAACGCCACGGTCTGCGGATCAGCGGCGGTCTTGCTACCGATCATGGCGAGACTACCGAGCAAGGAACCGAGATAAACGTACAGAATCGTCCCCGGTACCATCCCGATCGACCCGAGCATATAGTCCTTCAGTGACACCTGGGTAATCCCAAACGCATAGTTCAGCAAGTTGAACGGGAACAGCGGCGACAGCCGCGTGAGTGTGACGATCTTGAACCCTTCCTGGGCAACGGCCCGATCGATTGCCGCAAACTTCGGATACTTCGCGATCTGGCGACTGACCCACCCCCGCGCAAAATTCCGCCCAATCCAAAATGCCACTGTGGCCCCCAGGGTCGCGGCAACTATGACATAGAGCGTCCCCCAAACTGGCCCAAACAGAATGCCACTACCGAGGGTCAGCACGGAGCCGGGAATCAGTAGGACAGTGGCGAAGTTGTAAATCAAGATGAACGCGATCGGGGCGAGCTGACCTTGACTATCGACCCAGGCGAGGGCTTGCTGGAGGGCTTGTTGCATGAGGCCGGAAAGATTGAACTGCTTTGCCAATCCTAAGCCAAGGGCGATCAAAACGGCAATCGCCAGGTACTTTAGCCAACTAGAGCGGCGCGATCGATCAGCATTCATGGGCCAGTCTCAGTATCGTGGGTTTGTTTAAGATACCCACGGATGCCGCTGCCGGATTTATTTGTGGGGAAAAGATCGGGGTGGCACTACGGGACTCTTGATGGGACTCTTGATGGGATTTTTGTCCAGGTTTGATTGCCGTCGTAGAGCCGATCGCCATCAACTTGGGTCAGGCTGCAATTTTCCTGCCAGGGCGAAAGTGCCCCACCTTGATTGAGGCGACAGCGATCGCCTTCCACGATCAGGTAATGATCCAACCCTTGTCCAGCGTAGGTGCCATTTTTGACGTTCAGGTATGCCAGGATTGATTCAGCACTTTGGCGAATGTCGGGATTTTTGTGTTTGAGCAGTTGGGTGAGTTGGGGTTTGAGTTCTTTGGGGCGCATCAGTCCGAGGGTGAATCGGGCGTTATCTCGGGTTTTACGGTCAGTTGCTTGGAGTTCGGTGAAGCCTTTCTGGAGTTGGGCGGCGCGAATGTCCCGATCGAGAAACGCTAAAGCCCAACCAGCGACAAAAGCGGTTTCGGGATCATTCAACATTCGTTTGATTTGGGGGATTGCCGCCTGGGCGGGGTCGCCCATTTCGGCGAGGGCAAAGGGTACTTGGGTACGAACTTCCAGGTTTGGGTCTTGCAGTAATGGGATGAGATGGGGTGTGGCAGCCTGCGTCGGTCGCCCCAGTTGTTGGAAAAGGCGTACAGTTGCGAGTCGTACTTCTGCATCGGAATGCTTCAGTAGGGGAACGGCAGTGGCGACGATCGTTTTAGCAGGTTGTAATTGATCGTTTTGGTCGACGATCGTGCCTAGTTTCGCAAGTGCTGTGTCGCGTTCTGCTTGTTGTTTGGGGGTTAATGGTTGCCGCTTAACTTCCTTGATTTCTACTTTAGCGGCGGGTGATGGTTTGGCTTGCGCTGTGAGAGCAATATTGAACAGTGATCCTGCAATGATCGCGCTGGTGATGAGGAATTTAAGTGACATGGGCGTTGGTTGGTGTGTGATGAGGTTTTGCGTGTGATGCGTTTCGGCGAAGCAAAACGCATCACATATTCACATATTATTATTGCGACTTTATCGTTCTTGCGATTTCAATATTATTGTGATTTTAATGCCGCCTCAATTTGTTCAAAATACTGAGGAATATGACCGTAGAAGCGTGTGCTCCGTAGGGCCATTGCATCGATCGTGCAACTGCCACAGGATTCGCCATCATCCGGTGCGGCTAAATCCAGCACCTCACGATCCGATACCCCAACCCAAGGTAGATGCCCGATCGGGGCTTTAAGGGAATAATTCAGTTCCGATTCATTGCGCCAATCGCTATCGGTTGGGTGCGATTCGGCTCGCTGCTGGGTCATTTTCCAGCCAACTAGATCGCGAAAAGCATTTACGGTAGCCTCCCGATCGCTGGGCTTCTTGGTCATCAATTGCTTCCAGCGTTGCAGTTGCGGTGTCAAGCCAAAGCGCCCGTCACTGGCTTCTAACCAAGCCTGGTCAATGGCGTAGATCATTTCTGCTGTCGGTTTGCTAATATCCTGCGATCGAATATCAACCGATCTGGGATCGAAGATCCGTCGGGTTTCGCGATCGGCATCGGCCCATTTTTGGGCATTTAATTGCGTTTGGATCGGAGCGAGTTTTGCGGCGATGGTGTTGCTACATTTGCCTTGTCCGCGCACAAATTGAGTCGGACTGAGATAATGCACGACTTGGACTTGATTCACCTGCCCTTGAATGGGCCGTAGACTGACGTATAGGCCGTTGCGTGAGGCGGATGTATTGTAGAGCTGGGTGGGATTGTTCGGTTTCGCTTGGAATCCGCCCGTAAATGGCAATTTTGAATAATCTGCGTCAGGCGCGATCGTGCCGTAGTCGTTGAGGTTCGATCGTTTGAGTAAGGTTTGGATGGTGGTGCGATGTTCCTGAACGGTGATCTGTAAAGCATTCCCAATCGGGTTTTGTGGTGTTCCGGGAGGAAGCTGTGCGGGGAGGGTGCCCGTTAAGTCCGTTTTCTGCCAGGTGTTGCCGCCAGCGCTGGCGTATTGAATCGACCAACCCGCGAGGGAAACCGGGGCGGCGCTGCGGTTGAACAACTCGATAAAGTCGTTGCGCAGCGTTGCGCCCGTGTTGCCCCCGCCGCCATACACCTG
>JBJORF010000159.1:0-6091 GCA_046049545.1 Cyanobacteriota bacterium | reverse complement strand
CAAACCGCCCCCAAAAGAAACCAAATCTCCCTCCTCGAAATCAGCACCATGGCCGGAGAAGCCCTCTGGAACAACAAACTCCGCAGCGGCCTCACGATGCTCGGCGTGATCATCGGCATCAGCTCCGTCATCGCCATCTCCTCGATCGGCCAAGGCGTTCGCAAATCCACCGAAAACAGCATTCGCGGCCTTGGCACCGACGTAATCCAAGTCATGGCCGGAGCCGCGCAAAGCGGCGGCGTGAGCCAAGGTCAAGGCTCCGTCACCACCCTCACCTGGGAAGATGCCCAAGCGATCGCCAAGGAAGCCCCCGCCGCCACGATCGTCGCCGCCTATCTCCAACGCAACACCCAAGTCGTTTACGGCGACAAAAACACATCCACCACCGTCTACGGCTCCGATCTCAGCTACCCCGAAGCCCGCAAAACCTTCCCGAAAACCGGACGGTTTTTCAATACCGAAGAACTCAACGCCGCCGCTTCCGTTGCCGTGATTGCCCCCACCGTGCAGAAAAATCTATTTCCCCCAGCAGTGAATCCGATCGGGCAGAAAATCCGCATTCAAGGGGAGATTTACGAAATTATTGGCGTGATGGCAGCCAAGGGTGCCCAAGGCCCGCAGGATCGCGATGATGCAGTCTATGTACCACTTACCAGCATGTCTGCCCGCATTATTGGCAATAATTCCCTCATGGGCATATCGGTTAGCGGCATTTATATCAAAGGCAAAGACGAAAGCCAATTACCCCAGATTAAATTCCAAGTAACCAACATTTTGCGACTGCGCCATGGCATTTTGAACCCTGATGATGATGATTTTAAGGTCACTAACCAGGCTGATATTCTCGAAACCTTCAATACGATCATGGGGTTGCTAACCACAATGATCGTCGCCGTCGCCGGGATTTCTCTCGTTGTCGGGGGCATTGGGATTGCGAATATCATGCTGGTTTCCGTCGTCGAACGCACCCGCGAAATCGGCATTCGCAAAGCTCTTGGTACCACCGATCGGGCCGTCCTCACCCAATTTCTAGTAGAATCCGTTGTGATTTCAGTAATTGGCGGTTGTATTGGAATTATGGTTGGCATTAGTATCACATTACTGGCCGCGATCGGCGCCTCAATCCCATTTGTAATTTCAACTGATTCTATTTTCATTGGTGTAGGCTTATCCACCGCTGTTGGCTTGATTGCTGGCGTAATTCCAGCCAGAAGCGCCGCCCAGCTCGAACCGATCGCCGCCTTACGGAGCGACTAATCATGATCGAAATGCAAGACATTACCAAAACCTACTTACTCGGTGAAACTGAAGTGCCGATTCTCAAGGGCATCAATATTCAGATCAACGAAGGCGAATATGTTTCCATCATGGGCGCATCGGGTTCCGGCAAATCGACGCTGATGAACATTATTGGCTGCCTCGATCGGCCCACCCACGGCTCGTATTACTTGGAAAATCAAGATCTCATCACCCTGAGCAAAGACGACCTTGCCTTCATTCGCAATCAGCGGATTGGCTTTGTGTTCCAGCAATTTAATCTACTGGCCCGATCGACCGCGCTGGAAAACGTCATGCTGCCAATGATTTACGCCGGAATTCCGCGCAAGGAACGGCGGGAACGGGCTGAGGAAGCTCTGATGAAAGTGGGACTCGGCGATCGGCTGACTAACCGTCCTAACCAACTCTCCGGCGGACAACAACAGCGCGTTGCGATCGCCCGTGCCTTGGTTAATCATCCAGCCCTGCTCTTAGCCGATGAACCTACAGGCGCACTTGATACCCAAACCTCCCATGAGGTAATGAATTTATTTACGGAACTGAACGATCAAGGCATCACGATCGTCATCATCACTCATGAACCTGATATTGCTGACCAAACCAAACGCAAACTCAGAATTCAAGATGGCTTGATGTTGAATTAGATCAGCCGCTTAATAATTTGGGGATTTTGTTACCCCTTCAATAAACCTAAAACTTTGCCTAACTGAGCACCCGCCGATCGCTTAACCCGATTAATCGCCCGCTTCTGCACTTCTTCAAAGGACATTTCACCCGCGATCATCTGTGTTGCATAGCGGGTGCCCTTCGGATTTTTCACACCGTACTTAAAGCAGAAGTCTGTCCAGTTATAGAACAATTTCGATAACCGCAATGCTGCATCAAAATTTGCACCGAGTTCTGCATGAATTCTTTGGGTATAGCTTTCCGCCGCATCCTCAACCAAGGCAGTTCCGGCAATATCACCACTCTTGACTGCGTGCAAAATCCCATCGCCAAACAGTGGATTAATCAGCCCAGCGGCATCGCCTACCAGCAGAATCCGACCTTCTTGCAACGGTTCTTTCCCCGCCCAAGTCGGGAGCGGATGGCCATGGAATTGCAGCTTTTCGCGATCGCACTGTAGCCCCATCTTGTCGATGTACTGAAAAATCGCCTCGCGCAATTCTTGGTTCACCTGGGGATTTTTGCGGGCATCCAGGTTCTTGGAGCGAAACACCCCCGCACCGATATTTAAATGATCCTCCTTGGGGAAGATCCAGCCATACCCGTGGGGAATCGCACCGTACTCCAAGTGAGCGATTTCGGGTTTGAGCGATTCGTGGCCTTCGCCCCAAGTGTGCGGCAACTCCACTTCGAGGGCGATCGCGATCGCTTTTTTCTGCCGCAGCTGCGTCGCCTTCACCACTGCTCCATTCGCCCCATCGGCCCCAACGACATAACGCGCCTTTGCCGTCCAAGTGGTATTGCCTTTGAGCGACTGGGCTTCGACAATCACCCCATCGGCTTCCTGCCGCAAGGTTTTGACCACTAACCCATCCCGCAATTCCGCCCCGGCCCGCACCGCCCGCTGTGCTAGTGCTTCATCGAACCGCGATCGCTGCACCATCCAGAGTGAGAGCGGACGGCTTGTGCCCGTGGGATTGATTTCGCCGAGATAAGCATCTTCATCAAAGTTCCAGGTATGCCGCATGTAGGCCACATCCGACTCGACAAAGGCATCCGGAGCCATATCCCAGAGGTAGTCCTGCATCACCATCGGCATCCCGCCGCCGCAAGTCTTATGACGCGGCAGCGGATATTTTTCGATCAGTGCTACCTTCAGCCCCCCACGGGCGGCAGTCGCTGCGGCCATGGCCCCTCCGGGGCCAGCCCCACAGATAATCACATCATATTGCGGCAGGGTGACAGATGATGGGCTGGCAGTATTGGGCATGACGGCAAAGTGATTAGGAGAGAAGCCTTGTAATTTTAGATAATTTACCGATCGATGCACCGAAAATCTCGCACGGAGGCACCGTCGCCCCAGGGTTCGAAAAAATTTAATTAAAGAAAAATTATTCTGTAATGCTTTGATGAGGCAATTCTCTGCGAAAATACGGATATGGTGAGTAGTTGGTGAAGATCAACCAGTCCTCCAGTTGTTTTAACTAAAATCAGGATATTTGCGGACGGAATGCGAGTCTAATGCAGGTTTTGGTGATCGAAGATGAAGCTGATGTACGGCTGAACATCGTTGAGATTCTGGAGTCCGGTGGGTTCCAGCCGATCGATGCGTGCGATGGGCGGGCGGGGCTAGCGATCGCCCAAAAACAGCAGCCGGATTTGATCATCTGTGACATCCGGATGCCGGACTTGAGTGGCTATGACGTACTGAGCGCGATTCGCAGCAATCCCACCACTGCCACCTTGCCCTTTATTTTCCTCACGGCTAAAACCGATCCCAGCGACCTGCGCCAGGGGATGAACCTGGGAGCCGACGACTATCTATGTAAACCCTTCCGTCGGGTTGAACTACTCGAAGCGATCGCCGCCCGTCTCCGCAAACATGCCGCCCTCCAAACCCTGCAAACGCAGATTCAAGACCTCCAAAACCACAACAGCCAGCGCAGCGATGTCGTCAATACGATTACCCACGATCTGCGCGCACCGCTCACCACCATCAAAGTCGCCCTGCAAATGATGGAGACCCTGCCAGACAATCGGCGGCAATACATGGACATTGCCCGCAATGCTTGCACCCAAGGTGATGAACTGATTCAGAACTTGTTGGATCTGTACCAACTTGAAGCGGGGGAAAGCCGGATTTCGCCTCGATCGATTGATCTGGAGCAAACCCTCCACACCCTCTACTGCTCCTTTAAAATTCGCACCGAGAACCAGCAGCAAAACCTTCAGTGGGAGGTGCCCGCGATTTTGCCGCCGATGGTTTCCGACGAAATCAGCATTCAGCGGGTGTTGGTTGAGCTGTTGACCAATGCGGGCAAGTATACGGCCCCCCAGGGAACGATCGCCTTCAAGGTGCGCGAAGCGGACGAAACCGAAGTCATCCCACAGCTGATCATCCAAATCAGCAATCAGGGTGAAATCGCCGCAGAAGCACTGCCAAAGCTATTTGACAAATTTTACCGGGTGCCGGGGGGCGATCGGCAACAGCGCGGCGGTACGGGGCTAGGGCTAACCTTAGTGCGGCGCTTAGTTGAGCAACTTCAGGGACAAATTACCGTCAGGAGTGAACAGGGATGGACGGCGTTTACGATCGTTTTACCCTGCGAAATGCAACTGGAATCACGGACTTCATCGCCGACTTTACCGCAATAGTCACAGTCCTATGACGGAGCCAAACTTGACGGGGCCAAACTTGACGGGGCCAAACTTAACCGAGCCAACCTGGCAGCAACTGCAACAGCAAAACGCAGCCTTGGTGCAGCAAGTTGCTGCGCTGCAAGCAGCCTTGGCTCAACAGTCGGGGGCGACTATGGCGGATCAGCCTGCCGAAACTGCCCCCGCTGATACCGCCGCCTGGCTGGAGGGCAGTCGTTTGGGCAGCGCGATCGCCGATAGTAGCCAGTTGGATACCAGCATCAACCCGCCGCCATCGTTAGTCCAGCGCACCTTACTTGCCCTCCAGCGCAGCGAAGCCCGCTACAAAACCCTCCTGCGCTACCATCCCGAGCCGATCGCCCGCTGTTTACCGAATGGCATCCTGACTGCCGCGAATACGGCCTTTGCCCATTACTTTGGCGAATTTGATCAGCCCGTGGTCGGGGATTTGCTGTTTGACTTAATTGGCCCCGATCATCAGCTCCAAACCCAATTTGCGGAAGCGATCGCCCAACTCGAACAAGGCAGCAAAGTGCAGCCCACAGTGCAGTTTGAGCACCGTTTGGTGCGACCGGGCAGCCTGCGCTGGGAGCGGTGGATTTTGGTCGGGGTCTATGCCCAGGCGGGGCATTTGTTGGAAATTCAGTTGATGGGTCAGGGGGTCAGTGATCAGCGCCATCAAGCCGAAACCGTGGCGCGGCAGCCGGAACTGGCCGAAGAAATCCTCCAACTGACCGCAACCAATCAGCAGTTGCAGCTCGAATTGCAGCGCTATCAGCAGTTTCAAGATCAACTGGAGCGCAGCGAAGCGCGGCAGCGATCGATTGTCAGCAGTTTACATGAAGGAGTAATCGTCACCAATCCGATCGGGCAGATTCAGACGGCCAATCAAAGTGCGGCCCAAATGTTGGGCTTGATGCTACCGGAATTATTGCGGCGATCACTGTTTGAGGCGCAGTGGCAATGGGTGCATGACAATGGCACGGCCCTCGATGTCGTCGATCATCCGGCCCAGCTCACCCTGCGCACAGGGATTCCCTGCATTGCCATGCCACTGGGATTACAGCGGCCCCAGCAGCCGACGCTATGGCTGACGGTGAGTGCCCAGCCATTATTTCGCGATCGCGAAGTGTTGCCCTATGAAGTGGTGCTGACCCTTACCGATGTCACCCAGCAGAAACAGATTGAGCATGATCGCCAGATCAGCCGTCGCCGGGAAAAAGCCGCCCAGGCCGAAATTGCCCAGTCCCAAGCCCAAATTGTCCAAGTCCTCGAAAGTGTGACGGACTGCTTCATTGCCTGCGATCGGCAGTGGCGCTTTACCTACGTCAACCGCGAAGCGGCCAAGACGATCGGCCGATCGGGGAAAAGTCTGATCGGCCAAGTGCTGTGGGCGGTCTTCCCGGAATTTGAGCACAGTCCGATCGCCCAGTTCCTGAAGCGGGGAATGACCGCCCGCCAGTCCACGGAAGTGGTGGAATATTATGCC
>JBJORF010000158.1:0-6213 GCA_046049545.1 Cyanobacteriota bacterium | reverse complement strand
GTATTTCATTAGTAAAATCCTGCCAGTGAATCATTTGTGTACTGTCGATCGGCGCTGGTAGACCAGACCTCGGTATCCGCTGCCGGAGTCACCGCCGTTTGGGTCGCATCCACTCCGAGTCGGATCGTGCCCTTGGCTACCAGCTCCAGCCACTTGCGCCAATCCTCGTACCGTGCCCGCACATCCTCCCGCTCCCGCACTCGATCGAGGCGGTGACGAGCAATGTCCAGGCAACAGCCGATGACTGGCTGTGGCAAGCTGACGAAGGGCAGCGTATAACGCCAAAAATAGGAATCCATCTCGGCACTGGCATCAGTCAATGCCCGCGCCAAAATCTCATCCTGTACCACAACAATTTCCGCATCATCGAGGTTAGACAGTTCGACTGCTTCGACCTGGCCAAACGCTTCAATGAATTGAGCCACTGTTGCATAGGCCATTTAGCAGACCTCCAAATGGCCTTGCTCGATCGCGCTATCAATATCCTCTTGGGGGATGCCCTCCAAGTCATATTCCTTGCCTTCGCGGTACAGCTTGCCGTAGCGCCAATTTACCAGCGGGCGATACCGCCTCTCCTTTTTGGCCTTAGGCTTGGGTTCAGCCGTGGTTTCAGCCGTGGTTTCAGCCGTGGGTTCTTTTGGTTTAGTCTCAGCCATAGTTACATCACATTGCTAAGGTTTAGGGCCGCAGCGGGGGCGACGGCATTTTCAAAGTAGTACCCGCAAAAGGGTGCGGTAATCAGCTCGCGGCAATGCTCCAAGACACGCACCTTGCGGCCACCACGGGCACCCATGTCGGGGTCTTCGATCCATCCGGATTTTTTCATCGCCCAGCGAGCGGTCATCCCGAACGTGTACAGGTTAGACCCTGTAGTGGTGCGGACATTGGGATTAACATGCAACAAAGCGGCATGAGGCCCCCACAACCGATTGATATTTGCCGTTCCTCGGCTTAAATCTTGGCGATCGGCCACAGATCTCCAGCTATCGCCAACCACAATCTTTTGAATCTCCAAAAGCTCCTGCACTTGCTGAAGGCTAGCGACACCCTCTTTGGCGGCGGTGCCTTTGACAGCCTCCACCACCTGAGGATTGCGGCTCAGGCCCGTCCAGCTTTCGCGGGACAAGACCAATCGGTTGGGCCGGATCAACATGGCATTGATCGCCGTCATGATTTGGTCGATCGGGCGTGACGCGGTATTCGTCCATTGGCTGGGGCCTGCCACAACCTGCCGTTGAGTGGGCAGGTAAGTGGCCGGATTGAATACCAGGTTCGCTGCCCGGATTTCCCGCCGCAGCGTGTGGATCTCGGTTACCCCCTGGACAACGTAGTCCTCTGGATTAAAGCCACTGTTTTGGCCCGTGCGTTGCTGCTCGGCCCGCTGCACGTCATAGTTGGGTAGCGGCGCATCATAGGCATAATCCTTCGTCCTGAACTCGCGCTGCTTTGCCTCAAAGTCCAAGAGTACGGGTCGATCGAGGCGACCGACTTCATTGTCCGGTGCGACTAATAAAGATTCGACCGGGTAATAGTCAGCCGAAAAGATTTCCGCAGCTACCGGGACGATCGGCAGGACTTCGTCGGCAATATAAGTTGATTCCGGGTTGCGGTAAAGCTCTGAAATGCCCGACCATACGGGATTTTCTGTAAATCTTGCCATAAATTACACCTTATAGGGTTGAACGAAAACATCAACCAGATCGCCAGTTGTTCCGGATTGGATAGCACGGGCGATCGCGGCCTCACCGACAGCCGCTGGGATGCCTCGGCCACTAGCATCGGGCTTAAGCCAAGTGCCGGGCGTAACTGCTGCCCCTACCCGTAATCGATGCGGCCCATGGGCGACATAGTCGGTGCGGTTATTGATGATGGCTGGGGTGTCACTGGAGACGCCGATCGCGGTATCCGTGGCAATTGCCTGCTTGATTTGGCCTGCCGTGGTGGCGTGGGCAACAATGTGATAGGCCGGGATCGCAATCGAAGCCGTACCCCCAAAAATTACTTGTCGATTGTCATACATTAGGCTTTTTCCTCCATTCCAAGTTCTTTAGCAGCTATGCGCATTGCTTCGGGCATCGGCAAGTCTTCACCGTCAGCCTTTGCTTCCGCCACCTTTTTCGAGGCCAATTTCATCATGGCTTGCGGATCTTTCTTGGCCACCGATGGCGGGGTTTTGCTGGCCGGGGCTATTTCGGCAAACTCGACGGTCTTAGGGATGGCCCGCAAGATGTCTTCGAGCAGGGCCTTCGGCGTGGCCGTTTCATCACCTTCCCCAAACTGGACGGAATCAGCTTCCGGCAGCGTAGTGAGGAGCGCGATCGCTTTGTCCCGGATACCAGCCACATGGGCACGGCCTTCCTGGATCAGCGAATCGCAAAAGTTCGCCGCTTCCCGTTGGTTCAGGGCTCGTTCTCGATCGAGAATGGATTGTTCACGGGCATCAAGGATGGGGTCTGGCATAGGCTGTTCGCTATAGGTAAGAGGAATTGCGGGGCTGTCCTTGGTCTTTTCAATTGCCGCCGCCGTGAGCTGGGTGGCGCTCCGCTGAATGGATTCGATCCCCCAACTAGGCAAAACCCGATCGGCGGTTTCCAAACCCTTGTCATCAATCAGCCAGTCCCGGAAGCCCTGGAACATCCGGCCCAAAGCACTGGCCAAATCAGCCACGACCCAGTCGCATTCGGCAAAGAAGACACCCTCTTCACAATCGGCAAACTCGATCGGGCTCATACCCTTGATCGCCGGAGGCATCGCACCCAGAAAACCCACATGCCGCAAATACGGCACATCGGAATCGGGGATGGGATGATGCGCAGAGCCAGGAAGGTAGAAGCTGGCACTGATTTTTTTATAGCGGCCCGCATCGATCGACTCGGAAAAAACCGGGTCAACTTGCTTCGGTTCCGCCATTAGTTGACTGCCCACCGTCACCAACGACGACACCCACCCATAAGCGGGATCATCGTGCTTCGGATGGCCGATCGTCAGGGGGGCTTCATGCAGAGCCGGGTCGTAAATAGCGGCAATCTTGGCAAGCAGGGATTCGCTAAAATCCACCACCACACCATTGGCGTCAGTTCGTTTCCCAGCAGTAAAGATTTGCAATGGCATAACACACACGAATGGCGTTTAACCAAGTGTGTCGCCCGCGTTTGGTGCTGTCTAGCCCGCTTTGGTTCTCACCAGTGAGCAACAAGTTAGTTTGTCGCTCACAAAAGCCAAAATATGAGCGGCAAACTACTCCAAATAGTCACGCAGAATTTCGGTGATCCCCGATCGGTCGGCTTCATTCACGCCTAGGAATGGCCGCGCCGGAATACTGTCACGGCCAAGCTGGTGAGTCGCTGCATAAATCTTGTTACTGCCAATCACGACGGCTTCGGGGAGGGCTTCATAGGTGATGGTATCGCGCAGTTGGCCGCTCAGTGTGAGGATGCCACGGAGGGCGCTGGGCTTGCGGGATTTGGCCTTGGCGTAGCTAGGGCTGAGTGGCGTCCAGGGATTGCCGCTGGGGTCGTGCTCTCCGTCGAAGCGATCGCGCGTCGCCAGCAACATATATTCGCCAATTTCTACCATCGCGGGTCGCAGGTCGCCGAGTCGATCAGCCAAGCCATCGATCACGCTTTGAAGGTCGGAATCGTCGTAGTCAAGGGCGAGGAAGTTGGCCATATTTGCGGGGCGGGTTTAGGGGGTTTGAGGTGGGCTTTGCCCCGCAAATCTTAGGCGGGTTTGGTGGGCGAGGCTATTTCGCCCCCAAATTCAATTGCAGACGTTGCTGAGCCATTCTTGCCCGTTAACGTAAAAGTCAAAGTCGTGCCATCCCACTCGTACTGCAATGTTCCTGGGCTGACAAGCTGCCGCGAACCTCTAGGAGTTGTAAACCAAAAACTCCCGTCTTCTTCGACGTAGATCAGCCCTCCTGGCCAACGCTCCGAGTATTGTATCCCGCGAAGTGTTGTATGGTATTCGCCGCCGCGATGCAATGCCCTGTTTCGTTTTTCTCCGTAGTCAAGCCGGTAATCGTAAAATCCCAGTATTGCTCTATCCGAATTCTCCGTCAGGATTTGCGTGAACTCTTTTGCCACAGGATCAATCAGGTTTTCCATTTGTATTTACCCGTTTTCTTTTGTATTAGGCAGATTTAGCGGGTTTAGCCTTCGGCGCAGACTTAGATCGGGCTTCAAGTGTGCCGTCTGAGCAGACTACGCCGTACTCGTCGAGTTTGGCGATCGCTTCTTTCAATTCTTCGATCGTGCGGGTAGGTTTAGCCATAGTAGACCTGGATTAATTGTTGGGCGTCTTCTGGGGAAAGCATCATCCGACTACCAGCTTCTTGCTCGAAGCCGATCGACCGATAGTATCCCACCGCTTCAGGACTGGCACTCAGTCGAATCCTGCCTCCATATCCTAACTCAACACTTTCCCGCGCCACATCCGCAATTAGGCGGGTACCTGCTCCTTTGACCTGCTGCCCAGATGGTGGCATCCCGCGCAAGTTCCAAGGGGCCGTGACAATGCTGTAGATCATGACCGCATCCGGTTCTTTTTTTATGTCAACGATCGCAAGTGCTTGCAAATCCCCTAGGCCATCAATCATCCCCCGGAACATCTCAGGCACGTCGGGGGCTTGTTCGGCAATGACGCTGTACAGCCCATCGGCCCTGGGCAAATCATCGACTTCGACTTCGTCCTCGATGCTGGTGGCCCGATCGCGGATAACTTGGAGCTGAGTGGCTTCGACCTGGCCGAATTCCTTGCTCATCCGTAGGCTGGCGAATCGCGCGTCCTGTTCTACTTGCATCGCCAGCGCCGGATGCAATCGCTTGGTGATATTGACCAGTAGATTGCGGCGCGTTTCGGGGGTGCTACGACCATGGCCACCACCCCAACCGGGATCAGGCTGTACGATCGAGCCCTTAAACACTGACCCGATTTCCGGCCCTTCAGCCACCGAAAGCCCCAGCCTATCTACGTCCCGTTGCTTAAGCGCAAATAGTTGGCAGCGGCATCCATAGCCGATCGGCGGATTTCCCATCGTGCCCCAGAACGGATCATCCACTCGAAAGACTTGCTTATCCAAGGCCAGGTGCAAGGGCCGAGGATCGCGGCTACCCCCATGTCGCCATTGCAGATAAGGCCGACTGGCTTTGCTTTCCTGGATTTGTTCCCACCGCCCAGCCGCATAGGCCGATCTGAGGTTGGTGTCGTAGATAGCGTAGGTGCGCCAATCCCGATCGCCCGCATAATCCCAGCCACGGGTCTGGACGATGCGATTAAAGTCCTTGCGAAATTCTTGCAGCGTTGTGCCCTGCGAGATGGCCTTGTCCACCGCATCCCGCATGTCCTGGAGCAGCGCCCCCTTGGCCCCGGCCACGGCAAAAGCGGCGTCATACTCAGTCCCCTGAACATCACGCCAGGAATCAGTATCGACGTTCCGTTTGTCGCGGAAATACGCGATCGCGCCCTCAAATGGGAGTTGGTTCCACGGTTGGCTCACAGTTCAATCTGCCCAATTAACTGATTCTGTAGCAGGTAGCCTTCAAGCTGCCAAAGCTGATGCTCGGCATTCTCGCGAGCGACTTTACGGCCAATCTCAACGTCGAAATTAGCTGGGTCTACGCAGGCCCCGCGACCCACGATCGTAAAGCCACTTTCCAGCCGATAGCAGACGATATGGTCTTTCCCGAAAAATGTCTGCTCTTCGGTCTGAGCCACATCCAGTAAGGCGTGGATCTGCTCTTGCGTCACTCGATTCTTATTCATTCGTGCCCTCCTGTGAACCCGCAATACTCGCCGCCGTCATCGCATCGGTCATAATCTGCCGCAGCTTGTAGCCTTCCAAATTCGGGTACAGGGTCAGCAGATTCTCGGAGAAACTGGCCAAGTCGCCAGCGCCGTCGAGCATCGTCTTGACCTGTCCCACCCAATCATCGGTGATCGGGCCACCAGCACCGCGCATCTGCTCACGGTAGCCATCCACCGTATCGGCATCATCGCCCTCGGCAAAGTCGGCCTTGATCACCTCTGGGTTAATCAGCCGGATCTTGATGTTGTCCTCGGTGATTTGGACAGCAATTTGCTTTTTGCCATCCTGCCCGATCGCCAAAATACTATCATCATCCTGAATCTGGGCACTCAGGATACTCTCTACTTTGTCCGAATATGTGCCGTTAATCAGGGTGATTAGGGCTGGGTATTGGGTGGACTCGATCG
>JBJORF010000157.1:0-6362 GCA_046049545.1 Cyanobacteriota bacterium | reverse complement strand
TGCCTTGATAAAAATATTCGTAGGGATTTTTGCTGTTGAACTTGAAGGTATGACTGCCATCGCCTGGGGCACTGAGATCAATCCATTCACAGTCGATCGCCTCAAACGTCGCCCCAAACGGGCGGGTGTTGTGGAGCTTCACCCCATGCATCTGCGCCGCCGTAAAGTCCGCCCCGGCCCAATCCACCTCACTCAACTGCGCCCGGTTCAAATCCGCATGGACAAAAGAAGCCCGATTCAAGATTGCACCTTGGAGATTGGCGGCGGCGAGAATCGCCCCGTTGAAGTTGGCCCCAGTTAGATCCGCCCCCGCAAGATCGGCACCGGATAAATCCGCCCAGCGCAGATTCGCCCCGACAAGGTTAGCATTGCGCAGATTCGCCCCATCCAGTTGCGCCTGCCGCATCTCCGCCCCGGCCAAGTCCGCCCCGGCCAAATCCGCCCCGGCCAAATCGATGTTGCCCATCTGGGCATTGCAGAGGTTAATGCCGGGTAATTTTTGGTTGTTGAGCTTAGCGTTGCTAAGGTCGCTAGTGTCAAAATGACGATCGCCGCTGTTATACTGCGCGAGAAGAGCTTCGGGGGTCATGGTGGGTCTATGCAGACGGATGGGTGGGACAAGGGATTTCAGGCGTGAGATCCAGACGTGAGAACATCCTTGACTTAGCATTCCCGTTGAGGGGGCAAAATCCACTCTAAAATGCGAAGAGGCAGATGTAGGGGCTTGTTATGCAGATTGGGATTATTGGATTGGGGTTAATTGGAGGGTCGTTGGGCTATGACTTGCGGGCTTTGGGGCATGAAGTGATTGGCGTGAGTCAGCGCGATCGCACTTGCCAAGTGGCGGTGGAACGGGGCATTGTCGATCAGGCGAGTCAGGATTTGGCGGCATTGAGCGAGGCGGCGGTGATTTTTATTTGTACGCCGATCGGGTTGATTCAGCCGACGGTGGAACGGTTGGTGCCGCATTTGCGACCGGAGACGATTTTGACGGATGTGGGGTCGGTGAAGGGGCCTATCGTCGAGGCGATCGCGCCGCTGTGGCCGAATTTTATCGGTGGGCATCCGATGGCTGGAACGGCAGAAAGCGGTGTGGATGCAGCACTACGACAGTTATTTGCGGGCAATCCCTATGTGCTAACGCCAACAGCCGCGACTACACCTGAATCGCTAAATGTGTTGGAGACGTTGGTGCGATCGCTGAATGCCAATTTGCTGCACTGCGATCCATTTGAGCACGATCGGGCAGTTGGCTGGATTTCGCATTTACCCGTGATGGTGAGTGCAAGTTTAATCGCGAGCTGTATGGGGGAACGTAATCCGCAGGTTCTAGCATTGGCACAAGCGCTGGCAAGCTCTGGTTTTCGGGATACCAGTCGCGTTGGTGGTGGCAATCCGGAATTGGGTTTAATGATGGCACAGTATAATCAAACTGCTTTGCTGGAAGCATTTCAACAGTATCGGGATCAGCTTGATCGGTTAATTGATTTAATTTCTACTGATCAATGGGATCGCCTGGAGCAGACCTTCAGACAAACCCAGACTGACCGACAGAAATTTCTGAAAGAGTGAGCCTTTAATAAATTTTCAGACAGATTAGGATTAGTTCTCATAATCATTCTATTAACTAATAAAATATATTAACCAATGAAACATATCAATCAATGAAGCATATTAATCAATGAAGCAATGTCATTCGTGATTCTTGGAGCTGGATAGGGCATATTAATCCAGTATGACATCTCGCATCTGCCGATCGCACGACTTTGCTTCTCTATCTTCTGTGATTGCTATGCGCTTACAAATTCTCGCTGGCTTGAGTTTTCTGGTGCTGGGATGCGCACCGGCCCTGGCGAATACCGCCCTTCCCTCGCCCCAAGCCATCAGCCCCCAGCAACAGCAAATCGATCGCCAGATCGAGGCGATTCTAGATGCGCCGGAAACGTTCATCCTCAAGGCCCAAGCCGACATTCGGCAGGCTCGCATCTTTTATCAGCACCAGAATAACTCCGCCGGATTGCGGCGCGTGCTGTTGGCCGAGGCGACATTGGCCTACCGCGATGGGGAATATTGGCAAGCGGAGATGAGGCTCCAACGCATAACGGGTCAATTGCCCGATCGCTGGCAGCGGCATCGCCAAATTTTGGCCGTCTTGGTCGCGATCGATCAAGGGGACTATCGGCTGGCCCAAGCGCTGGGGCAGACGATTCAAGCCATGCCCCAGGGAAAATCTCAGGACGATGCCCGCTTGGCAACAGCCGAACTATTACGCTATCGGGGCCGCTATCATAGTGCCTTGGTCGAACTCAGCGCAATTCCCGCAACTACCCCCCTCAAACAGTTTCAAATCAATTCGAGTAAAGCCGAAATTTATCTCAACCTAGGGCAATATGAGCAAGCGATCGCCCTCTACGAAAAAATCAACCAATCTCAGTTCGCCGGTGCCAGCGGCAGTTGGGGCAGGCGTTCCATCCGCCAATTTGTGCGCAACCAAGTCAACCTTGGCAAAGCCTACCGCTTAATGCATGACCCAGAACAGGCTCAACAGGCATTTTACAACGCTGCAACGACCCTCCAGCGCCTCGACGATCGTGACGCGCAGGTACTGCTGCAAGTTGAAATGGGGTTAATTCAGGTAGACCTGCAACAATGGCCCCAAGCCCTACAAACCTTAAATGCCGCCCACGATCGGGCCAAGGAATTCACCAAATCTTCTACCCGAATTACCATCTTCAGTGCGCTGGGACATTATCACCAAGCTAAGGGGGAATTTGAACCCGCAATCAATCAATATCAACAAGCGATCGCCCTCGCCCAACGCCACCAAGAAGCGATCGGTCAAGCCCGTGCCCTCACCAATCTGGGTGAAGTATATTTAATCCAAAAGCGCTGGGATGAAGCGATCACCACCCTCACCGAAAGTATCAAAATCTACGAGAAAATGCGTCCTGGTCTGATCGACCAAGATAAAGTCGCCCTCACCGACAGTCAAGCCCAAGCCTATCAACTGCTACAAGCCGCTCAAATTGGTAAAGGCGAATCGCAATCGGCGTTAGTCACAGCGGAACGGGGTCGGGCGCGAGCATTTGTCGAACAATTGGCGCAGCAATTGCTACCTGCATCACCGCGTGAATTGCCAACAGCAATCGCACCCACCATCACAGCGCTCCAGTCCACCGCCAAACGCGAACGGGCGACTTTGGTCAGCTATTCCCTGTTGCGCGACCCACGCACAGAGATTGAGCATACCCTATACATTTGGGTCGTCTCACCGCAGGGGGCGATCGCGTTTCGGCAGGTGGATTTACCGCGTCGTGGCGATTACAAATCATTTATCAGCCAAACGGTTCAGGCCGCCCGTCGATCGGTGCTAGGCGACAGTGATCAAGCGGCAGCAAAAACCGCAATGCAATCAGCCTATCGATTATTGATTGAACCGATCGCCGATTTATTGCCAAAAAATGCCGACGATCGCGTGGTCTTCATTCCCCAAGGTGCATTATTTCTGGTGCCCTTCCAAGCCTTACAAAATCCCCAGGGTGAATATTTAATTCAAAATCACACGCTCCAAGTTGTCCCTTCGATTCAGGCCCTAGAACTGGTGCAACAAAGACAACCCAACCGCCAAGGTCAACCGTTAATCGTCGGCAATCCAAGTCCAATGCCCGAAAATCTCGATCGCCTGCCCGGCGCGGAAGCCGAAGCTCAAGCGATCGGGCAAATGCTCAAAACAATTGTGGTAATTGGGGGACAAGCCACAGAGAAAGAAGTGATTGCCCGCATGGAAAAATCGAATTTGCTGCATTTTGCGACCCACGGGTTGCTCGATGATAGTCGCGGCTTTGGTGGCGCGATCGCGTTGGTCAAGGGGCCGGGAAATGACGGCTTATTGACGGCGGATGAGATTTTTCCGTTGCGGTTGAAGGCGGATTTGGCCGTGTTGAGTGCCTGTGATACGGGGCGGGGCAGGATTACGGGCGATGGGGTGATTGGACTATCGCGCGCGTTTATGTCGGCGGGGGTGCCGAGTGTCGTGGTGTCGCTGTGGGCAGTGCCCGATCGGCCGACGCAGGTATTGATGACGGATTTTTATCGCCAGTTGCAATTGCAGCCGGATAAAGCGAAGGCGTTGCGGAAGGCGATGTTGAATACGATGCAGCAATATCCGCAGCCGAATGACTGGGCGGGATTTACGCTGGTGGGACGGGCGGATTAGGTCGAGATTGGATCGATGCGATAGAATTAGGGGCAATGTGTGCTGACGATTGCTCCTGATGGTTAAGCGAAAATATATTGTGCCTGTCCTGGCTTTTTTGCTGGTGCTGGGACTGGTGATTCTGAATAATTTGAATGGCTATTTGATTAATCAGATTCCGCCGTTGAGCGATTTGCCGATCGTGGCGGATTGGTTGCAGTTGAAGGGTAAAGATCCGATCGATACGGGGATGCGGATCGGTCGGGTGACCCTGGTTGCGGGGGTATTCGCTTGGGGATTGGGTTGGGCGGCGACGGAGATTTGGACGTTATCGCAGCCGAAAACAACGATCGTGACGGAACTTGATTCGGGCCAGCGGCGGCGGCTGATTCAGAGTCAGTTGGAGATCGTGGAGAGGCGGCTGGCGGATATGTTGGAACGATCGGTGTTGATTCCGCTGGGATTTGAGGATGCGGGGCAGCAGTTGGGGGAGGGGCGATCGCCCTTGGAGATTTTGCAGCGGGCGGATGATGTGGCTCCGGTAGGGGGATGGTTTGGGCGAGTGAAGGAATGGATTCCGTTTGGACGGGGGGGTAAAGTGATGTTCCCAGCGCGGGCGCGGATGATCGACGTATTTCGGCATCCGGATGTGAGTGGGCGATTGTTGATCTTAGGGAGTCCGGGGGCGGGGAAGACGACGACGTTGTTGGAATTGGCGCGGGAGCTGATGACAGAGGCGAAGGCGGATGAGTCAAAGCCGTGGCCGCATTTGTTTGAGATGGCGGGATGGGTGGAAGGGCGATCGCTGGGTGATTATTTGGCGGCGGAGATGAAGCGGCTTTCCAAGGAGAAGTTGAATGAAGCTGTATGTCAGAGACTGTTGGAGTCTGGACGAGTGCTGCCACTCCTGGATGGACTGGATGAGCTGCGGGATCTTAATCGGATTCAGGCAGGGATGGCGGCGATTAATGAATTTCTGGGTGATGCTTATGGCCATCGAGATGCGGTGGTGTGCTGTCGGATTCGGGATTATGGGTTGGCGCAGGGGCAGTTGACGGCGTTGAATGGGGCGGTGCAGTTGCAGCCGTTGACGGATGGGGCGATTCGGGCGCATTTGCAGGCATTGGGGAAGGGGCAGTTGTGGGCGGTGATTCAGCAAAATCCGGCGTTGCTGGAGGCGGATGTGCAGGATGGTGATTTGGTGATGCCACCGCTGTTGCGGACACCATTGTTTTTATCGATTTTTGCGACGGTGAATCCGACTGAGGCGATTAATGGGTTGGCGGAGTTGTGGGATGGCTATATTGTGCAGCGGTTGGGGATTCCGGCGGAGCTGTTATCGGGGAAAGGTTACAAACGCTATCAATCGGGAGAAGTGCCCAGTCAGAAGCAGACTCGCTATCACTTGGTCTTTTTGGCGAAACAGTTGGTACGAAGCAACCCCGAATTTTTGATTGAGGCGATGCAGCCATCGTGGCTTACTACTAGGCAAAAGTGGAAAATGCGTCTGGTTTTCAGTCTAGTGGAGGTTCTGATTTTTAGTTTGATAGTAAGTCTGATGTGCAGTCAGATAGGGGGCACGATTAGCAGTCTGATTTTCGGTCTGATTCTCAGTCTGATAGGGGGAGTGATGGTGGGGATGATGGGGGTGGTAGTGCAGCTTGAACCGACTGAAAAAATTCTAATTTCAACGTCACACTTGGCGCAACAGAAATTCTTTGAAAAGTTGATTTTGAGTCTATCTCCAGCTCTAATTTTTGGTCTAATTTCAGGTCTAATTTTGGGTCTAGTCTTGGATGTAATTTCAGGTCTGATTTGGGGTCTAACTTTTGGTCTAATTTTAGGTCTGATCCCAGTCCTGATTCAAGTCTGCACAATGACGATCGAAGTGAAATCGGAGCCAAATCAGAGCATCAAGGCTTCTGCGAAGAATATGGCGATCCTGATATTGATTGTTCTAATTCTATGCGAAGTAATCCAGATTAAAATGATGCCTTATCTCCCAGAATACCAGTTCCAGCACTTTCCATTAATGATCGCGATATCGGCCGTCCTATTAGTTTTCATCGGCTCTCCTAGAATTGCCGTGAAGTAAAGCTATATGTAGCGCCGTGTTTTGCCGCTCTGGCGGATGTGAAGATCAAGTCAAGTGATTTGGGCTTGTATG
>JBJORF010000156.1:0-6499 GCA_046049545.1 Cyanobacteriota bacterium | reverse complement strand
AGTGTTTTCGACCAATTACGTAAAGTCAATTTACTTGACAGGGTTGTAGTGCTATAATAGCTATCAAACTTATTTATTTGTCTTGGTTCCGTGCGCTTTATTTCGAGCGCTTTATCAATGTAGCGAGAACGACAGAATAAGTCAAGCATTTTTTTGGATTTCTTTGGCGGCTTGTAGATTCTGTTCTAGGGCCTCCCCGATCGCTTCCATCATCTGTTGAGCAACCACTTTTGAATTAGCTCCAGAGAATTGGGAAGCCATAATCGGCAGATCGACGATCACCTGTACATTCGCACCCCGGATTGAATCGGGTTCGTATTTGATCGTGACGGGGATGATCGGAATCGATCGTTGCGTGACGGTTTCGGCTTGGAGGACAATGCGGGCGAGGCCAGGCTTGAGCGATCGCAGCGTTTGCTCACGCTCAATCCCACCCTCAGGAAAAATCACCAACCGCTGACCTTCGGCCAGCAAAGCGATCGTGGTTTTCAGGCTAGTCTTACCCGGTTTGTCCCGATCGACGGGATAGGCACCCAAATGTTTGATGACTGCACCTTGTAGCCCCTGCATCTGACCAGCATCAGTCATGAAAAACAAGGGCTTCGGCGAAAGTAACCCCACCACTAAGGGATCCCAGCGGCTGAAGTGTTTGCAGGCAAGCACAAACGGCCCTTGATCGGGCAGGTGGTCTTGGCCGTGAATGGTAATCGAACCGAAGTACACTCGCATGAACCAGCGATGCAGTGGACGCAGCATGACATCGAGGGCCGGATGGATCTGGGGAATCGACGACAGGACTTGGGGCATTAGCGATCGCGCATTGGTTCCGCATTCGCTGTTTGCACTGTTGGCAGCAAAGTCTGCACAGTCAGCAACTGCGGCGGAGTCGCATCGGGGGGATAGAGAAAATCAACTTCCACCTGCCGCTGATCGCCCGGGGCCAACGTCAAATTCAGCAGTGGCTCCCCTTCCTGACCGCGCTGTTGGACTAAATGCACAAACCGCGTCTGCTTCGCCCCCGCATCATCGCGATAGCGCAACCGCACCGTACCGCGATAGAAAATACGCGGTTCCGGGGGAATGAGGAACAATGCCTGATTTTTCACTTTGTCTTGTTTAATCGGCGTTTCGAGCATTAGCGCGATCGTTTTCACCTGCTTGCTCTGATTGCGCAGCGGCAACGTGAGGCTATATTGCACCCCGTAATTGCCATTGGCGAGGTAAGCCGTATCCGGATAGCGTACGGCCAGGGGAGCACTTTGCACTTGGCCTGTCCCCAATGTGCCATTCGGCAACAGGCTAATGCCATAGGAATAGGAACGGCCCAACGGTGGCACCGTCAAATCTTGGCTCTTTGGATCATCGGTCAGCGTCGCATCCCACTGTGAACCTAAGGCCACCCCGGCCACCCGACCATAGATCATCGTTTCGGCAACTTGTCCCGGCGGCGTTGGGATCCGATCGCGCGGCCCCGCCAAATCGCCATTGGTTAAGAGTTCAACCCACTCTTCAAGGGTGGGCGATCGCTCTTGTCCATTTTCCTGGGGCGCATACATCGCCAAATTTGCCACATGCACGGGCTGACTACTCTTCAATCGCATCAACGTCGATCGGCCATTCGAAGTCGGAGTCACCGTACCCGCCGGAATCGGCAAATTCAGCAGCAACTTAACTTCCCCCGGCGGCACCACCATCTGGTTCGGCAAACTGCCCTGGCGACGACCCCGCAACACATCATTCACCACCCGGCTCCCCGGCCCCGCAAATACCCGCCCATTCGGATCATCCACATAAGCGGGCAAATCCACATACAGCGCATCGGGCCGGGTCAAATAGGAAGCAGCTTGCAGCGCTTCCACCGTGGCGGGCTGAGCGCCCGGATTATAGACCAGCACCCCCTGGAACAAACTGCGGGTCTGACTGGCATTGCGGGCACGGCTGATGTGATGCGAGAAGAAGTCAAACCGCCCCTTAAAGGTATAGTCCAAATGGGCCGTTGGCTGGCGCATCCCCTTCGCCGGAAAAGTCGAAAGCAAAATCCCAGGGGTTTCCACCAGCTCTGGACTATTGCTATTAAACACGGGCACATTATCCAACTGCCCCGGCAAAGGGCGAATTTCCCGCACCCGCACCACTTCCTGCGGGGCTAAAACCGGCGCGGGGGGCAAATTCTCCGGCGCGGGCAGTGGCTGACCCGGTGCGGCCAGCGGCATTTCCCGGACAACCGGATTCATCGGAACTTGGGCGATCGCCGCTTGAGCGATCGGAAAAATTGGAAACAGCATTCAACTAGCGCCAAAACGATCAACGACAGGGTTTTCTTAGCCTTCGGGCCAAGCCATTGCACAAACTTCCACATCTATCCCAGCGTAGCCGCACCCAAAAGACCGAGTCTCTCAAACCCTAGCAAAATCCGCTAGCGCACCCAGCATAATCCGCCGGATTAATTTATTATCCGCACAGAAATTTGCCAACTACACCCAAAAAATTGCACCGAAGATAGCGGTCACCCAATGAAGTCGCAGTGAAGTTGCCCAACGAAGTTGCGTTTAACTTGACTTCAGCCAACTGCCACTAATCCCCAAAAGTTGGCTATAGTGGTTCGCGGTCAGCTGCATGATGTTAAGCCGTTTCGGGGGCGATTCCGTGCCAGACATTCAATTCGAGCAAAATCCACGACCCATCGCGACCCTTCAACCGAAGTCAATCGGTCTGTGGGCCAGCGTTAGTTTGATTGTACCCACTTCCCTCTGCCTTCCCACCAGCGCGATCGCCAAACCCAACGAGGTAGGCTTCTGCTCGGGCCGCATCCGCAATATGCAGCTCCAAGGGCAAGGCCAATGCAAATTTCCCAGCGGCAATCAATTTGAAGGCGAATTTCGGGCCGATCGCCGTCAGGGCAAAGGCACCTTCACCTACAAAGACGGCACCCGCTGCGAGGGCCAATTCACCAACGACCAACTCACGGGTTTCGGACGCTGCACCTACAAAAACGGCGATCGCTACGAAGGCTTATTCGCCAATAACCAGCGACAGGGCGTGGGCAAGTTCTTCTACGCCGATGGCACCACCTGCGAAGGACAGTTTGAGCGCGATGCCTTGAATGGAGTCGGGCGCTGCATCTTCCCCAATGGCAATCGCTACGAAGGCAGCTTTGTGAATAACCAACGGCAGGGGCGCGGGGTCTTTGTCTATGATGACGGTAGCCGCTGCGAAGCACCCTTCGATCGCAATGCCATGAATGGCTTTGGCATTTGCCTCCTGAGCAACGGCGATCGCTACGAAGGCAACCTCCGCAACAACCAATGGCATGGCTCCGGCACCTACTTCCCCGCCCGCAGCAGTAGCATCAGCGGCACCTGGGAAAACGGCAAGTTTCTCACCCCGCAACCGCTGGGGAACCGCCCCGCAGGCAAGCTCTCCCCAGGCTACCTCCCCGCCATTCAGCCAAAACGCCGATCACGCCCCAGTCCCACCCCACCCATCGTCCCAACGTCAATGCCGCCCGCCGGCTTGCTACCCGTTCCCGCGACCCCGATTCCGACCCGCTAGCAGAACGCTGAATCTCCTGGCGAGAACCATTACCCCACAGGCGGCAAGACCTGCCAACTCGGAAAAGTCGCCGCCTGCCCGCAAGGGTGATCCCGCTCATCGAGTACCGTCCAGAGCAGCACCGACTCAATCACAAAGCGTTTTCCCGATCGGGCAATCCGCACCCCCCGATAGTCGCTGATATAGCCTTGCGCCTGGGCTTGCGCCAATAATTGATCGCGCTCCGCCTGCGTCGTCGGTTCAGCGGAAACACGGGACGGTAACTGCGTAAATCCCGCCCAATCAAACTCCCACAGATCCAGCGCCGTCTGATTGCCATAGTTAAAAATCGGGTCAGCTTCAGTGCCATGGGAAACCACAACAAACTTCGCCCCAAACAATGTTGCCGCGAGTAATTCTGGACTACTGTCTGAATCCAACTCCGGCAACAGCGATCGTCCCGTCCAATGCTGAAAACTCCGCACAATCCGCTGACTCTGCTGAATCACTGCCGGATCTTGCCAGGGCATTGGAGTCTGGCAAACCTTGGCATCCTGACAGGCCAAATAATCCGCTTGATAGGTCTGCGATCGCCGTCCAAACCAATCGTAGCGATTATCTCGTACCTGCCCATACACCCGATCGCCCAACGCCTTAAATCCCGGCAAAGCCCGATAGGCCGCCACCAACCCACTCACCACGGGTAATAGCTGCCCAATCTGCTCCGCTGCATCACTGCCTTGCCACCGTCTTGTCCGATCGCTTCGATCAATCAGAATCATCCCCAGTTCACAATCAGCGGGCGTAATTTGATATTGGGCAAGGGCTGCGGTATCCTGCATGGGCAAATATTGGAAGCGTTGCCCGCGATCGAACTGCGCCAGCAACTGCACCAAACTCGAACAAAGATTGCAATCACCGTCATAAATCACTGTATAAGCCATCACGCCTCACTTAATCTTTGACCCAGTTTTAAAAGCCTTCAAGCAATTCGACTCATTATCCATCCTCTTGATATTCAAAATCTATGTTGCGCATCACGATCGACACCAGTCCGATTCTGCCAAAACCCAGTGGCATTGGGTTTTATGTCATGCAGTTGCTGGCAGAACTGACGCGCCTCACAGCCGATCAGCCGATTCAGCTTGAACCCATGCACCAGATCAGCCTCAAAAGTGCAATTCGCGGTGACTTCTCCGCCCCCACAGCGATTCAAAACCAGCCCCACCTGCGATTCTTCCCGTTACCCGTCAAGGTGACCAACCTATTCATGCATCATCCTCGGCTGTTTTTGCCTTGGTTTGAATCGGCCTTCAAATTTGGCGATATTTTTCATGGGACAAACTACACGGTGTTCCCGCTGCGGCATAGTCGCAAGGTCATGACCGTCTATGATTTGACATTTATCCGCTACCCCCACTACAGCAATACGATCGTTCAGGCCTACGCCGATCGGGTGCGGAACTGTCTGCGTTGGACGGATTTAGTGCTGACGATTTCCGAAAGTTCCAAGCGCGATATTGTCGAATATCTGGGATTTCCCGCCGATCGCGTAATCGTCACGCCCTTGGCCAGCCGCTACAGCACCGCCGATGCTGGCCGCCCAGCGATCGCGCCCGTTCATACAATCCAATCCAATACGCAGTATGATTTGAGTCGTCCCTACATTCTGTTTGTCAGCACGATCGAGCCGCGCAAGAATATCCTCGGCTTAATCGAAGCCTTCGATCAGCTCAAACAACAGCAGAAAATCCCCCATGATTTGGTCTTAATCGGCCAGAAAGGTTGGCTGTACGAACCGATCTTTGAGCGCATTGGCCGATCGGTTTACCGTGATTCGATTCACCATCTCAGTTATTTGTCCGATCAGCAGGTCGCCGACTTCTATCGCTATGCCGATGTATTTGTCTATCCATCGCACTATGAAGGCTTTGGGTTGCCTATATTAGAGGCAATGACCCTCGGCTGTCCCGTCGTTTGTAGTAATAATTCCTCGCTACCGGAAGTGGCAGGCGATGCCGCGATCCTCGTGGATGCAGACAATGTAGAACAAATCGCCGATGCCATTGGAAAAATCGTGGGAGATCGGGCGTTGCGCGACCAGTTGATCGATCGGGGTTGGGAACAAGCGCAAAAATTTACGTGGCGCGATACGGCGGTGCGGACATTAGCGGCTTATCAGATGTTGCATTAAACGGGAGGCTGTTCAGAATTTTGTGTAAATCAAAAATCGAGTCATTCCTAGCAGGACTTTCAGCTTGACTTACACAAAAATGCGAACTCTCTCTTAAACGGCGGCTCGATCCTAGGTGTTGGAACTAAACCGATCGAGGAGTTCTTCGCGCGATCGCTCCAGAATCAGGTCAACGGCTTGATCCAGTGATAGCGCCGCGAGGTTGGGCACGATCGCTTGCAGCGCTGGATCAACGGTGGGAAAACGCCGCTTTAGTAAAACGATGACTGTTTCTTCCTGGTTTGCTTGACGGCCTTCTTCGCGGCCTTCTTCGCGGCCTTCTTCGCGGCCTTCTTGGAAGACGCGAGTCTTCTTCAGTTCGCTCAATCCAAACATGGCTTCTAACTCCTTCGTCGTCAGGCTACCGAACTTGTACACCAGTATAGTCTCAATCAATTCCAGGCGTTTCTGCTGCTCCAGGCGTGGCGTGATTTCCTGCTTCACCCGCTGGACGATCTGGCTGGCCAATTGCTAGATCAAAACGCCCTGCCAATCGGGGGTTTCAGGATATTGCTTGAGGTAGGTATAGATTTCAGCGAAGAAGCGGTGGTAGAGTTGCGGGTCTTTTTGGAATTGGACTTCGCTGAAGTAAACCGGGGCATTGGGCGCATCCTGTTTGGGAATCAGCAAGCCGTCGATGCGGAAGGCGGTTTGTTTGATTTCGACCGATCGAAAGTCGTAGTTGACGATCGCGGCAGGATCTTGGCCCAATAGTTCGAGCAGCAGTTCGGGTTG
>JBJORF010000155.1:0-6548 GCA_046049545.1 Cyanobacteriota bacterium | reverse complement strand
CCGCCCATTGCTCAAACCACTGCACCAGCCGCGTTGTTTTGCCGCTGCGGGTTGATCCTTCTATCCAAGTGCCGCCCATTGCTGCCATTGCGCCCTACTGTCGTGCTCTGATGATCGTACTCTAATTGTCGTACATCGGTTCTACTGTGACCGAACGTAGGCTCTAGGGTAACGCAGCAATGGCTCGATGGCCGACTTTTCCGTGTAATCTTATGCGGGCCATGCCGCAATTCAGGAATCTTCACCGCTGGAATTGCACTCCGAATGGCAATCTCGGATAATATTTGTCCATCGATGTTTGCCTTCGCGCCACTCAACGGCAACGATCGATCTTCCCCCACTATGCCCCAGGTTCCCTGGTTGGCTGAGCTAAACCGATTGTTATGGTGATCTTTTCTCGCTTGCGAAGCTGGATTTCGCGTTCAGAACGCTGGTATTTGACGACTCCCGATCGGGCCTTGGATGAGGCTTACGATGCGGCGCTCGCAATTCGGGCGATCGAGGAACAGCATTTTCAGGGTGAGAAGATCGAAGTACGCACCGGTAGCTACAGTGCCAGTTCCGTCTCCTACTTTGAAGCCGAACTGCGCCGCAATCTGAAAATTATGCGCACCCGCTTGGTCGAGTTTCGCACCAGCCGCACGACGATCGACATCACCAATCCCAGCGCTTCGCTCTACAAGACCCTCGAACTGAATGATGAAAGCTACACCACACCCGTGAATGGGCGCTATCTCCCCCCCGCTGGCGATCGGGTGGCGATTACCCTCGAAAAGCTGAAGTTCATCGATGAAGTGCGGCAGCGCTACGAAACCATCAAGCAAAAATCCGCGCCCACCGCCCTGATTCCCGTCGAACCCGCCCTGCCCAGCGTGCCATTAACCAAAGCGGAACTGCGCCAGCAGAAAGCGGCCCAGCGCAATCTCGTCGAGCGCCAAACCCAAGTGGCAGCTAATGCCTCACAGATCAAGAAAAACGCCGATCTGGAATCGATTACCGATAAAACGGGAGTTTTGCCCCGATCGATCCTCAGTACCCTCGGTCGCCTTCAGCGCGACCTTGACCCAGCAGCGGCAGTCGAAGCCGCCCGCAACCAGCGGATTAACTATGCCAAAACTTTTGTTTCGGTTCGGTTCATTTTGCTCCTGGTGAGCTTGACATTGCTATCACAATTGACCGTGCGTTACTTGGTGCTCGATAACGATTTGCCGCCGGGGAAATGGCTGAACACACAATTTTCGGTGGAACGATCGGAGCGATTGTTTCTGAATGAAGAACTGGAAGACGTGGCTTTACAGTCGATGCGTCAGTTTGAAGAACGTCTGAGATTCCGCAATATGTTGAGTGAGGCAACGGGCGAAGCACCGATGTCGGCGGAACTCATGGAACAATCACTGCGGGAACAAGCGGTCATAATTGCCAATCAATCGAGTAGTAGTAGTGCCGATGCCGTGAAGAATTGGATCGCTGATCTGACCGGGCTGGTGGTGTTTTGTTTGATTTTAATTAATAGCAGTCGCGAAGTCGCAATTCTCAAATCCTTTTTGAATGAACTGGTTTATGGCTTGAGTGATAGCGCCAAGGCATTTGTAATTATTTTGCTCACGGATGTCTTTGTCGGATTTCACTCACCCCATGGCTGGGAAGTTTTGCTGGAAGGGATTGCTGGGCATCTGGGTTTACCCGCGAGTCGGAATTTTATTTTCCTGTTTATTGCGACTTTCCCGGTGATTCTCGATACGATCTTTAAGTATTGGATTTTCCGTTATCTCAATCGCGTTTCACCTTCTGCGGTGGCAACCTATAAAGAGATGAATGAGTAGAGCCTGCTGACTGACGCCAAAAGGCACTGATGCCAAAATTCTTGGGATGAGCCTCCGTGATTTTGCGGGTTTGTAATTTGGGGTTTCGTAGAAATGCGGGTTCTCGAATGCCGAATTCTTTGCATAATACGTCAACATTTTTGATGTATTGGGTGATTGTCGGTGGTTCAGCAGCGCAGTTCGAAACCATTCAGCTCCAAGTCCCGCCCCGCAGGGCCAGCTTCGGCGAGTAAGCCGTCAGCAGCTAAAGCCTCATCGGGCCGATCGGGCAAACCATCCGCCGCTCGGCCATCCCCGGCGAAATCCTCAGCGAGTCAATCCGCCAGTCAATCCGCCAGTCAATCTTTAATGCTGATTCCGGCTCCTGTATACCGTGACGCATCGCTCCAAGCATCGATGTTGCGCGTTCCCGCCGCGCGATCGTCGGCAAAAACCGCCCCGCGTCCCCGATCGATTCCGCCCCGGCCAATGCCCCAATCGCCTAAAAAACCCCGCTTTCGCTGGATTGGATTAATCGGACTAGCGGCTTGTTTAGGCTTTGGGGCAGGCTCGATCGCTTCCGTGGGTTTATCCTTGATGCCGCTGCACAAGGGCGATCGGCCCTCCATGCGGCCTCAGACAAAAATTCCGATGCAGCTCACTCGGCCTGTGAATTTGTTGGTGATGGGGATTGATGCGACAGGTAATGATGCCCATGGCTTAAACGGCAACAGTGACACCATGTTATGGTTACAATTTCAGCCCGATGCTGGACGGGTGCAGGCGCTTTCCCTGCCGCGCGATACCCTGGTGCCGATTCCCGGTTATGGCCGTACCAAACTGAACGCTGCAAATGCCTACGGCGGGCCAACCTTAGCGGCCCGAACCGCCGGACAACTGCTCGGCGGCGTGAAATTTGATCGGTATTTGCGGATTGATACCCAGGGGTTAATTCGGTTAGTGGATGCGCTCGGTGGGGTTGAAGTGACAATTCCCAAGCGGATGTATTATCGCGATCGCACCCAAGGCTTGCTGATTGATTTTCAACCGGGAAAACAGCGACTTTCGGGTCAAAAACTCCAAGAATATCTGCGCTTTCGCAACGACGAACTCGGTGACATTGGCCGCGTTCAGCGTCAGCAAGGCGTACTGCAATCGCTCAAAGGCGAATTTTTGAATCCGACGACCTTATTGAAAATGCCGCAATTGCTGCAAGTCGCCCATCAAACGATCGATACGAATCTTTCCATGGCGGAAATTTTATCGTTAATCGGATTTATGCGATCGGGTGAAGGCTTCAAACTGAAAACCGAAATGCTACCGGGTCGATTTAGCCGACCCGGCGAATTTCGCAGCAGCTATTGGGTGCCCGATCAAGCGGCGATCGATACAATTCGCCAGCAGAAATTTCAGTAGGAAATGATTCATTGGGAATGGCTCAATCGATCGCCCCTCAATCAGCGCAATCGCAAAAACACCCGCCCCCGATGCATATCCCCCTCACCGCCATAACCACTCAAACCCAGCGACTTCAAATTCTGCATCAACGGCTGCGCGACCAAATCCAATAACCGAACGATCGGGGCTTGGGCTTGGATCGTAGGCTTAACACTGGGCCAATCAAGATAAAGGTAGCCATTGTTGTTGTCACCCAACGGCGCGATCGTTTGCTTAAATCCACTGTTCTGGGTCAATCCCTGGGTGGGTTGAATGGCTTGTTTCAGGGTCTCGATCGAACTGGCGAAAATAATTGCTTGATCCACTTCCGCCCAAGCTCCAACCGTTTTCGCACTCAATCTTTCTCGGTTTTTTGGATCGGTTTGGACGGGTGCAAGTTCGGTCCAGGCGGTGACGGTTTGGTTGCCAACGGGAATGGTGGCGGGGGTGATATTTTGAGTTTTGGCGATCGCGTTGAGGCGTTCGATGCCTTGGGTGTAGTTGGGATTCGTGGCCCGATCGACCACAAATAGCCATTCGGTTGCTTGCGCCGTCGGTTGCGCTTTGGCTTCAGTCGTCGGTACTGCCGCTGGGAGATAGCCCAACGCATAATTGCCCGTAACCCAAGGGAATAGGTCTTGAGCAAAATCAAGGTGCCATTGCTGACCCCAACGATCGACGGATTGCTTAATTAAGCGATCGCTGAGTTTGTAGTTCTGTAAGCCTTGAGTCAGCGTCGGCCAAGTGCTGGCGAGGTTGGTTCCCGATAGGGCAACTTGAGTTGTCCCCGAGAAATAGCGCAGCAGAGCCGTGGGATCGCCGAGTTGGTTGGTCTGGGCCGTACCCCCAATGACCGCTGTATTCGCGACTAATCCTTGGCGATCGATCCCCAGTCCGATCGCCATTTGACGGTAAGTTTTCGGATCACCGTTCAAATCGAGGGATTGTTCCAATACTTGCCGATCACCGTTGAGGGCCGCCAGTTCCGGCAAATTGAGATAGCTCAGACCGACGCGATTGTTGGGCAGTGCGGCGATCGCACGTTGATAATCGGGATTATTCCCCAGGTTGAGTTCCACCGCTTGGACGTTATTGATCGCATCGCGCAGCACCTTGGGGCTATTGGCAAACAGCACAAAGCGATTGCCCACGACAGCACTAGCGAGGGCGATCGGGGCCGCATCGGGATTGGGATTGCTGGCTTGGCCGTAGATGATTTGGGTGCCTTGGTATTGCTCAAAAGCGAGATCTTGGCCGATCGCGCGTTTTTGCCAAAACAGTTGGAGAAATTCCCGCGATCGCGCGGCATCTTGGGTGACTAAGGCCATCAGGTAGCCCGGTTGAGCACCATTGGCCGCATCCCGATCGAGATCCAAGCTCGTCACAGCAAGGGTGACTTCATTGCCGAGCCAAGGCTGCACATCCCGCTGATAGCTGAGTTCTGAACCGAGGAGGCCGTCGCGGAGGTTGTCGAAGGTTTCACGTTGGGCTTTGCGGCGATCGGGCTGGACGAGGGCCAGTTGCAGTTGTTCGAGTCGATCGGGATTGACCAGTAGGGAACCCATGGCTGGGGCTTGCTTCGGGATGAAGATCAGCGCTTGGGGATTCGCCTGGGGGGCACCTTTGAGCAAGCCCAAAGGACTCTGGCCGAAGATCCAGCTCAGACCGGCTAAACCCAGGATCAAAAGCCCAGCGGCGATCGCCGCCACTACCGTAAAAAACGATCGACGCTTCATGAAACCAAACTTCTTAAACACAGCAATTGATCACAGGACGGTCATACCGCCTTGCTAGTGTCAGTCTATCGGAGGAAGGCCCGGAATTGCCACAGGCTGTAAATATTCCATACCTGAGCCGCTACGTGGAGACGCGGTATGGGGCTGGGGCGCGGGAGGATACAGTGGGTTCGGGGAATCCTTGCTACAATTGAGGCGTACTGCTTACGGATCGCGCTGGCGACAGTCCTCAGCCAAGCATGCCTCCCTGAAAAGCGCAGAACTTTTACTTTTATATTTTGCGATCCCTTATATTCCTATTCAATTTCTATGTCTGATGCTATGTCTGATGCTCAATCTTTTGGCGGTGCTGCTGACGATCGTGACCCTGTCACCCTAGCGCAAGATCCCGCAACGGTGCTGCAAGCAAATTCAGTGCCGATGCCCTTTGCCGATCCGGGCGAACCGACCCAATCACAGGCGGATCAACATACAGAGTTTCAAGATCCAATCCCCGAAACCCCATCCGTCATGTCGATCGATGACTGGCTGGATAAGTTGCGCAGCTCCGATCGGGCGTTTTATAACATCATGGCCATGGAAGTCTGGTCACTGGCAAAAAGTATGGATTCCGTGGTGCCAGGGTTTTGGAGTCGATTTATGGTGAATCGGCGCACCGCGATGCAGGAATTTGTCGAACGGCGACGCACCCATCCGAACGATACCGCCGCCAGTGCCGACGGCCCACCCACCTCCCCTGAACTGTAGCTTCCGAACTGTATCTTCCGAACTGTAGCTTCCGAACTGTAGCTTCCGGTATATTCGGAATGTTCCATCATGACGTTTTTACCCCATGCAAGCGCTGCCCGCGATTACCGTTGAACGCCTCGCAACCCGCATGGCAGCGGGAGAGCCGGATTTGCAATTAGTTGATGTGCGGGAGCCCAGTGAGCTGGCAACGGCACAGTTGCCGGGATTTATCAACCTGCCCCTGAGCCAAGCCGAGTCCTGGTCCCAAAATATTCAAGCCCACTTGGATCCACAAAAAGAAACTCTTGTCCTTTGTCACCACGGCATGCGATCGGCGCAGATGACGGGATGGCTTCTGCAACAGGGCTTTGCGGATGTGAAAAATATTACCGGGGGCATTGATGCCTATTCGGTGCAGGTGGATCGATCGGTACCGCGTTACTGAATCCCGGGGCCGATTCCTGGGCCTTGGGGTGTTTCTGCTATGGTAGGGGGTAGATTTCCCTAATTTTTTTAGTTTTTTGATCAATGCCGATCCCGCCGCTGCCGATCATGACGCTTCTCAACCCCCGCCAACAACAGGTGCTGCAAGCCACAGTGCGGCATTATGTGGCGACGGCGGAACCGGTTGGCTCGAATGTGCTGGCCCGGGAATACAACATGAGCGTCAGTTCGGCGACGATTCGCAATGCAATGGGGGCTTTGGAGCGCGAAGGATTGCTCTACCAACCCCACACTTCGGCGGGGCGGATTCCCTCGGATTCAGGCTATCGGTTGTACGTTGATCACCTGATGCAACCTCTGGCGAATCCCACAGTGGCCCAAACCCTCAGCGATCGCTTAA
>JBJORF010000154.1:0-6643 GCA_046049545.1 Cyanobacteriota bacterium | reverse complement strand
CTCTCGAATCTCAATCCGACTAACGCCCACCATCGCATCACCCGATTAGCTCATACATTCTCTATCTATTTGTATCATTAATTGTTTGATTTGGTATTAAAGGTGATTTAACTTCATTGGAAATTACAGGAGACGAAATGAACTGCATCAGATTATGTGGTGTAACCCGAGAGAGATCTGGCTCTTTTGGATTGCCTGAGTATTATAGAATTTGCGAAGACAAAATCATCATAAATACATTAGTGTTCTTTCCTTTCTCTTCAGACATTTTTGTTCCTTTTGTAAATAAAATAAGTTTCACTCTAGAAAGAGATGAATGGAAAGAAATAAATGATATTAATGGTCCAGATCTAGGATTGAAAAAGGGTGAATTAGTATCTTCTTCTTCTTCGCTTTCGAATTCGGTTTTACTGGAACGTCTTTTTACAGGAAGTCAGCGCATATCTTTTAAGGGAAATGGTGTCCTCTCAATCATAGACAACATAAAGTATGTAGGAGTCAAAAATAATCAATTCATACTATCTAATTATAGTCAATACAAATGTGACGAGTAGTCGATATCGCATAGGACGTACTACTGCGCAGCCATGAGCGCCGCACTTCACACATCAAAAATTTACGTGATCGCCACCCACGTCCCCACCACCCCAAGCATACTCAAAACCACATCTGCAAGCTCCCCCACGAAGATTGGAAATAAAGGTTAAAGCTCTTGGGTCGTTAGGAAAATTCTGAGTAGACTGAGGGGCGCTCAGATTGGAGGTTGCTCGATGTCGAACTCTACAGATGTGATGCGATCGCGTATACCAGCGGATTTTGTCGAAATGGAACCGCTTCAGTTACCGCATGATCCGCATCGATTAACCGATTGGGCAATGGATGCGGAGATCGCGACCGATGATCCAGCGGTACCGGATGTGATGGATTTTTTGGCGGATTTGGCGGTGCGGCGGCAGGCGTTGCTGCAAGTGTTGCGGCGTGAGGCGTAGTGCGATTCTATGGTGCTGAGTTTAGCGGAAATTGCGCGGCAGTTGGCGAGTCCGAGTGTGAAGGATCGCAAGCTGGCGCTGGCAGCGTTGCGGGATGTTGAGCCAATCGATGCGGTACCGCTGGTCAAAAGAGTGCTGGCGGATGAAGATCAGCAGGTACGATCGTTGGCGGTCTACACATTGGGGGTGAAGCCGACGGCGGAATGTTTGGGGCTATTGCTCGATCGGTTGGTGAATGAGCCGGATTATGGGGTGCGGGCAGATACGGCGGGGGCGCTGGGGATGCTGGGCGATATTGGCGCATTTGAAGCCTTGGTCACGGCCTATGAGACAAATAGCGATTGGCTGGTGCGGTTCAGTGTGGCGGTGGCGTTGGGGAATTTGGGGGATTTGCGGGCGGAACCGACGTTGCTGAAGGCGTTGGCTTGCCCGGAAAGTGTGATGCAGCAGGCGGCGATCGCGGCGCTGGGGGAGATTGGGGCAGTGGGACGGCTTGAGCAGATCTTGGGGTTTGTGGGGTCGGCGGATTGGTTGGTGCGGCAGCGGGTGGCAGAGGCGTTGGGGAATTTGTTGCGGGTGGATGCGGGGTTGGAGCGGGGGCGATCGGCGTTGCGGTATTTATGTCGCGATGAGCATCCCAATGTTGTGGAGGCGGCGCGAATCGCATTGGCTGGTTGATTGATTTTAATTCGTTTAGAGTATTGCTAGGATTGTGATTATGGCGATCGAAACTTGGTTTCCGTTAGCGATTTATGTTGAGGATCTGCCGGAGGCAGCAGCGCATCAGGCGGAGTTGGTGCGGACGATTTTGCAGTTGGAGGCGGAGGGGTTTGAGCGGCGGGCCTATGACGATATGGCTTGGACAGGGGATCTGCACGGAGTAGAGCAGATTCATTTGGATGTGCGGTTTGGGTGGATTGTGGGGCAGGTGGAGCAGCATGTGCAGGCTTATCTGACAGCGATGGGGGTGGATCTGAGTGAGGCGATGCTGTATATTCAGCGGGCTTGGCCGATCGTGTCGCGGCAGGAGCAAGCGGTGGGGGATCATGTGCATAATACGGCTCATGTGAGTGCGGTTTATTATGTGCAGGTACCGGATGAATCGCAGGGTGATCCGGGGAGTTTGGTGTTTTTTGATGATGTACGGGTGAATGAGGTCTGTCCGGGGCTGGGCAGTGAGAATACGAATATTGTCGATGAGACGAATTATTTAAATCAATTGCAGGTGACTTATCCGCCTGTGGCCGGACGGTTAATTATCTTTCCGGCAAAGCAGCGCCATGGAGTGACACCGAATGAGACGGAGGATCTGCGAATTTCGATGTCGTTTGATATTGTGCTGACGGCGAAGCCAGGAGAAGCGGCGGGATCCTATGAGTTTCTGATGCCGCCAATCGGTCAGTGGAAGGCGTTTGGTTAGATTTGCCTGAGGATTTGGGGGAGGGTTTGGCGAATCTTAATTTTTAGTTTTGGAGAATTTCGTTACGCTGGAGGCGATGAAGGCGAAGTTATTGTCGATCGTCAAATTTTTGCTGCGGGTGCGTGGACGAAAATTCGGCGGGGGAGTTGTTTATGTCAATGCTGCATGGCGCTTGGGTAGATGGGCAGTTCTTCCTGTGGGGAGAGGTGTGGCGGCGATCGAATGCGGCAATGTTGGCGGTACAGGAATATCCGTTTGCGATGACTGTGGCGGAGATGGAGGAGCTGCTGGGACAGCAGGGGATTGCGATTAAGGGGCTGGAAGCGGGGATGCGGGCGATCGCGTTGCCCACAAGAGTTTGTGATACGGGCTATGAGCCGTTGCTGTCGTCGGGGGCGATCGGAGAGGGCATAGCGTTATTCCCTTGGCGGGTGGCAGGGGCGGCGTTGGAGATCAAGGATGCGATCGGGTTGCTCGGCAGCGTGCCATTAGCAGATTTGGGGCCAGTGGGATGGCTGGGGGCGGATCTGCGGTTTTGGTCACATTTGGTACGGTGGGGCTGGGATCTGCTGGCGCGGGGGAAGTATTTGCCGGGTTTGGTCGGAGAACGGGCGGCCTGGCGGGTGCTGCTCGATAGTGCGATCGATCAGGAACGGCTCAATCGATTTGCGAAGCAGATGCCGACGATTTGTCGGTTGTATGGCCCGGTGTTTGAGCATAATGCGATGCCGCGTCCACAGGTGGCAAAGGCATTAATTGTTGATTTCTTAAGTCAGTTTGTGGATGTACAGATTCGGCAGTTGGGGTTGAAGCCAAAAATTGCATCGAGCTTGCAACCGTGGCTGTTGGGTTTGGCGACGGGGAAGGCAGGGTTGAGCTCAGCATTAGTTGATCGATTGCAGCCAGTGTTATCGGCCTGGCTAGGACCAGTGTTACAGATAGTGGATCAGTTTCGGGTGGGACTGATGTTGCAGCCCCCGTTGGATCAGACAGTCGATGCGAGGTGGAAGTTATTGTTTGGATTGCAATCGATCGAAGATGGGACACAGATCATTCCGGCGGCGGTGATTTGGCAAAATCCAGTGGATCGGTTGGCGGTAGCGGGGCAGGTGATCGATCGGCCCCAGGAAACTCTGCTGGCGGGGCTGGGGGTGGCATCGCGGATTTATCCAGTATTGGAAGCGAGTTTGGCGGTGGGGATGCCAACGGAATGCTGGTTGGGGCCGGAGCAGGTGTATGATTTTTTGCGGGAGCAGATGGGACGCTTGCGGGATGGCGGAGTGGGGGTGATTTTGCCGCCGAGTTTGGCGAATCGGGAGGGCTGGGCGAATCGGCTGGGGCTAAAGGTGCGGGCAACGACGACGGATCTGAGTCTGCGGCAGCGGGGAATGCAGGGGATTTTGAATTTTGAGTGGGAATTGGCGATCGGCGGGCACAGTTTATCGAAGCGGGAATTCGATCGACTCGTGGCGCTGAATACGCCGTTGGTGGAGATCAATGGCGAGTGGGTGGAATTGCGGCCCCAGGATGTGCGATCGGCGAATAACTTTTTTGCAGCGCGGAAGGAGCAAACGCAATTAACGCTAGAGGATGCACTGCGGTTGAGCAGTGGCGATACGCAGACAATGGAGAAGTTGCCCGTGGTGAGTTTTGAGGCTTCGGGGGCGTTGCAGGAGTTGGTAGTGAATTTGGCGGATAGTGGGGGGATTGCGCCGGTTCATCCGGCAGGGTTGGTGGGGGAACTGCGGCCCTATCAGGCGCGTGGGGTGGGCTGGCTGGCGTTCCTGGAGCGATGGGGATTGGGGGGCTGTTTAGCCGACGATATGGGCTTGGGGAAGACGTTGCAGTTAATTGCGTTTGTGTTGCATTTGCGGCAGGAAGGGCGGTTAGAAAGACCGATTTTAATTGTTTGTCCGACTTCGGTGTTGGGGAATTGGGAGCGGGAAATTCGACGGTTTGCACCGGAGCTGGGGGTGCTGGTGCAGCATGGAGAAAAACGATCGCAGGGCAAGGCGTTGGCGCGATCGGTGGCGAAATGTGATTTGGTGTTGACCAGTTATGCATTAGTGCAGCGGGATTTGAGCAGTTTGAAATTGATCGAGTGGCAAGTACTGGTACTGGATGAGGCTCAGAATATTAAAAATTCGGAGACGAAGCAGACCCAAGCGGTGCGGGAGCTGGGGGCGGATTTTCGGGTGGCACTGACGGGGACTCCGGTGGAGAATCGGTTGCTGGAGCTATGGTCGATTATGGATTTTCTCAATCCAGGATATCTGGGGGCGAAGAATTATTTTCAGCGGCGGTTTGTGGTGCCGATCGAGCGCTATGGCGATCGAACTTCGCTGGAGGCGTTGCGATCGTTGGCGCAGCCGTTTATTTTGCGGCGGTTGAAGACAGACCGATCGATTATTCAGGACTTGCCCGAAAAGAATGAGATGACGGCGTTTTGTGGGTTGACGGTAGCGCAGGCCGATCGGTATCAGCAGATTTTGGATGAAACGCTAGGAGAAATTGACGCAGCAACGGGAATTCAACGAAAGGGATTGGTTTTGGGATTGCTGATGCGATTGAAGCAGGTGTGTAATCACGCCGATTTGATCGGGGATAAATTAACGCTGAGTGAGACTTTTGAGGAGAAATCGGGGAAGTTGCAGCGGTTGGTGGAGATGCTGGAAGAGGTGGTGGCGGCGGGCGATCGGGCGTTGATTTTTACGCAGTTTGCGGAGTGGGGCAAATTGTTGCAGGGGTATTTGGTGGGGCGGTTGGGGCGGGAGGTGCTGTTTTTGTATGGGGGTACGCCGAAGGTGAAACGGGAGGAGATGGTGGAGCGGTTTCAGGCTGATCCGCAGGCTCCCTCGGTGTTTATTTTGTCACTGAAAGCCGGGGGCGTAGGGCTAAATCTAACGCGGGCGAATCATGTGTTTCACTTCGATCGCTGGTGGAACCCGGCGGTGGAAAATCAGGCGACCGATCGGGTGTTTCGGATTGGGCAGGTGCGGAATGTGCAGGTGCATAAGTTTGTCTGTACGGGGACGCTGGAGGAGCGGATTCACGAGATGATTGAGGGGAAGAAGGCGTTGGCGGAGCAGGTGATTGGGACGGGGGAAGGTTGGTTGGGGGATTTGGATACGGAGCGGTTGCGGGAATTACTGGTGCTCGATCGGGGGGCGATTTTGGGGGATGGGTAGAGGGTAGGGTGAGGTGGGGAATCCAGGGCGTGCCGTCGTTCGATTATTGATCGGATGCATTATTGAATGTCAAATAAGCATAAACTCTCATACCTAATACCAAATCACGTTAGACCTACTACACACAAAGCATTCATAATGAATGGATACTGAGTCATCGAAGCAATCCATTCAGGGGTGATATTTGCCAAGATTTCACTAAGGGCCGCTCTGAGGGCATCGAGATTGGCCAAGTTAACGCCCTTGAGATCCCGCTTAATATCGAGCCAGAAGCGTTCAATGGGATTGAGTTCCGGACTATGGGGTGGTTGCAATATTAAGATGACATTATCGGGAATATCGATGTCTCAAGCAATATGAGCGGGCGCACCATCGACTTGGATGACGTTCAGGTAGTCCGGATACTGGGCGGCGAGATGCTGAAGAAAATGCTCAAAGCAACGACTATCCAGGTGCGAATATTCTAGGAAGACCCCATCGCCCGTTTGGGGCGCGACGGCACCATATAACCAGAAGGCTTGCCGGGGCCATTGCACCTGGATTACGGGTTTCACACTGGGGCCAGTCACCCGCTTACCCAAGGTCGTCTGGAGGCCGATGCGCGTCTCATCCTGCGTCCAATACCGCAAAGGCCGTTCCGGATATTCAGCGGCTAAGGCCGCTAACTCAAGGCTGAGGGTATTTTAAAAAGCGCTACCCGCGTTCCATCTTGGGCCATACTCTGGGGACGGGGCTCTGAAGTGATCCCCAAAAACTGGACAGGGGACTAAGATGTACTAGAAGCAGTAGTTCACGGAGAAACTACGGAGACATCAGAAGCTATGGCACGCAAACAATACAGCGCTGATTTCAAAACGAAAGTGGCGCTCGAAGCGATTAAAGGTCAGAAAACGATTAACGAGATTGCTAGTACCTATGAGCTTCATCCAACTCAGATCACCCAATGGAAAAAACGAGAGAGTTCGCATTTTTGTGTAAGTCAAGCTGAAAGTCCTGCTAGGAATGACTCGATTTTTGATTTACACAAAATTCTGAACAGCCTCGAA
>JBJORF010000153.1:0-6780 GCA_046049545.1 Cyanobacteriota bacterium | reverse complement strand
TCCATTTTCCTTGCCTCAATGACAATGATTTAGACCTGACTCAATCTCACACCCTCTCATGATAAGACATGCTTGAGGCTATTTTTCGAGGTGCCCTATAGATAAGCAATTTCTTCATTGTGCTATCTCCTTTAAAATCTGGAGATCTTAAACTTCTTACTTCCTAGTTTAGGGATAAGTTATAAGGAACTGGTGAGTGATGTGATGTGCGCGTTATCAATTACCACATCAATACATCAGCACCCAGGGTGGCGCGATTCAGCACTAGAACTACTGGCAATCGGCTTGCTGGTTTGCTGGCAATCAATTAGGTTGCGCAACAAAAGGCCATTGGCGATAAGACCAAATAGGGTTAGCCCGACCCAGATCGGAATCTCAGCCGCAACATTCGGCATTCCCATCTTGGCTGCCCATGCAGAACTCACTGCTAAAACCAGCGTGTAAGCTGGCCCTTTAACCGTCAAGATACCGGCGAGAATATATCCCCAGGGTTTACGCTGCAACAGCCAAATGCCCCCCAAAATCATAAACGGGATCAGCAAGGTCAGATCCAAAGCAAAAACAATACTAGTCGGGTGTCCTGTTCTAGTAATCACAGAAGGAATTTGCCCCGTAACGATAAAGAAGCCCTCCTGCGGATGCAATGGCAGCCAAAATTAGAATGACGATCGATAGCCCATGGGCTATTCTAAATTGTCCTGGGTCCACGATCATGCTCACTCCTTCGGTTTGCGATCGACATCCGATTCGGGAGCAGTCAGTATTTCCCAGGCTGCTTTAGCCGCTTTAGTTAGCCGTGTATCAATATCTTCAACCTGATGAGCGAGCGTTTGCCAACTGTGATCGGCTTTCTCCTGTAAGCCCTGGATCGACTGCTCAATGCCTTGATGGGTTTCCTGGGTCAAATCCGTCGCTGATCGTATTTTTGCTTGTGCCAATTCTTGCAAAGCGTTAACCAGTGCCTGAGTTGCCTGCTTCACTTCACTTAGTTCATCAGTGATTGTGGGCGAGACCGTTTGCTGTTCCGATTCTGAAGCCGTAGGCTTTGCTAGTGTTTCTGATTCGGTAGACATGATTTTTTCCTAATTTTTAAATCTTCATGTTCTTGATTAATAACGCATCAACTTGAGGAATTTGTGATGATTGAGTCGGTTGATGAAAGACGGCCACGATCGCGCGCATCACAAATAGCACCATCACCAATGCGCCCAGCGCAAACACAATATCACCCGGAATCCTGAGCCATACTGTCCATTGCATCCAGGACGAACTAATCACCTCAGCACTGCGGGCATACCAAGTGCCATGGTTGACCGATTGGATCAATTGGTAGAAGCCATTCGGAATCAGCCCAAAGACTAACATCATCACCAAGCCCCCATTCAACAACCAGAACGAGAGGCGCAGGAGTTTTTCATTCCACGCCCGATCAGGGACAATTTCCCGCAAGGCAAATAACATGAGCGCGATCGCCAGCGATCCATAGACACCAAACAGCGCTGAGTGGGCATGAATCGGAGTTGTATTCAAGCCCTGGGAGTAGTAGAGGAAAATGGGAGGATTAATCAGGAAGCCAAACACACCTGCACCGACCAAGTTCCAAAAACAGGTTGCGAGGAAAAAAACGTAAAGGCCAACGGTAGTCTTGGAACACTTGGGTTAACCCTTGGGCCTGGGCTGACGTCAACGTGAGTTCTGCGCTTTGGGGATCATAGCGATTCGTTTTGAATTCTTCATTGACCTGGGCTTGCAAACGGGCACGATCGGGGGCGGACAAGGCTTGCAAGTCAGCCTCAGAAAATTGTGGCCTATTCTGGGATATGATGCCAGCTGTTGCCAGTCCCCAACGATGCAGCACATCAGCAGTCCAGTCCGGCGCTAAATAACTGCCACGTCCCCAAATACTGCCAATATGCTGCCCGCCCCGCCCAAGATAGGTTTCCTGTCCATTTTGAATATTCGCTTGGGTTAGAACGATTTCATGCTGAGCGGAGACGATTGCAGCGGGAATGGGCGGCGCATTTTTCCCGATCGCGGCTCCGGCTCCAATCAGCACAGTAAATGTCACGATACAGATCAAGACGAGCCAAGCTGGCAAAATGAACGCGCGGCGGCGCGGCTTGGTGGTGTCTAGTACTTCAATATTGATCGGTGGGCTGGTCATGGTGTCTTTTCCTTGAAACGGATGAAGGACAGTCCCAACAAGACGATGTCATGGCGGATCGCCGTTGTAGCGATTGTGACTTGGCGCTTGATGCACTTGCCCTGAGCGTAAAGCCAATTCTTGATGCACTTGTGAGAGCGGTAATCAACTTTCCTGGCGACGCTTGAAGCATTTGCCCCGACGATCGCGAAGCATTCTGTGTCATCTTCACAAGTTCCTCAGATGATCCACGTACTTTCTCTGTATCGTCGGTGTTCTCAATCCAGGATTTTCCCATGGCATACCCAAAATTTTCTCGTTTTCTCCGGTTTCTCCGTCAAGAGCTGGACATTCCTCAGGCCGAGCTGCGGCTGGCACTGCGCCATCCCGAGCATACCCCTGACACTTTACCCATAATTCTTTGGCAATATGGCCTGGTGACACTGAGTCAATTGAATCAGATCTTTGACTGGCGAGAGCGAAGCCTGATGCGTGAGATGAACTAGGCCAATGGGCGCTCGTTACTGACAACAAAATGGCAATAATTCAGACCAGGCAAGCGCACAGTCGATAAGTTTAGTGTAGTATTTTGCATGAAAATTGCTGTCTTTAGTACGAAAAGCTACGATCGCGACTCACTCACAGCCGCGAATTCCGTACACAATCATGAACTGTGTTTTTTTGAGACTCAACTGAATCGACATACGGCCCTTCTGGCAAAAGACATACCAGTTGTTTGCCCCTTTGTGAATGACGAAGTCAACGCCGAAGTCCTGAAAATTCTCGCGGCCAATGGCACGCGCTTACTTGCCCTGCGCGCCGCTGGCTTCAATAATGTGGACTTGAAAGCTGCCGCTGAGTTGGGGATTATTGTGGTGCGCGTCCCGGCTTATTCGCCCTATGCGGTCGCGGAGCATACCGTGGCGCTGATTTTGATGCTGAATCGGAGGCTTTATCGGGCTTACAATCGGGTACGTGATGATAACTTTGCGTTGGAAGGTTTGTTGGGCTTTGACCTCCACGGCAGCACGATCGGCATTATCGGCACAGGCAAAATTGGCATGGTGTTCGCCCAGATTATGCATGGATTTGGCTGTTCATTGTTGGGCTATGATCCGTTGCCCAATCCTCAGTTTGAAGCCATTGGCACCGCACAATATGTTGAGTTGTCAGAGTTACTGGCACAATCGGATGTGATTTCACTGCACTGTCCGCTCACCCCGGAAAACCATTATTTAATCGATGCCGAGGCGATCGCGCGGATGCAGCCCGATGTGATGTTGATTAATACCAGTCGTGGCGGACTGGTCGATACTGAAGCGGTGATTGCCGGGATTAAATCAGCGAAAATTGGCTATCTGGGCATTGATGTGTACGAGCAGGAGGCAGATTTGTTTTCCGAGGATTTGTCCGGTACGATTATTCAGGATGATAATTTTCAACTTTTAAAATCTTTTCCAAATGTCGTGATTACTGCTCATCAAGCGTTTTTTACGCGGAATGCCCTGCAAGCGATCGCCGAAACAACACTAGCAAATGTAACCGAATTTGCACAGGGGCAAGTTCTCACTAATCCGATCGTGGCGCAGCAAAATTAGGGCGCATGATGAAGCACGTAGTTGCTGACACTGCCCAGCCATAGTTCTTTTAGCCCTAGATACCCTCGACGACCAATCACGATCGTGTCCGCCTGCCACTCGTTGGCGATTTGACAGATTTGTTTTTCAGGATCCCCATAGACGAGACAATGATCAGTGGAAATACCTGATGCAATTGAATTCTGAGTCATCTCTCGGAGGAAATCCAAATGACGTTGTTCAAAATTTTGCTGCTCCTTAGCATAATTGTTGGGCGAGTTGTGAAGATTTACAGAATATTCCCACCTCACAATTTCCTCACCTTATCGACCTAAGCTGTAAGCAGACGGGGCGTGATCACATCAATCGTGACGCGAAACAGGAGGTTAGCGATGAAACTGTATTCCCATCAATCCTTACAAAATGGGATTTTCTGGCGATCGGCAATTTTACTCTGCACAGCCGCTGTGGCTTTCAGTTGGTTAGGCTTCTTGCTAATCTCTAGACATCTTCAACCAATTCGGATTGTACCGGAAACAACGCTGGGTCAACCAGTTCCAGCCCCGATCACGAGGCTAGAATCGTCCTTACCCGTACCACAACAATCGATCGCACAGGTTTACTGGCTACAGGCGAACCAAAACACCATTCAACTTCAGCCCCAAACCCTGACATTTGCTCCGAATGTTGTGCCGATCGAACGGCTACGACAGGCAATCACGTTATTATTGAGTGCCGCCGCCAGTCCAAGTGGATCTAGTAGTACAATTCCGGCTCGCACGCGGTTACTGAACTTGAGGCAGGAGGGAAATGCGATTTATGTAGATCTATCCGCTGAGTTTGGCCAAGGTGGCGGCAGTAGCAGCATGATCTACCGGGTGGCACAAATTCTCTATACGGCTACCAGTATTGCCCCAGAGGCCGAGGTTTATCTGTCGATCGTAGGACAGCCGATCGATGAAGCGCATCCGATCGGTGGCGAAGGTTTACTCTTGCCATCGCCGTTGACCCGTCAGCGGTTGGCAAAAATGGTCGATGCAATGACAAATTAGCCATTTTTTCCATGACTTGTAAAGACTAATTCAATTAATGATGTACAAGAATCAGGATAATAATTATGCGATTTCTAATCGACCATCTCAAGTTTTGGTGTTGCTGTCTAACTATATTAATCGCGATTTGGCTTTACCCAGTATCGCCTATTTTGGCCGACCAAGCTGCAACTGAAACACCGATCGAAATAACAATCAGTTTAAGCAACGCCGCCAATCAACTCAAATTTTCCCCTGACAAGGTGCAATTAGTAGCGAACAAACGGTACAAATTGCTTTTGTCCAATCCAAGCATGCAGAAACACTATTTCACAGCAATGGATTTTTCTGGCAGCAGTTGGACACAAAAAGTTGATGCAGGCAATGTTGAAATTAAAGGCGCAATTCGAGAACTAGAATTACGGCCAGGCAGTTCGGCTGAATGGGTATTGGTGCCAATGAAGCCAGGTAACTATATATTCCGCTGTTCAATTCCTGGACATACAGAAGCGGGGATGATAGGCACAATCGTAGTAGATCCTGCTTCATTAAAAATATGATTTTAGAATATGTTAGCGGTTTAAATTATATTGACTACGATCGAGCACGACTTGAGGGCTATTGGCACATACGCAATTGGGTTGCAATCAGCGGCGATAGCAGAATAAGCGCTAAACCGATCGGCATTAATCCCGCGCGCGCTAAGTTGTAATCCGCTAAAATGCGTTCCCAAGAATAGCCCAAACCAAAGTGCCCCAGGCCAACTTCAAATCCCAATGTTAGCAACACCCACAGCAGTCCAATACGGATTAGTTGCGCTGTCGATCGGGCCTTGAGCCAGCGGATGCAAAGTGTAGCGATCGTTAATATCAAAACCGACCCTGTTACAAATGAAATTAAATGAGCCGGACGATCGCCCAAGGTCGGAACAAGCCAAAGGTTGCGAATCGTCCCATTGAGGCTTTCGGCCAGGATAAACAGGCACCAAACCACTAGACTTCTGATCAAGCTCATGTCTTCACCTCCGGATTATTAGGTTCTTCAGCTTAAACAGTACACCTTAGCTCAAACAGTAAACCTTAAATATGAGGAACTTATGAGCGCAGTACAGCGCGATGAGATCCATGAGCGATAGAATATTTCGATTTTTCCGAGGATTCCTCACAAATTCCCCATACTTACACCTTATCTTCAAGGGAAAGGAATGACAAAATCGTATGATTACTTTGCTCATAGGATTACAGATAGTTTTACCCCTTGCCTTAATTGCCTGGTTGCGCATCATGCCGCTACGTAATTTACTGGGTGTCGCGATACAAACGATTGTTACAGCCATTGCTTTATTGGCGATCGCCTGCATGGGAGTTTGGTTGTTTCCCCCTTGGTGGACACCTTATGTTTATGGATTACTCTTAGTTTTTTCCTTGGTGATTGGGTTTCAGCGGCATGAGCGGTGGCAAAAACTACCATCGAGTTGGCTTGGTTGGCTGGCCATTATTACTTTTGTCGCCTTTGGGGTCTTTGTCAGTAATGAAGCGGTACAAAGTTGGGCGGGTCAAGTTCCACCCCCTATTTCCGCTGTTGATCTCACCTTTCCGTTGCGCGGTGGGGATTATCTTATTCTCAATGGCGGCAATGACATTCGGGTTAACGCCCATATGAAGTTACTAGATAATTCAGTGCCACGTTTTCGGGCCTATCGTGGTAGTAGTTACGGAGTCGATATTGTCGCGATCGATCGCTTTGGCTTCCGGGCAAACGGGATTGTTCCACGTGATCTAGCGGCTTACCGGATTTATGGTGAGTCCGTGTTCGCTCCCTGTGACGGAAAAATTGTCCAGGCGATCGATGGACTACCAGACATGATGATTCCGACAATCGATACAGTCAATCGATCGGGTAATCATGTGATTCTGCGCTGTGGCGATATTGATGTTTCACTCGCTCACTTTCGGCCCCAGAGTCTTTCGGTGCGAACTGGTATGGAGGTTCAGGTTGGCGATCGCATTGCCGAAGTCGGCAACTCCGG
>JBJORF010000152.1:0-6841 GCA_046049545.1 Cyanobacteriota bacterium | reverse complement strand
TTAAGTCTGATGTTTTAAGATACAGTAAAACAGGAAGGGAAGCACCTGTATATGCAAGAACTAATGTGTTTACAAGCGCACCGACATGCTCTCGTCCAATTCGCATTGCTCTACTATAAACCTCTTTTCTTGGCATATTTGGGTTACTGTCATATAGCTCACTTACAACTGCTGACTGTGTTACAGCAATATCATCTAGAACCCCTAGAACTCCAATAATAATTGCACCAAGAAGTAGACTGGTAAAATCCAGAGTGCCACTAGTATTGAAATTTAGGTATACAGCTTCATCTGCACTGGCTCGATTGGAAAAAGAGCTGAAAATATTAAACCAGTTAGCCAAATCTTTTCAAGCAAATCAAGTCGAAACCAATCCTTTGATAAAAGATATCTACGATGAAATAACACAAGAACTGAAAAATTTAGTAGCTAATCATCCAGTAAGTTTTGGAGCCTCATCCTCCTTGAATTTTCCAGCATGGTTTCGCAAAGTATTGTTCACTTTTTTGCCATGGGGTTTACTTGGTGTTCTTATGTTCATACTTGCTGAGGCAACTGAAAGGGGGAAAACTATTGGTGGTTTAATTATTGTATCAATTCCATTTTTGTTGATCAGTATTTTTATGCCTACTAATCCAATAGTGAATCAGTTTGCCTATCCTTGGATAAGCTTTTTCCTAGTAGTTGGATTGATTTTCTGGATATCAAAACGGAATGGAGCAAAAAAGGCAGTTTCAACTGACCTTTAATGTCAGCATAACAAGCGCTTGCACACGGAACGGCGGCATACGCTATTGTCATGTAGCGAACTCGATGTTCGTCCGGTGAAGCGCTAGCCGTTCGCCTTGCTTGCTGAAACAAGTGTGGGCTGGCAGATCGACCCCCATTACGATCTTTTGATGAGCGACAAATAATTTAGGGGGTACGATCGCCGTGATCACGATCGTACCCCCTGAAATCATCGAATAATCGCAGCTAAATAGCTAGCTGAGTAGCCCTTCATGCTTGAACTGCGGGGTTGCGGCGGCGATCGGTTGTTGCCCGCCCCCGCCTTGAAATCAATTTCAAGGCTGATAGCACAAACCCATTGAAATGGGTTAAGAACGTTTCATGTCAGGGATTTCAGTCCGTTGAAACGGACTTGAGCTGTGAGCCTTGAAATTGATTTCAAGGTGGGCCAAGTGATTCACCAAGATCGATTAACTCAGCAGTGACGAACCGTTAATAAGTCACAGTCACCGCTTGATTCAACCGCAGGGCCAAATCCTGATTCGGCAACACCGCGATCACTTCCTTCTCCTTCCGCCCGATCGCGGCACCCCCAACGGCACCCACCGCACCCCCGGCGATCACCTCACCAGCGGAAACCTTCTTATCCCCCGTCAAAATGCCAATCACCGCCGCTGTGGCCGCACCGCCTGCGGCCCCCTGCCAAATTGCACGGGTGCTAATGCCCTGACGGATTTTTTCGCGGCGGTTGACAATGCCGGAAGTCGCATCGATCTCGTAGCGGCGGCCATCGGTCATCACCAACGTCTTCGCTACGTACTGCATCCCATCGCCCGCCGGACGGAACTCACCCTCGATTTTGCTACCCGCAGGCACCAGGAGATCACCATTGCCCGATCGCAGGTTTTGGGCAATCAGCAAAGTCTGGGACTTGGTTTGACCGGGTGTGAGCGTGATTTTCTCACCTTTTTCCGTACTCACAGGCAAAACCGCCCCCGCCGAAATCTTAATCCGATTGAACAGGGCCGGACGCTGGGCCACCCGCGTGGTCATTGCGGTTGAAGTCGATTGGGCCACGGCTTGCCCCGCGATCAGCATCGGCGAAACCGTCGCCACCGGCAGCGCGATCGCCAGCATCAGGGCGGCGGTATGGGATTGGGCTTGTTTGAAGGTCAACATGACGGTGTTCCTAGTCATTCGTGAGGGAGTTGGAATTGAGGCGATGCATAGCCCTGACTCAATCAATCGGACTAACTGCACCCCTATGACTGTAACGATCGGGCCAGAGTTCCAGGGATTTGGGAAAGTTTTTGGGTGAGGTTTCCCAGCTTCTGAATCAGCCGCATCAGTGTACCGAAAGTCTACCCCCACCACATCATCCAAAAGCATGAAAGATTGCGTTAGGCTGTGGGAATGTTTGTCGATCGGAGCGATGATGCCCCAGCGATTTTCCTACCAACATCCGGGCTATGCCTTCCTGAATGCCTATGGTTCGCTTCAGGGCGAGGCCGATGTGCTGCATTATGTGGATTTTTTGCGGCGGGAGGCAGGGCTAGAGGCGGTGATTCCGGTGGATCTGGGGCAAATCTACGCCCGCTTCTGTATGCCGGAACCCTTGCGGGCACCGCTGGAAGCGCAGCAGGGGATTTTGGTGAATAGCGATAAGGGGCTGGTGCTGGTTAAGGAAGACGATCCGATCGTTCGGCAGCGGTTCACTGAAGGCCATGAGCTGATGGAATTTTTGTTCGATGCGCACAATGACGTGCAGGCGGAGCTGGGCTTGCCCCCTTGGCCCGAGGCGGAGAAGGAAAAGCTCTGTGATGCCGGGGCGGCGGAACTGTTGATGCCCCGATCGCCCTTTAGTGAACGCCTGTCGCATTTGGGGCTGTCCCTCGCAGCGGCCCAGAAATTGGCTACCCAGTACGAAACTTCGATGCTGGCGACCCTGATTCGGATGGTCGAACTCCACGGGGAGAGTGCGGCACTGCTGCTCTGCGGTTACAGTCTCAAGCCCACAGAAATCCGCCGTGACCCGAATAGCGCGATCGCTCAGCTCCGCATTCAGTGGTGTCGGCCCAATGCCCATTGGCGATCGGGGTACATTCCCAAGGACAAGTCGATCGCGCCGACTTCGCTCGTTCATCAGGCTGCAACCAGTGGGATCGTCCAAATCGGCGAGGAGTGCTTTCTTTGGGGCGGTAAGCAAATTCATTGTGCCGTGGAAGCATTGCCCTTGAAGGTCGCGGGAGCAGTCTATGTGGCCGTGTTGTTGCGGGTTGAGTGAAGTAATATTAGATCGGATACAGGATTGGCAAGGGGCGCAATGGTGTCAGGCAAAGCAAGAAATCTTTGGTTCGATCGATTGATGGCGCTGATCGCAGCGGCTAATCTGGGTTTAGTCGCCTTTGACATGACCTACGTGCCCTGGCGCAACTTTTGGCTGCAACGATCACTCTCCCTTGGCAATGTCCGCTTGCAACTGCCATTGCCCGACATCACGCCGTTCTATGACCCGATTAAAGGCATCGAACCGCATCGGGATACCGAGAAATATCTCAAGACCGTAAATCAACTCGAAACGGACCTCCAACAGTACGGCATCGATTCGCCGCAGGTCAGCGACCAACTCAGCCAACTGCGTCAAGCCAGTCTGGAAATGGTCGAAACCAATCCCTTCACGGCGGCGAATAAAACCGGCACCCTGGAAAAAATCAAACATCGGATGCGGGATCGAATTTTTGACAAAAACGATCCCGCTGCTTCTTCGCGGCAGGCATTCCAGCGTTTCTGGTCGGCGGAATACCTGAAGAACCGGGGTGTGCAATCGGAGCTGACTTTTTTCAAAAATGATATCCAGCATTTAATCGCAACGAATTACTATCGTTCGATCGGGGAGAACGGCGATCCCACGGATCGGTTTTTGATTGTCGATACGCCGTTTGTTGCGCTTTTTGGCTTGGAAATTCTGCTGCGGAGTTTCTTGCTCAGTCGGCGGTTGCGGATTAAATGGTGGGATGCGGTGCTGTGGCGCTGGTATGACTTGATTTTGCTGATCCCATTTTGGCGATTTCTGCGGATTATTCCTGTGGCATTGCGTTTGGATCAAGCGCGGTTGATTCAGCTCAGCCATATTCGCGACCAGGCGACCCAGGGCTTTGTGTCGAATATTGCAGGCGAACTGACCCAAGCTGTTTTGAGTGAATCCCTTGGGCAAGTTCAGGTAGCGCTCAAGCAAGGCAATATCGCGAAACAACTCCTCAGCGCGATCGATAAACCTTACAAAGATCTCAACGATAAAGATGAACTCCAGGAAATCGTGAGCAAAACGCTAAAACTCACGGTTTATCAAGTGCTACCCAAAGTCAAACCCGAGATCGAAGCCGTGCTGCGTCACCCGATCGAAGCGGTGCTCGAACAAACTCCGGGCTACAACCTATTTAAATCTGTCCCCCTCGTCGGCGGCGTACCCAATCAAGTCAATCAGCAGGTGATCAGCACGGCGACGGAAAGTGCCTATCAAGCGCTGCTCGTGGCCTTGGAGGATCGCGTCGCAGCGGAGCTAATCAGCGAACTGCTGCGGAACTTTGGCAAAAACCTGGTGCAGGAACTACAATCGGGCAAGGAACTGGATGATATTCAGCAGCTCTTGACTGAATTAATCGATGAAGTCCGCGCGAACTACATCGATCGCATCACTGATAATGAAGTCGAAGTGGTCTTGAATGCACCCCGATCGATGAAACAAATCAGTTCAAAATAAACCTATCTTGTTCAACCTCCCATGCTGACCCAATCTGCGACCACTGACATCCCGGCGCTTCTGAAAAAGCAACGCGAGTTTTTCCGCACTGGCCAAACCAGAAGTCTCGAATTTCGGCAGGCGCAACTGGCAAAGCTGAAGCGCTACATTCTGGAATATCAGGATGAAGTATTGGCGGCGGTGAAAGCCGATCTGAACCGATCGACCTTTGAAGGTTATTTTGAAATCGCCGCCTTGAGCGAAATCAAATACGCCCAGAAGCATCTAAAGGAATGGATGCAGCCGAAAAAAGTCAAAACTTCGATCGAGCAATTCCCCGGTTCGGCCTTTATTCAGCCCGAGCCGTTGGGTGTGGCTTTGGTGATTGCACCTTGGAACTACCCGTTCCAGCTCACGATGTCGCCGCTGGTAGGAGCAATCGCGGCGGGCAACTGCGCGATCGTCAAGCCCTCGGAACTCGCGGTCAATACCTCCAAAGTCATTGCCAAAATCATTCGTACCGCCTTTGACCCGGAATATATTGCTGTCGTTGAGGGTGATGCCACAACCAGTCAAGCCCTCTTAGCCGAAAAATTCGACCATATCTTCTTCACGGGGGGCACTGAAATTGGTCGCATTGTCATGGCCGCCGCCGCGAAGCATCTCACCCCGGTGACCCTGGAGCTGGGCGGGAAAAGTCCCTGTATCGTCGATGCGGAAGTGAACCTAGAAGTCGCAGCCAAGCGCATTGTCTGGGGTAAATTTATCAACGCAGGCCAGATCTGCATTGCCCCGGACTATTTGCTGGTCGATCGGCGGATCAAAACCGAATTACTCGCACTGATCAAGCAGAATATTCAAGCCTTTTATGGTGAAAACCCGATCGCCAGTCCCGACTTTTGTCGGATTATCAGCGATCGGCATTTCCAACGCTTAGCCGGATTCTTGGATAACGGGAATGTTGTGATTGGGGCGCAGACGGATGCTGCCCAGCGTTACATTGCCCCGACGGTTTTGGATAACGTCACCTGGGACGACCCGGTGATGCAGGATGAAATTTTTGGGCCGATTCTGCCAGTGTTGACCTACGACAATTTGGATGAAGCGATCGCGCAGGTCATAGATCGGCCCAAACCCCTCGCTCTTTACTTTTTCTCGAATAACGCCAAGCACCAAGACCAGGTCGTGGCGCAGACCAGTTCCGGTGGCCTCTGCATTAATGACACTGTGATGCAGATTAGCCTGACTGAGCTGCCCTTTGGCGGCGTGGGGGACAGCGGCATTGGGGCCTATCACGGCAAAGCCAGCTTCGACTTGTTCTCGCACTACAAGAGCGTGTTGAAGAAGGGTTTGTGGTTTGACTTGGCTTGGCGCTACGCACCCTATACGATGAAGCAAGTTGACCAAATCAAGAAAATTGTGAACGGCTAATGGCATGGCAAATTCCCCCGTCCCCGTAGCGATTTGTATTCTGTATCAGGCGGCGGAGTCGGGGGCGGCTGCCGATCGGCGCTTCCTGATGCAGTTGCGTGATAATGACCCGAATATCCTCTATCCCGGCTACTGGGCGTTATTTGGCGGGCATATCGAACCCGGCGAAACCCCGGAAGCGGCGGTGGTGCGGGAGGTGATGGAGGAGATTGGCTATGGTCTGCCGATCGTCCAGAAATTTGGCGTTTACAGCGATGAAAAAGTCCTGCGTCATGTGTTCCAAGCGCCGCTGAACGTGGGGTTGGATCAACTGATATTGGCGGAGGGCTGGGATATGGGGTTGCTGACGATCGGGCAAATTCAGGCTGGCAGTCATTATTCCGCCGTGGCCGGGATGGAGCGCCCGATCGGGCCCGTGCATCAGCAGATTTTGACTGAGTTTGCGGCAACGTCAGACTGAACAATCGGTAAAGACTCGATTACTATCCTGGAGCGCAACTAGCTTGGCTTTTTGGTATGATAATGAGCGAGTACTATTTCAGTATTCATGTTCTTGCCGCCTTGCCCATTTTGGAACTGAGTTGTTTGATATTCAGTGAGATCGGTGATATGCCATGACTTTAATTGAACACGTTCGCCACCACCGTGATGATATTTTGTTGATTGCCGATAAGTATGGTGCCACTAACCTGCGCGTTTTTGGGTCAGCTTCGCGTGGTGATGAACGTCCTGATAGTGATATTGATTTGCTGGTAGATTTACAGCGAACCTGGACGTTGCTTGATCACATCGGCATGATGCAAGACCTTGAGGATCTTCTTCAGCGGAAAGTCGATGTCGCAGTTGCTCGGGGCTTGAAGGAGCGATTTCGTGATCGCATTTTGCGAGAGGCCATTGCATTATGAGAGAACCGCAGCGAGACGATCGCGATTTTCTTCAAGA
>JBJORF010000151.1:0-6869 GCA_046049545.1 Cyanobacteriota bacterium | reverse complement strand
GTCGAGGCGAGTCAGTTCTTTTTTACGTCGTGCCATTTGGGTCTCTCCTTTGTTCTATTTGGATTCTAGACCCCTTACACAAAATTCTGAGCACTCTCAGGGTACAGGTTTAACGATCGAGCAAGTTCAGGCACTGCGATCGCAGGTAGAGCCAAATTAATGAACATCGTATAGGATGCGTTACTGCGAAGCATAAGGCATCACCACAACCGCTGCGCTAAATCCAGGTGATGCGTTGCCCTGCGGGACAAGATATTCAGACGGCTACGGCAAAACTTGATCAACTACAATCAGATTTCAACTTTTCCACAGCCGTTTCATAACACCAAAGCCGCCGTTCTGGAGGACTTTCATATCCAGAATAAAACCCGGAGTTTCTTGAGACCAATTGAACTCTCGCAGCATTATTAGACCAGACAACTCTTTCTGTAAACAGTGGCTTGTCTAAATCAGGGGATTCATATATTAATTTTGTTGAAAAACTAAATCTCTTTTGAAGTAGAACAGAATAATTTACATCGCCTATTTTTTCATAAACGATAATTATCCGAAATAGTTTTCCTGGCGAAATCGACGTATACGTAATGTAGCGCAAGGGGCTGACAATAACAGGAGAAAATCCATGAGCCAAGCTGTTCGCATCATTGGCAAGTACGTATGTGACACATAAGGCTAGGGCAAAAACAATCCACATTTTATATTTTTTCATGATTCCTGAGATCGACCGCGTGCGGCAGCGCAACACGTCGGTCGAGTAAAGCAACATAGAAAGCAATATCAATCAACATACAGCATTAGAGTAAGTGCTCCTCAATTCATCGAGACATTTGCTACGACTACCGATCGACCTCACCACTCACGACCAAATCCCCCCAACCGTCCAAACTTTCCCTTCCCAATCGGCAAAAATCCTCGTAACATTTCTTAAGCAGACATTAAAACTACCGATCGGAGCACACAAGTATCCCATGTCCAACTTACTAATGCCGTTGCTGGCCCATGCCGAAGGCAACTTCGCCGATCAAGTCGGCCACGCTCTCGAACCTGCCGCCGCGCTCTTCCGGGGCATGAACCTGCCCGAACCCCTGACCCACTGGGGCCACCCCTTCTTCATGAGCATTGTTATCTTCCTGATGGGGGGCTTCGTCGCGATGACGGGCTGGAAAAGCCGTCTGTCCCAGGAATCGGAAGTCGTGGACAAGAGCCGCGCTGACCACCGCAAGGTCGCGCCGCTGATGACGGTCTTCCTCACCACGGGCTACAGCGGCGGTCTGCTCTCCCTCGTGATGCAGAACAAACCCGTGCTCGAAAGCCCTCACTTCTGGACGGGCACGATCGTTCTGTCCCTGCTCTGGTTCAACGGCAGCTTGGCGTTCCTCGGGATCAAGGGGCCTGCAACTCTAACTCGCAGCATCCATGCCTACGTCGGCAGCGCGATCGTCGCTTTGCTGCTGGTTCACGTCGCGCTGGGCCTTAACCTCGGCATTTCAATCTAAGGCTTGAGCCAAAATCATGCCGATCGCGGTTGTCCCAGGGAAACTCAGGATAACCGCGATTTTTTTCGTCTGGGAAACTGGCTGTGGGAAAATGGGAGCATTGGGTTACCCGTTGCCGCGATGCAAATTTACCTCGACTACAGTGCCACGACCCCGCCCCATCCCGCCGTCATCGATCGGATGCAAACGGTCATGGCCAATTCCTGGGGCAATCCCGCCAGTCTGCATCACTGGGGCAATCGATCGGCCACCCACCTAGAAACCGCCCGCATTCAAGTTGCTCAACTCATTCATGCCGAGAGTGAGACGATCGTCTTTACCAGCGGCGGCACTGAATCAAATAATTTCGCCTTACTCGGAGTCGCCGGAAATTGCGATACTCCCGGACACCTGATTATTTCCAGTGTCGAACATGCAGCGATCGCGGAACCTGCCAAGGTGCTGGCAAAACAAGGCTGGGAAATTACCGTTTTGCCCGTCGATCGCCGGGGTCGGATTCACCCGGCTGATTTGGAAAAATCCCTCAAATCAAATACGGTGCTTGTCTCGATTATCTGGGGTCAGAGCGAAATCGGCACTGTGCAACCGATCGCAGAACTCGCAGCGATCACGCACAATCATGGCGCACTATTTCACACTGATGCAGTCCAAGTCGCCGGACGTTTACCGATCGAGGTCACCGCCATTCCGATCGACTTACTCTCCCTCTCCAGCCACAAACTCTACGGCCCCCAAGGCATCGGCGCACTATATATCAAACCGGGAACGCCGATCGCTCCGATTCTGCACGGCGGCGGCCAGGAAAATCAATATCGCTCTGGCACTCCCGCGATCGCGAATATTGCTGGGTTTGGGGTCGCCGCAGAATTGGCAATCAATTCAATGGCAACAGAAACGCCAAGACTAATCGAATTGCGCGATCGATTATTCGACCAATTAACTGGGACAATGCTTAAACCCACGGGTGATTTAACCAATCGACTGCCCCATCATGTAAGTTTTTGTTTGCCCGATCATCCCGATTTGAGTGGCAAGCATCTTGTACGCCAAATGAATTTGGCCGGAATTGGCATCAGCGCAGGCGCGGCCTGTAGCAGTGGCAAAATTACGCCGAGTCCGGTTTTGCAGGCGATCGGCTGGGACGCAGCGATCGCCAAAACAGGAATTCGACTGACTCTGGGCCGCACCACCACGATCGCCGACATCGACTGGGCAGCAATGGCTTTACGGCAAATCCTCGATCGTGAATCTACATAAATTTCGCCAGATCAAATCACGATGAACCAACAATAACTCCGTAAAACAAACTACATCGCCCCCATTCGATCGGGGCATTGTTTGGCACTTGCAACCCCAAAAAATTTCCACCTTGGCATCAGGTCTGGTGGGCAATTTTTAGGTGCTCTCATCACTCGACGCTCTAATTCTAACTACTATTTTTATGTATTCCAACGCGCTGGCATCTGCCGATTATACGAGGACGATCGCCGCCCTGCCTTTGTCGCCATTAAATTGGCAACCGCTCGGACTAGAGATTAATGGCACAGCAGCCAGCGATCGAGCAGGCGAAGCAGTGGCCTTATCCAACGATGGTCACACCCTAGCAATTACGGCCCCCCAGCACGGTAAGCATGGCCAAGTGCAGGTCTATCGCTGGAATAACGCGACTTGGACACAAGCCGGAAACAATATCAATGGCGAAAGTCTCTATGACTTCTTCGGGCAAGCCGCCGCCATTTCCGCTGATGGCAATACCCTGGCGATCGGGGGTATAGAAAATGATGGCAACGGCAATAATAGCGGGCATGTTCGCATTTATCGCTGGAATGTCAGTGACTGGGAACAAGTCGGTGTCGATATTGAAGGCGCAGCAGCGAATGACTTTGCCGGGGGATCAGTCGCCCTCGCTGCTGACGGGAAGACCGTAGCGATCGGTGCATTGGGCAATGATCATGGTGGAATCGATAGCGGACATGTCCGGATTTTCCGTCTCGATGGCATTGCCTGGATGCCCCTTGGCACGGCGATTAATGGTGCCGCCGCAGGCGATGGCGCAGGCATTGTCTCAATTTCCGCCGATGGTAATACCGTCGCGATCGGTGCAGCGGATAATGACAATAACGGTGACAGTAGCGGTCATGTTCGAATATACAATTTGCAAAACAGCACTTGGACACAAGTAGGCAATGAGATTCAGGGCAGAGCGGGGGAGCGGGTCGGTTCGACCGTATCATTATCAGGCAATGGTCAGACGATCGCCGTGGGTGGCCGCAATACCAGCATTTACCGCTTCAGCAATAACCGTTGGCTTGAAGCCAGTGAAATTGTTAGTGAAGGTAACGCTCAATCCGTTTCAATTTCCGACGATGGCATGACGGTCGCGATCAGCAGTCGTTCGAGTGCGCGCGAGCGCGGCCAAGTGGAAGTCTATCGCTTCGGCGGCAATAGCTGGGCACCCGTGGGAGTCGGCCTCAATGGCATAACGCTTTCGGGCCAATCCGTCGCTTTATCCGCCGATGGCAGTACTCTCGCGATCGGGGCACCGGAAAATAATAACGGCAACGTCAGCGTTTATCGTTTAGAGACAACGCGTATTGCCAACAGTACCAGCACTTCGGAATTAATCGCCCGCGATAAAGTCACGGGAGAACTGACGATCGCCTACACCGATTCTGCCACCCAACAGACCACACAACGGGCCTTAACCTATGGCGCAAATCTTAGTGAATTTGCCGGACAATCGGCCATCTTAGGTAAAGATTGGCGCGTTTCCGATACTGCTGATTTTAACGGTGATGGCATTGCCGATATGCTACTCCATAATCAAATGGGGGATGAAGCAGCGATTTGGCTGGTGGATCGCAACGGCACGATTCGCCAAGCCGCATCTCTACTTCAAAATGGCATGGTCTTACGCACAAATAATACTAATTGGCGCGTCATCGGTTTCGCTGATCTCGATCGGGATAACACCCTCGATCTCGTCTGGCACAATCCAGTCAATGATGCCGTGGGCATTTGGTTTATGCAGGCAGATGGCCTGAATGTGCGCGAATATGACTTTCTCCGCGAAGCCAACGGCCAAATCCTCAAAACCAATAACACCAACTGGCGCGTTGAAGGACTCGGAGACTTTGACGGCGACGGTAATATGGATTTGCTATATCGTTTAGCGGAGTCCAATGCGACGGCGATCGTGCAGCTCAACGGTCAAGTTGTCGGAAGTTACCAACTGATTGAATCAAATAGTCAGACAAATTTAGTCGTCGATCGCATCATTGACAGTGACAATAACGGCACTGCTGATATTTACTGGTACAACCCGGACACGAACCAGATCATCCTCCAACCGATCGCGCCGCTCAACGATCGCTGGCAATCCACCCAATTCAAATCCATTAGCAACGTGAGCAGCACTTTCCAGTCAATCTTCAATGCCCAAGGTCAAATTATCCCCTTCGATTTAAACGGTTGGGAACTGCTGGAAATCGATGACTTTGGCCGTCTGAGCTAGGCCATAATGATTGCCGGAGTAAACGAGTCAATTCACCCCGGCAATCGTTAATTTCAAGGAAATTTACCGCTTTTCTTGCCAAACATTGAGCTTCCAGCTCGACTCCAATGCAGGCAACGCAAAAAATTCTAATGGGTGAATCGGCTTGGGTTCCGGGGGCGTTTGGTTCCAATAGCGTTGGAGATTTTCCTTCGGATTTTTCAAAATTTCGGCGGGGGTCATTGGCGGCGGGGTTTGCTCTAGGGCCGATGGTAGCAGCGCTGTGGCCTGCATGGTGACTTCCTGAGGGGAATTGAGCGCAAACATCTGCTCGATCGAAGCAGGTTGGACTTGCAGGGAATGCTGAACTGGTAGTGAATCGACGAATCCCGCCCAAGCCACGTCGCGCACACCGAGGATCGGGGCGGCAGGTGGCTCCGGTTCCACGGGGACTGATGCCTGAGCAGGGAACCCGATCGCCAAACTCAATCCAACGGTCAGCAAACCAATCCGAGTCATTAGCATAGTCCTAGCCTTAAAAAATCACACGAGAAGCACCAGCACGATCGCCCATTGGTAATGTGCTATTTAGGGAAACAGCCCATTTACATGAGTTTCCGGAAGTTTCTCAAAATTAGAAATTACCAAACCATTTACCATTCAGGGCTATTTTTAGCGTTCCCCACCCGATCGCCCGTCACACTCCGTAAACCCACGGGTTCAGAAGTAAGGACTACCGCGCATGGAGTTATAGGTTAATCGGAGCAAGGATCTTTGGCATCAAGCAAGTCTCAGATACGTCAGGTATTATGGAAGAAAGCTATGGTTAGAAATAATGACACAACCAATTACTGCTGACTTAGTTATGCGGTTAGTCGCACAGAAATTTGGGGAAGAAACAGAAAGCCAGCCTGAATCTCCGTTAATAGAGCAATTATGGAATCGCATCAGAACTCAGTTCGAAGGTCATCAGCAAATCGAGCCAAAACTTGTTGCGATCGAAACATCAAAATGGGAGGATGGTGAGGCGCTGGTAACACTAATGAGGGCTCTAGCAGAGGCACTTCTAGAAGATGAGCAATTTGCAACAGAGCTAAAAGAATTAAAACAGCAAATCGAGGAGCGCCGATTCTTAACTGCAATTCGGGAAAACAATAAAAACGGCAACAAACAGGACAGCGAAACCAACCAACTAGGCTTTATGTTCTACTGCTCAGGCGAATACCAACATGCGATCGAGTTGTTTCAACAATCACTTGAGCAGGCGCATAAGAACAGTAATCGTAGTGATGCAGCCCTCGATTTAGGCGGATTAGGACTAAGCTATCACGCCCTCAACCAGTATCACCGCGCAATTGAATACTTTCAACAACAGAATCAAATCCATCGTGAACTTGGCAATCTCGGTGCGACAGCTGAATCCTTAGGCAATCTGGGTAATGCTCATTACGCTCTTAGTCAATATCAGCAAGCCATTGACTCCTATCAAGAAGCGCTTGAAATTGCACGCAAAATCAACGATCAAAGCCGAGAGACATCCTCCTTAGTTAATCTCGGTGCAACTCATTATGCAATCGGTGAATATCAACGTGCAAATGAGCTCTATCAAAAAGCCGCAGAAATTGCGCGCAAAATCGGTGATCGACAAGTTGAAGCAGAATCCTTGGGCGGAATTGGCAGTGTGTACTACGTCTTCAATCAAATCCAAAGCGCAGTCGATTATTACCAACAGATGCTGGAAATTGCGCACGAAATCGGTGATCGACAAGCTGAGGCAATGTCCTTATACCAAATCAAACAATTAATGATACAAATAGATAGAGAATGTATGAGCTAATCGGGTGATGCGATGGTGGGCGTTAGTCGGATTGAGATTCGAG
>JBJORF010000150.1:0-6870 GCA_046049545.1 Cyanobacteriota bacterium | reverse complement strand
GAGTTCCGCCAGAAGATGACCCATGAAGCCACAAGACCTAATCAAGATGTGCGATACAGCGATCGCGCGTTGGGCCGACGAGACTTTGCCAGAGCTGCCGGGTGAGCCGCAAATCTCGTTCCTCTGGTCGATCTGGCGACCCTTGCCAAGAGATTTCTTTGGGATTGAATTCCAGTGCCATTCCGTGCGGCGTGGCACCGCAATTTGGATTCCGGCCAAGCCACTAAAGCAAAAGTTGGAATACGCTCTGATGGAGGGTTTTGAACATGCGCCGAATTAGTTTTGCTCTCACCACCGAGCAGATCCCTGCCCAGACCAAAACCGTCACCCGGCGATTTGGTTGGGCCAAGCTCAAACCAGGCGATATCCTTCAGCCCATCCGCAAAGGTATGGGCCTCAAGAAGGGCGAAAAACAAGAGCTGCTGGGATGCCCGATCGAAGTAGTCAGTTGTCGTGCCGAACGGATTGATGCAATCCGCTCGGATGATGTCGCCCGCGAAGGTTTCCCAAATTGGTCGCCCTGCGACTTTGTCGATTTCCTGTGCTCGCACCATCGGGTGAAGCGCAGCACGATCGTCAATCGGATTGAGTTTCGATATCTGGAGCCGCTGGCCGATCTTGCCGACCAGTCAATGCCTCAATCAAGCGATCGTCGTCCCCCTCAGTAATCCACCGGGAATAGGTCTGCTCATGCACGGCCACCGAATGTCCCATCATCCGCGCCGCCAACGTCACCGGGATCAAAAAATCACGGCACCGGCGGGCATAGCAATGCCGCAGATTGTACGGCTGCTCAATCCCCCGGCGTTTGAACCCCCGATTAATCCACATCCCATACTGGATATTGCTGGACTCCGCCAAGCGATCGGCCCCAAACTTCGCCGGGGGAATATCATGTAGCTTCCAAGCCCCGAACCACTCCGGATACAGCGGCCTCACCACCCTGTATCCGGTTTTTGCATTTTCACCAATCCGAATTTTCTCGCCATCAAACTCCAGGTGAAAAATCTCGTGATTCCGCAGGCCATAGCAGGCCATCATTCCATAGGCCCATTGCCACCACGGATCCGCAATCCCGTCGCGAGTCACCACGATCGTCGCATCGTCGGGCAAGTCTCGCGGCCCCACCCGCTGCGGTGAGTAATTCCCCTTCAGCGGCCCCAAATCAATCTTCAGTCCCGCCAAAGCCGCCAGCTTCCCATAGGCCAAGCAAAACGCCTTCCGCGTCCTAGTATCCGGCCTGGTCAACCGCTCGATCGTCCCCACAAGCACGGCTTCAGTTAATCGTTCATTTTGCGGCAGTCGCCGAAAATGCCGCAGGTATCCCGACTCCAAGGTTGCAGATGCCTTAGTCGATCGCGGTTTCCGTCGCCACCAATCCGCCTCAAATCGGGCAATCCACTCCTCGATCGTCAGCGCTTCTATCTCCGGCTCCCAGCCCCAATCCCGCCAATCAAACGACTTATCCGCCAACTCACCGCCTAGGCGCTTTGCCTGAGCTTCCGCCGCCTTCAGCCCTCGGGGATTGGCCTTCATGCCAGTATAAATCCGCTGCTGCGATGCCCTGCCCTCGCGCCCTGGCTTTGGTGGCAGGGTCGCCCGAAGTACCAGTCGATCGCCTGCCACCTCGATCGTGCAGCCCAAACGCCCCAGCTTCAGCCGATCGTTGACCGACTGCAAATGATTTTTAAAATCCAAGACTAAAATGCGGCCTAAATCGCCGCCCAAAGATGCTGCAATTTGCCCATCTCTGCCCACTTTAGTTGTCACTGATGATTAGCCTAGGGATAACGCCGCAAGCTGTATCTCCCTAAAGGCGGCACCCGGATTCGAACCGGGGGATGAGGATTTTGCAGACGTTAACCACTTTAGTAAAGCGCAATGTTAATGCGCTTGGCTAGCATCCCGAGGAATAGGCGGCCTAAAAAACGGCCTAAATTGCCGATGCGTGCTTGCGAATCGATTGTCTTCGTTTACACTTATTTGAAATCCGTCACAGAGGGAATTATGAATAAAGCTGATTTGGTCGCTGCGATCGCCTCGCAGGTGAACATACCCAAAAAAGATGTTGATGCTGTCGTGTCGGGCTTGATCGCCTGTATTCGGGTAGCGATCGTGGACGGTGAAAGAGTTACACTGGTCGGCTTCGGTACCTTTGAATCCCGCCACCGCCAAGCTCGCCAAGGACGCAACCCCGCCACTGGCGAACCAATCGAGATCCCAGCGGCAAGAGTCCCGGCCTTTGCGCCTGGGAAACAATTTAAGTCTGCGGTTGCTGTAGTACGATAGATCTCCGGGTGTGTTTCCATCGTTTAGCCAATCAACAACGCTCTCTTTGGTTGCGCATGAATCCCCCTAGCACTATTTTTGACATTGCCGAGGTCGTTGGCCCAGAGGTCGCCCGTTGGCTTTGCCAGCACTATCCGGGCCAGCGGATCAGGATACCCTGCACGATCCAGCGGGATCACGCATTGGCTCAGGTGCCAATGCGTGAAAAGTTAACCTACCATTACGGGGGGATTCGGTTGCGAATCCCCCCGAAATCCTGCCAGGAGGTGATGGCTCGCGATCTGCGGATTTATGCTGATTGGCGATCGGGCATGAGTCTGTCCAATCTTGCCAAGGCTTACGGGATTTCGGTGCGCGGAGTGAGGCGATCATTGGCGCGAGCACAAGCCCGATGATTTGGTTATTGCTGCTGGGGCTATTGGCGATCGGGGTGTGGTGCTGGATATCGTGGCATTGGACGAATCCTGACGATCCAGAGTGATAATGTATTAATACTTTCTGACAACCTATTAATAAACGTATCGATATGGCTCGCACGGCAACAGTAAAAGCACTCCCTGAAACCGTTTTGGCGGAAATGACGATAAAGGTGCGTGAACAGAAATGGGGGCCGACCGCGATCGTCAATTGGCTTGCTGAGGCCGGATACCAGATTGGGCTACAGCCGATCGGGCGATGGTATCGCGAGCAAAAAGCCCGAATCGAGGCAACGGAAACAGTTGTGACGGCAGTTTACAAGGCGGTATCGGACGGGCAATCGGCGGATGTGACGATCGAGGTTGACTTGGTGGCGATGTTGCGGGGGCATTTGTGGACGGCACTTGAAAAAATGTCCCCCTTGGACTTTGCCGATATGCCTGCGGACAAATTGATAAACGCGATCGCGAAGATTGAGATGGTGCAGCTGGCGCGGCGGAAGTTGGAGTTAGAGTTGGGGGCGACGGAGGCGTTGCACCTGAAGCGGGCAGAAGGGTCGCCGGATATTGACGAGGCGACGTTGGTGCAGGTAAGACAACGGATTTACGGAATTTTTGAACCCGATGCCAGCGATTGAGTTATTGCCCTATCAACAAAAGCTGTTCCACGATCGCAGTCGTTTTATCGGCGTGTGCTGGTCGAGGGGTGCGCGCAAAACTTTTACAGTGACCTTGATGCTGGTGGATGATTGCTTTAGCCAGGAGGCCCAGGGCAAGCGAACGACCTGGGTAATCCTGAGTCGGGGGGAGCGACAGGCTAAGGAGGCGATCGAAGAGTGTAAGCGGCATTGCAACGCCTATTTAATGGGGGCGGCGGCGATCCAGCAGTCGGAGTTTGTGAGTGAGGATGGGCTAAGGCGGTTTACTCAGCTGGAGATTCGGTTTCCGAATGGGTCTCGGATTATCGCGTTGCCTGCGAACCCGGATACGGCGCGGGGTTATACCGCAAATGTGTTCTTGGATGAATTTTGCATCCATGAGCATGATGTAGAAATTTGGCGATCGCTCCTCCCAGTCCTTCGAGGCCGGTTCCGTGTGATTGTAGCCAGCACCCCGAAAGGTGGGAGAACACGGAAGTTTTACCAGATTATTAATGACGAGTCGGGCCTCTGGTCGAAGCATATTGTGAACGTCTACGAAGCGGTGGAACAGGGCTTGCCGCTGAATATTGAGGAGGAGAAGGCGGCAATGGCTGACCCGGATGGCTGGGCGCAAGAGTTTGAGCTGCAATGGTTGGATGAGGCATCAGCATGGTTGCCGTTTGAGCTGATTGAAAAGTGTGAGGATGAGTTGGCAACGACTGATGGTAGTGAGTACGATCGCATAAATAACAAGCCGTGCTTTATCGGCAATGACATTGCGCGGCGACGGGATTTGTGGGTGGCCTGGGTGTTGGAAAAGGTGGGGGATGTGTTGTGGACGCGGGAGATTGTGGAGCTGCACAACAAATCCTTTGCAGAACAGGATGCAGAAATGCGACGGCTGATGGAAAAGTACCGAGTCGTGCGACTCTGCATGGATAAAACTGGGATGGGAGAGAAGCCAGTGGAGGATTATCAACGGTGGTTTGGGGCAAGTCGGGTGGAGGGGGTAACGTTTACGTCGGCGACGAAACAGGGGCTGGCCACGATCGGCAAACAAGCCTTTGAGAATCGGACGGTGCGGATTCCCAGCAAGCCGGAAATTCGGGATGATTTGTATAAACTGAAGCGGACGACGACGCTGGCCGGCGGAATCAGATTTGATGCCGAGCGGGATGAGAATGGCCACGCCGATCGGGCTTGGGCACTTTTTTTGGCGTTGAATGCGGCGAATGGGGGAGGTGGTACGATCGAGTTTGATTCGGTGCCACGGGCAAAATGGGCCGAGGAGATGGGCGCAGTCGCCAGGACGGATTTTTATGGATATTAGATGGCTACCTGATTTTTGTGCGACCTTGGCAATGGCTGCATTTTGGCTGTCGGCGGCGATCGTACTGCTGTCGATCGCGCGATTAATTTTGGCTTTGACGACTCGTGCAATTGATGATCTAAAAAATTAACCTAAGGTGGGGTGTGGAAGATATTTACGATCGACTGGGAAAGCTTGGGTATAGCCGAGATTTCTTGCGGAGAATCAATGCCCGACTGGTGGACAGACGAAACCGACGCGGATCAAGACTGTCTTTTTCACGGTTGCGCCCATTTATCCAGGTGGTTGGGGCTGGACATATTAGCGCTCTTAGACCCAAAATCTGGACGACTACTGCGCGGAAACCCGTGGGCACAGTTGCCAAATGAGGTCGATCGAGATAGTTAAAATTAATTTAATTTACAGAGCCAATTAGAGCCATTGCCAATCATCGGAAGGCCGCAATGTGAGGGCAGATCGGGTAAATCAAAAAATCCCTGACCTTGGCCCCGACCACTCCCGCCGCGTTTCTGCGGGTTTTTGGGCTTGGTTCTACAGCACAAGGGGCAGCGCCATTGCAACCCCTTCGAGTTCATCGCCCGATTGCAGCACTGCGGTCGATCGAGCTTTAGTTGATTGAGTGCGGCAATCATTTCGGCTTTGGCCAGGTGCTTACCGTGGCCGCGAGCGTTGCGCCATTGGATGCCGCGTGATTGGCAGAGGGGGCGCAATTGATGGACGCTTAAGGTGGCCAGGTCATCGGCTTTGGCACCCAGATCGATGACGTCAATGTCGGTTGCAGCCATACTCAGGATGGGCAACGCCGATCCATCCAAGTCGGCATTGGGTGTGGCGCAAATTTCGGCGGTGACGGCGGCGTAATCGCGGGTGTGCCATGCTTCGGCAGCAGCTTGGCCTGCGTAAAAAGTGAATGCGGCGGCAAATGTCAAGCACCAAACGGCATTGAGGGTGACGGTCTCAACTATTTCAAAAACGCTGACATTTTCGACAAGGGCGGGGAGGAGCGCGATCGTGTCGGCGATTTCGGTTTGGACGGTGCGGACAGCGGCGGTGAATTGAACAAAGTTGGAAAGTTGATTGAATTTCATGACTCATACCTGAAACGATGGGTGGATTCTCCTCTGCCTTGGCTTATCGACTTGGAACGATCGTTGCATTTGAAAAGCAGCGCAACGGTGGCATTAAAACCCGGTTAAATCCCGCAGAATTTAACGTTGGCCCCTAGGCTCCCTCTGGGCCGCTTTTAACGGGGTGGTCTGCCCGACTTCATCCAATATAATAACTCTCAATCTAATCGTCAAGATTTACTTTAGATGTTCCGACGGCTTTACCTCTAGTGTTTCTGACAGCATCCCGGAAGCGTTAGATTCGGCGTTTTTAATATAGTCTAAACAGTTGATCACCAAAGCGGGCTAGACAGGGGGGTAAAGCGATCACACACTGGTAGCAAGCTTTATTGGCCGATCGTATGACTACAAAATTCCGCTCGAAAGTTGGCCCGTGGTTGCGGGTGTCGTTGCCCCTGGCGATGGCCCTGCTTGTGGCGGTATGGTGGGGATCAATTGTCCAGAAAGACGATCGAGCTATCTCCGAGAAGGAGTTTGTGGTGGCGGCGTTGGCGTTGGCGATCGCGTCGCAGCCAATGTTGCTGAACGAAGTGATCAGGGCTGCCCTTAGAAAGATTGATTAACAACTTTTTAAGATTTGAATGGGTTGACTTACTGAATGGCACTGTACAGTAGATGGGATGGCTGCGAGCTAAAAAAAATAGACCAAGAGCGGCAGCTAAGCCGTCGAAACAGGAGATTGTCTATGCCTTTGTTGGGACACGATTATTGGGCACTGAGCAACACGGAGCGCGCCCTTTTGTCCGAGCTGTCCGCATCGCATCCGCTCACGCTCACGGGGCGGCCATCGATCGGGGTATGCTCCAAGAAGCAATCCTCCGGGCGGAGAGCGTCCTTGTTCGACGGCCTCACACCGATCGAGCCATTGACATTGAGTTCTATCGAAATTTAGAGATGCTGTGGGGTGAGATTTTACCGTCAGCCCGCAACCCCGCAACCCATTTTGTCGAATGTGGTCTGGTCAAGCGGCACGGGAACGATCGGGTACCCTATACCTACCGGGATCCCAAAGAGTCGGTATTTTTTCGCGGGGCTTTTACCCTACCCGATCGTGCCGGTTGGGTGCG
>JBJORF010000149.1:0-7307 GCA_046049545.1 Cyanobacteriota bacterium | reverse complement strand
ACCCTCGACTTACATGGTTATGAACGCTTTGCCTCAACCTAAATCCTGGCCTCACTAAATCCCATATTTAGTGGCTACCACGGCAATTCTAGGAGAACCTTTTCATCTATGGTGGTGGCCTTGCCTGCGCCCAACACTTTGCTCTCCGCCTCACCCTCTTCACCAGCCGCCAAAAGCCCAACGAACCCGAAACCCGCTGCATCCCCTGGGACTACGCCCGCTTCCTCTCCTACGCCGCCGATCGACGATTACTCCAGCAAACGGGTGGATCGTATCGGTTCATTCACCGATCGTTGCTCGAACATTTTGCCAGGATGGATTAAAGACGCGATCGATTTATGATTGAGCGCGATCGGGCTGGCCCCCAAACCCCCAATGCTGGGTGCTTTAAGCCTTTCTCGGGTTCGATTCCCCCAGTATTGGGGGCTAGGGGGCGGTTCGGCCAGAATTGCCGCTATCCCTCACAGGCCATACCGATCGCCTATCATGAGACTACTCGCTTCACTCAGTCCCATCCGAGAGGTTGCCCATGACCGCGCAGTTGATTAAACCCAACGCCATACCGCTGGTTCTCGATGCCCCGGGAGAAGCAAATCCGATCGTGCTCTCCAACGTTACTTGGGAACAACTGGAGCAACTGGATGTCCTCCTCGCCGATACGGGTGCCCGCCTCACCTACATTGATGGAATTCTCGAAATCATGGCACCGCCGTCCGCAGCCCACGAAGAACCGAAAAGCACAGTAGGCAGTCTTGTTGAGGCTTTTCTACGGGAGAATGATATTCGGTTTTATATTCGCGGGAGTGAAACCCAAGGGAAGAAGAAAGATGGCAGTCGCTTAGAACCTGATGAATCCTATAGTCTGGGTGTGAAGAAGGCCATTCCCGATTTAGCGATCGAGGTCACGGTCACGAGCGGCGGCATCAACAAACTGGCGATCTACTCACGCTTGCAAATCCCGGAAGTTTGGTTTTGGGAAGATGGGACGATCGCGATTTACTGCCTGCGGGACGGTGGCATGTATGAAAAGACCGATCGCAGCGAATTGCTGCCCGATTTAGACATCGAACTGCTAGCCGCCCACTCCCGCATGGCTGACCAATACGACGCGATTCAGAGCTTTATTAAAATTCTCCGTAATGGCTAAGCCCCGATCGCCGCAATGCAATCCGTCACCGATGCACGTTGCTCCAATGCCTGAACCAGCGATTCATAGGCCGTTTGATTTGCTTCAATTAATGCTTTCGCTTGCTGTGTGGCCCAGCGTTGTTTATTTTCGATTTGATTGGGAGCGAGTTTCATTTGACCCAATGCTTGCTGCATCGTAAAGCGATCGTCTTGGCCGCCTTCATTCGTGCCATAGGCGACCTGCTCTGCCGCGATTCCCGCCATCCAGACCATGCAGAGCCGATCGAGCATTTGATCAGATAATTTCCCTTGCTGCATTTCAGTTTCCAAATCCGTGGCATCAAACTGTACACCGCCCTGACCACCGTTGCCCTTGCGGAAGGATTCCCAGGCGCTCAGGGAATAATCCGTCACCGGAAATCCCAGTTGATGGGCCACGAGAAAATGGCCTGCCTCATGGCGCAATACCCGATCGCGGTGCTCCTTAGAAAATCGCGCAATCCCATCAAGAAAAATCGTTGATCCCTTGCTATTCCAAGCATAGGCATCCACCGTACTCAGACTCACAACAGCAAGAATGCCAATCACCGAAACGCTGGGTGAAATATGCAGCAATGGCCCCAGCAGAATCGATAAGGTCATGCCAAAAATCGTAACCGCGAGGACATTCAGGGAAAGTTGATTCATAAAATTAATCGAATTAGCCTAACGGTATTGCAGGTTTTTGCCAGAGTCGGGGTCGAAGAGGTGGAGCTTATCGGGGACGATCGCCAGCCAGAGGTCATCGCCCGGACGCAGAATTTGATCTGGGGGCACCCGAATTTGCAGGGCCATCTGATCAAAGGTCGCTGTTACCAGTGTCTCATTTCCCAAGGCTTCCACCAACTCCACCTTGGTTTGCAGATTGCGCGGGGCCGGAACGCTAACGACAAAATGCTCAGGCCGAATGCCCAGGAGCACCAGTTGCCCATCCAGGGGCGCTAACCGCGATTCCCACTCGGGTGGCAAAGTCAGCCGGAACTGCGGATGCACTACGGTCAGCGGCGCTTTGATCTGCACGGGGACGAAGTTCATCGGCGGCGACCCGATAAACTCGGCCACAAACCGATTCGCGGGGTGATTGTATAAGTCCAACGGCGTGGCGATTTGCTGGACTTGGCCGCCGTTGAGGACAACGATCCGATCGCCCATGGTCATCGCTTCGGTCTGGTCGTGGGTGACGTAGAGCGTCGTGGTGCCGAGTTGGCGCTGGAGTTTGACGATTTGGGCACGGGTTTCGGCCCGCAGCTTGGCATCAAGGTTAGACAGCGGCTCATCCATCAGGAATACCTGGGGATTGCGAGCCATGGCGCGGCCCAGGGCGACCCGCTGCTTTTGACCGCCGGAGAGCTGTTTGGGGAGGCGCTTGAGGAGATGCTCGATCTGCAAGTTCTCCGCAACGGCGCAGACCTGCTTGTGGATGGCACTTTTGCTGAGCTTCGGGCGGGCCGATCGGCGCAGTCCAAAGGCGAGGTTGTCATACACCGACAGGTGCGGATAGAGCGCGTAGCTCTGAAACACCATGGCAATGTCGCGTTCCTTCGGGGGTAGGTCGTTCACAGGCCAATCGGCAATGCTGATTTTTCCCCCCGTGACGGTTTCGAGGCCCGCTACCATACGCAATAGGGTGCTTTTGCCGCAGCCGGACGGGCCGACGAGGACGAGAAATTCGCCATCCCCGATCGTCAGATCGATCGATCGCAGCACCGCCGTTTCGCTCGAATCCGGGCTGTCCTTGCGTTTGGGGTAGGTTTTGTAGACATTTTCGAGAACAACAGTGGCCACCGGACGCACTCCCCAGGCTGTTTAGCTTCGCCCCAATCTTACAACAGGACAAACCCTGAAGTGTCGATTCAGAGCAACGGGTCGATGCTACTGTCCACGTCCGGGTTTGCAATCAACAAAGCCTAGGGCTTCTGCATCCAGGAAGCTGGCGATCGCCATTTCGACAACCATTTCGACAGGATATTCAATTTCTGCGGCGCGATCGATCATCGCTTGCCGGATACGTTCAGGCAGCCGATCGAGAATTGCCTGAGCGTCTACAGGTGATAGTCTTTCCAGAGCAGTTGTTTGCATCGATCTAGCTCTCCGATGGAATCTGGACGTTGTAGGGCGGCTCTGAGGCTCTGAGCAAGATGGCTTCTATCTCCAATAGTAACCCAGCGTCTTCCCAAGGTGGCATTAAGCTGATCGCAATCCGCACATCACGATCGTCATATTGATCGAGCCATGCCCATAAAAACGCTTTGTGACCGCCGCTAAATCGACTCCGCAGGTTCTTGGTTTTACCAATGTAAAGTAGCCCAACATGACGATGTCTCACGGCATATAGGCCTGGACGCGCAGGCAAATTCAGGAAAGTCCGCTGAACTGGCGTACATTCCTCAAATCGTTTGAAAGCTAGGCGATCGAGGATTTGTTGAGCCTGTTGTTGTAGCGAGTCCGTCATGATCGCGCAAACCTCACCCTTCAGTCAACCAACCTAACGCGGTCAAGACATTTTCGAGAACAACAGTGGCCACCGGACGCACTCCCCAGGCTGTTTAGCTTCGCCCCAATCTTACGACAGGACAGTGCTGGAGATCCGCTGTGGCGTTTTGTGCGTATCACTGGGTATCAATCATTCGCAATCTGGGGATTTCAGTCATGATGAATCGGCTTGTAGGGACGCTGGCTCAAGGGTTTGGGCATCGGAAGATGAAGTGGGTGCTGTTGGGACTGGGGTCGATGCTGGGGTTGACGACGATCGCGGCTCCGGGGTGGAGTCAGTCGGTGGATCTGAGTCAGCGCTATGTGGCGATTTTAACAGCGGGGAGCGTGGTGCCGAATATGCCGATGACGGAGGCGCGGGCAGCGGGGGGCGCGGTCTTGGTGGGCGATCGCTTGATTGTGCGCGGTGATTTTAGTAATTTGTCGAGTGCGTTTCGGGATTATGCGACTGACCCGGTGAATCCGCCGAATCCGAAGATTACTTCCGGGGTGCATGTGCATTTGGGTGAACCGGGGAAGAATGGGCCGTTTCAGTATGCGTTGACGGTGATGCCGAATGCGGATGGAATGGGTGGGCGATTTATGGGTGAGTATGTGCTTTCGGGAGAGCAGATGCAGGCGTTGAAGGCGGGGAATTTATATCTGGATTTGCATACGAAGCTGAATCGATCGGGGGAATTGCGGGGGGTGTTGCGGGCTTTGTAGGGCGGGTTAGGCAGTGGCTTGCAAAATGGTGATATTCAACCAATCCTGATCGTCGGGCGAAAGTTTTGGCATCGGGTTTTTTTGGTAGTCGATCGCGAGGGCGAGACGGGCGCGATCGTAGATTTGATGGAGTAGCGGTTGTAAGTCCAGTGTTACGGCGGTATCAGCGGTAAGAGGAACCTGAATTGTGGGAATCGATTGCCGCAGATTGAAGGCGTAGAGCTGGGCTTTTGGACGACAATCGCTACGACTGACCAGCATCCGATAGTCGGATGTAGCGGCACCAATCATGGGTAGGGGATCGCCCGATCGCAGTAAATCGATTTCGACTAAGTGCGTTTGACTGAGCATGATGCGCTGACGTTTTTGGCTGTAGGCATCGCGCCCATCGCCGGGACGTTTATTTTTGGGTGATAGGAGTTCGATTACTGTGACAACGCGACCGGTGGAAATTTCGCGAATCTCCAGGTAACGTTCTTGAACTTCCTCGGCGAGGGGGATTTCGACGATCGTGGGTTCGGTTGCAAGGGCTGTTGCGACTCCTGTGCTGGCCTGTGGTGTGGCGGTGACGGCAACGTCGGGAATGCCGATGAGAATGGTTTCTTCGCCTTGGGTGAGATAGACGCGCTTTTCGACGGCGACGCGGTAGTTTTGGCTTAAGGTGGTATCGAGGGCATCGGCGATCGCGACAATCATCCGACTATGAAATTCCGACCACAGTTCAGGGGATTCTAAATAGGGGTTCATGCCGGGGAGCGGTGATGGCATTGGGATGGCCTGTGTTTGGGGAAACAGGATTTCATCTCAATTATAGCAAACCCCGATCGATGCCTCTTCGGACAAGTATAGTCTTATGGTGAAATCGTTTGACTGTCTTCTGCTTCGGGATCAATGACAATCCTCAATCAGGCTTTGGGCAGCAGTTTGCCCTTAAATGACGATCTCCGTTACTGGTGAAAAATGAATCTGTTGAGGGGGATGGATGGCGATCACTTGGGTTTGCCAAAGTTGCTAGAGGCTTTGACAGTCGGCTTCACTCAGTCGATCGATGGTTTCATTCAGCGTTGCTTTGACGGATGTTGACATAGGGCAAGACGGAATTGGGGACGGATGATCGGATTGATGCCGTTACCCTGATTATAGCGGAACGATCGGGCCGATCGAGGTCTATAGCCACATCCCTACGCGATCACGCTCACAATCCTCGTACTCCGGCTGGGCATTAGTAATTCGTCTTGCCCAGCTCAGCCCAAAAGCCAACGTTGGCTATAACCTGAGCGCCAGCTCGTATCGCCGCGCCAAGCTGAAATAGGAAGATGAAATCTCAACAAGATCAAATTCGGTCGCTTAAACTCATGCTAAATTAGGTTCGAAAAAGCGATGATGAAAGGATAAGTATGCTTGATTTCGATGAAATTTTAGTTAGCGTAAAAAATCCACAGATTCGGAAATATTTACAAGAAGCAATCAAAAGCTACCAAATTGGCAACTACCGTAGCGCAATTCTCGCCGTATGGGTTGCAACTATGTTTGATCTTGTCAAGAAATTTGAGATTTTAGTAGAGCAGTGCGAACCTACCGCCATAGAAAAATGGAACCAACTAGAACCAAAAATAAAAAATCACAAAAATTGGGAGCAGGAGCTTATTCAAGCAGCCAAGGCTGCTGCTATGATCAGTCGATATGAAGCGGACATCCTGGAATCACTTAGCAAAACCAGAAATCGTTATGCACATCCTTCATTTGATGAAGTAGGAACTCTATTCGATCCCACACCCGAAGAGGTTCGTTATTTTATTAGAACGCTTTATGATATTGCTCTTTCTCAGCCTGCACAGTTAGGTGCATTCTATGTCAAACAATTACTCGAATCAATAAAAAATCCGACCTTCTTTCCTAGTCAGCCATCTTCAGATGAACTAACAGAATTGAAAGAGCATGTGATTGAAAAGATAAGACGAATAAATGATAGGCAAATTCCGCGTCTTATTAAAGAACTGTTCAAGGATCTCGCTTCACCTACAAGTGAAGAGCACAAAATAAATGTTCTTTGTTTTTTGGTTAATGCTTGGGGCGCAAAAGCAGAGTTGCGTATTTCGGCTGAGATCTCAATACATTGGGATGAATATATTTTAGGGCAGAACATAAGTTTTACTATCCTAGAAGGAATTTTAAACTATCCAGAATGTATTAATGAACTCTCAGACAAATCGAAAATGGCAATTGCTTCAGCTTTTAGATCGCAAATCTTAAGACGACAAAGATATTCAGAGTCAGCCATAAAATTCCTTACCTCTGCCGATTCTGTCCCTATTGCCCAGTCTCTACTAGATGAAGCATCAATATTAATTCCATTAAAAAAAGTGATTAGAGAAGGTAATCATTATGCATATTTGTTCGGAGATAAGTTTGCAGAAATATTCGGCCAAGACATTCTTAAAGAGACAAGGCAGGTGCTGAAAACACGAGATGGGTACCAGGTAAATCCTGTACTTTCCGTTCTCCGCCTGTGCGGGATTTGGAATTTAGCGGATACTTTATCAGAACTAGAGCAAATAGGCTTTGCAAATGAATTAGTTCTCTCACTTAATTCCAACAACTGGGAGACCATGCACCTGTTAAATTTCAACAATCGAGGAGAAATTCCTATTAAATGGATCAGGTTACTACTTGATCAATGGTCAGATTTCTTAATGGAATGGCCTGGACTCAAAATGTGTTATCTGGAACACTATTTGGGATTGCTTAAGCGTCATAAAGATGAACTTGGTGATTATGAGAAATCGAAAGAAGTGATTCAAGGCATTATCCAATCAACCGATGGCCGAATTGCTGAAAGTGTTGCAGAGTTAGAGACAAATGAGCTTGCATGGGAATTTTGGCAAGAAGTAGTTGTCAGATACGGCAACGTATAGTCCCACGACAATCTGCTTGGGAAAATT
>JBJORF010000148.1:0-7332 GCA_046049545.1 Cyanobacteriota bacterium | reverse complement strand
ACCTTTATCGTTGGCTTCCCCGGCGAAACCGATGAGCAGTTCCAGCACCTCTTGGAATTTGTCAAACACCATGAATTTGACCATGTCGGCGTATTCACCTTTTCGTCCGAAGAAGGCACTGCGGCTTTTGATCTCCCGAATCCTGTGCCCCAAGAAGTAATGGATGCACGGCGTGATGCCATCATGCAAGCCCAGCAACCGATTTCCCTCAAGCGTAACCAGGCCCAGATCGGCCAAGTCGTCGATGTATTGATCGAACAGGAAAACCCGGACACGGGCCAACTGATCGGTCGATCGCCCCGGTTCGCGCCGGAGGTCGATGGTCTGGTGTATGTCGAAGGAGAAGCCTCCCTCGGCGCGCTGGTGCCGGTTTTGATCCAAGATGCCGATGTGTATGACCTCTACGGGAAAATCGCAACGGCGGCGGATCTCCTCGCTGCCCCAACCGCTAAGGCCCAACCAGCCCTAGTTTCGGCGGTGGATTAATTAGGTGGCGACGGAATCTTCGCCTGACAAAAAGCATTCCTACCCAGTTCATTTTCCCTTTTACGAGTAATCATCCATGATCGCTGATACCCAAATCGAAACCGCCGTCGTTGAGCAAGAAGCACCCAGCGTGACCTTTGCCGACTTGGGCCTCGCACCGAGTCAAGTCCAACACCTGGAATCCCAGGGCTTCATCCACCCGACCCCGATCCAAGCCCAGGCGATTCCGCAGCTCCTCGCTGGCCGTGATGTCGTCGGCCTCGCGCAAACGGGTACGGGTAAAACCGCTGCCTTTTCCCTACCAATGCTGGAAAATATCGACTCCAGCCAAAATACTGTCCAGGCGCTGATCCTGACTCCGACCCGTGAATTGGCGGTGCAGGTCTGCGCTTCGATGAAGAACCTGAACAACGATCGTCGCCTGCGGATGCTGCCAATCTACGGCGGTCAATCGATCGACCTACAAATCAGCCGCCTCCGTCGCGGTGTGCACATTGCGGTTGGGACACCGGGCCGGGTCATCGACTTGCTGAATCGCGGTGAACTGAACCTGGACAATATCCAGTGGTTTGTCCTCGATGAAGCCGATGAAATGCTCAACATGGGCTTCATCCAAGACGTGGAGAAGATTCTCAGCCAAGCCCCCACCGATCGGCAAACGGCGTTCTTCTCCGCCACTATGGATCCCTCGATCCGCAAGCTGATTAGCCGGTTCTTAAAGGATCCCGTCAACGTCGCGATCAAGCAGCAGAAAGCCTCGCCTTCGCGGATTCGCCAGTTGGTCTACATGGTGCCGCGCGGTTGGACGAAGATGCGCTGCCTGCAACCGATCTTAGAACTGGAAGAGCCGGAATCAGCGATTATCTTTGTGCGCACCCGTCGCACGGCCGCCGAACTCACCAGCGAACTCCAAGGTGCAGGCTACAGTGTGGACGAATACCACGGCGACCTCAGCCAGAGTCAGCGTGAACGCCTGCTGCAACGGTTTAAGCAACATCAAGTGAAATGGATTGTCGCAACGGATATTGCCGCACGCGGGATTCACGTCGATGACCTGAGCCATGTGATCAACTTCGAGTTGCCCGATAGCCCGGACAGCTACGTGCATCGCGTCGGTCGGACAGGCCGTGCAGGCAAAGAAGGGACGGCGATCTCGATCGTCCATCCCCTTGATCGGCGCAAACTGCGTGAAGTGGAAGACCACATCAACCAGAAGCTCGAAGTGCTGAGTATGCCGACCCGTGCGGAACTCGAAGCGCAGCAAATCAGTAAGCTCAAGACACAATTGACCGAAGCGCTCGCCGGGGAACGGATGGCTTCCTTCCTGCCGATCGTCGCGCAATTGGAAGAAGAAGGCTATGAGTCCCACGCGGTCGCAGCGGCGGCACTACAGGTCTTCTATGACAAGACCCGCCCAAGCTGGACCAGCGAATACGTCGAACCGACGGAAGCCGAACTCGACGATCGCGGTGGCTATCGCGGTGGCGGCGGTGGCGGTGGCTATCGCGGTCGGCGTGATGGTGGCGGCGGTTATCGCGGTCGGCGCGAGGGTGGCGGCGGTGGCGGTGGCTATCGCGGTCGGCGCGATGGGGGTGGTTACGGCGGTGGCGGCAGTTCCTCGTCGCGGCCTCGATCGGGTGGCTCGGCACCGAAGCCAATCATTAAGAAGTAAGCGCTCGCGTCATCTATGCTTTCAGCCGATTTACTGGCGTTTTATCGGGGGTTGAACGATCGGGATTTGACGATCGTTGATCTGGAGACGACGGGATTTGCGCCGCCGATGGCCCGGGCGATCGAGATTTCGATCCTCCAGGCCAGTTACAGCGGTGGGATTCAGCAGCAGGTGACGCATTTGATTAATCCCGGCGTGGCGATTCCTGAACAAATCACGCGCTTAACGGGGATTTCCGGGGCAATGGTAGCGGCGGCTGAACCAGCCAAATCGGTTTGGCCGCAGTGCTTTCCATTATTATCGCGGGGCTTATTTACCGCCCATAATGTGAGTTTTGATTATCCGTTTGTGCGGGCGGAACTGCGACTTCAGGGATTTGAATTTGAGCTGCCGCCGGAGGAGCGCTTTTGTAGCGTGATTTTTTCGCGGTTGATGTTGCCGGATTTACCGTCGCGCAGTTTGCCGAAGCTGGTCGAGCATTTTCAATTTAATGTGGGCCGATCTCATCGCGCTGAAGCGGATACGTTGGCCTGCTGGATGCTGATTGAAGAATTATTGCATCAGTTAAATAACACTGAAGATGAAGTGCTACTGAAACGCTTTGGGCAGCAATGGCTGACGTTGCGCGACATTACAGCAATCTTTGGGCAACGGCAGTCGATCGTGCAGCGGCATCTTCAAGCGGCAGATTTAAAGCCCCGCATCTCGAAACGTACCCAGACGATCATGTATCAACGATCGGGCGTGGAGCAAGTATTTTGGGAAGTGAAGGGGCAGCAGGGTTCACTGCTCGACGAGGTTTAGCGGGATGCGATTAAGCTTATCCATGTTCGATGGATAGCAGATCAGACTCACTCAACAGATCGCGTAGAATTGAGACATCATCGAATGCGAGCCAGAAAAATGGTTGACCCAAAGCTGCTCACAAAGCTCAAGACCGCATCAATCGACGAGCGCATCAATTTGATTGAGACGATCTTACAATCGCTTAAACAAGATCTTCAATCGGTTCCTCGTCCGTCGATCGCCGAAAATCGACCACTTCGAGGTAAGCTACGCCATTACGAAGACCCTTACGAAGCTGTAGCCGCAGCGGATTGGGAAGCCTTGTTATGATTATTTTGGATACGCATATCTGGATCTGGTGGGTCGATGAAAATCCCAGATTATCCTCGCAAAATCTGGAAATTATTCAGGCTCACCGCAAAAGTAGTTTGGCAATCAGCGTTATTTCTTGCTGGGAAATCGCCAAGTTGGCGGAAAAAGGTAGACTCAGTTTCGATTGTAGCGTTGATGAATGGTTAGAAATCGCTCTATCGTATCCTGGTATTCAACTGCTCGAGCTCAGTCTTCCCATTATTTTGCAATCGACTCGACTGACTGGGTTTCATAACGATCCAGCCGACCAAATCATCGTAGCAACTGCTAAGGTTCATAATGCCTTTCTTGTCACCCAAGACCAGAAGATCCTCAACTACGCTGATGTTGAGACCTTGTCTTAAAATAACTAAGTTATCGTGGTGCGGAATGTTTACTTCAAAAAATGACCTGATTGCCGAGATCGATCAAGGCCAATCATTCAAATATCTATTCTTCTGGGGACATCACCCAAGTCGTGATGGCAGTGTTACGGCCAGTTGCTTTAGCCAATGGTGGGAAGGTTCGCCGTTTGTGGTCGATGGCGTGACTTATTTGACTGCTGAGCACTACATGATGGCGGAAAAGGCGCGACTGTTTGGCGATCGTGATACCGCCGCCCAAATTCTCCAAGTCAGCCATCCCAAGCAAGCAAAAGATTTAGGCCGCGCAGCCAAGGGATTCGATGCCCAATTATGGGAAGAAAAACGGCTAGAAATCGTTACCCAAGGCAATTTCCACAAGTTTTCTCAGCACCCTGAACTTCAGGGCTTTCTCGTCGGCACTGGGAATCGGATTTTGGTCGAAGCGAGTCCGGTGGATGCGATCTGGGGAATTGGCCGCGATCGTCATGCCCAAGATGCCGCCAATCCCGCGAAGTGGCCAGGGCTAAATCTATTGGGTTTTGCTTTAATGACTGTCCGATCGCAGTTGGCAGCCTAGTTCGTCTTAGGACTGCCTTCAGGTGTTGCCGCAGTCGGCTTTCCACCTTCGGCGGCTGGTTGATCGCCACCTTCAGCAGGCTTGGCACCATCCTTCGGCGCACCTTTGCCTTTACCGTCTTTTTTCTCGGGTTCTGTGCCGCCAATAAAGACCTGAGAATTTTTACCGCCCAAGGGATCAACCGGAGCCAAACTTGGGTCAAGACTGACGGCAGCGAGGCGGGTGGCTTCGTTTAAACCACTGTTGTATTCGGCAAGTTTCTGTTTGACGGCAGAAGACTGATTCGGGGCAGCTTTGAGGATGGCGATCGCTTTCTTCCAGCGATCGAAGACCAGGTTCCAGTCATCCTGGGTTTGGGCCGACTGAGCGAGACTCTTGGCACTCTCCGCTTTATCGGCGGCATCGGCAAGCTGCTGGCTGACATCAGCCCCGGCTGGCGACTTTTTCCCGCCAGGATTCGATTTTGCGGTGGCGGACTGTTTGGCGGTGGGGTCATTTACTGCAAATCCCTTCGGTTTGCGACCATCGTGGATTTTGCCTGTGATCGGACCTTTCACCAGCGGCGAGGGCGAGGGCTTCGGCTTGTTGTCAAATTCCGCTTGACTGCCGATCGGCACGGGCTGACAACCCAGCAATGCCCCGCTGAGTCCCGCTAAGCTGAGGCTAAGTCTCACCCAGCTCAATCCCCAACCAATCCTGCGTCTCATTGCCACGATTACCGCCTTTTGCCCCAAACAATGCTTCAGTTTTAGCCGATCGACCGGATTTTCGCACCCAGGCAATCGCGGAATCTTTTGGTGATCGCTTTCCCCCAGCCCCCCTTACCGTTACAATTCTTAAAGGCGATGGATAAACCTTCCCGCCGGATTGATGACCAATCTCTGTTTTTAATGGGGCGGACGATACATGCGTGTGGCGATCGTGGGTGCAGGATTAGCGGGCTTGGCAGCGGCGGTAGAGCTGGTCGATGCGGGTCACGAAGTCGAAATCTATGAAGCCCGTCCGTTCATTGGCGGTAAGGTGGGCAGTTGGGTTGATGGCGATGGCAACCACATTGAAATGGGTTTGCATGTTTTCTTCAATAACTATGCCAATCTGTTCGCACTGCTCAAAAAAGTCGGCGGGTTTGAAAACCTGCTGCTGAAAGAGCATGTCCATAACTTCATCAACAAAGGCGGCGAAGTCGGCCAACTGAATTTCCAATTCCTGCTCGGCGCACCGTTCCATGGCCTAAAAGCCTTTTTCACGACAGAGCAGCTCAGTCTCGTCGATAAGTTTCGCAATGCCCTGGCTCTGGGGACTAGCCCCGTGGTGGCGGGTTTAGTCAACTACGATGCGGGGATGAAGTGGATTCGTTCCCTCGACGGGATTAGCTTTGCCGACTGGTTCCGGCGGCATGGGGGGAACAATTCTAGCTTGCGGCGGATGTGGGACCCGATCGCTTTGGCGCTGGGGTTCATCGACACCGAAAATATTTCCGCACGCTGTATGCTGACCATCTTCATGATGTTTGCGGCAAAGACGGAGGCTTCCCAACTGAATTTATTAGCTGGATCGCCGGATACTTACTTAACTGGGCCGATCGTTAAATACATCGAAGCTAAAGGTGCCAAAATTCACCTGCGTCGCCAAACCCGTGAAGTGCTCTACAGCGGTGAAGGCGAAAACATCCAAGTTACGGGTCTGCGGATTGCCAATGGCGATGGCGAAGAAATCGTGACAGCGGACAAATACCTAGCGGCCTGTGATGTGCCGGGGATTAAGCGACTGCTGCCAAGCGATTGGCGATCGATTCCGGAATTCGATCGGATCTACAAACTCGAAGGTGTTCCGGTTGCGACGGTCCAATTGCGCTTTGACGGTTGGGTGACGGAATTGCAAGATCCGGAGAAGGCGAAAAACCTCAATCGGCCGGCGGGGATTGATAACTTGCTCTACAGCGCCGATGCTGACTTTTCTTGCTTTGCGGATTTGGCATTGGGCAGTCCGAAGGATTATTACCGTGAAGGCCAGGGGTCTTTGCTGCAATGTGTGCTGACACCGGGCGATAAATTCATTCCGATGAAAACTGAGGATATTGTCGCTTATACGTTGAATCAAGTTCATGAACTGTTCCCTTCGTCGCGGGAGATGAACATGACTTGGTCAAGTGTGGTGAAATTAGCGGAGTCGCTGTACCGCGAAGCACCGGGGCTTGATCCCTATCGTCCGAATCAGAAAACCCCGGTGAGCAATTTCTTCTTGGCCGGAAGCTACACGCAGCAGGACTATATCGATAGTATGGAAGGGGCAACCATTTCTGGCAAACAAGCGGCGCAGGTGATTCTCGAACCCACAGGCTACCGCGTTGAAGGTGAGGGCTTGTTCAAATATTCCTACGCGATCGCCTAGATCTGGAGCAGCGGTATGTCGGAATGGTTAGAGCATAGTGTGCAGGTTGAGGTCGAAGCGCCGATCGAGTTTGTCTGGGGGCTTTGGTCGGATCTGACGCAGATGCCCCGCTGGATGAAGTGGATCGACAGCGTGACAATTTCACCTGACGACCCGGATATTTCCAATTGGCAGCTCGGGTCAAATGGCTTTGTGTTTAATTGGAAAAGCAAGGTCAATAAACAGATCTTGCACCAAATCATTCAGTGGGAATCCGTCGATGGATTACCGAATCGCGGTGCAATTCGGTTTTACGATCGCGGTGCTGAGGGCAGTATTGTTCGACTAACCATTAGCTATGGTGTTCCAGCGATTGTTAAGCAAATGCTGAGTGCGTTGCCGATCGGGCAGATTGTGGAATCGACCTTGCAGGCGGATATGAATCGGTTTCGGGATTATGCGATGCAGGCGTTAGCGGAGCGATCGGTGGAATGATTGCGGCAATGAAATGATTGCGGCGATCGGGTGAGTGGGTGATGGAATATTGGAATATGGGCGGCGGTGCGTTTTGCGTTACAGCAACGCACCCGACGATTGATGATCGATTAATTTGTTGGACTCGGTTTGATTTCAGGTTCGGTTGCGGGGTTCGGTGCCGATTCAAGGGTCGCTTCTACGGAGGGTGTCGTTTGTGCTGCGGCTGGCGTGGCGGTGGGTTCTACGGA
>JBJORF010000147.1:0-7416 GCA_046049545.1 Cyanobacteriota bacterium | reverse complement strand
ACTGAACTGATGCATGATACGGTGATTGGCCTGTTCATCAATCTTTTTGAGTTTGGGTTGTCGATTTGATCAACTTCCACTCATCTGGAACATTACCGTGTACCGCTCCCACAAGTCTCCAAGTAACGGGCCGATCGCTTCCGGCTCGGCTTCCGCCGCCCCAGGAATTGGGGTAAAAATTGGGGTAACGAGTTCAACCTTGGGCGGCTTATATTTTTCTAGCGTCGAATCAAAATTGCCCGATAGGATGTCCAACTCGATCTGACGGGCCTTCATTTCGGCCAGTTTGCGATGCGAGTCAGTATCAGTGAACCCCGTTGAGAGGTAATGACGTTTACCCCCATAGCTGAACACGAGCTGAAGCCGATCGTTCGAGTTCTTGACCTTGACCGTTCCCTTAGAAGCCTTACTGTATTTGGCATTGATATTCATGGGGTACCTCCTGAAAATCAGTTGGCAGGGCGTTTTGCTTTACCCCAACTTTACCCCAATAATTTGTCCATCTAAGTCCAAAATGACCCAACGTTGCATCTTTTTACACGTACACCTCTTCCTGAAACACGTAGACAACTCGACCAAATTTGCATCAAAAAAGCCCCTGAAACACTTGGTATCAGGGGCTTTTAAGTTAATGCCAGGAGGGAGACTTGAACTCCCGACACGAGGATTTTCAATCCTCTGCTCTACCGACTGAGCTATCCCGGCCTGCTGTTTCGCGCTGGTGCCTTGCAGCTGAACGCTTAACAAAAGTAACAAACCTTGGTGGCCTTGGCAAGTCTTTTGAACAAAAAAATTAGTTGGTCATTCTCCAAGCCCATGGTGCGAGAAAAGCATGGGTGGATACAATAGGAAAGTTGGTTCACGATCGTTGATGCTAGGCCCCTCTGACATCACGCTTTCAGTGAATTGCATAACTGTTTTCCACTCCTTCAATGGGTCTCCGAGTAACATCTATGGTTCGCGCAAAGCCAAAATCTTGGATCCAAATCTGGGCCCGTCCGCTGATGGCGATCGTGGCGGGACTTGGTATTTTGGACACGAGTTATATCACCTACGAAAAACTCACCAATGCAGGCAGTAGCATTTGTCAAGCAGGTTGTTCGACAGTGTTGAATAGCCCCTATGCCGAGGTCTTTAACCAGCCTTTGGCGTTGTTTGGCTTGCTGGCCTATGGCGTGGTGCTCATCCTGGCGATCGGGCCTTGGATTCAGCCTCAGGATAGCCCCGAGCGGCAACAGCTAGAGCAAACGACGCAACTGCCACTGACTTTGCTAGCTGCGGCGATGACACTGTTCAGTGGTTACTTGATGTATCTGCTGATTGGCCAAATCCACGCGGTTTGCTACTTCTGTATCGCTTCGGCGATCTTCTCGACGACCCTGTTAGGACTGGCGATCATCGGGCAAGTGTGGGAATCGATCGGGCAGATCCTCTTTCCAGGACTGATCACCGGCATTGTGACCTTGGTAGCGACCTTGGCGATCTATGCCCCCGCCCAAGCCTTTGATCCCGACATGACGCTGATCAAGGATCGCAGCGGCAACGTGTTTTTTGGGGTGAAGACACCTTCGGGTGACGCAGAGACCCAGCTCGCCCAGCATCTCAAAGCAACGGGTGCAACGATGTATGGGGCCTACTGGTGCCCACATTGCTGTGAACAGAAGCAATTATTCGGTCAAACCGCAATGAAGGAACTGAACTACGTCGAATGCGCAGCGGATGGCCCGAACGGTCAAATGGAAACCTGTAAAGCGATCGTGCCGGAAGTTGAGAAACTGACTGGTGAAAAGTTTGGCTTCCCCACCTGGAAAATCAATGGCCAGTACTATTCGGGACGGAAGTCCCTGACAGAATTGTCCCAGTTGAGTGGCTACAAAGGTCCTCAGGATTTTCAAAATTCGTTCCAAATCTGTCAAATGCCTTAGAGTAATCAGGGGTTTGAGTCATCCGAATGTTGCTCCTGCCCCAAATTTTCAATCCCCCTATCCACGCAAATTCATCGCTATGAGTCGTACAAGCGCCCAACCTTGGCTATATCGATATTCACGCTCGTTGCTGGGGGCGATCGCCACCGCCGGAGCAGTCAATACGGCCTACCTTACCTACCTACGGTTTACCAGTAATAGCTGTCCTACCAATACTTGTGCGGTTTTGGGCAGTCGCTATGCCACAGTATTTGGCCAGCCCCTATCGTTGTTTGGTCTGATTGCTTACCTAGGGATGATTGGTTTGGCGTTGGTGCCGCTGTTGATCAATCCCGAACAAAAAAAGCTACTCCGTAAAGGACTAGAAGAAAAGACCTGGCCATTGCTGTTTGCAGGCGCTACGGGGATGTTCATTTTCAGTCTCTATCTGATGAACATCATGTTCTCGGAGTTTGTATTTGGGGGAGAGAAGTTAGGTGCGGGAGGACTTTGTCCGTTCTGTATTTTTTCGGCAATTCTGGCGACGGCGATGTTTGTGATTACTTTACTGGGGCGCGATTGGGAGAGCCGGGGGCCGCTATTAGCGATCGGTTCATTAGTGGGACTCACGACGCTGATTGGCAGTTTGATTGTTTATACCCCGCCAGTGGTCGATATGGCCTCTGGGGTCATTTCTGATGCGACGGGCAAACCCGTTCTGAGCTATCCTACGAGTTCCGGGGAGTCGGAAATTCAGTTGGCGAAACATTTGAAAAATACGGGTGCAGTGATGTACGGTTCCTACCGTTGTCCTGCCTGCTGTGCCCAAAAATTACTATTTGGGAAAGAAGCAGCAAAGGAATTTAACTACACCGAATGTATGGCCGGAGGCAAAGATGCCAAGCCGGAAGTTTGCCAGCAAGAATTTGCCCAGGCAGAGGCACAGCTTAAGCAACAGGCCGCTTTTCCGACCTGGAAAGTCAATGGCAAATATATTATTGGGGCGCAAAGTTTACAGGAATTAGCGCAGGCATCGGGTTATAGCGGCCCGCAGAACTTCACTAATGCTTCTGCTAGCTGTCAGCCGTTGTAATGTTGGCTGCGTGTTGAGTCTCGAATCATGCTGCTCCTCGCTGGGGTTTAACTATTGCGGGGGTTTAACTATCGCTTAGGTTTAACTATGAAACGCATTGTGATTCTCTGCGATGGCACATGGAGCGATGCCAATACTGATCCAGTTACTAATGTCCGTCGTCTGGCGCAGATGATTCCAGCGCGAGCGTCAGACGGCACTGAACAATTGGTGCAATTGCAGGAAGGGGTTGGTTCAAGATGGTTTGAGCGGTTGCAGGGCGGAGCCTTTGGCAGTGGCATTAGCCAGAAGATTCAAGCGGCCTATCAGATTCTTTGCGAAAACTATCTTCCAGGAGACGAAATCTACTTCTTCGGCTATAGCCGGGGTGCCTATACCGTCAGGAGTCTAGCTGGTCTAATTAATGCTGTCGGGCTTTTAGCTTCGAACCAAATCCGCGCGATCGATGATGCCTACAAAATCTACCGAATTCAAAATTCGACTGAGCGAGCAGAGCAATCGATCAAGTTTCAACAGCGCTATGCGACGCAACGCCCACCGATCGCGCTTTTAGGGTGCTGGGATACGGTCGGGTCGCTGGGGATTCCAGATTTACTTCCGAACTTACCGATCGATTACTGGATTAATCAGCCATTTCGATTTCATGATACTCAGTTGAGTAATCTGATTCAGAATGCGATCCATGCCGTTGCCCTTGATGAACAACAAAAAGTGCTGGAATTAACGCCCATGGAAGTTCCAGTCGAAAACACAACGCGATTAGTGCAGCGCTGGTTTCCTGGCGATCATGGGCAGATTGCCAAACGGGTGCAGCAATCTGATCCTAAAATAGTTGATCCAAACCAGCGCGAGCGGGCAGAGACGGGTTTGGCTGACTTGACCTTAGTCTGGATGATTGAGCAAGTTCGAAAGTTGGGTCTGAGTCTGGAATTTAATGATGCGGCAATTCAGCAGTTGTCGCCGGATTTTTTGGCTCCGCCGATCGTCGATTTATTTGACGATCGCATGAAGGAACCCTGGAAACTGAATTTTATTACGCTTCCTGGTCTCAAAACGCGTGAGCTTAAAGTCACCCCTAATGCTGAAAATCGAGCAGCGTTATTTCATTCATCGGTTTCTGGTCGGTGGTGTAATTCCGCAAGTCGTTATCGATCGCGCTGTCTTGTTGAACAGCAGTGGGAAACCGTTTTTGATGCGGCATGTTCTAAATAGTGGAGACTGATTATCCTGCGGTGAATTAGCTCAATCCCCAGCGCTTGCGCCATTGGGTGGTGGCTTCGGCGGTTGATTGTGCTTGCTCTAAACGATGGCGTTGCAAAATGGCTTCAGCGTTGTCGGTTAAATCGGGATCGCGGTAAGGAACAGCAGCACGAGTTTTAAGGTGTTCGAGTTCCATTTGGGTGAGGGGATTGAGGTCGGTATTTTGCCACGTGCCGACGGTCCCTTGCGACCAATCATGGGGACGATATTCGCGCCAGTCTTCATGTTCAAGGGGAATAGTGCCGATTCGGAGACCGACTTCGAGGAGAGCCGATCGGACGGACGCCGATCGGGAATAAGTGGCGATTTTGCCAGTGGGGGCGAGGCATTGGCTAACTTTCTGGAAGAAGTCTACGCTCCACAGTTGCGGGCAGCGGCGCGGTGAAAAGGGGTCAAAAAAGATGGAGTCGGCTTGGATATTTTGTTGGATTAGCTGTTCGATCGTTTGTCTTGCGTCGCCGAGGATTAGCGATGCGTCTAGTGTTGGTGAAGTCGATTTTTGGTTGTGGGCAAGGTCGATGAGAATTGATTGAATATTCGGTTGCCATTCTTGCAGAAGGTCGGGGACGATCGCGCCGATCGGTACGGTGGCATCGAGTTCCAGGGCATAAAGGGTAATGTGACAATCAGGATTAGCAGCCCAGATCGTTTCCAAGGCAACACCACTGTTGTAGCCGAGGCCGTAGCAGACATCGATGATGCACAGCCGATCGCGACGACTAATTGCCGTTAGATTAGTCGCGCGGGAGAATTTGTAAAAGGCTTCGGCTTTGGCTCCCTGACGACTGTGGAAGGTTTCCTGAAATTCTTCGGAGAAGAAGGTGTAGGAACCATCGGCGGTTTTTTCGGGGGTCCAGTGGGTCATGGGGGGCTACTTGGTTTGGAGCCACGATCGTATCAGTTGATTGACCGCTTTGGGATCGTCGTCGTGGGGGCAGTGTCCGGCGTTGATATAGGCGCTTTGGGCTTGGGGATAGAACTGTTCATACTTGGCACCACGGGCGCGGGCATCGCCGATCCAGGGGTCGCGTTCGCCCCAGATGATCCAGAGGGGATGCTGGAGTTTATTCAGGAGAGCATCGACGGATTCACCTTTGGGGGACTGGAACAGGCGGGAGAAGGTGGTGGCGGCACCGGGGTCGCAGGCGGGACGATAGATATCTTCGATGAGTTCTTCGGTGACTTCGGATTGGTTGACGTAGACTTTTTGGAGGGTTTTGCGGATGTAGTTTTTGTTTTGGACGGATTTGAAGATGAGCCAGCCGACCCAGTCTTGTTTGAGCATGAATTGCATGATGTTGCCCAGGGCTTTCTGGGTGGCCGTGGGGGTGGCGACGGGGGTATCGCTGAAGCGACCGACGGGGTTGAGGAGGATTGCGCCTTGGGTTTGGTCGGGGAAGTGGACGTTGGTGGCGAGGGCGGTGTAGGCCCCGATCGAGTTGCCAGCAATAATTACGGGGCGACCGATGATTTGGGTGATGAAATCGTGGAGCTGGTTGCACCAGAGGTCGGTGCTGTATTGGGTGTCGGCTTTGGTGGAGCGACCGAAGCCGAGCAGATCGATCGCCCATACGTCAAAGTCGGTTCGGAGGTCGGCGATGTTTTTTTTCCAGTGGTCGGTGGATGCGCCGAAGCCGTGGACGAGGAGGAGGGCCGGGGAGGCGGTGTCTTTACCGGCGTGGGTGTAGTGGATGGTGTAGTCGCGCCATTGCCAGTATTGGCTGGTGGGGGTGATGGGTGGGGCGGTGAGGGTCATGGTGGGTAGGGATGGGTTTTGTTCGATTTTACGGGGTTTGCTGGGGAAAGCCAAGTTGGGGGTGGGTTCGGTTGGAGAAGGGTTATTTGCGGTTGCGGTTTTTGAAGAAGAGATGGATGGCGCGGAGTAGGTTGGCGGATGCGTTGATGGGTTTTTCGGTGGCGGTGAGGAGGGTGGCAGTTTTTTGGGGCGGTAATGGCAGTCGTTTTATTTTTGTATATACTGAAAATCAGGCCCACTTTGATCGACGAATAAACGGAAGCGTGATGGGTATGTCAGACGATTTTGAGTTTTCATTTGCGGTGGCGCGGCAGATTACACCGGAGGAAGTAGCAGCGGCGAAGGCGGCGGTGAAGGCGCAATTTGGAATTGAGCCGGGGAAGCGGGGGCGACCGCCGAAGCCGGGGGAGTTGAAGTATGAGGCGGTGTCGATTCGGTTGAATCCGCAGGTTTTGCAGTGGGCAAAGGCGGAGGGTGAACGGCGCGGTGTGGGTTATCAGACGGTGATTAATGAGGAATTGTTGAGGTTAGCTCAGGGATGAAATTGAGTTTGTACAATTGTGGTGGATCTGCAAGCGGCGATCGGGCAGTATGCGATGTATCAAAATGTAATTGATGAACAGGGTTTGGGGTTTCGGTTGTATTTGGCGATTTCGTCTACGATCTATGAAGAGCGCTTTCAGTCGCCGTTAGCGCAGTTGATGGTGGAACGGGGTTCGGTCAATTTGTTGGTGTTTGATGCTAAGCAGGAGGTTGTGTTGCAATGGATAGAGTCAACGAATATCGATCGATAATTAAGCAAGTTTTGGATGAGTATTATCAGCTTTATACACAGTCGGAAAATCCGAATTATGGGACGTTTCGGCTGTGTGATGAGTCGCAGGATCAGTATTTGCTGATGCGGTTGGGCTGGGATGACGATCGGCGGGTGAATCGGAATGTGATTCATTTGCGGTTGCGCGATGGGAAGGTTTGGGTGGAGGAGGATTGGACGGAGCAGGGGGTGGCGACGGATTTGTTGGCGGCGGGGATCGGGCGGGAAGATATTGTGTTGGGGTTTCAGCCGCCGCATTTGCGTCAGTATACAGAGTTTGCAGCGGTTTAGGGACGATCTAACAGCATTCGATCGTCCCTTTGCTTTTTCGGCTATTTGTCTTTCTTGCGGCTTTTGAGGAAGGGGGCGATGGCGCGGAGGAGGTTGGCGATCGCGTTGAGGGGTTTTTCGGTGGCGGTGAGGAGCGTTGCGAGGACGAGGAGCCAGATGAGGGGATTGGTGGGGTCGAGGTTTGGGGGCATGGTGGGAGTCTGAAGCTGGATGGGATTGATGGAAATAGTAGATGTTGTCGGTTGCATGATGGATTTACCTTTGTTGAATGCGGTTGATGTTTCAAAGGTAGTCAGGG
>JBJORF010000146.1:0-7420 GCA_046049545.1 Cyanobacteriota bacterium | reverse complement strand
CAGTGCTTGATGAACTGTCTACCCATCTAGTAGAGGAACAGCTATGTCTGAATTTCTAGCTAGGGAATCCCCGTCTCTTCAGAGCGGGGAGGATGTCAAAAATTTTAGGTCAAGATTTGCCCAGGACTTTTTCTGGGTCAATCAACTGACCATGCTGACGGATTTCTATGTGCAGATGCGGCCCAGTGCTAGCCCCTTCGGCTCCACACTCAGCGATCGGTTGTCCTGGCTGCACGATCGACCCATCACCGACCAATAGTTTTTGGGTGTGCCCGATCGTGATGGTCTGTCCATTCCCTTCGATGTTGCCCCAGCTATCCCCAAACCCGTTGGGGTCGTCGTTGCCTTTGCGGAAAATGCCGCCGATTGGTGCTCTCACAATCTCCCCCAAAGCGCAGGCGTAATCAGTGCCGTTGTGGGGTTGGAGCTTGCCGGATACGGGATTGATGCGGTTGGGGAGCATGGGCGAAGTGACCCGCAATGATGTCAGCGGCTTTTGGATTTGGCCGTTGCCACCACGCAGCCGCTGGAACTCGATGTATTTTTGCTCCAGGGTCTTGAGGTCGATCGTCCGTTGGCGATTGTCAAGCCTCTGACCCGTGTCGCTTCGCAATGAGGACCAGATTTTCCAGCACCGATTCGTGAAGGCTCGCACGTCGCCCCGGACGGCTGCTCCATAGCCTTCGCATTCGTTGATCAATTCGATCGCGGCCCGGTCTTGATTGGCGGGAGAAAAGTCTTTGTAGCCGTGACGTTTGGCGAGGGCGTCCCAAGTGGGCGACATGAACTGGTAGCGGCCAGCGGCGTCGGAGCTGATCCCGTTTGCGGTGCGAATTTGGCGGGGATGATCGGTGAAGCCCTGGAATTCCACACCTGTGTAACTCACGTTGTATTTATTGTCCGTACCCTCGGCCCAGGCCACCAGATCCAGCATGGCGCTGACGTTGGTATCGGGTGAGGCGAAGGGGTTGAGTGCAGGGGCGGCGATTTTGCCTCGGAAGCAGTCCCAGGGGCTAGCGTAGCAGGACTTACCCCATTCCTCCATCTGGCGATAGTTGTAGTTGGCCGAGAAAATGCCGTTGACGATCGGTTCGGTGGCGTTAGCGACGATCGCGCAAACCGCACAAGTCCCAATCAAGAACAACAGCTCTTTCCATTCGTGTTGGGCGCGGAGGATGGCGTTGCACTGCCGTACCTGCCTCAGTAAGTCGGCCCAATCACTCTGGCTAACACCAGGGGGCGGTGTGTTGGGAGGTGACGGCGGCGCTTGTGGCTGAGTCGTCTTGGTCATTTTGGCGCGTCTTTCCCAAACTCGTCATTTTTGCCAACTACCGATCTCTTACCCTGATCCCCCGGTGCAACTTTGGCGTCGTCGCCTTTGAATAGGTGATCGAGCACGGCGGTTTTGTGGGTCACGACCATGAAGGTGACGATCGTGATGAACGTCCCCAGCACTCGGTAAAAAATAGTCATACCTCAACGTCCTCTGTGTTTTTCAGTAGCTCGATTGGGTTGATTTTGCCGTTCGAGTAGGTCTTGGCTAGGTCGCGGAGGAAGCAATATTGCGGGTCTTTGCTATCGCGGCGTCGGCACCAACCATCGTTTGTCCCAGTCGATTGAAACTGCTTACTGAATGCCGTCACCGAGTAATCTTTGTCCTCAAAATCCGCTCGCCGGCGGCGGAGAAATTTAACGAATTCCGTCGCCAGGGCAAGGTTCGGATCGGCCTCAGGTGAGGGAGCCGGAGCAGGTTGGGTCAGGGCTGAAAAATCATGGCGGACTTGGAGAGCGGGGCGGTAGTCTGGGATGCGGAGCAGATGAACCCCCGATCTGAATTCGGTGCCGTCGGACGCCTTGAACGCTTCGACTAGGTGAATCGCGCCGAGCATCTTGGCACTGGCATCGGGGCCGTACCGCGAATCGTACTCGCGCCGTTTGTTCTCGATTTGGGCAATGCTCTGGTCGGGAAAGCGCTTGCGGGAGTTACGGAGGGTGTCGTCGTTTTTGAGGGTGTCGAGCACGGAGCCAAGGACTAGCAGATTTACCCCAGCCAGGTTTGTGGTGTCGATACCGTCCGTCGCCCGATCGTTGTGGACGATCGGGAAGAAGAAGATTTTGTACTTGGAGGCCCGGATCAAGTCACCCATGAAGGCGTTGACTGTGGCAAGCTGGGCATCGCTCAGGCTGCCCAGAAAGGTCTGGAACTCATCGACAAAGAAATAGACCGGGATGAACCGTTCGGGGGGCTGATTGGCTGCGGCCCGCTCCTCATTGAGCTGCATCCGGCGGTGATAGAGGCTGTTGAGCGCGACCAATCCCGCAAAGATATCGTCATTGCGGGTGAAGATGCGGTGGTGGGTGACGGCATCCTTGGGATCGACGGTCTTGCGATCGTACCGGGGCAGTCCGGCCCAAGCCGGGGGCGGGCCGTCGTCGTTCCCGGTGCCGTAGTTGGGGTCGCCTGCGAGCACGATGTTCTTGGTGGGGCTGGATAGCAGCCAGTGAATCAGGCCATGTTCTAGGGTGGTTTTGCCGGAGCCTTTGCGGGCGAGAATGAGGGTGTTCTGGGGCCGCTTGGGCGTACCGAGGATCAGCTCGACGATGTGTTCTTCGACGACGACTTCACCCCCGGCAATATTTTGGATAGCCTCGACTTCGGCCTCACTGAGTAGGCCGCTGTATTGCTGGATTTTACGGGCATTGAGTTCGATGACGGGTTTGATTTTGCGCTCCAGGACGTGGGTTCCCGTGGCCCCACAATCGGTCAGCACCTCGAAGATGGCGGCAGCGGCGATCGCGCTTGACTGCAAAATCGTCTGACCCCGCAGCCGGATTGAAAGCACTGTCCCACCCAGGAATGATGCGCCCAGGACTCCCAGAATCACCAGCCCATAGAATGCCGCCATGTAGACGATCGAGCCACTCAACAGCAGCAAAAACCACTTCGAGGCGAGATGTGTGGCGCTGGCGTAGTCGGTTTCGACGACTTCGGCCTCGACGGCATAGGTAGGGTCGGTGATCATCATGGCATTACGGAGTCAAGGTTTTGGGGGGTGGGATCGACGGTGGACTGTTCGAGCAGGTGTTGTTCGGCCCGTCGCCAGAGTTCAAGTTCTAGGAGCAATCGATCGTACTCAGTGGCGACGATCGACCCAGCGGGAATGACCCGATTCTTTTGCAGGAAAACGGCAAGCTGACCTTCGAGGTTGCGGATATTGGTTTCGATAAAGTCGGTGGGGGATTGAGCTTGACGGGCTTTGGAGACGATTTGGAATAGCCGGTTGTTTTGGATGCGGAGGCGTTCGGCTCCCAGGGCAAATATTCGGGCGGTCTCAGGCGATCTGCCTTCGGTGTCCCGCACCGCCTCATAGTGGTTCAGCGTGGTGGTGAGTCGAAAGGGCCGTTGGATGTATTCATCCAGGGTGGCCTGGGCGATCGCTTTGGTCTCTTGCTCCGTGATGGCGATCGCTTGCACCGAATCGACATGGCCACGATGGACACGGGCGACTACTGCCGTCAAGCCGATCGCCGCCAAGGTAATCACGGTTTGGCTGAAAACTGGATTCCGGACGGCGGCGAATTTCATTTGGCGGCGGGGCGGGCGAGTTTTTCGTAGGGTTTAGACATGGCATCGACGGTTTCCCCCACGGATTGTTGGATGACGGCGGGCCGGATTTTCCAATCGGCCCCGCTTTTCTGGACGGCTCCAGAGGTGAGCGCGGCCCCAATCGTCGGGATGATAATCAGCCAGCCGATGAATAGAACAGGTTTGGTGAGCATGGGGTCCTCAGAGGCAGATCACGATGAACATCAGGGCCAGAACAAGTACGGAACAGAAGCCGAACAGCGTGGCTGAAAACCGCCACAAGTTCGACAGGGCTTGCGGTGCCAAGGCAAGGAACACGATGATTTGGACAACACGATTCATCATTTTTTGTGCCGATTACTGGATCGGTACAGTTTGGGTCTGACTGCAAAATAGCGGAAAGTGTTGGTGAAAGGGAAGTCCAAGCAGTACAGGGGGAAGTACAAGACTTGTTCCAGTACAGTGTTCTTTCGGATCGGTACAGTGTTCTGGTCTGTGCTGGTACAGGCGGGGTGAAACAGGCGGCACATCAATCAGGGCGGGGCGGCACACCGGATCACGGAGCAATTTAGCACAGTGTTTTTGGGTGCAAAATCGGGGGTTTTGGCTTTCCCTCCTTGGCTCAGGATTAGCCCGATCGTGCAGCCGATGACGCACCACACGATCGCGAATCCAGCTAAACGACTGCGGCCCCAACGTCGATCGTCGGTGCTTCCTCCGGGTCGTCGTCGAACAGCCCGGAGAAGCCGAAAAAATCATCGTCCTCTGCCACGATCGCGAGTTCCTCGGCCACGGCATCACGCAGTCGGATTTTGGTATCTTCACGCCATTGCTGGACGGCCTCACGGGTTTGGGCTTCAAGCTGGTCGGCCTGGGTTTCGAGTTGGGATTTTAGCTGGTCGAGCGCGGGGGTGGGTGCCAAGCTGCCACTGGATTTGGGCTTCTTTTTGCCGTCAAGATTGATTGCCATCGGTCAACTCCATTAATTTGATGCGGCGGTACTGCTCGATCGACCCCCCGGCCTTGAGGTGCAGGATGAGGCCCCGCAGTAGTTCTAGTTCGTCCTGTGTGTAGAGGCGGTTGAGGTCGGGGGTGATACCCAGTTGCCGACGCCAATACTTGAGCGTGGCCGTCGGCACCGGGGAGCCGCGTGTTTGCTCTAGTTTTGCCTGGAGGTCTCTAGCCAAGTAGACAGGGGTTTGCATTGAGTTAGCCGTTCTATTGTCCGTTCCGTTATCCGTCAAGCTATCGGGTAACGGAAGGGATAACGGAACGGGTAACGCTCTAGATATTAAAATAGCCAGCACCGATCGATACTGGCTGAGGAAGGGAGTATTCACGCAAAACGGGAATATCGGTTTATGCCGACTTTCTTTTTCTGCGCTGTTGCTTCGCTTTCGGAAACTGGATCGGTAGCTGCCCAGGGCAGGGGTCGATCAGTAGATTTTGGCGGAGCCTGACCAGGATCGGCTTGATTAGATCACATCGACTCTCGGCCTCAGCCAATTCCTTGTTGGCGTCAATGATCGCATCCTCAAGATCGGAGATCCTTGAAGTTGCGGCCCAAATACTTTGGTTTTGGACTCGAAACACCTCCCTCAATTTCTCATGCTGCGTCCATTCGGGGAGTGCGTCCCATTCCTCCCCCGACAGATCGAATTCTTCAATCAGCAAATCTTCAAAGTCTCGCATTAGGGCACCTCCATCGCGCCAAACATTGACCGCTGTTTTGGCTGGCTGACTTCCAAAGCCACGATCGCCTGCTCAATCATGGCAATCCGGTGATCGGCGGGGGCCTGGGTCAATCTTCCAGTGGCGACCCAGTTGGGATAGCAAGTGCGACGCATCCCCAATTCACGTCGCAGCTCTTTCAAAATCTCGGTCATGAGATCGCCCTCATCGTCGGTTGAGCCTTGATCGCCCGCTTGACGATCTGCAATATGCTTCGGGCTTTCTCGGCATACCATACGGCTCGCCGCTGCACTGTTTGGCCGTCGCAGGCCATCTGCATTGACGTCCAACTCATCCACTCAAAATCCTTCAGGTCGAAGACGTAGCCATCGGCCTTTGCGAGCGCGACGCCAATTTCGGCAATCATCCGTCCCTGACCAGAAACAGGCGATCGGCATAATTGACCCGGCTGTCAGTTGATTTCTTCATGCGATCGACCTCCGCAAAATATCCGGTGTCTGCATCGCCCGATCGTACAGCCAGAGCAATGCCATGTGGCCTTTATTTGGTGTCAACCGATCGCTCGGCGCGAACCAGCCATTGACGGTGCGGCGTTTGCAACCGACGATTTTGGCGATTTGGTCGCGGCTGAGTTCTGGGTGGCGTTCAACAAATTTTTCGGGGGGCAGAATCATCTGATCAATTAGGTTGATGATTTGGCGGGGCTGTGTTTCCATTGAGCAAGCTCCAGGCGAGGTGATTCGGTTTTGGAGTTAGGCGGTGGCCCGATTTGTCCGATCGGGCCACCGCCGTTTTGATTTCAGTCCCCCCTAGCACGGATTCCTAGAGGGAAATTTACGGGTTAGCGGGTGCCAGAACTCTGCGTGATCACGGGTGGTGGCGTGGGATCGGGATTGAATTTGGCCTGGGCCTGTGTGGTCATGAGTAAAAACATTGCTGCGGGGAAAGTGATAAGTTGGTGCATGAGTCGATGCCCTTTCACCAGAGATCGACTCAACTTTCGGAGCGATCGGGCATTAGTGGTGCTCGATCGCTTTGCCGTAACAGGGGGATTTAGTCGTCGCCGGAGCCGTCGCCGTCGCCGGAGCCGTAGCCGGAGCCGTCGCCGGAGCCGTCGCCGGAGCCGTCGCCGTAGCCGGAGCCGTAGCCGGAGCCGGAGCCGTAGCCGGAGCCGTAGCCGGAGCCGTAGCCGTAGCCGGAGCCGTAGCCGGAGCCGTAGCCGGAGCCGTCGCCGTCGCCGGAGCCGTCGCCGGAGCCGTAGCCGTCGCCGTAGCCGATCGCTTGATTATTTGCCATAGGTCTCGGCCTCAGACCATGATTTGAGCGCGGCCTCGGACAGCTCGGAGACTGAAGTGATGCCGTTAAGCGCAAGGCTAGAGACTTTTGCGCCAATCCGGCATTCTGAGTTTGGCCCTGTCGCGGCCAGCCCGAATACTCCGCCAACCGACCTGTGCCAATAAATGCAGTTACGGGCATCGGTCAATGTCGCAATTCCGGTTTTGACAATTTCGGCGGCGTCTTGATCGATCCAGCCCGCGAAGACGCCTCGGCGCTCCGCATCGGTGGTGACTAATACGGCAATCTTTTTCGGGTCTGTCATGATTGAGTTACTCCAATAAGTTGTGTTGTTGGGGTCGGGTCGGGGATGAGCCATCATCGCTCGGCCCTTTGATTTGTCGGATGCCACCCGATCGCTTTGCCATAACAGGGGATTTTCTACGTCTAACTACTATCAGTTTTCATGCTTGTAAGTCACCTTAATTTAGAGGACACACGATCGCTCAGGTCTCTACTCCTGGGCACTTTTTTGTGAAGAACTGCCAACTGGGACATAATTTGGCTGTCGTATACCAAATTGAAATTATGGCAATCTCAAAATGTGCCCATTGTGAAAGCACTCAATTCGCGATGGTCGGCAACAAGCCTAGAGGTTCAGACTTTGAGCTGATGTTTATTCAATGTGCCGGATGCCACAAGGTTGTTGGCGTGACGGATCGATACAACATCGGCTACTTGCTGAAGCAACTGGCTCAAGCGCTGAAATTGACATCCTCCCCGCTCTGAAGAGACGGGGATTCCCTAGCTAGAAATTCAGACATAGCTGTTCCTCTACTAGATGGGTAGACAGTTCATCAAGCACTG
>JBJORF010000145.1:0-7488 GCA_046049545.1 Cyanobacteriota bacterium | reverse complement strand
CAAGGTCATGGCGGTGTTGGTGGTGCTCACGGTGCCACCTAAGCTGATGCTGTTGGGTGCAGTTCCGGGGTTGGCGCAAGGTGAGCCGGAGGTAAACTGTGACAGTCCGCAGACGACGCTGGAGATGAATATTTGTGCAGGCCGATCGCAGCGGGCCAGTGAAGCAGCAATGCAAGCGGCTTACCAAAAGGTACGTCAGGCGTATCGTGACCAAATGGCGGAAAATGCGGCAATTCCTGAATTAAAAACCTATAGCAATCAGCGGTTGCAAGCCCTAGCGGCAGATCAACAGGCTTGGCTGAAGTACCGCAAAACCCACTGCAATTGGGCTTCGAGTAAATTTGCGGGGGGGACGATTCGACCGTCGATCGAGGCAAGTTGTCTCACCCGATTGAATCAGGAGCGATCGCAGGTATTGCTAGCGGATTTGGAAGAGGGCTAAACCAGCGCTTCTAACCTAGTGCTTCTATACTGAGCGCTTTTAATTGATCAATTCCAAGTTCAACGGATTGCGTCGATCGGGTGGGATGATGGGGGGTGATCGTGGGTTGGCGTAGGATATGGGCGTGGGATGCACGCCCCTACGGGGCACTGATGGGATGGGGCGATGATCGATCCCTCCCGTACGGGCGCGTTTTCCGCGCCCAATCGCGCAATGCTGCCCTTTAACCCCGATCGCTAATGGATAAATTTTGAATTTGGAATTGCTGCTTCTAACTTAGTGCTTCCAATAACGCCTGTAATTTCATTTGGACTTCGTTTAGCTCTTTCTCCGGGACGGAACCCGCGACAATGCCCGCCCCGGCGTACAATCTGGCCCGATCGCCGGACAACAGCGCCGATCGAATCCCTACGGCAAATTCGCCATCGCCTGCGGTGTCGACCCACCCGATCGGCGCGGCATACCATCCCCGATCGAAGTCTTCGTACTGTGGAATGCGCTGACAGGCGATTTCGCGTGGGAGTCCGGCGACGGCGGGGGTCGGATGCAGGCTGCCGACGACATCGAGGATATGACCGGATTCCGGGATTGTGCCCTGGATCGGCGTGTGACGATGCTGGATATTCGGCAGTTGGAGCAGTTGGGGTGCGCCGAGTTGGGTGGGGATATTTAGGCTGGCGAGGCGCTGGGTGATGAAGTCGATCACCAGTTGATGTTCGTGGGATTCCTTGGCACTCTCGAGTAGGGCCTTGGCAAAGGCGGCATCGCTTTCGGGGGTCGTGCCACGGGGAGCCGAGCCAGCCAAGGCTTCAGTGTACAGTTGCCGATCGTGGATTGCGACCAAGCGCTCAGGACTCGCGCCGATAAAGGTTTCGCTGTTGCCGCAACTGGCAGAGAAGCGGTAGCAGTTGGGATAGCGTGATCCCAAGTTTTGCAGCGATCGGATCAAATCAAACGGCTGACTGGCAGTAATGTCCAGGGCTTTGGCTAGGACGATTTTGTCGATCTGACTGTCGGCGATCGAAGCTAAGGCCTGAGTGACCGCTTGTTTGAAGCGATCGTTGCTTTGGCGGCTGTCCGTAATCGTGATCGCCCGCGATTGGGTGGGGATTGTGGGTTGAGGGCATGAGCGAATTTGGGCCAGTTCATCCCAGAGTCGCTGACTTTCCACCGCTGGCGCGAATTCCGGGTGCAGCACAAGATGGGCGATCGCCCAGGACTGAGGGCGATCGGTGGGTACTGGCTGAGTTTGTTGAAGTTGCCAGCGGGGCAGTAGGATTGTCGCCTGGCTGGTTGGATTATTGGCAGCACGATTTGTTTGGTGCGCCGCAAAGAAGGAGAAATTGCAGAAAAACCGACTGCGGATCGGGGCATTGCCAGCGGTAATAATCTGAGCGCTCAAATCCGCGATTAAACCCCGCGTTTGCGCAAATCGATCGCGACTCTCCACCGTTAGCTGGATCGCCTTGCCTAAGCCCAAGACAGCATGATCGCCCCGCTCAAAATAAAAGTGATGCGAATCAGCGACCTGAAAGCATTGCAGAACCCCCAACGGATTAAACGGCTCAACTGCAAAGGGAATGCAAATCACCCGCGATCGCCGATGGTTGAGAAAATCCAGATAGCATTCGGTCAAAACTTCCGTCAGGTGGTCAAGTTGGACGGGAGAAGTCGTAAAGGGCGTTTCAAAAACAGGCATAAAAATATACGATCGCTAACCACAGATTGCATTCATCGGCACAACTAGCGCTAGGGCAAGCCCGATCGCTGGTTCCGCCTTGAATTGGCCGAATGATTAAACTGATCTTATATGGAGTCCTGGGAAAGCCGATGGCTTTGTAACAGTTCACAACAAGCTGACAGTTCACAACAAGTTTGCATCAGTAGGTTTCGGCTCAGCGATCGCCCATGCTTTGTTACATTTCGATAAACTCGGGCAAGCAGGAAGGGGGAATGGGACACTGGAGGAGGTTGATTCGCGCTGCATGGAAAGTGCCGTTCGCCGATCGGCCTTGAACGATTTTTTTAATATTTTTTGTGTGAGATCGAGGTTTTCAGCATGACGCAGCAGGGGCAATCCGTTGCCGATCGAGCAGAAACAAGTCCGGTAGCAGTTTCGACCGATCGGCCTGACCGAAAACTCTGGTGGGCGGCGATTAAGCCGCCGATGTATAGCGTGGCAGTGATGCCGATTTGGGTCGGGTCGGCCTTGGCCTTCTGGCAGACTAACCAGGCGAATCCCGCGACGTTTGTTGTGTTTCTGCTGTCGGCGGTGCTGATCCTGGCCTGGGAGAACTTCAGCAATGATGTCTTCGATGCCGATACCGGGGTCGATGTGAACAAGCGCAATTCCTTGGTGAACATGACCGGGCGGAAGTCGCTGATCTTCTGGATTGCCAATGCTTGTTTGGGTTTAGGACTGGCGGGGATCGGCGCGATCGCCCTCTGGCAGCAAGATCCGACGGTGATTTGGCTAGTGCTAGGCTGCTGCGCGATCGGCTACATCTACCAGGGGCCGCCCTTCCGCTTGAGCTACAAAGGCATGGGCGAAATCCTCTGCCTGATTGCCTTTGGCCCGCTGGCCTGTAGCGCTGCCTACTACAGCCAAACCCAAACCTGGTCTTGGAATAATTTGTTTGGCTCGTTGATTGTGGGGCTGGCGACGAGTTTGATCCTGTTCTGTTCGCATTTCAATCAAGTGCAGGACGATCGGGCCGTTGGCAAGCTGTCGCCAGTGGTGCGGCTGGGAGCGCGGCGATCGGCGCAGTTGTTGCCTTGGATCTGCGGGGGAATCTATGCATTGCTGGTGATTGGCGTATTGGCCCGACTGTTCCCGGTGTGGACGCTGTTGGGCTTGCTCAGTGCGACCGTGGCTCAACGCTTGTGTGAAACGATCGGGGCCAACTACCAGCGACCGGAAGCGCTGCTGACTTGTCGCTTGATTGCCGTTGAGATGCATTTCTGGCTCGGCCTGTTCTTCGGACTCGGCTTCCTCTTGCCGGGGTAGCCTTGGTGACGCGGAATTGCTGCGGTTGCGACGGGTGCGACGCTCCGGTAGGCTTGGGGAAATGTGTTGCTGTGGCTGGGGGTCGGCGATGATGATTTTGCGACTGATCATAGTTGGGGCCTTGCTGGCCACGATCGCGGCGGTCTGTTTGCACAACACGCAGCTATTGCCATTGGTGATCTTGGGCCAAAAAACGATTTCGCTGCCGCTCTGGGCTTGGCTGCTGGGTGCCCTCAGCCTGGGCGCATTGACGAATATTTTCTTCACTGGATTGCTGCAATGGACGGCCTATTGGACGCGCCGCAGTGAGCGGAAGGCCGTGGGTGGTGGCGCGAATCCTGCTTGGGGCCGCGATCGGGCTGGGGATGAACCCCCGATCGGGAATCGTACTTCTGGCCCCCGTCCTGGCCCCAGTGCTCAACCCAGTGCCCAGCCGAGTGCCTACCAACCGCCGAAGCCACCGAAGGAAGTCGTCGATGCCGATTTCCGGGTGATCCAGCCCCCCTCGCGCAAGTTGGAAGATGAGTAAGTCAGAGTTACCGATGAGCAATTCAACGATCGATACGGCCACTTGGCTTCAGGGCACGACAGTTTATCTAATTGGCCTGATGGGCTCCGGCAAAACGACGGTGGGACAGGCGTTAGCGGAGTCTCTGGGATACCGCTACTTTGATACGGATCAGGTGATTGAGACCGCTGCCCAACAGTCGATTGCCCAAATCTTCGCCGATTCCGGTGAACCTGTCTTTCGCCAATTGGAGACTGACACCTTGCAGGCATTAGCGCCACTGCTGCGCTGTGTGATTGCCACGGGCGGCGGAATTGTGCTGAAGCCGGAGAATTGGGGCTACTTACGCAATGGCGTGATCGTTTGGCTGGATGTGTCCGTGGAGGTGCTGCACGAGCGGCTGATTGCGGATACCACGCGGCCTTTGCTACAAGGCAGTGAACTGCGAGATCGGCTGCAAACCCTCGATCAAGAACGCCGATCGCGCTATGCCCAGGCAGATATTCGGATCGAGATTGCGGCGGGAGACGGGACAGAAGCGATCGTGCAACGAATTCAGACTGCGATCGATACCGCTTGCCAAGCCAAAGCCCAGGCTGACGATATGACCCAACAGTTGAATGCTAGTCAGCCGTTTGAGCTGAATTAGCAGTTCGAAAGTCGTCGGACGAGGCCCAAGTAAAATTGATGCAAACCCTTTGGAAAGCGCATATGAACAGTAGTACTATGACTCGACGGGATATTATTCAACGACAGGATCCGCCTTTTTGCTGCGATAGTTTTCTAATGCTGCATCGTTCTCAATCTGTGTGCGGAATGTTTCCATCATTCCAATGACTTGGGCATGTAACTCAAGATAATCTTCCCTATCCAACTGTAGATAGTTTCCGTGCGCGATGCTATTCCTTCGCGCAAGAAGCTTCTCGTCTATGAGTACCTTTTTAGTCTCGTAAGAGGAATAGTCTAATCCTAACTTACAAACAATGTCCTGAAAAATTGAGGACGATAGGTTAGAACCCGTTTGGATTTGATTGCGGTACGGAATGTTACTGCGTGTCCCAAGATTTTTTCTCAGGAACTCAACGGAGTCAACAAATACGGTTGCTTTATTTGTCTCATTGATTTGATTCAACCTGTCTTTGAAGGCAAGCGCCACAAAACAGCTAGAAAGCTCTGAATAATTCAGCTGTTGTTGAGATACAAATTCCAAGTAGTCGGATCCGACAGCTTTAATGAATCCTTCCCAGTGCGCATAGAGAATGGTGACTCCGCTACGAAGCAGTAATCTCTCCTTATTCGGATTCGTTGTAGTAGAGCCGGATTCGATCAAGGATTTAAGAGCTGATAGCTCCTTCTTCCTCCAAGCAAATTCTTCTGCAAGACTGTCGCTGAGTTGCTCTAAAGTTCGGATTCCTGTCATACCTCAAATATCTCGCGCCCCACTGGAAGAATATTTTGAATTCTCTTCCTCGTCTTGATGTTTCCGCCAGCGGTTCCACCGAGTGATGAAGTAAACCGTACATCAGACCATAGTGACTTGACTCGTTGGCATACATCAATTTTCCGCGCTGCAAGATGTTCATGGTGAAATCCCAATCCTAGCGCTACAGCCTCAAAGGCCGAGATGAGAAATCCGCCCATAAACCTTTCCCGCTGGTGATCGTATTTGCGGAAGCTATTCTCTTGAAGTTGTTCTGCTAAAACACCGAAGGTTCTTGTAAACGCAGTTTCTTCAACAGCACGATCAAGATTTTGCTCAGTCGAGAAATCAATTAAGCGACGGGTTATGAATTCGCTGATATCTGGGTAAGGTATCTTACTTAGGGCTTCTGTGCTCATACTCCTAAAGATGATGAATCTCAGCAGAAGCTCCATATCGTACTGCTCTTGACGTGCTTTATCTGATAGGGAAATGCATAATTGAAATGCCTCATGTTGACTCAGATCTCTTAGCCAAGCATATAAATCACGATTGGACATGATTAAGAGACAGTTTCTAATTTCCTGATCAGTTGCAATTGAACCACCAGTATTTAGGCGCTGAAAAAGCTCATACTTTGCTGTGACATCGCTCTCTTGCTTAAGGATCGCAACATCAATCTTTGCGCGTTTGATGAGCAACCGTTGGCCTTGAGTTAGGGAGTTTTCCGGGGTCGCTTCATCTTCCCATTTTTTATTTTTTAATGAAGGAAGATAATCAGCACCTTCAAGAACTAATGGTTCTCTTGTGTTGCCATCTTCATCTCTTAGGATGCCAGCTAACTCATAGATAGTTGAAAGCCGCTGCAATCCGTCAACAACATCCCAAATGCCGTCTTCTCGCTGTGAAACAAAAACCTGGGGAATAGGTAAGCCAATCAGCAGTGATTCAATGAATTTAGTCTTTTGCGTTTGAGACCATCTGAAGAACCTCTGAAACTCTGGATGAATCTCAATCTCCTGATTTTCGTAGAGATTGATCAGTTCGCCAATAGACATTGAATAAGAGTCCGTCCGAATGTCTTTCCGTTTGCTGTCGAGTTCTTCTTGAAGTCCCATCGTTATCCCCTACTTGCGGTGTCTCATAACATGACACTGAAATTACGAACTGTGCCGTTCAAAGATATGACTTGATTGAGTCGCTACAATCCTTAGTGTACAGTGATTTGAATAGAATCTCTTTAGAGAATATCTTATGCCGATGAGCCTATCATCAACTCAGATCGGTGTATCATGAACCCGACTCGCGATACAGTTGGTCGGAGCAAATGGTTCGCGCAGTGCGCTACCTATCAGCTACTGTCGATCCTCTACTATATTGTTGTCCCTGTGACCTCTAACCATGGCCCAAGAAAAACTGCAAATTGATCCCAACGATCGCGTGCGCGTCTTGAGTGAAGCGCTGCCCTACATGCAGAAGTTTGCAGGCCGGACGATCGTGATTAAGTATGGCGGCGCGGCGATGAAGGACGATCGCCTGAAAGAGCAGGTGATGCGCGATGTGGTGTTCATGTCCTGCGTCGGCATTCGGCCCGTGCTCGTCCATGGCGGTGGCCCGGAGATCAATACCTGGCTGACCAAAATGAACATCGAGCCGCAGTTTAAAGACGGCTTACGGGTCACCGATGCCGACACGATGGATATTGTCGAAATGGTGCTGGTCGGACGATTGAACAAGCAGATCGTCTCGCTGGTGAACCAAGCTGGTGGTTCCGCCGTGGGGATCTGCGGCAAAGATGGCAATCTTGTCACGGCCCGTCAGGTGGAGCAACAGGACATCGGCTTCGTGGGCGAAATCACATCGGTGAACACAGGCATTATCGAAGCGCTGATCAGTCGGCGGCATATCCCCGTTGTTTCCTCCGTCGCCGCAGACGAAACGGGACAGTCCTACAATATCAATGCCGATACCTTCGCCGGGGAAATCGCGGCGGCGCTAGGGGCGGAAAAGCTAGTACTGATGACCGATACGCCAGGCTTGATGAAAGACTTCCATGATCCGGATAGTCTGATTCGGCAGTTGGATATTCGGGAGGCGCGGCGGCTGGTAGA
>JBJORF010000144.1:0-7535 GCA_046049545.1 Cyanobacteriota bacterium | reverse complement strand
ATTGAAATGTTTGTGGGGGTGGGTGCGGCGCGAGTCCGTGATCTATTCGAGCAGGCAAAACAGGAAGCGCCTTGTATTGTCTTCATCGACGAATTAGATGCGCTAGGCAAGTCCCGTGCTAATCATGGTGCCCTTGGGGGCAATGATGAGCGCGAGCAGACCTTGAATCAGTTGCTGTCCGAAATGGATGGCTTTGACCCAAATACAGGGGTGATTTTGCTGGCGGCGACGAACCGACCGGAAGTCCTTGATCCAGCACTGCGCCGACCAGGACGGTTTGATCGCCAAATTTTGATCGATCGACCGGATAAGATTGGTCGATCGGCTATTCTCAAGATTCACGCACGACATGTCAAATTATCGGCGGATGTTGAGTTAGATAAGCTGGCGGCCAGGACACCGGGATTTGCCGGGGCTGATTTGGCCAATCTGGTGAATGAGGCTGCGCTACTGGCCGCACGGAACAACCGATCGGACGTGACGATGGCGGATTTTAATGAGGCGATCGAGCGCGTGGTGGCGGGTCTCCAAAAACGTTCCCGCGTGTTGAATGACGTTGAGAAACAGACTGTGGCATACCATGAAGTCGGCCATGCATTAATTGGGGCGTTGCTACCGAGTATGGGTAAGGTTGAGAAGATTTCGATCGTCCCACGGGGGCTGGGGGCCTTGGGTTATACGTTACAAATGCCAGAGGAGGATCGCTTCTTAATGACGGAGGATGAGATTCGCGGGCAGTTAATGATGTTACTCGGAGGTCGATCAGCTGAAGAATTGATGTTGGGGCGGATATCGACTGGTGCGAGCGATGATATTCAAAAGGCAACGGATTTAGCGGAACGATTTGTCACGCTCTATGGCATGAGTGAAACACTGGGGCCGATTGCCTTTGAGCGGGTTCAGCAAACTTTTCTGGATGGTATGACGAATCCTCGGCGCACGATCAGTCCAGGGATTTCCGAAGCGATCGATCGGGCAATTAAAGATTTAATCGATGGCGCACATCAGATCGCCCTAGAAACATTAAGAATCAATCGATCATTGCTTGCTACTGCCGCTCAACAACTCTTGGAAGTTGAAGTACTCGAAGGTGATGCTTTAGGTCAAATCCTCAGTCAAGTCACGGTTCCACCACAATTGTTTGATTGGCTAGGGAAAGGGCCGAATGCCGGTTCATCGAACGTTAACCTGGATGCACGATCGATGAACCACGCAATCGGCCAGCCGATGTTGCGGCACGCGGATCTATCGTGTTGACCGCTGCTCAAACCCCGCAATCGCGCTATGCAGTGTCAGGTAAATATGCTCGGCATTGATCTTTTTCATGATCTGCGATCGGGCGAGCTGATGATAAAAATCATGTTTGACCCGTGCCAAGGCAAAGATAATCCCTCTAGCCGCGAGTTCATCGATTAATTCTTCGAGGATGTCAGTGGCCGTAATATCGATTTCAACGATCGCTTCTGTATTCAAGACAAACCATTCCACTGGGGTGGTTTCGGCTTCAACGGCTTGGAGGGCACGATACTTGAAATTCTCAGCGTTGGCGAAGCATAAAGGGGCGTCATAACGATAAATCACTAATCCAGGAATCGTCGTTGCACCTTCCCAATCAACAATGTCATGTAATCCAGGAATCTGCGGCACAGTGCCTTGTACCGCATCATGGGGACGGGCTAACCGCGATAGCAGTTCAATCACGGATAGTCCGACGGCGATCGCCACGCCCACCAAAATATCGGTCATCAGCACACTCAACATCGTGGTGATGGCCAAATAGAATTCACTGTGCCGAAATCGATACAAGCGAAGGAATTCTGGGATTTCAATCAGCTTCAGGGCGGCAACAATGACGATTCCCCCCAGTGCGGCTTTCGGGAAAAATGCCAAAATTGGTCGTAGAAAAACCAAAACGACTACAACAATTCCGAATGCAACGCATGAAAAAAGTTGAGTTTTGCTCCCCATCGTATCACCGATCGCTGTCCGGCTGGCACTACTGCTGACCGGGAATCCCTGCATCAATCCACTACTCAAATTGGATAATCCCAGTGCCAGCAACTCTTGATTGGCATCAATTTTATCGTGGTGGCGGGTGGCAAAAGCCCTTGCGGTCAGAACGTTATCCGAATATCCAACAATCGCAATCCCAATCGCAGAAGCGAGGAGTGATGAGAATTGGGTCGGAAAATTCGGAATTGTGAATTGCGGTAAACCTGCCGGAATTTCACCCACGACAGCGACACCTTGCCGATCGAGATGAAAGACCACAACCGCCGCTGTACCGATTAACACAGCGAATAAAGGTGCCGGTGATTTAGGAAAAAAATACTGCATCAGCAGCAGAAACCCCACGATGAATCCACCGAGAAGGAGTGTCATCCCGTTGCTTTGGTGGCTTTGGTGGATAAAGTGGCTCATTTCTTCAAATACAGTGTCCCCCTGAATGGGGATGCCACTGATTTTGCCAAGTTGGCTAGTGATCATAATCAGCGCGACCCCAGCCATGTATCCTATCAGGATGGGCTTTGACAGTAAATTTGCGAGGAATCCCAATCTAGCAATGTAGCCGATGACGCAAACAATTCCTACGAGAATTGCCAGTGCTGATGCCAGTGCCGCATAATTATGACCATCGGCTGACAGTAATGGAGCGACCGTCGCCGCTGTCATCACTGCCGTGGTTGATTCTGGCCCAACTGAGAGTTGGCGAGAAGAGCCAAATAGGCCGTAAATTACCATGGCTGGTAAGATCGCCCATAGACCAACGACTGGCGGCACACCGACTAGTTCGCCATAGGCCATACATTGGGGAATCAGGTAAGCCGCAACGGTAACGCCAGCAAATATATCACCCTGCAACCACGATCGCTGATAGCCCAATCGTTGCTGGAATCCGGACGGACTGAACGAAAGTTGCTTTGGCATATTGAACCCGTCAAGGCGAGTGACGCAGCCCATTATAGCGTTTTGGTGGTGCCAATTTCCGCGCTCACAAGTTCCACGACCCGTTAAATCACATTGATTGATTCAGGCCGTGCCGTTTGATTCACTCCACATCCATCAGGACTCTCCCAGCCCTCGCTTTGCTATGCCATGCTGGCAGTGAAGCAACTTATTCCACATCCTTGACTTTCAAGACAATCACTACAGTTGCCCCAATTGCTGCAAGGCTTTTTCCAATTCCTGCTGTTGCCGTCCATACTCAGCCCAATTTCCCTGACGTAGTGCTGCTTGGGCTTTACGATATGTCTCCAAGGCGACCTTAGCTAATTGTGCTTTCTGCGGATTAGCAGGTTTTTTGGGGGGATCTTTGACCGCCAACTCAGGATTTGCTGTGGTCGTGGCTGGCTTGTCACCAAAAATAGTCGCCAATGCTTCATCCAGTGTCTTTTCCATAACGACTGATTTGTCGTAGGCCACTATCACTCTTTTTAGTGCGGGCAATTCACTTTGTTCAGCCCGCAGATAGATCGGCTCGACGTAGAGCAGTGATTGATCGATCGGAATCACCAGTAAATCACCCCGAATCACCTTTGAACCCGATTGGTTCCAAAGGGTGAACTGCTGGGAAATCTGTGGTTCTTGGTCAATCCGGGCTTCAATCTGCCGAGGCCCAAAAACGAGTGATTGTTTAGGAAATTCATAGAGCAACAATTTGCCGTAGTCGTCACCATTCGATCGGGCTGCCACCCAGGAAATCATATTTTCCTTATTCGCTGGGGTAAAGGGCTGAATCATCAGAAATTCCAGCTTGCTAGCTCCCGGCAAGCGCATAATTATATAGTACGGTTCCAGTAGTACATCTTTATCTTCGTAAATTTGCTTGGGAAATTGCCATTGATCTTCGCGGTTATAGAACACCTCTGGATCACTCATATGGTAGTTCAGGTACATTTGCATCTGAATCTTGAATAGATCTTGGGGATAGCGAAAATGCTGCTGAATTGTTTTAGGAGCGGCTGTTGCAGGTTCAAATAGAGTGGGGAAAATTTTTCGATAGGTGGCCAAAACTGGATCGTCGGGATCAACTGCAAAGAATCGTGTGGAGCCATCATAGGCATCAACGACAATCTTCACAGAATTACGAATGTAGTTAAGATTATTGTCACTCAACGATCGGGTAGAGTCTTTTTGTAAGATATTACTGGCATCTTTGGAGGTGCGGACTGGTTGGGAATAGGGATAGTGATCGCTAGTCGTGTAGGCATCGATAATCCACTGTAGTCGCCCGTCAGCGACCACAAGGTAGGGATCATGGTCAAACTTCAAGAACGGTGCAACCCGACTGACTCGATCGCGGATTTGACGGTGATAGTGAATCCGTGAGGTCGGGGCAAAATAGTTGGAGACCAGTGCCTGTAAGCTATTTAGCTCATAGGCATAGACCAAGCGTCGCCCCAAGGAGCCGATCGCGACACCGCCCTTGCCTTGATAGCGAACGCTGGCATTCGTGGACCCGACTGGATAGTCGAATTCGTCAGTGGTCATGCCAGTGAAGACATAGTTGTGCGATTCTTCACCATAATAAATTGCTGTTTCTTGAATCGGCAGATCAACCGTCGAGGCGGGTGGAATATCTTTGACATAGAATTCTGGCAGCCCATCGGCGGTGATTTGATTCACGGGACTCATGACAAAACCGTATCCATGGGTGTATTTCAGCCGTTTATTCACCCAGTTTTGGGCTTCGATCGGCAATTGTTCATGGGACATTTCCCGCGCCGAGAGCATCACTTGTTGGTAGTCGCCATTGAGGGTATAGCGATCGATGTCAACATCACTAAATTTGTAGTACGATCGGATCTCCTGTAATTGACGATAGGTGCTCAGAAGTGGCCGATAGTCCCACAGCCGAATATTTTGAATTGTTGGCTGATTATTTTGGAGTGATTGGCGGGTGAGTTTGGCGCTGGCTTGGTATTTCTCCTGTTGGATGCTATTGAGTCGGTAAGCCGCTTGGGTAAACTTGATATTATGCGCCAGGTATTCCTTCTCTTTAGTCAATTCATTCGGTGCAACCAAAAACTGCTGCACGAACCACGGGTAAAAATCCTGTAATAAAATAAGTGCGACAATCATCACCCCTAACGCCTTTAGCTCCAGACCGAAATTGCGGCGACGCATTAGTAATAGGTAGAGAAACCCTAAGGCGACAGCTAGAAAACTACTCACCTGGTAGCTCAATAGTTTGGCAAAGTGATCAGCATAACCGACTCCAAATACTGTGCCACCAGTGCCATAGAGCAATTTGGAACGCGCTAACCAAAAGCCCCAACCAACCAGTATTAAAATCAGGCATAAAAGTAGGCTAAGATGCTGTTTGGCAGGTTGTTGGATGTGCAGTCGTCCGCGTTGATCACGTTCCAGTGCGCCTTTCACCAGATAAATCAGAACGGCCACGATCAATGCGATCCCAACCGGAAACATTAGCCACGCATAAAAGGCTTCGTATAGCGGCAATTGAAATAAATAGAACGATAGATCTTGATGGAGAATCGGATCAATTTCACCGATGAGAGAGGCATTAAAAAACTTGAGAACTGTCTCCCAGTTTGCCGCAATATTGAAAGCCGCCATGATGCTCCAAACCACTGTTAAAATAATTACACTAGCATGGATGCCTCTTTCGGATAAAATTTCTGGTTCTCGATCACTTTCCGACGATGGGAGACGATCGTCGAATAAGCGAAAAGGCTGTTTGCGTGTGTTGTGGATCGCAATTCTGTAATTTCCCAGCAGTACGCATCCATAAGTAATACAAGTAACTAAACCAATTAAGATTTGCCACCCCAGTTTTGTCCAAAAGACCGCTGCAAAGCCCACTGAGTCAAACCACCAGATTTCGGTCAGCAAGTGCGCTAGTGGCTTGGAAGTGATTACGAGCGCTACAAGAATTAAGAGAGTTGCGAAAAATAATTTAGAATGGTGTTCTACAAGAACAAGAATTTTGCTTGGTTTTTTCATTTTCTTCTAACCTAATCGATGGCAGTTTTAGCATGGTGAGTTGTCATATTGTTGATTTAGCACGCTGCTAGCACGCTGCTTTCGGTTGAATCAGCCCCCATCCCGGACTTGATTCGTTAGATACAAATGTATCCGTTACAGGCGATGGCTCCGCTATCGGTAACAACATATTTGCTGCATTGAAAAATTAGGAGCTGATCGGGTATTTTTGATCACCTACCAGGCAATGCGGTATCTTACCGGAAGAGGAAGTACCTCAAAATAATCGTCCAAGCTAATCGCCTAGCGAAAAAAGCCAACAATCAGTAATGGCAAGAGTAATGCAACTACTGCTAGTGCCGTCAACGTACTGGCATCAACTTCAACTGCTTTCACATCAACCACCCGATCGGCATCAACGGTTGCTTCCGGTTTAACTTCTGCACCGACAGTCATATGCGCTACCTCACTCTATCTTGACAATTCAAAGCTAAACCTAAACTTTGAGGAACTGGTGAGGATGCGGCGATCGACCTGCCCTCAATCTTCTAGCCCATAGCGATCGGTCATCAATTCTTGCAATCGTCGAATGAAGCGGGCAACGGGTGCACCGTCGGTCACATCATGGTCAAACATGACGGTCAATCCGACATACTCACGGATCGCCATCTCATCGTGTATAATTCCCGGTCGTTTGACAATGCCGCCCACCACAACAATTAAGGGATGTATCCCAATGGGAATCCCCCAGCTCATACCAGTCTGCCCTACGATGCCCAAAGCCGTAACTGAAACCGTCCCCATCAAGCGCTTGAACCGAAACGGATTACGCCAGACTGGTTGCCAGAAGATCCAATCGCGCCAAAACTGTGGCAGGATCGTGAAGATTTTGGTCATCCAGGCGGCGCGATCGGAGGCGATTTGCACGTCTCCTGCCACCGACGATCGTTGGGCCGCCCGAATTTCCCCGTGGATCGCCGCCACAGTTTTCTCATTGGCTTTCCGGATAATGTAAGGCATGGGTAACTTCTCACCGTTATCGGCGACTCGTTCGACAATGATGGTTATATCCACGTCATCAAAAATGACTAACTGGCGCTTCCCTTGGCGGAGAGCATGAACATATTTGTGTTCACTGACAGCTTGGGCCAGACATTTGATTATCCAGCCCGTAAAACTCAGTCCTTCGCCAGTCTTTATTTTGCGATCGCGACTCGCTTCCCTTGCTGTGGTCACATCAATTTCCACCAAAATCGGGATGTGATGCCGTTTGCGGCCCCAGATTAGCGTATCGATCGTGGGGTTGCGGAAATGGGGAAACTCGCGTTTTTCAGAGGTACCAAGGTGATCAACGGGTTGCATATCAGCTTCCAGGCTTAGGGATGATTTGGGCGAATGCCTCGAACTGTTCAAACCATCTTGATAAAGCCGTTGATCGGTTTCTCGCTGACCATGGTGTCAACCTCCTTTTTTAGTTGAATGTGGTTACTTGGGCATAGTGACACGATCGCTCCGAATCAGAAAATGTCCGTTAAATCGTATTGGCAAAGGATCGCCTGATAAGGGATCACTAGATGATCCGCGACGTT
>JBJORF010000143.1:0-7626 GCA_046049545.1 Cyanobacteriota bacterium | reverse complement strand
ACAACTCGGACAAAGCACAGGTTCAAGTACCATCGCAATTCACCATCCAAAAATAGCTTGCTCCATTATCCCTCATCCACACGTCTAGCACACTACCCGATCGGGAGGACTGGTTCTTTGCGATCAACATGGGACTTTACTATGATGTGCAGCAGAGCGCGATCGGGCCGGATGCATTTTTGAGTTTGGGGGTGCCACGCGTGCGCTCGAGTAATAAGTTGCGTTTGAGCTATGTGGTGGCACAGGAAAAAGTGATGCCGCAGTGGGTGCTGGAAGTGGTGTCCAAGAAGGCTGGGGGGGAGTATGGGGAGAAGTTGCGGATCTATGCCGAAATTGGGGTTTTGTATTACACAATTTATAATCCATCACATTATCGGCGGGATAAACATGAGCCGTTTGAAGTTTATAAGTTAGAAAATGGTGAATACGTGCGGCAAGTGGGGAATCCGGTGTGGATGCCAGAATTGGGATTGGGGATTGGGCATGACATTGCAACCCATGAGGGGATTCGGCGCGATTGGTTGTATTGGTATGATCAGCAAGGCGATCGTTATCCCGCACCAGAAGCCGCGTTGAAACAGGCACGAATTTTGCGAGAGCAAGAACAAATCGCACGGGAGCGGGAGCAGTTAAGACGGCGGGAATTGGAAGAGCAGTTGGCACAGGAGGTAAGATCGCGTCGATCGCTTCTCCTCCGGCAATTAACCCGCAAAATCGGTGCGATTCCTGAACATGAATTGGAACAGATTAATTCACTTGCAACAGAACAATTGGAATCCCTCGGCGAGGATTTTCTGGATTTTGGGTCGATCGATGATCTCATCGCTTGGCTGGAAAGCCAATTGTTTAATACGTAGACCCGGATTCGGGTTGACGATCGAGATGCAGTTGCCCAAACCCATCCAAGGTGTGGGCGATGGCACGATGCTTTACGGGATTCAGGATGTAGCAGAGGTTTTGGGGGTCTTACGATCGATCTTTGTTCGCTGTATTGAGATGTTAGAGGCAAATTAATATCAACAACTCTAAATTTCACTTCCCATACCAACAATGAAAGCAAAGGTATATGCTATATCGATGTTTCTGCTGCTATTTCTAAGTTCATGCAGTTATCAGTTGGATAAGCCTAGCAGCGAAGATGATTTCTATCAAAGCTATTCCGAACTGAGAGGCAAAATATCCAACCTGAATGTGAGCGTAGAACATATCCCTGTGAGGGAAATTGCGCGCTATGCCCGGTTTGAAATTGATGAACTGACAGCTCAAAAATTCCTTAAGCAAAATCGCTATATTCGATTGGATGGAGTCCCCCAAGACTCAATCTCTCAAAATCCGGCAACACAGTGCAATCATGAATTCATCCGGTTTAAAGGCAACAGCAAGCGCTATTTAACCTGGTGGGACATCAAAACGCCACCAGAAAAATCTTGCTACATCATTCTTCCTGATAGTCCACTCAAACAATACAGAGCCATTTACGATCGTTCTAACAGAGTAATGTATCTGTACACATTCACCGCCTGGTAATGAAAGCAAGCGTAGTGTTATCCCGAAAGGCAACGCATCAACCCAGATGCAATTTGAAAGCGGATATTCAATTATCGGGGTCGACCGGTGATTGCAAAGTTAGCGATGCGTTTTGCATTGCAGAAACGCATCCTACGAAATTTATTTAATCGCGGGATTGCTGTATTGGCGGAGGGTTTTGGCTAATTTGTCGAGGTCGATCGGTTTACTAATATATTCATCTGCACCCGCCGCCAAACAAGTTTCCCGATCGCCCGTCATCGCCATCGCCGTCTGCGCAATAATCGGCAAATCCGCATACCGATCGTCCTGCCGCAATTGCTGAATCAAACTCAGCCCGTCAACATCCGGCAAGTTAATATCCATCAGAATCAATGCCGGTACCGACTGCGCCAATGATTGCCACATCTTTTGATGATTTTGCGCCCAGGTGACTTCGTAACCGAGCTTGCAGAGGTAGGTAATGATCAATCGCGCATTCGGGGCATGGTCTTCGATCAGCAAAACGTGATAATTCCGATCGGCGCGATTCACCTTCCGACTCGGCGGTGGCGCAACTTCCGGCGTGGGTACTGGTGATAAATCACGATTCGCCGTAGGTTTTGGTGGACTGGCAATTTCGAGGGTGAGTTTCTGGGCAGGGGGGACGATCGCGGTGGCTGGGGCAAAGGGCAGCACGATCGTAAACGCTGATCCCTCGCCCAAAGTCGAATCCACCTCAATCCACCCGCCATGCAATTCCGCCAATTTCTGCGTTAATGCCAACCCCAAACCAGTGCCCACACTGCGATTCGTCTCATCCTGGGGCAACTGACTGTAGGCCCGAAAGAGCAATGCCTGCTGCTCCGGCGCAATTCCCGCACCTGTATCCCAAACGGTAAACCGCAAATACTGATCATCCGGCTCCAACCGCAATCCCACGCTTCCCGTCTCAGTAAACTTAATCCCATTCGACATCAGGTTGAATAGCATCTGCTTCAAGCGCAGCGGGTCAGCCTGAATCCGATCGGCCTCTGGTGCAATTTCCAGCCGCAATGACAATCCCTTATCATTGGCCTTCTCTTTGACCAACGTCAGCGCCGTTTTGCAGAGCGGTTCGAGATCCGTCGCTTCCCACTGCAAATCCATCTGATTCGCTTCGATTTTCGACAGATCCAGAATGTCGTTAATCAGCGCCAGTAAATGCTGCCCGCTGGTGAGAATAATCCGCAGATATTCCTGGTGCCGCTGATTGTCGGGGCTAAAGCCCTGCTCTCGCATTAAATGCGTAAATCCCAGAATCGAACTCAGTGGGGTGCGAATCTCATGGCTGGTGTTGGCGAGGAATTCACTTTTGAGTTGACTGATTTGGGTCAGTTCTTGGTTGCGGTCTTGGAACGATCGGGCCTGGTTCTGTGCTTGCTGCACGATCACGACTTGTCGGAGAACGGTATTCAACTGAGTAATCGCCCGATCGACAAACTGTTGCTGAATTTCCTGAAGCCACCCCGTCGCACCATTATGTTCGAGGATTAACCAAGCAGGCGTTGCGCTCACAATCGGCCAAGATGCATCCACAGGCTCCGATCGTTCAAGCCGAAATCGACTGTGACTCAGGGTTTGCTGAAGCTGGGTGAGAAAAGTTTTCAGGAGCAGGGTTTCATCAGCCACCGCGATCATCTGATCATCCAAAGCCAATCGTAATTGATTCAAAGCCTGCTCCACCCAGAGCTGAATCGCCATCTGCTCCATCGGTGTAAGACTTTCCCAACTCGGATCCATAGCAGTCATAGAACCACTGGGAAAGAGGTTCGTGATCGGCATAATGGTGGTTTTGGAAGAGGGCAGCGACATGCTGGGGCTAGAACAACTTGTAAAGAGGTGGGGCGATTCTGCTGATCAACGTACCCGCTATCTTAGTCTGAGCGATCGCCCGTTGTCTGCGCCTCGTTAGAATTCCCGAGCGGAGAAGAGCAACGACGAAACTGTCAGTACTAATACGATATAAAGCAAGCCATAACCGGCATTTTGCAACAATTGGTCAGAACTCGGGAGAATGTTATATACCGCTTGGTTCTTCAAGTCGAGCCGCGAAAAGTCCGGCACCACTAAATAAAAAATCTGCGTCATTCGCTCGATCGTGGGATTCTGAGTGAGTTTACCGAGGGCCACCACATCCCCACTGAGCGTCCCGACAAAATACACCGCCACCGTCATCAACGTTGCCAACAGCGAACTCATCATCGCCCCAAAGCCGATCGCCACCGCACACATCAATGACAGCAGCAGTCCCATGAAGCTCACCGCCACGACCGTCGCCTTGACCGAATAGCTCACCTTCAGCGCTTCCATCAGCATGATATACACCGCCGTCATCGCAGCCAACAGCACCGCGATCACCGCCGACAAGCCAACATGTTTCCCCACAAGGAATTCCGTTCGGCTCACTGGCTTCGCCATCAAGACAAGCAGCGTGCGTTTTTCAATCTCTTTGTTCACTAAGTTCGTCCCGACAAATACCGCTAGGACTAAACCGAGAATGTGCATTCCGGCCAGCCCAACGTCGGAGAGGATCTTCCGATCGGTCACCCCCGCCGAGAGTTCTGGCAGCAACCGGGAAGCCAACAGCAGCGCCACGGCGTAGAACCCCAGCAGGTACAAAGCCCGCTCGCGGAACACCTCACGAAACACATTCGCGGCAATCACCGCCACTCGCGTAATCGGACGAAACATGGTCACTTACTCCTCAACACACCAGACATTCAGAACGTGGCAATCTCAAACCGCCCCATAGCCCCCAATACTGGGGGAACTGGAATCAAATTCCCCATCCATTAAACCCCATCCTCTTGAATTTGCGCCTCACGATCGCTGGGTTGGACGGGCTGGGCGCAGCTAATCTTGGCGATGGTCTTAAATTTGGGTAGATTTTTGTCGATCGCTTTGATGTCGATGTCTTCTTTCCGCAGGGCGATTTTTTCCGGTTTCAGGGCTATCGTTTGGGGATTGACCTTGCAGAGCATGGTCATTGCATGGCCGCCCTGATCGGTATTCGGGCGTTGGAGAAAGGCTTGCAGTTGAAGATCATATTCGCCCCCAGTGACTTTGCCGCCGAGTTTCCACCAACTGTCCTCGGGTAAGCGGAGCGCCTGCTGACCGAGCTTGGCTTGCACGCGATCTTCCAGGGCCTTAATGCTGCGACTGGTGACGCGACGACGGCTTTTGTCGGTGCTGTCATTGGTTTCGAGCAGCCATTGCTCCACGGCGGGCCAGTCTTTATCCTTGAGTTCCTCGCGTAGTGCGGCTTCGGCCAGTTTCAAGACATTCTGAGCGCGGGTATGCGGCGCGGGTTGAATATTCATCACAAAGTGACCGCGACTGAGATCTTCAGCCCGCAGACTCGGGTAAGCCGTCAGCCAGTTTTGCAGCAAGAAATAGAACTGTATCCAACAGGCCACCAGGAAATGGGTCAGCACCAGTAGCAACACCCCCTGACGTTTCGCCACCGGGGGCAGCGCCCACTCCGGCTCTTTTGTCACTGCATTCGACTTGATGAAATTGGGCAATATTGCGATCGCAGCGGCCATCGGTGCCCAGAGGATCAACAAAGCTGACTTGGGGATAATCGGGAAGTTGCTCGAAAGAAACAGCGCGATCGTCGCTGCCACAATCCACGGCCCCGTAAACCAGAAGCCAAAGGTAATCTGCTTCTTATATTCATACACCAGCCACCAGATGCTCAGGATCAGCCAAATCCAGCCGCCGGACGAAATAATCGTCTGGGTCACCCCCGTCGCCAAGCTCGCCAGCAGCACACTCAGCATTGACATCAACAGCAACGTCTGCCAGGAATCCCAACGGGGCGGCTGGAGGGTATTGCGGATGTCTTGGATAACAGCTTTCATCGCAGTGATGGTAGGGAAGTGATGGTAGGGAATGGTGAAACTAGACGGCAGCGCGGCACATTGATCGAAGGCATCATGAACCTAACGCATCGTGCCCGCGTGAACCTGCAAGGCCAGCAGAATGCTAATTGCACTAAAGCTACAAGCATTCGCCCAGAGCACGGCTAAGGAACGATTCGGGAGACCTTGCAGGGCTTGGTAGCGATGTTTGCGGCCTCGGAACTTCTGCCGATCGATGACCGCTGTATCTTCAGCAGGCACTCGATCTAAGATCAAATCAAGCCAAGCCATCCCCTGGAGCTTCAGCACAAAGGTCAAGATAAACACACAAAAACCCGCGCCCACCAATGGAGTCGAGAATGGCGTACCGCCGAAAAACACATATTCAATCAGGGCACTGCGGATGTAATCCGGAAACCAGGGTTCGGCCATGAAGAAGACCATCCAGCCCAGGATCGCACTCAATAAATTGATGACGACCGCATATTCCATGCTTTCCTTGCGGCGCAGTTGCAGCCGCGATTGCAGGATCAGCCCCTCAATGGCGATCGCCACAACCAAGAACAACATCTGAAACGCGATCGCGCGCAGCGGCAGTACGCCAGTCCAAACCATAAGCCGTCCCGAATCCCACTCAATATATTTAACAGCCCAGCCTTTGTTTGTAATTGTACGGGGAATTTTCGGGTTTGAAACAGGATAAAGGTAGGACTTTTGTACGTTTTTCACGATCGCGACGCTAGATGTAGCGTTTTTTTTTGAAAAAGGACTGTTCAAAACCTAGGGAGTCTGTTACTCTACATTTGCACATCATTCAATCACCATTGCTTGAGCGGTTGTTACTCTAGGGTCATGCAGTAGTAATCGTTCGAGCAACTTTTGTATTTAAAGCGCATAATATTGAGCGCATCAATTTTTCCTTAGGTCATCGTCATGGTTCGCACAGGGATTGGCATTCAGACGGCACAGCACCGATCGGAGCGGATTACGGGGCAGATTCATGTGTATGACGGGGCGGGAAAAGGGAAGTCCCAAGCAGCGCTGGGCGTGGTGTTGCGTTCGATCGGATTGGGGATTCAGAATTTTTCGCAGACGCGGGTGCTGTTGCTGCGGTTCTTGAAGGGGCCGGGGCGGATCTATGACGAGGATGGCGCGATTCAGGCGTTGCAGAGTGGCTTTCCGCATTTGATTGACCAGGTGCGTACCGGGCGGGCGGAGTATTTTGGCCGGGATGAGGTGACGCGCTTTGACAAACTGGAGGCGCAGCGGGGATGGGATGTGGCGAAGGGGGCGCTGGCTTCGGGTTTGTATTCGGTGGTGGTGCTGGACGAACTGAATCCATTGCTCGACCTCGGGCTGCTCGAAGTCGATGATGTGGTGAGCACCTTGAAGCGCAAGCCTGATCACATGGAGGTGATCGTCACGGGGCGGGGTGCGCCGCAGGCGTTGGTGGATATTGCCGATTTGCATTCGGAGATGAAGCCCCACTACCACGATGATGGGGAGCGCTATGGGATTAGCGGCATTGAGATCTACACCGGGGCCGGGAAGGGTAAGTCCACGAGTGCTTTGGGTAAGGCTTTGCAGGCGATCGGGCGCGGGATCAATCAGGACAAATCCCATCGGGTGCTGATCATGCAGTGGCTGAAGGGCGGCAAGGGCTATACGGAAGATGCGGCGATTCAGGCATTGCGGCAGATTTATCCGAGTTTGGTAGACCATCAGCGCTGCGGGCGGGATGCGATCGTTTGGCGTGGGCAGCAGCAGGAGCTAGATTACGTCGAGGCGGAGCGGGGTTGGGAGATTGCCAAGGCGGCGATCGCGTCGGGAATGTATAAGACGATTATTTTGGATGAGCTGAATCCGACGGTGGATTTGGAGCTATTGCCCGAAGACCCGATCGTGCAGGCGTTATTGCGGAAGCCGAAGGATACGGAGGTGATTTTGACGGGTCGCTGTAAGCATCCGCCCGCCTATTTTAATTTGGCGAGTATTCACTCGGAAATGGTCTGTCATAAGCACTATGCCGAGCGCGGTGTAGATTTGAAGCGCGGCGTGGATTTTTGAGGGTTTCTTAATTAGGATTTGCTAATGAATCAGTTCTTTATGGAATGGATAAAGGGCACCTCGAAAAATAGCCTCAAGCATGTCTTATCATGAGAGGGTGTGAGATTGAGTCAGGTCTAAATCATTGTCATTGAGGCAAGGAAAATGG
>JBJORF010000142.1:0-7734 GCA_046049545.1 Cyanobacteriota bacterium | reverse complement strand
AATCCATTTTAGCATTTGACGAAATCTACATTTTGTCAAATAGCCACCTCAAACCCAACATTTACGTAATCATCATCAACTCAATCGATCGATTGCCTTTACCGATAAGCTACTGCTATCAATCAAAATGCCAGAAAACCCCTAAAACTGGCTCACAGATTAGAATAGCTAATGTATTCCGATCGATAGCAGGTGACAGCATGGCGGCGAGTGAAATGGTCAGAATTCCGAATGAGTTAATTGACCCCATCAAAAAAGTAGTGGCATTGTGGCGATCGGGTGAAGCCGAGAAAGTAGAGAATGCTATCAACCAAATTGCATCCGGTGCATCAGCATCAGCCGAATTGTCCCCAGACATTTTGCCGTTGGTGCAGCGGATGACGGAATCTCTGGAGACGATCGCCGTGAACTCAGTCCCCGACATTGCCAGTCGGGAACGGTTGGTCAGTCTGTACAATCTCAACCTGACGCAACTGGAGAATCAATCACGATCGGGCGGCAACCTGACCTTAGATATGCTGATTGCCCATGCGACGGGATGGCGCAGTTTGGGTAATGGCAGTTTTGCTAGGCCGGTGAAGTAAGGGATTTTCCAAAATTTTGGAATCAATCACAATTCAAGGCCCGAATGAAATCTTCAGGCCGGATGCCCTGATCAGCGGCAATTTTCGCCAACCCCTCAGCCGTGGGCGGGTACAGTTGGCGCAATGTCCGCAGCGTCGCGATCGCGTTCTTGGCCGACGCTCCCACCAGTCCCCATTGCCCCCATTCAATCCGGTGCAGCAGTAAATCCAGTTGCCATTGTGCGATCGCTTCCAGTCGATCGCGTTCGTGTGCATTTTTGGGCAATTGCAGGGATGACGGTTCCGGCGGTTGAAGGTGGGCGATCGTACGGGGGAGGAGTGGCCTATTCATCACGGAGGCCGTTGACTAACACCTTTGATGACGGGATTCGTACTTCCAGTCCTGCTTTTGTAAGAGCTTGCACTGCTTTATTTAAGTCCTCATACTCACCGCCCAAAATCATCCGCTCCCCTTTAATTGCCAGGTCAATCACCGTAGAGAGTTGCCGCAAATCCTGCACGTCCGTATCTTTGACGACTTGCGCCTGAGCTTGCACTTTCGCATCGGCATCGGCTTTCACCATCTCATCGGGCATACTATCCACCGCAATCCCCGGCAGCATCGCCGCACCTTTGCCCGCTTGGTCGATTTTGGATTTCAGCGATCGGACCTTGGCGATCGCGCATTCCCGCAGTAATTGATAAGCCTCAACATGCGACGTTTCCAGCGTGGCGAGGTCGGTGGAGACGTTATCGATCGTCTTGTCGTGGGTCGCCGCCCGCAACTCAGTGCGGAATTCTGCTTGCGCCACATCCCAATCGTTCGGGCCGTCCAGGTCAGCCTTGCGCCATCGGGAGAGATTTGGGCGAGCAACCCCACTCAAGTCGGCGAGCGCTTGCAGTGTGGTGAACGCAGTCGAACGGACAAAATATTCTCTGCATTGCTCCCTATTCCAGGGTTTCGGCCAACTGTCCCAAAGATTCATAGATGGTTTGGATCGCTTTTCGTTCAATTCCGTTCAATTTGTGAACTCAATTGTCCGGGATTTGTCATTTTCCGACAGTATTTGTACATGATGTCTGAATATTGACAATCATAGCTGGAAAATCATTATGTTTAGAAAGTCTATCGCCTTGCTTATCGGTGTCACAGCCGCGTTCACTGCCGTTCAACCCGCATCAGCGATCGGGGCACGAAGCGTCGATACTGATTGCCTTTGGATCGGGGAAGACGGGGAAAAGGTACATCAAAGATGCGTCATATCCGCCGATGTTAGCGCTGGATCCGGGCTTTTCTTTCGCCTCGAATGGGCTGACGGCACAAAGACCGTGATCCACTCTGCCCCAAATACTTCCAGCTTTGTCACCCCAGAGTCCAATCGCAAAGTCCAGGCTTTAGGAAGGTTCGACGCTGGGCGTATGCACTTCCCCCGACAGATCAAGATTCAAGGTTTGGGCACCGTCATGCTCCGATACGAGAATTTCGCGAAATCAAACGTATATTGCCAGTATGACAAGAGCACTCTCACCCAAGCATTAGACAGCACACTCAACAGCATGAAAGTCATGCGTGATATGTCTGTGCCCAGAATGCACGCCTACACAGCAGTTGCGGCCCACAAGTATATGTGCATAAGACGCGAGCACATCTTCAATGAAGTGCTGCAATCTCTCAAAAGCCGATACCCAGACCAAGTCCAGATTGTTGAAGATTTCAGCCTGAAGCTAGAACGAGAAAGACCGTCGGAAGATTAAACCAAAAACACCCCTGGGAAATCGCTCGCCAGTTTTCGTTCGGGTGCAAATAGATCGCTCAAAGCCAATCAGGGCAAGGGCCTCATTTTCCCGCATGGTGCAAAGTGCAATTAGGCCGAGAGCGATTGCTGGCGCAGGTATTCTGCATTGAATGGCGCGATCAGCATAATTGTGATGCTGCCATTATCACCCCTCTCACGGTGCACTTTGGTTAGCTCCAAGGCTTTTGCCAGCTATCCCAAAAATTCATATCAGCGTTCCGTTCTTATCCGTTCAAAATTGTGTGGGTTTTGCACGATGAGCCACGTATGTTTAGCCATGCGTTCATGTATAGAGGGTAGAAATCATGTTTCGGAAATCAATTGCGTTGCTGGCATGGGTTTTGGCTGTGAACGTCGCCATTATAGGTTGCGTTAGTTCGACCACAAAAGGCGAGATCGATCAACTTAGCCCAACTGAGCAACAATTGCTTGCCGCAGACACCAAGAGCTACACCCAAGTCACCGATGTCCAAGCAGAGATTGCGCCATGGTGCAACGCGACCAAAGACGAGATGGTGGCTGAACTGGTTAAGCGGTTAGAAGCTGGAGATATTCAGCGGTTGAGTGTGGCCGCGATCGGATTTCGACGAGTCTGTGCCGGAGAGCGGATTACTTTTATAGTGGCGCTGGACACAGTGCAATCCCCGGATAACGATAAGTTGGTGCGACATCTTAAAGACCTTGCTTATGGGCACAGCCGCTAGACAACCCGCCGTTTCACCCAATCGACAAATCCATGGGCACTGAAGTGACGCGTTACGTTGAGATCGTCCCCCCTTGAGATTGCCGCCGCAGGTATTCCGCCAACAGCAACGCATCCGCACGACCATGGTGTTTCTTCAGTTTGAGCGAATCCACCGCCGACGGGAATAGTTCTAAGGCCCTTGCGCGGGATTCATCCTTCTCGCACCCAACCAGCCGATAGGCCCGCTTCCACACCGGGGGCGTGATCCGTTCATAGGGAATTTGCAGTGCGGCCAATGTTGCCAGGGCCGCGCCATAGACTTGCCCAAATTTGAACATACTGGAAACGCCTTGCCCTGGCATCGCACCGACAAGCTCAATGCAGGCCATGCACTCACCATGGGCCGGATAGCGCCGGAGAATGTGAGCTAAGCCCGCATAGTCGAGTTGCTGTTTCTTCTTCACTTCCAGGACAGGCATATCATGGAACTCAATTTCCCCACTGGGGAGAAAGGCCACGATCGCGCCTGTCAGGCCCGGGTCGATGCCAATGTAAATCATGCCGATCGTCTCCCTCTATGCTTTGCTGTACTTGGCTTTGCGGCAGTTTGCACACGAACCCCGTTGACCGTGATGATTTCGCCGAACTCCACCAGCCTCGTCGCACCCTTGGGCCACTCTGGGGACAAGATCGCTACTCTCCCGCTAACGATCGCATAGACCCGAAGCGGCACATCAGCCGGATAGCCGCGCACCTGGAGCGAGTCGCCTACTTTCATGCCCCAACCTCCGACCACAGCACCGAAACCTGACAGCCCGGAGCCGGAGCCAGATTCACCATCAGCGCGTCGCACCCCTTTGATCGGGCCGTTGCCGTCAGCTTGGCGAGTTGCGCTGGAGACAGGTCAAGCGGTGCAGGCTTGCAGTTCACAACCAGCGCCACCATTACCAATCCTCATCGGCCTGCTGTTTCGCCGGGGCCGCATCGCGGAAACTGGCATAGCCACTGTATTTGGGCGCGTTTGGCTTGTCCGAATCATTGCGGAATCCAATTAAATCCAGTTCCACTTCATTGCGCCCATTACCGCTCTGGGCAATAATCTCGGCGATTATGTCAGGGTCTAATTGCAATTTGCCAGTGAAGACAAACTTCCGATCGGGGTCAGCTTTCCATAGCGCAAACTTGCCCTGTGTGCGGGTCTTAGTATTCATCGCAGCAATCCTGAAACGTTGTTTTGCTGTAATCATTATAGCTCAAATGAACTATTTTCATCCAGGAATCAATCAGGTGAACGATTCGGGACAACAAAAGTAAACCCTCTAGCCACATAGGTCAGAAGGTCATCGGGTGGGAAAGTGGTGATGAAGGTTATCGGCCAGCAGTGAGGACCTGCCCCGCCGTCAGCTTCAGCGCTGGGAAGCCAGGGGACATCAGCGCATCATCTCCGGTGAAGTCTTGGAACTGGTATTCCCCATCGGTAAGCGTGCCGATTTTGACGATCGCTCGACTGGGGTCGATAATCCACATCTCAGGAATGTCACGGCCCGCATACTCATCGGGCTTTTGTTCGTAATCACGCTGATAATTTTTGGTGGACTCGCTACCAGGAGAAACCACCTCGATCGCGATTAGTGGATTCGATTCATGCAGGAACAGACAGGCTTCTTTTCGCCCCTCGATCGCTTGGAAAGATTCTTCAGTGTGGACAATCAAATCGGGGTCGCGGGCACTGGCATAGGCGCTTCTCACCTGAACTTTTTGCTTGATGCCAATCCGGCCCGCATCAAATCCCATCCGGCCAAAGGCCAGAATCAGAAAGACGGCAATCTGGGTATTTATCGTGGCTTCGTTTCCCATTTCTACCAGCACCCCATCGACCAACTCATAGCAGGTATCTGTCCCATCGTCATAGGTCAGATACTCCTCTAAGGTCATGCGTTTTGTGGTGGCGACGGTCATGGGCGAGTCTCCCTTACTTCACCTGGATAGGCTCATTGTATCTCGGGGCAAGTCAGCATCGAGCAGGCCATCCCTTTTTCTGTTGCTTCTAGAGAGCCTTGCTCGGTGAATATCAGATTTGTAGGTTTGTAGGTCAAACGTAGGTTGCATTGACCTACATTTAAAAGCATTGATATATAAGGGTTAGATACTATTTGTAGGTTTGTAGGTCATGTAGGTCGTTTTCTGATTTTTATTATTCTCTAGCTAGATAAAAGATTGGTACCCAGAACGGTATACCAGTTCTGTCAATGGGTGAAAGTGCTGATATGCAATGTTCAGAGGGTGCTAGGTCATTATTCGGGACGAAGGGGTCGTAGGTTCAAATCCTATCATCCCGATTATGCGAAACCTCCTCTAGTAGGAGGTTTTGTTGTATCTGGGCATAAATTGAGTCATCGTCTGGCACGCAGGATTTGAGCCGCTGTGAGTTGTAGTTCCGGAAACCCAGAGGAGATCAGCACCGCATCCCCGGTAAAATCTTGGAATTGGTATGCCCCATTGGTCAGAGTGCCGATTTTGACGATCGCTCGATCGGGATCAACGATCCACATTTCAGGAATGCCCCTTGCCGCATATTCCCTGGGCTTCTCTTCATAGTCGCGTTTGTAGTTGTCGCTGGACTCACCACCGGGGGAAACGACTTCGATGACGATATGCGGATTGGGGGCATTCAGCTTTAGGCAGGCTTCAGGCAATCCGGCGATCGCGGCTTCGGATTCTTCTGTGTGGATGATTAAATCCGGGTCGCGGGCAGTGACATAGACACTATCAACTACGATTTTCTGCTTCATCGCCACGCAGTAGGATGGCAAGCCTAATCGCGCGAAGGCAAACACCAGGAACATCGCAATCTGAGTGTTCAGCGTGCTTTCATGCCCCATCTCGACTAAGACCCCATCCACCAATTCATAGTGGGTATCTGTCCCATCGTCATAGGTCAGGTACTCCTCAAGTGTCATACGTTTAGCGGTGGCGACGGTCATGGGGGCAATCTCCCTTGGTTCACCCGGATAGGCTTATTTTATCGGATGGCAGGGCAGTGTGGTGGTCGGGGCTAACGGTCGTCGTCATTTTCCTCAGCTTGTTCTGCGAGAATCTTTTGCCATTCTTCTGGAAGGCCGATCGCGCTTCCTAAATGCCATGCGTTAATCCAATTTGTATCTTCGTCCCATGAGATTCCATCCAGACGCGCCCCATCCAGACGCGCCCCATACAGATTTGCCCCATACAGACTCGCCCCATACAGACTCGCCCTATCCAGACTCGCCCCATACAGATTTGCCCCATCCATGTCTTGATTACTTAAGATGCAAGCCTCTAAGTCTAAAAACGACAGAGCAGCAAGGCAAGGTGAAAAACCTGAGCGTTGACCCCGCAATCGGTGTAACCAAGTGCCGAAGGCTTCAGGCGTAGGCCAGTTAATTTTGGAGCGTTCCTCTGTACAACAGGCACAGGCCGATAAGGCAACCAGCAAAGTCTCTTCAGCATTTTTTGCCTGACGGTTGGCTTCATGGTAGGTCGCCAAACTAAGCTTCTCCATCGGCAAGCCCTGCTTCAGCACAATTTCAATCAAGCCACACAACATTTCCTGCCACTGTTTGACTTCGGCTGGATTCTGCAATCGCATTTCATTGCGTAAAAACTCCATGAGATATTGATCGATCGGCGAAGGGCCACATAATTTTACCCACTTAACCAAAGCAGTTTTTTCATCCAAGCCCGAATCTGCGTTTTGCTTTCGGATTTCAAGCTGGTTGTGAATGTCGTGAAGACCTCGGACAATGCGACAGGCTGTTAAATATTCCCCGAAGCCTTTATGCGTAAATTCAAAAGTCTCATCACCTTGGGGAATGCTGGCACTTGGCCGGAAATAGAACGCTAGCAGCAATTGCATCACGCCTGTGGTTTCCGTGCCCGCTTGTAGAGATGGCAGTAAGCTCTGTAAACCGCTCTGTTCGCAATATTGAGTGATAGTCGCAACAGTGGTTGTCCGTCCATTCCCATGCCAAACCGCCAAAGCAACTTCTTCCAGTACGCGGCTAAAGTCTTCACTTGACGAGACTCCTTCTAACGCCGGATGTTGGCTACTTTCCCATCCGCGATCGTAGATTCCGCCCAGCAAATCAGCGTAAATTTGGTTGAGGTTGGTCGTTTCTGAAATGGTCAAATTACCACGCACGTAGCTCAACGCCATTAAGTAATTCAGCAATGGTTGTGCAGTAATTTCGCTCAAATTATCACGCGACAATTCCTGCGGCATTGCGGCAAATTCCCGCCCGCTTACCGCCCCGTAATTTTGCCACCATTGATTGCGTAGATCCTTTTGCAGCAATGCTTTGGGGTCTTCATACTCATCCTGTTCTGCTTGGTCAACATAGTATGGCAAGATATGCAGAACTTGGCCGTCTTTCAAGCGGCTTAACGGTATGGCTACATCGCGACCGCTGAGTAACACCTGTAAATGCAATTTTTGATGATTAATTCGATCGACTTTGCCTTTAAGATTCTTGACAAATTCTTGTGCGACTTCAGCACCGACTTTTCCCTGCATCGCTAATTCGTCTAAACCATCAAAAATCAGAAGTAATCGGGGAGCATGTCAGTTTGGCGATGGGTAATAATACTCAGGCATTTGAGGGATAGGACTTCCAATAAGACCATTCAAATAAGCACAACGATGGGCTAAAAC
>JBJORF010000141.1:0-7740 GCA_046049545.1 Cyanobacteriota bacterium | reverse complement strand
TCAGCAACTTCTCGATGCCGTTGCCATTGGGCAGATTACCCCTGGCCCGGTTTTGACGACGGCAACCTTTGTGGGATATCTCTTAGCGGGCAATGGGGGGGCGATCGCCGCCACAATCGGCTGGTGGGTCACACAAAGCACTTGATGATGGGCACTGAGTTGATGCAGCTTCTCGGCGATCGCCTGGGTGACTCGACCCGATACCCCCGTATCAATTTCATCAAAGATCAACGTGCCCACGGGATCAATCTGTGAGAAACAAGATTTCAATGCCAACAAGAACCGACTCATTTCCCCGCCGGAAGCGACTTCGACGAGGGTTGCAGCGGTTCGCCGGGGTTTGGGCTGAACAAGTAAGTGATCCGATCGGCCCCAAAGGCTCCGGGATTGACGGGTTGGATTTGTACCTGGAACTGCACTTTATCCATGGCGAGGGGCTTCAGTTCTTCCACCAATTGCTTTTCGAGTTGCCTGCCTGCGACCTGGCGTAAATTCGTCAGAATCGCGCAAGCAGCGACCAGTTCAGCTTCACGATTGCTGGCATCAGCTTCGAGTTCGGCCAGGGACTGACCATTGCCTGTGAGTTCGTCCACTTGGGCTTGGAGCGAATCGCGCAGCTTGATCGCTTCTTCCAAGGTCGGGGCATATTTTCGCAAAATTTGTTTCAAGACACTGATGCGAGCCTGGACTTCTTGGAGGCGACCCGGATCGGCTTCGAGTCCGGCACCATAGGCATTAATGTCTTTGCCTGCGCCTTCGATTTGGGCGAGGGCGTTGGATACCGCCTCAGCTACGGGTGCAAGTTCCCGATCGACTTCGATCATATTGAGTAAAATTCGTTCGGCATCGCCCAGGAGTTCGGCACAGGAGGGCGCATTGCCACCATCGTTGTCATAAAGCATCTGATAGAGCTGGTAGCTCTGTTGCTGGAGATCCACAACATGACTAAGCCGCTGCTGTTCGTTCAGGAGTTCGTCGAGTTCGTCGGGTTCCGTGAGGGCCGCTTCCTTGAGTTCGCGTAACTGATATTCAAATAAGTCCAACTGCTGTTGGCGCTGGGATTCCATCTTGCGACGGCTTTCTAGGGCTTTTTTGGCCTGCTGATAGCGCTCAAAGTGCTGGGCGATTACCGATCGCTGGGCTTCGATCGCGCCGCCCCCGAAGCTATCGAGCCAGTCGCGTTGCAGGGCGGGGTTGCCCAGTTGGACGGTTTGCCCCTGGGCGGTGATTTCGACCAGGCGATCGCGCAGATCCTCCATCTGCTGCTTGTTCACCAGTACACCGTTGATTCGGTTACGGCTGCGTTGACCGGAGGTGCTGATTTCGCGGCTACAGACGAGTGAATCTTCTTCGGCATCGATCGCGTGGGTTTCGCACCAGTTGAGTAAGGTGGGCCGCATTTGGAAATGGGCTTCGATCGTTGCTTTGTCGGCACCCGTTCGAATCGCGCGCCCCGGTGGTTTGCCGCCCAGTACCGTGTCGATCGCGTCCAGGATAATCGATTTGCCTGCCCCGGTTTCCCCAGTGAGGACGTTCAACCCCTGCCCGAAGTCCAACTCCAGATGATCGATGAGTGCAAAGTTGTCGATGCGGAGGGACAGCAGCATAGGGAATACAAGGGAATACGGCGGGTGATGGCAGCAAATTCATCAGTTCTTGTGTATTGTAACCCAATGTTCTGGCGTGGGTTTTGTTTCGTTGGGTTAGAAAAACTCGGACACAATAGTAAAACGACTTATCAGTAGAACGACTTGTCCACCATTCTTGCGTAAATCCCATGCCCACGATCGCTGATGCTACCGCCCAAGCCTTTCAAGCCTTTGAGTCAGGCCAGCTCGATCGGGCGGAATATTGGTGCCGTCAGGTTTTGGAGCATCAGCCCCAGGATGGGAAGATGCTAAATTTGCTGGGCGTGATTAGCTACCAGATGGGGCGGTTGACCGAGGCGATCGTTTATTACCGCGCGGCGACGGAGGCTAATCCGATCGATCCAGAAATTTATAACAACCTTGGGATCGTGTTGCAGGATTTGGGGCATTTGGATACGGCGCTGGCCCAGTTTGAGGCGGCGATCGATCTACGACCGGATTTTGCCCAGGCGCAGTTTAATTTTGGCAATGCGCTGTTCAGCGATGGCCAAATTCCGGAGGCGATTCAAGCCTATGAGCGGGCGTTGCAAATTGACCCAGGCTATACCAAGGCGAGAAATAATCTGGCCCACTTGTATCAGTCGATCGGGGATACGAACCGCGCGATCAGCCTCTATCGTCAATCATTGCAGCAAGATCCCGCTTCTGCGAATGCCCAAATGAGTCTGGGCAACCTGTTGCAGGAACAGGGCAATCTCGATGGAGCGATGAGCCACTATGAACGGGCGATGCAATTGGAGCCGAACAATCCCGATTTGCGGCACAATTTGGCCCTGGCCTTTGCTGCCATGGGAGCGCCGGAGGACGCGATCGCGACGCACTATGAAGTCCTCGCACTCAATTCCCAACATCCCGAAAGTCACCATCGGTTGGGCCGTTTGCTACAACCGCACCGATCGGCAGAAGCCCTGGCCCACCTGCAACAGGCGATTCAGTACAATCCTGAATTTGCGGAGGCGTACCAGAGTATTGGTCAACTATGGCGCGATCGTCAGGAATTTAAGGCGGCGATCGCTAGTTTTCAGCAGGCGATCACACTTGATCCAGATTTCACGGAAGCGCGGCTGGATTTGGCGGAAACCTATTTGCAGTTAGGCGACTACGCTCAGGGATTTGCAGCTTATGATTGCCGCTGGTCAGTGTCGCGATTTTTACAGCATCAATTGCCGCGTCATCGATCGATCAACGCTTGGCAAGGCGAATCGCTGCAAGATAAAACCATTCTGCTGTGGGGCGAACAAAATATTGGATTGGCCTTGGCATTTCTGCGGTTTGCGCCTCAGTTAAAGCAAATGGGCGCGACAGTTTGGGTGGAGTGTGAGTCAACGATCTCGCCGCTGGTTCAATCCCTGGTAGAAATTGATCAGGTAATCGCCCGTGGCGAGAGGATTCCAGCTTGTGATTATCAGATTAGTGTGGTCGATCTGGCGAAGTATTTAAAAATTGAACTATCGAACTTAGCGGCTCCGATTCAGTTACAGCCGCAGGCTGAACTGCGTCACCCGATTCGGAAAATTGGACTGGCGATCGATGAATCGGAACTGACTGAATTGGCGGATAAATTAGCGGGATTTGAAATTACTCACCTTCAGGGTGATAACTATGCGCAATTAGCTACGACGATCGCGGGGTTAGACTTGGTCATTGCGACGGATAATCCGATCGCGCATCTGGCGGCGAATTTGGGCCAGCGCGTATTTCTCCTGCTTGCATATGTTCCCCATTGGTTGTGGCTAGTCGATCACAGCGATAGTCCCTGGTACGCCAATGTTGAACTATTTCGTCAAGCGACAGTAGCGGACTGGAAGCAACCGATCGCGCAATTAGTCACCGCGATTGACCAGGCTAATTCTCCCAACCCCAACTAAAATGCCTGCCACGATTACCACCTCAAAACGCTTTGCCTTTTGCTCAACCCTATATTTGGCGTTGACTTTTGCGGGGTTTTGGTTCACTACTGGCGGCTACATGGCCCTAATCTTTCTGTTTATCGTTTTGCCATTGCATTTATTGCTTGAATTAATTGTTGTCATTATTTGCCGACGATCGCGGCAAGTGCGATTTTCTAAAGTCCTTTTTCTGATCATTTGCTTGACCTACACGATCGCTTTGCTATTTAACTTCGGCGATTCCGGCTTTTATGGCGTGACCTGTGATACCAAAAACTTGATCCAATCGCTGTTCGATCATTCGCGATGCAATGGGCTTTGGGTCGGGTTTTCTGGCTATACCGTGATTTTGAGCGCCCATGGCCTTGGTTTATTGATCTTCATCGGCGATGTCATTCAGCGCCAAATCCGGCCCCGATCGCGTTAGCCGGGGCTGCTGGAATGACTGTGATATGCTGAATATGGCATCATGCCTGGTTTAAAATCTGGTTAATTCTATGGACAATCTCAACAACATGGATTTAGTCGTTGTCGGTCTCGCGATCGTCATTTTCGGAGCGGCATTATTTATGCTGATTTCCGGAGTTTGGGCCGCCCGTGACAAATAGCCGCATCACCCACATCCGCCAAGATTCAGCCCATCGATAAAATCCACCCTTAAATCCATGAACAGCACTAAAACCCTTTTTCTCGTGATTTCCATGCTGCCTTGGCTGCTCGTCGGCGGGGCGCTGATTTATCTCGCACCCGCGATCGCGAATCAAGTCCTACACAGCGAAACCACCGCAACTTGGCTTGCTACCCTTAGTCGCAGTGGTTATTACCCAAAACTAGCGACGATGACAGCACTGGGAATGAGCGTAGTCGGCACCATCTTAACAATCGTCGGGAGCAAGTATTTCCCTAACGATCGTAAAGCGAAAGCGCAGTAGACCTAACCCAAACTAGCGCCCGCCCATATCCATAATTGCGCCTCGGGCCACATCGGCGATCGCTTGGTCGGTCGCCTTGGGCAGTTGGTAGTATTTGCCCCCAGCTTGCTTAGCGATTTCCTTGGCAAAACCCGTGGAGATGAATTTGCTTTCGGTGTCGATTACGAGTAGCTGCATTCCGGTGGCGCGAACCTTGGCAGCGATTTCCAGCAATTCGCCTTTGATATCCGGCTTTTCACCTTCGGGGAGGGGTTCGCCGAGGGATTTGGCCAGGGGAACGTTGCCCCGACCATCGGTGATCGCAACGATCACGACCTGGCCGACTTCACCCATCTGCTGCGCGTTCAGTCCCACCCGTACTGCTTGGGTCAAACCATGGGCCAGGGGCGAACCACCACCGCAGGGCAGTCGGTCGAGCCGACGTTTGGCCGCTTCCGTCGATCGGGTCGGTGGCAATAAGACTTCCGCCGCATCACCCCGGAACGGAATCAGCGCCACTTGATCCCGGTTTTGATAAGCCTCGGTTAAGAGCCGCAATACCGCGCCCTTCGCCGATTGCATCCGGTTCAGTGCCATCGACCCCGAGGCATCGACCAAGAAGACAATCAAAGCCCCAGCCCGACGGGCCAGCCGCTTACCCCGCACGTCGCTCTCTTCGACGAAGACGCGCTTCTGGAGATCCGGATTCTTTTGCAAGGCCCGTTGGCGGCGGGACTTTTGGTAGGGAGCGGCCGATCGGAGGGTAGCATCGACGGCAATCCGGCGCACTTTGCCGCGTGGCAAGATCGGTTTGATGTAGCGGCCCCGATCTTCGGAAATAATCAGCGCGCGGCCTCCGGATTTACCTTGCTTGGCGGTCTTTTGGGCGAAGTAGAGCACCTCGTCATCCATGATCACGCCTTCAGGGTCGAACAAAAATTCCTCGGGAATGTCCGGCGTATTGTCCTCGGGCTGATCGTCTTCGTTCTCGTCCTGCTCTTCGTCTTGATCCTGCTCCGAGTCATCCGGCTCGTCTTCGTCCTGGTTCTGGGGCGGTTGGGGCGGTGGCGGCGGCGGCGGTTGCTGCTGGTCGTCCGGCGGGGTTTGGATCACGGTGGCGCGGGGGACGATCACCAGTTCCACAGCTTTCCGCAGGTCTTCGGCATTGACGGCGTTGCGTCCATCGAGGGCGGCGTGGGCCTTGGCAACGCGAATCGCAAACAGTTCCGCCCGATGGCCTTGGACTACGCCTCGAATCGCTTCATTGACCAGATAGCTGATCTGCTCTTGGGTGATCGTGACATCCTTGAGCCATTCACGGGCGAGGAGGATCTGGGTTTTCAGACCATCGATTTCTTCTTCGTACTGGGCCAGGAAGTCGGCGGGCGAGTTGGCGTAGGCGGTGGCTTGGGTGACGACATCAACGCGCTGATCCAGGCCGAGAACCATATCAGCGGACAGGGAAATTGCAATCCGATCGAGTAAATGCTCCCGCAGTGGGCCTTCCTCAGGGTTGTAAGTCGCGATCAACAACGGTTTGGAAGGATGCTGAACGCTGATTCCTTCCCGTTCAACCAGGTTGCGACCTTCAGTCAAGGCCGAGAGCAATAGGTTCGCAACTTGATCATCTAGTAGATTCACTTCATCGACGTACATCACACCGCGATTCGCCTCGGCCAGCAGTCCGGGCTGAAATACGGTTTGACCCTGGCGAATGGATTGGCTCACATCAACCGAACCGATCAGGCGGTCTTCGGTCACACCCAGGGGGATCTGGACAAAAGGGGCGGGCACGATCGCGGTGGGGGCTTGGCTCGGGTCAGCGTACTGGGCCGCAGTTAGGTCATCCCAATCTTCGGGATGCTGGGGATCACAGTTGGCGATCGCTCCGGCGACCACTTCGATCGGCGGGAGCAAAGCATGAATCGCGCGGGCCATGACCGACTTCGCGGTGCCGCGCCGCCCGGAAATCACTACACCCCCCAGCCCCGGATCAACAGCGGCGAGGAGTAATGCCAATTTAATTGCGTCTTGGCCCACCACCGCCGCCAGGGGGAAAGTGGTGATCGATCGTGCTTCAGCCAATGCAGCCATAGGGATTTTTGATGAAGAAGAATTTATGTCGGTTTTTTGATTGCTGGACAGGATTGGACATTCTTGTGCTTAGACATTCTTGCCTAGTGCTGCCTTGCGCTTATTGTAAAACCTTTTGGTCTGGAAATAATCCCCAATTACCGGGCCACCAGCGCCCTCCCTAGGTGATTTTTTGTGCAAAGATATAAAATATCCGCTAGATCTAGTGTCAAATCCTGTATCAGATGGTAAATTTACTGCACAGGGATTTGTCTTTCTTGTCAATATCAATCTGTCATCACCGGAGTGTGCCTTGTGAATACCCCTGATTCCGTCAAGCCCCAGTCATTCCAAGCCCAGCAGGCCAACCAAGCGCAGTTGCAAGCGGAGGTGTTGCACTTGCAAGAGGAGCTGAAGATGCGTGACCAATTGGTGCAACAGCTGTCCCAGGAGCTGTTCCGGTTGGTGAAGGGGAATGCGGCGCAGTCGGCGCAGCCACTTACCGCCGAGCGTGATCAGGCCGAACTCCAAACGCTGCGAGAGCAACTGCAAAGCATGGAGCAGCAGGTAAATTTTTATCAAACGACGATTGCCGATCGCGATGAAGAAATTGGTCAGCTGAAAGGTTCGGTGACGGAGCTGACCGACCGCACGGAAATGCTGGAGAAAGTCGTTCAAGAACTGCCGAATCTGTATCGCCAGAAGTTTGCCGATCGGATGGCCCCGGTGAAGGAGAAAGTCTCGCAAATCCAACGCGAGAACCGCAAACTGCATGCCGAGCTACAAAGCGTCAGCTACCGTCTGGCGATGAAAAGCCGTCAGTCGGGTAAGCTCGATTTGCCTGCGTTTGTCGAAGGCGAGGAAGAAGGGGCGAGCGGCCTGGGATTGCCGAGCTTCGGCTAGGCTTTGGCGCATGTCACTGATATAACAACCGCCCAGGGTTTAGTTCCCTGGGCGGCTTGCTTTTGAGTGGAGGATTATGCGGTGAGTGGAGGATTATGCGGCGAGGCGGGATTCGCTGCGGATAATCCGGGGTAGCAAGATCGGGGGGATTGCTTCGAGGCTCTCGACGATCGCGAACACCTGATCGAGCTGGGCCAAGTCCAAAATCATCCGAACGGGTTGGCTGACACCGCAGAGGATCACCTGGGCATTGGCTTCATAGGCCGCTTCGAACCGTTCCTTGGAATTCTGTCCGTCGGCGCGTTGCAGGTCGGC
>JBJORF010000140.1:0-7852 GCA_046049545.1 Cyanobacteriota bacterium | reverse complement strand
CTTTGTTGCGCAATGTAACAGGTTGATGCCAGCAGTGCAGTGATTTTGGCTAATTGCACTTTGCGTCTTCCAGAACACGCTACTCTAAAGAATGTGCCCTGACTGCGCTGAGCGAGCCTCAATTGCCTTTGCTAGTTCCAGCTTTGATCCCATGATCATTCGTTCTTCTATTCTGGATGAATTAACCGCAGCGCTGCCCCACCTTCGCTGCCAGATGTACTTTAAGTCTTCGCTCACGGCCCTGTCCCATGCGATGGAAGACCAGGTTTTGGCGGGGAATGATCAGCCGATCGTCATTGCCAGCTTCCAGCGCGAACGCTTCTATCGCCAGGAAGCCCACCGCTATGTGCGGATTGCCGATCGGACAGAACAGGTTTATGTTCTCGCCGCACCGGAAGCGGACTTTACTGACAAATCTGAATTCTACGAGACGGTTGCATTTGAGCCGGGTGATGGACTCTGTGCAGAGTGGCATTTGATCGTTCTCGGCAAAACCTACGCTTCCTGTTTGATCTGCAAGGAAAAGCAGGGTGAACCGTCTGCGACCTTGCATGTTGATCAGTCGCGGCGGTTTGAGGGCTTCTGGACGTTCGATCGGCAGGTGGTGCTGCAGGCGGCGGAGCTGATGCTGAATCGGGTGATGCAGTACCGCCCCGAACTGACCGATAAGGTTATCCGTGGCCTCGCCCAAGTCTCCCGTGACGAATTTCTGGCGACCATTAACCAAGTTGACCCGGAACCCTTCACCGAGCGCCTGGTCACCTACCTCCAAGCCGGACAGTACAAACTCTCAAAAGCCTATCGCGCGATTTCCCTCAAGGAACGCCGCGAACGCTTGGTCAACATCATCACCACTGCCGTCCGTCAATCGCTTGACCCAGAAGCCGTGCTGGAAGTGGCGGCGAAGGAGTTGGGCCAGACAGTCCAGGCTGATCGCTGTTTGATCTACCGCTGCCACGATCGCGATGAGCAGATTACCCTGGCCCACGAATTCCTCAATCCCGATGTTCCCTTGGCTTCCCTGGTCGGTCAGGTATGGGATTTGTACCACAATCCGGTGTTTCAAACCGCTGCGCAAACGCTGGAAACGCTCTATTTGGCGGATATTCCAGCGGCAGAGTCAGGGTTTGAGGCAAGTGCTGACTATCAGACCATTGTGCATACCCATCACATCGGCGCTTGGCTGATGGTGCCGTTGATTCACCAAGATCATCTGGTGGGTATGCTAGAGCTGCATTTTTATCAGCCTCAGCCGACCATTACCGAGGAATTGGACTTAATCAATGCCGTTGCCGCCCAAGTCGGAATTGCGCTGATCCAGGCGGAAGCCTACGCCAACCTCGAAGATCTCAATCAACAGCTCGAAGCGCTAGAACGTACCCGCAGCAACTTGATTGCGATTACGGGCCATGAACTGCGCACCCCGCTTTCGACGATTCAGGTTTGTCTGGAGAGCCTTTCCAGTGACCCCGATATGTCCCTGGATCTGCGCCAGGTGATGCTGAATTCGGCGTTGACCGATGCGGAACGGATGCGGAAACTGATCCAAGACTTCTTAACCCTATCGCGGCTGGAAGGGGGACAGGTGAATTGGCGATTTGAGCCGATGCCGTTGCTGGAATGTGTCGAACTGGCGCTGAGTAGTCTCAAGGCCCGTTATGGTAGTGAATTGCCCCAGGTGACGATCGCCATTCCCGAGACCTTGCCCTTTATCAAAGCGGACGGCGAATGGTTGGTCGAAGCGATTTCTAAGCTGCTGGATAATGCCTGCAAGTTCACTGATCCGACGGGTGAAATTCAGATTCAGGCCCAACAAACTGATGATGCCGCGATGCTGGAGCTAGTGATTGCTGATACGGGCCGGGGCATTGAGGCCAATCGATTGGAGACGGTGTTCGATCGGTTCTACCAAGAGGAAGGCGCATTGCGACGTAGTGCTGGGGGCACGGGTCTCGGCCTCGCGATCTGTCGGCAAATTATCAGCAACTGGGGCGGGCGGATCTGGGCCGAATCAGCGGGCAAAGATCAAGGCAGCCAGTTCCACCTGACCATTCCTGCGATCGTCGAAGCCAGCCCACCCCAAGCCGAGAAAGCCACAAGTCGCAAACGTCGCTAGGGCCCTCGGGCATTTCCATTAACCGATACCCCCCCACTTAATCCATACCCCACCCCCCAAACGATCCCCAAAATCCCCCGACTCATTAACAACTGTTACAGATCCAAGGGGTTTCGGTATTTGAGCATTTTGGGGAGGGTAAAATTGCTGCAAAACGTTCATCGAGCGAGAACCATGGCAGAAACTCTGACTGGACAAGCGCCTTTGTTTGCAGGTAGCACCGGCGGCCTGTTGACCAAAGCATTGGTCGAAGAGAAATATGCAATCACTTGGACTGGCAAGTCAGCACAAGTGTTTGAAATGCCCACTGGCGGCGCAGCGACCATGAATGCAGGTGAGAACCTGCTGTACTTGGCTCGCAAAGAGCAATGCCTAGCCCTGGGTACCCAACTCAAGACCAAATTTAAAATCACCGATTACAAAGTCTACCGCGTCTTCCCGAATGGCGAAGTGCAGTACCTGCACCCCGCTGATGGCGTGTTCCCTGAGAAGGTGAACGAAGGCCGTGTGGCCGTCGGTAGCGTCGCACGGAACATCGGGGCCAACCCGAATCCGGCAACCTACAAGTTCAGCACCAAGAAAGCCTACGATTAGTCGGCGGAATTGCCTCTGAATTTGATCTAAGGGAAATTGACTTTAAGATTTTGCTTAGCTCATGAAGGGCGGTTGATCATCCGATCAACCGCCCTTCGCTTTTGGAGTTTGTTTGTATTTTCCGTTGCCCGCCTTGAAATCAAATTTCAAGGCTAATAGCAAAAACCCGTTCAAACGGGTTCTATGAACGATAGTTTTCCTTTCAGTCCGTTTCAACGGACTTCGGCTATTAGCCTCGGATTTTAATCCGGGGCGGGCTGAAAGCGTAGTCGCTACAATGCTGCCAGTTCACGCCTAAACCCTATAGAATCTTCTCCATCCCGTAGACTAAGCCATTCAGCCCGATCGCCTTACGCACACAGAGCAACACCCCCGGCATGAAGCAAGTCCGATCGGTCGTATCATGCCGCAGCGTATAGATCTGCCCCGGTGACCCGAAAATCACTTCCTGGTGGGCAATGAAGCCCGGTAGCCGAACGCTGTGAATGCGAATGTTTTCCTCGGCGGTCGCCCCGCGTGCCCCCGGCATTTTTTCGGTCTCTTTGACCTGCTGAGGATTATAAGTCTTGCCCATTTCGGCGAGGAGTTGGGCGGTTTGGGCAGCGGTGCCGCTGGGGGCATCGGCTTTTTGGTTGTGGTGCAGTTCGATGATTTCGACGTGATCGAAGTACTTCGATGCCTGGATCGCGGCTTGCTGCATCAGGATTACCCCGATCGCGAAGTTGGGGGCGATGATACAGCCGGTACTGGCTTTGTCGGCAAACTCCGACAATTCCTGAATTTGATCTGGGGTTAGCCCTGTTGTTCCGACCACAGGCCGCACGCCGTAGGCGATCGCGCTGCGAATGTTTTGATAAATTGCATCGGGATGGGTGACATCGACCACCACACCGAGCTGCTTTTCCTGGGATAGCATCGCCATCATCGATTCGTAGTCGTTGCTAATCGGTACTTCCAGCGGCCCGATTCCCACCACTTCACCGATGTCCTGACCTTCCCATTCGGGGTTCCGCGCCAGGGCACCGAAAAGCGTCATATCGGGGGCGGCATGGATTGCCTGGACGATCGCGCGGCCCATCTTGCCGGTGGCACCGTTGACAACGACGGGAATCGGGGGGCTAGAAATTGGGGGATTGGTCATGGATTAAGTGCCTTGTACAACAACCGTTCAGCATTGTATCGGTTCTTGTCGCCCGACAGAAAGCCCGTCTCAGCGGCGGCCAAAATATGAGAAGATAAGAATCGAAAAGATTAATAAAGTTGTTTAATCCCCGAGAATAGCCGTGACGTTTACTGCTGAAGCACCCACCCAAGCTCCGATCAAAACCGCCCGTCCCGTCTTTCCATTTACGGCGATCGTTGGCCAAGAAGAAATGAAGCTGGCGTTGATCCTCAACATCATCGACCCGAAGATCGGTGGGGTGATGATCATGGGCGATCGCGGCACGGGGAAATCCACGACGATTCGCGCCCTCGCCGACCTGCTGCCGGAAATCGATGTCGTCGCGAACGATCCCTTCAACAGTGACCCCCGCGACCCAGAACTGATGGGCGACGAAGTGCGCGACATGGTGGAGCGCGGCCAAACTCCGCCCCTGGCGAAGAAGAAAGTGCAGATGGTGGACTTGCCCCTCGGCGCAACGGAAGATCGCGTCTGCGGCACGATCGACATTGAGAAGGCACTTTCCGAAGGGGTGAAGGCGTTTGAACCCGGTTTGCTGGCCAAGGCCAATCGCGGCATTCTCTACGTGGATGAAGTCAATCTGCTCGACGATCACTTGGTTGACGTACTGCTGGATTCCGCCGCTTCCGGTTGGAACACCGTCGAGCGCGAAGGGATTTCCATTCGCCATCCGGCCCGCTTTGTCCTCGTCGGTTCGGGGAACCCGGAGGAAGGCGATCTGCGGCCCCAGTTGCTTGATCGCTTTGGGATGCACGCCCAGATTCGCACGGTGAAGGAAGCGGAACTGCGGGTGCAGATCGTTGAACAGCGCACGCAATTCGACCAAAATCCCCCGGAATTTCTCGTCACTTATCAAGCGGGTCAAACGGCCCTCCAGCGGAGCATTATCGAAGCGCAAGAACGCTTGAAGGTGGTGACGATCGACCACGAACTGCGGGTGAAAATCTCGGAAATGTGTTCGGCGTTGGATGTGGATGGGTTGCGCGGCGACATCGTGACGAACCGGGCGGCGAAGGCACTGACGGCCTACGAAAATCGTACGGATGTGACGGTGGATGATATTCGCCGGATTGCGACGCTTTGTTTGCGGCACCGTTTGCGGAAAGACCCGATGGAATCGATCGATTCTGGCGATAAGGTCGAAAAGGTCTTCGCCGAGATCTTTGGTGCGGTGTAAGCGCGACAGTTATCAAACACTAAAATGTCCCGCTTCAATGAGGCGGGATTTTTTATGTTCCGATGCCGATCATCATTGCGCAAATGCGGGGGCGATGGTTTGTTGCCAATTCCCGCCTTGAAATCAATTTCAAGGATTGAGTGAGCATTTGCATCTGCGAACTTCTGAGCGATATCTTCCATCTCACTGGTTTTTGATCCCTGGCACCCATCGAGTTCTGCATCGCTACGCGAAATTCAACCAGAGATAGAGTTAACATGATTGGTGATCGTCTAGGGTAGGTATATTTCTTCTGCGATCGGGCCAGTTCACCCATACCGACTGGATTATGACCACTTTTTCTCAGGTTGACCCGGATCTGCTTTTTCCAGACAGTGACGGGAAACCCATGGCCGACAACACAGAACAATTTCGCTGGATTGTCACGATCAAGGAGAACCTGGAGATCTTATTCGCAGCGCGGGAAGATGTCTTCATTGCCGGAGATTTGCTCTGGTATCCGCTGAAGTCAACTTTGGTTGCGCCGACGGCCCCGGATGCGATGGTGGTGTTTGGCCGCCCCAAGGGGCGACGTGGTTCCTATAAACAGTGGCAAGAGGACGAGATTGCGCCGCAGGTTGTGTTTGAGATTCTTTCGCCGAGCAACACAGCGGCGGAAATGGCCCGCAAACGAGAATTTTATGAGACCTACGGGGTTGAAGAATATTACCAATTTGACCCCGATCGCTTGCGGCTTCAAGGCTGGCAACGGCAAGCCGAGCAATTGGTTGAGATTCCTAATATGATCGGTTGGGTGAGTCCGCGTTTAGGAATTCGGTTTGGGTTGAGCGAAGTTGATATGGAACTCTATCGGCCTGATGGTCAGCGCTTCCTAACTTCAATCGAACTTGAAGCGCGGGCCGTTCAAGCGGAATCAAACGCCGATCGGCAAAAGCTAATTGCGAACGAACAGCAAGCCCGCGCTGAACAAGCGGAAGCGCAGTTGCAGCAGGTCGTACAGAACTTGCTGCGATCGGGACTTCCGATCGAGCAGGTGGCACAGATGACTGGGTTATCGATCGCGGCAGTCACCGACTATAGCAAACCGACTTGATCGGGAAGTGGCTTACCCATAGCACCACATCCCACGCATATCACCCCAAACCCAGCCCTGAGCGAAGCCGAAGGGCGGCGCATCAAAGCGAAGCTCCCCCGATCGCTGAGCGAAGCCGAAGCCCAAACCCCGAATCGATCGCGTGATTGCGGCGGTGCGTTTTCGCGTTGCGAGAAACGGCACCCTACGGTGTTGCTAATTCCGAAAGAAGATCAAAAAATCCCGCATCGTTGAAGCGGGATTTTTTATGAATTGCTGATTATTGACGGATTGTCAGTTGGCCTTCCTCCGGTTCTGTGAGTTCGACCTTCAGTACACCAAGATCGATCGCGGCTTCAGCGGGAAGCTCCATCTGGCTTCTGCGACGGAATGCCACAGCGGATAAATCACTGCCATAGGGTCGCAGAACGGACAGTGATGGACTGGGTGAATTCGGTGCAGCGGGCGATTCGATGTCTGGTAGCGGCGCAGGGTTGGGAGCAGGAGAAATCGTGGTCGGTGGCTCCACGACAACGGGCGGTGTGTCGTTCGGGGGAATTGTGGGGATGGTGGCACCCGCGATTTCCACGGGGGTTAGCGTCTGCGGTGTGACGCGGATGATCAGTCCAACGCTTCCGGGAGCCGCCAGGTCTGGCCCAGGGATCGGTGGCGCGATCGCTTCGACGAAAACCTGCGGTGTCGTGAGCTGTTCGCCAGTGGCTCGATCGGTCACGACTAAACTACCATCGGTCGCATTCACCCCAGTAATCGTCACCTGACGCGCTAGATCGGGCGTTAAGCCATAGATAATCTGGCCGGAAGCATCACGCTTCAGGCTTACTCCCTCCACAAAGTCATTCCCTCGGGGAATCTGAATGTTGCCTGTTGCCGCAATGCTCACGGGCTTAATGGGATAGAGTGAAGCTATTTCAGGGGGAGGCGTTTCCTCTTTCAGCCAATTAAAGGGCAAATTCGCAAACTCAGTCACTTTTAAGCTGGTTGCTTGGATATCAATATTGCCACCAGCGGCGGCAGCGGCCTCGCTCGGAACCAATGCCAGCATTGACTTCACCGTAGCCGCGCCCAGCGCGCGCAGTTGCAGATTGCCATTGCGACTACTGAGTGCACCCACATTAATATCGCCAGCGGCAGTCAATTTCACATCGCCGCCGCTGATATAGCTGCGATTCAGGATGTTCCGACCGGCTTCAAGCTGTACAGACTGAGCCTCACCGCCATAGACATCACTGGTGACAACATTGCCACTGGCTACAAGTCGGATATTGCCTTGATTTGGCGTAGTCAAGGCATGATTGCGGTTGTAAATGCGGGAAATCACCAGATCCCCCGGCTGAATTGTTGTCTGCAACAATGTATTGATCAATGGGAAGGTAGACTGAATTCTATAGGTGAGTTGGTTTCCGTCAGAGGCTGTAATACTCACACTATCGATCGTATCCAGTCTTGTTCCAACAATACGGGGCCCCACTAAATCCGCTAAACTCGGAATCGCAAAAGCATTAAACGGCAAATTCGGTGCGGTTGGATCGTTCGGGACAATCGCGGCATCGATCGAATTCCCCGCCGTTGTCTGCGGAGCACCAAAAACCACGAGAGTGCTCAGAATTTTGTGTAAGGGGTCTAGAATCCAAATAGAACAAAGGAGAGACCCAAATGGCACGACGTAAAAAAGAACTGACTCGCCTCGAC
>JBJORF010000139.1:0-7953 GCA_046049545.1 Cyanobacteriota bacterium | reverse complement strand
GCATGGCTCAAGGGCCACCTCCTCATCTAAAGAACACACGATCGCGCTCAGGGTTATTCCTGGGCGCGTTTTGTTGAGACATCGAGCAAGATCGGATGGGTGAACACCCCTCTCTCGTCAATAAAACAGTCAAAATCATGACTGCGTGGTGACGGCGGCAGGCCGCAGCAGACGCATGCCGCAGCATTTTCCGGATCGATGATTGGCAAAACTCGATTCAACGGCGGGCATAGCCAGTGAATCAAGAATTTTTCCCCGACTAAGTCGATTTCGTTTTCAACTTTGGCGTAGGCCACCTGACAATCAGCAAAGTTGTGGCGCTTGAATTTTCTGGAACGCCGATGCTGATCAAGTCGCTGCCAAAGATTGATTGTTCTACCGACATAGAGAAGCTGACCCTCGGAATTCAGAACAAAATAAATGGCCCTGACGCCCACCAATCCTCGATCTAAAACGTTCGAGACTGGGAGACGTCCATTCCGAAAGCTTGGCAAAATGCCATCTGCAATCCAAGCCGAGTGAGTCAAATCCAAAGTGATGTAGTCGGCATTGGAAATAATCCTTCGCCAATTCTGCCCATTTGAATCAACCATGCCAAACCTCAACTAGAGAACACTTGCGCTCAAGGCGTCCCTTGAGCGTTTTTCTTTTTGGAAGACTCAGACGCGCTGCGATCTCTGGCATTCGAGAGCGCCGCCTGATGTGCCTTGATGGCAGCACGACGCTTCGACTGCCCTGGGAAAGCCTCGATCATTTGATCGAGTGTCCAGCCCATAACTTCGCAGAATTGCTTTGTTTCAAGAGGCGTCATTTCGGGAATTGCCTTCCCTTCAATCCACTCCTTGACCGTGGTCAACCCTCGGCCCAAAGCATCCGCCAAGCTCTTAGGAGTCATGTCGCGCTCGTTTAAAGCGTCAAGAATCATGGCTTTCCTTTCTTCATTTGACTTTTCCATAATAAACGCTTGACGGTTGACCGTCAACCATTTACTCTAAGTAAAGAGGGCCGACGGTCAACCGTTACCTTCAGACAGCATCCCGATCGCTCAATAACTACGCCATAGCAAAGGGGCGATCGGGCTGCACACATTGTCGCCCAATTGAGTGAGGCGACAAGCCGCAAGCTGGGTCTCCGACCTTCCGAACCTTGCTCAATTGGGCCTTTCGACCTGCTGTCCTTATTGCTTCGACCCAAATCTTTATACGGACTCAAACAATGACTGATGTTGCACTCGCGGGCGTCTGCCCGACCACAGCCAAAGTAATCGAACTGTACGGAGTCTACGGATTCCGGTTCGGGTACCTGACGCTGAATCAAAAACTTGAGCTAATTGCCTTGTGTGCCCACCTGTTGCGCCATGGGGCCGACTGGGATGGCGCACCATGCACCGGGAATCTACCGATCAAATTAATCCAGCGGCTCTACCAAGTGGCAGAGGATCAAGCCCTCCTGACGCGGGTAATGCGCTGCACATCCATCGTCTTGGATGAGTCACGATTTGATCCGATGCCGCCAGCGACGACTCTGACCTCGATCGCTGCCTAAGTTCAACTGTCAAAAAAACGGGGGCGCTAAGTAGTGCCCCCACCAAAAATGCTAAATGAACATTATCCAAACTTGTGAAGAACCGCATCCCTCTAAGGGTAGAGAGATCGGCGATCAGATTAAAACAATCCTCAGACGCTACCCCGGCATCCCCCGCGAAAGCGTCTATGTGCGGCTACGCAGCAGTGATCTGGATTCGATCGAATCCAGACGCGCGGATTTGATTGAGGCGATGCGGGAATTACTGCAATCAGGCGCCGTCGTGGAAGTGGCGATGGGCATCCAAAGACTGCTTTACCTCAAAGGAGAACAGCCATCCGGCGTAAAGGTTTGCAGCTTCCACCAACCGGCGCTCAAAACATGGGTCGATCCCAGCGTCAAGGGCACTTATCAGCCAACCAAGCCGGTAGTGGATGAGTCGGCAGTCGCAGCAATCCGCAAAGAGCATGACGATCGGGCAGTCCGTGACGATCGACCGGGCCTCGGCGTTGCCAAAAGGTCAAATTCGGATTGGCCGATCGCCCCATCCCCCCAGGGTCGGAAAAAGTTGGCGGAGCCACGGCGAAGCATCTGCACCAGCCTGCGGAAATCGGAAGCCGAACCATTTTTAGATTTGATGGCCCAGCGAAAAATAACGGCGTCGGAGTTCTTGCGCCAGATGGTGCTTGATTTTGTGGCTCAGGCAACTGCGGGGCCGATCGCCACAGTTGCCGAATCCCCAAGCCCAAAACCCACATTAGAAGCCTTAGTGGCGGACTTGAATCGGGCGAATCAGCGCTTGGTTGAGTTCGTTTTAGCTGCGTCTGGCAAATCGTGACACCCAAAAAGCTAAACCCGGACGGCCTAGAGACCATCCGGGGCAAATAAAACTGAAAATCATGATAAATCCAAAACCGCCAAAAATCAAGCCCAGCCCCGATGGTGACATAAACTATTCACCCTTACAAAAGATTGAGAGTGAATTATTTAATTTTGGAGGCAAATTTAGTTTTCCCAATCAGGGAAAACAGGTAGGGCAGGGCTTCCAATCAGCTATAAAGCCCTCCTGGACTAGTTCAGAATCTACTCAAACACCCCCGTTAAACAACGAAAGCTTTTTATGTCACCACGCCGTCAGGGAAGGCGTTTCCGAGTCTGACATCCGCATTGATTTGGCCTGCCAATCCGTGGGGTACGTCCGGGCCTTGCTAGCGAGCATCACCCAGATTGCCTACCACCTCTGTCGCCAGTCGATCGCGGGCATCACCAGCGCCAGCCATCTAACGGGCCTCTTAGTTGCCCGGATGTTGCCAATCTTGAGCCAAGTGCGGTATTCCTGCGCCTGGGCCGAACGGCAGATGGCACGGTGGTGGAGCGATGGGATGAGCGCCACCACATTCCGTCGGATTCGCGATCGCTTGGAGAGCTGGGGCTGCTTCACGATCTCGCGGGTTGCCCCTGGCTCCACCTACAAAATCACGCCTCTTTCGGATGTGGATCTGCCCCGATTGCTTCAGGTGGCGGCCTTGGCTTTCCAGCGCTTGATGGATGAGCACGACGCATGGGATCGGCTGATCCCCCCGCATCGCTGCGGCTTCCTCGCGTCCCTGTGGGGGTTATTCTTCTCCGGCAGCTTCTACGCACCGGAGGGGGATGGCATCAACCTCGAATCCCGGCTGGTAGCGCGGCAGGCTGATCTGGCCTTAGCGCAGGAACTGGCGAAAGAACATGCCTGGAGCGACTATCTTGCGGGGCAATATCGCGCCCAGATCACCGCCCTCACCGCCCAGATCCGCAATCTCGAAACCTGCATCTCCGTCGGGGGTGCCGCGTGAATTATGGCCCTGTATCAAAAATCCGTGCTAGGGGGAACCCCGGCAAGACCGCCGCCAGTGGCTGGGTTGAACGTCGCGGCGTCAAGCGAAAGAACAAAAACGGCACCGTCCGATCGTACCAACAGTTTTTCTACTGCTGGCAAGAGCAAGGCACCTACCAGCAGGTGTACCTGAACAAAATCAAGCTCCCGATCGCCTATAGCGCGATCGCCGCTGGCCGCAGCATCGCTGAAATCAAATCACTTCTGGAGATCAAAAGATGAACCGCCGACCTAAATGGGTTCCCAACGTGAAGCCATGGAACTGAAATTCGACCCCGCCTATGCCGCACTGCCTGAGGCCGAGAAAGTCCGACTGAAGCAGCAACGGCAGACTGAATGGGAAACCACTCGCGTTGCCCACGCCAAACGCATCATCGATCGGCTCCAGGGCGACCCGCGATACAACTCCGTCATCCAAGCACTCCAAGAAAATCATGCACCTCTCAATTCAACTGCTCGACCAGAACACTGCCGCCCAGGCGCGCCAAGACCTGTCGATTCACTGCCAAGCTCTACGGCTAACGACCATCTCGAAAGCGTCCGCCCTGCGGCAAGCTCAGATACTCCAGGCTCAGGCGTGGGAGCACTACTCCCGGCAATTGGCCGAGGGCAAGATCAGCCCACTGGATGCGGCCCAAGCGATCGTGTCCCTGGAAATCTTGACCCACTGCCTGAGCCAATCGCCCGACCAGTTCTTCCGGTTTCGGGATCCCCAGTATTCCGGGAATGGCGCTGGTGGAACGACCACTGGCGATTCACTCGCACCGCCGGCATAGAAATCCGCGATACCCTCCGCCGACCCAACACTGAGCTATTCCCCGAACACATAGACCCCAACACATCGCGCTGCAAACCTCCCCCGACAACAATCACGCATTCCCAAAGTCTCGCTTCCGCTGTAGAGACATCAACAACCCCGGAACCGCCGCCAAGACTGGCTTATAGCATTAGTCCCCCTAGCACGGATTTTCGGATTATCAGCATCACCGCTGCCCCCGGTGCGCCCCTCTATCCCTGCCGCCATGATCGGGCGATCGTCGGCCTCGATCACGTCCTTTGCCCTGACTGCAATTGTTCTTTCGCTTACGGGTCTCCCGTCTACAACCAATGCCACGCAGCAAAAAAACGATAACAATCCAGCCCGGAGATTTAGTCGCGATCGTCGAAGCCCCGTCAGTGTTTGGCGCTGGCTGGAGCCGTCGCAGCATCCTCCGGCGCATCGACTCTGGAGAGTTTAAGGAGGGCGTCCACTGGATTGACGAAGCCCCTGTAGGCTCTCGCCACCGCCGGATCAAGCTGGTCAAGCCAGAGATCGAAGCCCATTTATCCATCCCCGCCGGTGCCCGCTAATGCAATCCGAAGCCGAAATCTTGCTGCAAATACTTGCCGAACTGAGAGCGGCCAACGCGGTCCCACTTGGCTTTGGCCATCCACCGAAGCCGCGCTACATCTATGCTAACCGCCAGTATCCCGACTGCCTTTGGTACTTCTGGAACGGCTGCAAAAACGAGCATGAGCCGATCTTGCATCACGCATTGACCGGGACGATCGCAAAACTCGAAATCGAAACCAAAGAATTTCGCGGTAAACCTGACCCCAAACTGAACCTGACGATTCGGGCCGATCGGACCTACATCATTCAGGCGGGTTTCGACACGTTATTCGCCAAAGGCTTATTATTCACTCTAGCAAAATTGCCCAGCGAGGCGTTTCGGCAACCGATCACGATCGCGGTCGAACCCGGTGAAACAGAGCAGGTGCTATTTTGCCGGATCTACAACCCCAATACAGGCAACTCCGTCTATGCGCCCTATCCCGACGATACGGATTGGCCCGCTGTCACTATGCGGGCTATGGACAAAATCAACCGAGTACCCCAGGGCAATACAGCCAATGCCCACGAACAACCGCCGCCCGAACAACCGCCGCCCGAACAACCGCCAGAGATTGACGGGCAAGGGCGCATACTGCCGGATCAGACAACCTCTGCCGACGGTTACAACAAATTAATCCGCGAAGCGAAGTCCCTGTCGGAGCTGGATCAAATTCGCCGCGACATAGATCGGCATCAGTCTCAGCTTGGGCCAACTTACGGGGGCATTGTGCAGCGATGGCAAGCATCGGTGACGGCGCTCAGCCCGACCGACGTCTCGGATTTGATCAGCCAAATCGGAGTCCAGATGGAGCGGGTTGGGTGGACAAAAAATCAAGGCTCCAATTTCCTGGCCGGAGCCTACGGCAAGCGCACCCGCGCCGAGCTGACAGCCGGAGAGATGCTTTCTTTCTTGGCCCACCTGAAAACCGTCCCAACGGCGATCGGCACGGCGATCGGCACTTGGGAATAAACCGCTTAAACCACCAACCAAATCTTTACACCAAAATCATGCCAACCAAAACCAAAACTAAGGCCAAAGTACTTAACCAGTTCGCCGACCCAATCGGCCCCACCTATGTGGATCCGACGCAAATCATCACCGACGCCGGGACCCAAACCCGGCCCGGCGGAACCAGCGCCGAATTTGTCAGCACCTTCGCCGACCAGATGGCGGAGGGTCAATGGGATTGGCTCAACTACCCACCCTGCAATCTTTTCTTGGACAAATGCGGCTCCGACAATCCCGCCGACTGGCGTTACTATCCCGGCGACGGACACACCCGCTCCGAAGCTGCCAAGATCGCCAACGAACCCGTCTACGCCTACTACCGTGAGGGCGCGGCCCGTGATGCCCGACGCTGGAGCCTCACCAAGGCCAACAAGCGGCAAGGTCAGGGCCTCACAAAATCCGACCTCCGCTACCAGGCTGAACAACTGCTCCGGGATGCCGAGTGGAGCAAGTGGAGCAGCCAAGCGATCGCTGACGAGGTTGGGCTCAGTCGCCCCACGATCGAGACCCTTCGGCAATCGTTGATCGAAGCGGGTGAAATCGACGACGGCGATCGTATCGGACTCGACGGCAAAGTGCGCAAGGCCGCAGCGTCGATCGAGGGGCTTAAGATCGGGGATTGGGTGCAAGGCACGTTGATTACTGGCCATGGTTACGCTGAGGGCTACCTATCCGCCATTGGCCGCAAAAACCTCACCCTAAAACGAGACGGCAAAAAACTCGCAATCTTGGCCCACGATGCGCAGATGCTCTGTCGATTGCCTGCGGCCCTTGAGGAGTTAGCCCCGCATTTTGGCCTCGATCGGAAGTCCCTAGCCCTCAGAATCCTGGAGCCAGATTGGCTCGAAATCGATCTGATGCCTCAAAAAGTCAAGACCATGGCTTACAACGGCGGATGGTCGATCGAGTACACGCTCAAAAAATCCGGCGAAGTTGATTTCCTGGGGATCCATCATGCGGGTATTGAAGCCACGATCGTCCAAACCAAAATTACAGGGAAGGCACCGCTCGACAAGGGGCTAGCGATCGCCATGGCCCAGGCCGCGATCGACCTTATCATTTCCAAGTTTGAGCAAATCCCGGTCAACCCGGTTGAGGCTGGCCGGATCCAACCTGTAAATTTACCAACTGAACCAACTCCCCCTAGCACGGATTTCTTGGGAGGCTCAACCCCAGAGGCCACGGAACGCCCTTCACCAGAGCCGAAAGAACGGCAGATCAGAGAAGTCGATAACGCCGAATTGGGCAAAAATAAGGAGCGCCCTGAGGTCGATCCGGCCCCAATCAATACGCGGCTGCGGTTAATTCTGGGTCAAGTCGAGCCGGATGAGCTGATGGCGATCGCCGTCGAAAAACACTCGCGCGACGAACTGATGGCCGGACTCCTGCGAACCTGTGAATCGCCCAAACACGCATCGGCGATCGCGGGCGAAATCTGGGACGCCTGGGAGTATGATCACTTTGCCGAAGCCTTCGACTGGCGGCAACTGGCCGATCTGATCACCGATACCACCCCCGCTCCGCACCTATCCAATCGCGATAGCTGGGGGTATTTGCTCCGGGGGATCTGCCTCTCGATCGGGGCTGAGAAATTCGCTGAAATCCTGGCCGACGATGTGATTCAAGCTGAAATGGCTAGGTCGAAATCCGTGCTAGGGGGAGTTGCTGCATGAGGAGTTCCCTGGGAGAAATTCAAGATGCAGATCGGAAAGCTCGCGCCAAGGCCATCTTCGACGATCCGAATCACGCCATTTGGGCGCATTGCCAAGCCTCCGCCGAGGGGGCCGATCAGCGGTTGGCTGAAGGCACCATCATCAATCCGATCCCTCACCTGTCAGCGCTGCCCTATGGCGTAACTCAGGAGGAACGCACACCGACAACCGCCGCCCATCGCGCCATGCGGTGTGGTGCCCGGAGCGGGATGCTCATCCTGTCGGCGATCGCGATTTACGACGATCGTGCCTGGTATCACGTCTCCTTCAGTCGGAGAGATCGGGTGCCATCCTACCAGGACACAACTTGGGTGAAGGAGCATTGGTTTGGGCCTGAGGTTGCCGCGATTCAGGTATTCCCAGCGGCTTCGGAGCATTTGACATCCTCCCCGCTCTGAAGAGACGGGGATTCCCTAGCTAGAAATTCAGACATAGCTGTTCCTCTACTAGATGGGTA
>JBJORF010000138.1:0-8250 GCA_046049545.1 Cyanobacteriota bacterium | reverse complement strand
GAAAACAACGGCGGCACAACGGGCGGGATTGACTCAATCACCTTGGACTTGGCATGATCTCATTACCTATCCCACCATAATTTGACGCACTACCCAATAGACTGAAAATATTTAAGCCAGAAAACATTACTAACTGATCAATTGGCAGTTTTCGCTGAGTAAACAATTCGGCACCCAGCCATAGGATCGGCGTGGTGAGAACAGTGCACATCAATATACCCAAACCGATCTTGAGCAGTTTTATGAATGGTGTAAGCGAATTATGCACCTTGAAAATCAGGGACAACACCTGATCGATTGGCTTGATTCGATCCACTAAACAAAATAGCAAAATACTCATCCCGAAAATTATTACATATACAGCAAAAAAAAATTAATATTCAGCCATGCAAGAAATGCTGCTTTCAGGATAACATGCGGCAGCTCAGACGCTAGAATGGCTTTCTGGTTAGCAAAGCTGAATTCTCGAAGAAGCCAATGTCTGTAATTGAAATTCCAATCGATAGTTCCTAGTCCGATACTTAGGAGTATTAATACGTTAGGGAGTTGGCTTATCACCTCAAGGACAGAAGCGTTATTTCTGTAGAGATTTTGGGCAATATCACTAGAAAGGTTAAATGTAGAAAAGCCAATAACAGCCACTTCTGCAAACACTCTCACTAGATTATTAGCAACACAAATGAGCACGCCAAATAATTTGTAAACGGCCATATGGATTAAGTGTCAATTAGCTCGAAAACATTTGAGTGAACATGCCCTTGCGACGAATCAGCCATAAAACTCCACTGGAACCCCCACCCTCATAAATACACCATATCCAGAGAATATCCGTCCATTATGGCGAAAAAACTTACCGCTAGCATCATTGCCCGATCATCATGATTCCTCTACGTCATCGAATAAGGCACTTAAATCCTGATAACCACTGACTACCCGCATAATCTCAATCCCACCATTGATCGAACGGTAGAAAATCAAGTACGAATCAATGGCATAACTGCGTAACCCCGGCGCTAGCTCACTCCGTTATCGCCCCAAATTTGGAAAACTCCCCAAATTGCGACATTTTTTATTGAGCTTTAGCAAAAACTTTTCGGCAGCATCAAAACCACTGACATCAGCTAAGTAGTCCATAATCCACTCAAGATCACGGCTCGCAGTCGGTGTAAATTGACAAACTGTCATGAACTCGTCTGATTGCGGCGTTGTTCCAACCGATCGCGCAACTGCTGAAACACAACATCACCATCAATCAACTCACCCCGATCGGCCTCCTCCACACCAATTAGCACTTCCTGGCGTAATTCCTCAAACCGCCCTTGGTAAATACTGTCACGATGCTCTAACAACTGCAATCCAGCCAGCACAACCTCTTCCTGCGTTGTATATCGACCACTCTGAAGCTGCATCTGAATCAGCGTCTCAATTTCTGGGGTGAATGTAATCATGATGAACGTCTGAAACATGGACTGGATTATCCGTATTATATCAGCCCATCGAAAAACGCGGCTCGACTCCTCGATCGCCACCATCCCCTTTAGGCTGATCGCCCTACCCCAACAATCCCGCCGCCAAACCCACCCAAGGCCCGATCGTCTCAAACACCTCCACCCCCGTCAGCCCCTATCGAACTCAGCAAAATTCAAGCAAAGTCTATCGTTTCAAATCCGGTGGATGCTTTCCCGCCAATACCAGCAACGATCGTAAATTCACCACACCTAATCGATTTAAATACAAAGCCTCCACCGTCGCCCGCCCACAAGCCGTAATCCCAGCAACTTTGGTCGGATCGTTTTCCCACTGAAAATGCTCACACCATACCAGCGATCGCGGATTGAACAACCCCATTTGCACCTGCGTTAGCGGATCGATCGCCCTTATCTTCGCCGACTTATGCCCATTACACCCCACACAACTCCAAGCCAAATTTGATAGCGTCGTCAGCCCTCCCGCCGCACGCGGACGAATATGCTCCACCACAAACCCCGCAGTCCCATAATCGTCCGGTGAAAAGCAATACTCACAATAACCATTCGCCCTCGCCCGCACTAACTGCCGAGTCGCCTGGGGAATATATTCAGAAGGCATCTCAATCCCGCCCGATCGCCGCTCGAAATTCCTGCACAATCACCGCCAAATCCACCCCCCGCAACGTCGCCAACTCAAACATCGCCCGCGCCCGTTCCGCATCCTGAACTTCGATCGCTTCCGCCAACGTCACCAACTCCTCTCGCTCATCCGCTGTCAAAGTCTCTGTCTCAAGGCGATCGCGCAGCAACTCCATGCGCTGCTGCTGCACTAACGGTGGCCGTTCATTAATCCGGCGCACTAATTTCTCTTCTTCAATCCGTTCCCCCCGAGCGAGCGACGGCCTCAGCGCCTCTAACGCCGCGATCGCCTCGGGCAGTTGATTATCATCGAGTTTATTGAGTAAAGCAATTGCTTGCTGACGATGAGACGAGACACTCATATCTAGGCAATCCAGTAATCAACTCATCCAAGTTTAACGCATCCACTAATCGCCCCGCTACACGGTTACGACCTAACCCAACAACCCCGCCGCCAAACCCACCCAAGGCCCGATCGTCTTAAATACCTCCACCCCCGTCGCCCAAAGCGACTTCCCCGCCTCTGTTGTCTCCTTCAACTGCTTCATCGTCTCACTCACCTGCTTCAAATTCCCCCCAATCAAACCCTTATCCGGCTGCGCCTTCGCCGCCTCCCTGGGCAATCTGCACCTGCCCACCATTCGTCGTCACAGTCCCAACAGTCTGCGATTGCGTCGGCGGCTGCTTCCCAAAAAGTTTATCCAACATCATTTTCCTCAACCCCGATCGGGCACTCCATCGTCATCGCCGCCATTCTAATCTGCCTGAAAATAAAATTCCACCAGCAGATCTAACCTCCGACAGAAGCAGCTAAATTAATTTTTATCGTACGATCGCACTATCCTGTCAATCCTGATCTGATGAAACGCGATACGATTTTCTACCGCATCTTCCAGCAATCCCCAACGCTGCTATTCGATTTGCTGCCCCATCGCCCCGACAACGCTAACGACTACCGTTTCGCCGCGATCGAAGTCAAAGAAACCAGCTTCCGCATCGATGGCGTACTCCTCCCGCCCAACCCCGATGGCTTGGTCATCTTCAGCGAAGTCCAAATGCAGCTCGACCCCAAACTCTACGAACGCCTCTTCAGCGAAATCGGCATCTACACCTATCGCAATACCGAAGATTTCCGCGATTGGCAAGCCATCGTCATTTACCCCGATCGCGCCACCGCACAACCCAGCACCAAAGTTCCACAGGAGCTATTCGATAGTGGTCGGATTCTCCCAATCTATCTGGACGAACTCGGCGCGATGACCTCCGGTCGGTCGGAGACCATCGAGGAACTCCCCCTTGGGATTGGGCTACTGGTGCTGACCATTCTGGAAGGAGACACCGCGATCGCTCAAGCCCAAAACATGATGGCACGGGCAAGACGGATCGAAGCCGCCGATGCCATAATGGAGATGGTCTCAACGATTATCTTCTACAAGTTCAAGACACTAAGCCGAGATGAGGTCAACACCATGCTGGGTTACACCCTGGACGAACTAAAAGAATCCCGTGCCTACCAGGAAATCTATGCCGAAGGTACCGAAGCTGGGCGGAAAGTCGGACTAGAAGCTGGACTAGAAGCCGGACGACTTGAATTCACCCTCATGCAACTCAATGCTAAATTTGGATCAATATCGCCTCAACTTCGTGATCGAATTCAGTCCCTATCATCCGTCCAAGTTCAGAATTTGGGCTTGGCACTCTTGAGCTTCAATGATTTAACCAATTTAATGAATTGGCTAGACGATCAAGAATAAACCAGCATGAGCGCCGCCCCAAGGGTAAACACAACGTCACGAACCGTAGGATAATAGTCAGCGAATCCCTTTTTCGGCTATGACCCATGCAGTTAGAGTTCGTCCCGATCGAAGACTTTTATTTTGAGCTGACCCTCGCTGTCAAAACCCTCGAAGAGCTGAGCACTCCCGGTTTAGCTGCTCAGGCCAAAGAACTCCTTGCGGCGAAATACGGCGAACCTTCAACGATCGCCGGGGCCGCCCAAAATACCTTCAATTACGTCTTCCGAGTTCACGACGTAGACAACTCACCGTTCCACCGTCTGATTATTTCGATCGCTGATTGGCAAGGCAACCTGCGCCTCAGCAGCGATTACGGTTGGACCTTGAACGCAGAACATCGCGCCGTCCGCGCCCCCAAGCATGACGATCGCCCCCAATTCGCCACCGACCTCAAGGCCCATCTCAGCAATCTGTTGGGCCTATCTCTGAGCTAAATCAACGCGACGTTAAGCCCCAGGATTAGCCACCACATCGTGCTCACCCTAGGGCTTATTTCCAATCAAATCACCTAAACTTTCCTAGACCCCAACTAGCTCAGCCAATTGTGCCGCCAGAATGCCTTCCCGATCGGCCATATGCAGCATCAGATCGATGATTCGGTTAGCATAGCCCCACTCATTGTCATACCAAGCCACAACCTTGAAGAAACGGTCATTCAGCGCCATCCCCGCCGTCGCGTCGAAAATGCAGGAATGGGGATCATCCTGGAAATCCGAAGACACCACCGCATCTTCGGTATAGGCAAGAACTAAACGCATACTGCCATTCGCTGCCGATCGTACCGCTTCGCAGATTTCGGCATAGGTTGTGGGGCGCGCCGATCGGAAGGTCAGATCCACCACTGACACATCCGGCGTAGGCACCCGGAAGGACATCCCTGTGAGTTTGCCATTCAGCTCGGGCAGAACCAAACCAACCGCTTTGGCCGCACCCGTCGAAGCGGGAATGATATTCTGCGCCGCACCCCGGCCACCGCGCATATCTTTCCGGCTCGGGCCATCCACCGTCGGCTGCGTTGCCGTCATCGCATGGACTGTCGTCATTAAGCCTTCTTCAATTCCGATCGCGTCATGAATCACCTTCGCCAGCGGCGCAAGGCAATTCGTCGTACAGCTCGCGTTGGAAATCACCCGATCGCTGGCCGGTTCAAATTGCTCATGATTCACGCCCATCAACAGGGTTTTAACTAAAGCCGAATCACTCGTCGGCGCTGAGATCACCACGCGCTTCGCGCCCGCCTGCAAGTGCTGTCCAGCGGTTTCATAGCTAGTAAACAGGCCCGTCGCTTCAATCACATAATCAACTTGCGCTTTGGCCCAGGGTAACTCCGTCGGATTTTTGATCGCGGTGCAAGGAATTAACTGGTCATCAATCACAATACCTTCATCCGTTGCCACCACGGTGCCGGGATAAACGCCATGGGTCGAGTCGTATTTGAATAAGTAGGCCAAGTTTTCGGGTGGGTACAGGTCGTTAATTCCCACAACTTCGATCGCGGGATGCTTCAGCCCTGCCCGCAGCGCCAACCGACCAATCCGACCAAAGCCATTAATCCCAACTCTCAATTTCGCCATGATGGAGCGCTCCTTGCTGGCATTGCTGCCTGATGGAAATATGCCATCGATCAACCAAGTTCAACTAACCAGTTTAAGCGATGGCGTTTGCTGTGCGGGGGTATTCACGTAGCGCGCCCCCAAACAATTACATTCCAAGCTACCTGATCCCCGTATCACGATCGGGAATGCGCTAGTTTTCTTCGGGTTCAGGTATCACGGTATTGCCGCAATGTGAAGTCAGATAATGAATTATGCGACTTTGCAATAATGCCTAGCAAAATTCATTCAGTTAGAAAAATTCAAATTAACATCAGAAATACAAATCTAATCATCATGTAGGTCACAAATGCCAACCATAAATCAATCACAGTACCGAATCTTCGTTTGTACCAAACACCGATCGCCCGATCATCCCGAAGGCTGCTGCACCCATGCCGGAGCCGAAGGCATCTACAGCGCTCTGCAAACCGAAATTGCCAACCAAGGATTAACCCAGCAGGTTCAACTTAGACGATCGGGCTGCCTCGATCGCTGCGCCCATGGCCCTGTCGTCCTCGTCATCCCACCAAAATCATCATCCTGGCACGATCGATTAGTACGGTTTTTAATCGGATTATTACCCACAAAAGTTCAAGTCAAATTACAGCAATGGCTATTTCCCCGACGCATCACCTACGGCCAACTTAGTTCTGCTGACATACCACAATTGGTTCAGCAACAGATCGCCCAAGGTAGCCCCCTAAAAGCCTTGCAGATTTAGCACAGTTTTACTTCGCACCCACAGGCACCTTCTGCTCAATTCGGCGACGCAGCTGCTGCATCAAATCATTTTCATTCCGCCTTGCTTCCCAAGTTCCCGCATAGCGCGTCCCCCGAATCATCCAATTCCCCTGAATCAGATCCCCCGATTCATCAATCGTCCCGGCATACTCCACCGCTTGACCGCCCGCACTGAGATAGGTTTTCGTGAAGCTCACCTTGCGCCCCACCACATCCCCCACTACCTGCGCCTCACCCAAAGCCGACTCATCCTGCACCCGACCACTCAGGCTGCTACCCCCTTGCACCAACGATGCCTCAAATCGGACGGGCTCATCTGCCTGCCAGTAAGTCCCCAGCCAAGTTCCACTTAAATCCGTACTCATCCTTCAAGCCTCCGGCACATCAAACAACTCCACTGGCGCATCATCCCGATCGCAGGACAGCGGCGTCGTTGTCGCACTAAACTCCCGAAAATACAACGCCTGCTGCTCAATCCGACTGGCCAACCGATCGCACACCAGATTGCACAACTGAAACCCGAGATCATCACTCACACTGTAGTAAGCCAGCGTCCCCTGCGTTCGTCGCGACAAAATTCCCGCTTGCAACATCACCTTCAAATGCTTCGAGACATTCGCCTGACTGGTAGAAGTCGCCTCGACCAACTCCTGCACACACTGTTCACCATCACGCAGCAGATTCAAGATCCGCAGTCGCATCGGCTCGCTCAATACGCTGAAATAATCCGCAACTTGCTGGACAATCTCAGCTGGTACTTCATTCATCACTGGCATAGGTCGAGCAAATCGCCACCTAACTTGAGCGATCCCAAAGAAATTCTAGACTGTATTCTATTGTGCATGACGATAAAGCGATCAAGCAAGATTTGTAATGATTCGCAGCGCCCCCCGATTCCGCATCAAGCACCTATACCAATGCCCGATCGGTCAAAATCTCATGCCCGGTCTCCGTCACCAGCACCGTATGCTCAAATTGGGCTGATAGGGAATTGTCCACCGTCACGACCGTCCAGCGATCGGGCAGGGTGCGCGTATGGCGCGACCCCGCATTCACAATCGGCTCGATCGCCAGCACCATCCCCGCTTCCAACCGCACATTTTTCAGATCCGTCGCCCGGAAGTTAAACACCGATGGATCTTCATGCAGGTTGCGGCCCACCCCATGCCCACAAAACTCTTCAACAATCTTAAAACCATGGCCTTCAACGTAATCCTGGATCGACCCCGCCAAATCCATCAGATAAGCGCCCGCTCGCACTTGGGCAATGCCTTGGTATAAAGCCTTTTCCGCCACTTCAATCAAATTTGCTGCGTCGGGACTAACTTCCTCGATCGCCACGGTAATGCAAGAATCCCCATGGAAGCCTTGATAGAATGCCCCGGTATCCACCTTGAGAACGTCTCCCGATCGCAGGATCTGCTTCTTGCGGGGAATTCCATGCACCACTTCATGATTGACACTGGCACAGATTGAGGCAGGGAAACCGTGATACCCCTTGAAGCTCGGTGTTGCACCCATTTCGCGGATACGCCGCTCAGCGTATTGATCCAGATCGAGGGTGCTCATCCCCGGCTTCGCGATCGCGGCAATCTCTTTCAACACCGTCGCCACAATCCGGCTGGACTGACGCATGATCGCAATTTCGTCTGCCGTTTTGATTTGTACCCCACGCTTCGGACGCAGATTAGGCTTGAACAGCAGGTTCGTCAAAAAATTCATGCAACAACAGCAGCGATGCACATCGCGAAGAGAGGGCTAATTAATCTAACCTTAACTTAAAAATTGGGACGCAGCACTGCCAATATTGCCCAGGCCTCAACCAAGATGGATGACGTTCAGGCGAGATTCGAGGTTGACTTGGGCTTGGGCAGGGCAATCAGCTTGAGGCATTGATCCAACTGCTCAAATCCGCACCCGTAGGCACTCACCGCTTCATCATACCCTTTCAGATGAAGGGCATGGGGCTGGAAAAATTGACTCAACTCCGCATGGGGATTCAGGCATTGC
>JBJORF010000137.1:0-8284 GCA_046049545.1 Cyanobacteriota bacterium | reverse complement strand
AATGCTGCACAGAATGAGATCATTAATATCGCAACTTTATTTCTCGGTCTAGCAATTGGTTCGACGATGAGTGCAGCATCTTTCCTGAATTTGGATACAGGCAAGATCATGGTGTTAGGTTTGAACTATCGCTTCATGAATCATCCATTGGATCGACGCTGTACCTGAGAGTCTCACTGAGACTTCAACTGACGCTTCAACTACCGATCGGGAGTAACCTATGATTAATCGCAATTTGAGCGACCTGCAACTTTATTCGCCCGATTCGTCCTGGATGCGACTGCAATCGTATTTGGTGAGTCATCGATCGCTGGGCTTTGTGCTGGCGTTTTGGGTGGGTGGGAGTTTGATGTTGGATACGATCGTGATGCCAACGCTCTATATGGCCGGGATGATGGATTCGAGCAGCTTTGCCAGTGCCGGGGAAGCATTGTTTTTGAATTTCAATCAAGTTGAGCTATTTCTGGGGTCGATCGTATTGACCGCCGTACTGGTGCATCGACACAACCCAACCATGGAAGCACATCAGAGTTTGGGAGGATGGGGCTTACCATTGGTGATGTTGGTGATTGCGATGATCGATCGGTACGGGCTGACACCGCAAATGGGTGGGATGGGAATGCAGTTGGATTGGGTGGAACCGGAACCGATGCCGCTGGTGATGCAGATCATGCACGTTGGGTATTGGGGGTTGGAAATGGTGAAATTGGGGGCGGGGGCGGTGCTGTTAAATCGGTGTTTTCGGCAAGCGTTGTAGGGGCTCATGAGGATAGGGGCTCATGAGGATAGAAGCTCACCGTCGCTTGCCCCTACGGAGTTTCTGCATCGTCTAATGCGTCTTCCGCTTCATCCCCGCCAAAAAACAATAATTTCACTGACATGATGGCAAACCCGATCGCGGCGATTAACTTGGTCCAGCGGGTCGGCAAGAGCTGTGCGGTGCCTTCACCCAACAACACGCCGATTAAGCTGGCTAAAATTAACGCCGCTACGGAACCAAAAAACACGGCCTTAGCGGATTTGGCGCTGCCACCTAGGGCGATCGCGGCGAGCTGACTCTTATCACCGAGTTCGGCGAGAAATACCGTAATGAAGCTCAATCCAATTAAATTCCAGTCCATAATTTTCCTAGCCTTGGCTCACGTCAATTATCAAACCCGCGGCCACGATCGCCAGAATTACACCCGTTACCCGCTCCAGCGTGCGTGGACTCAGCACGGTAGTCAACCATCGCCCCAGCAGCACACCGACCAAACTAGTCGCCACCAAAGCAGTAGCCGCCCCCAGGAAGACCATCCAGGGCCTGTGGGATTGGGCACTCATCAGCAATGTGGCGAGTTGCGTCTTATCACCCAGCTCGGCTAAAAAAATGGTGATAAAGGTCGAGACAAAACAGTTCAGCACATCACGGAAGGTGGGGCTGGTTTCGGCGGTGGCTGGATTAGTCGATGATGCAGCAGCGATCGGTGTGCTGGCATCAGCATTGGACTGAGACATGGACTTGTTTCATTTTTTTTTCATTATCTACTGCTTTAGCGGATCTGGCAAATTGCGATCGCGATGGTTGAGGGGGATCTGGGCGTGTCCGGGCAAGGGGCCCATCACCCCAACAGGGGAACTTATATGCCCACTGCCCGATCGAATTTCAGCATCTCCAAACTGCGATCGCCATAGATTGACTCAATTTGCTCGCGACAACAATCGATCGCAAAATCATTCACATCAGCCTCGGCCACCCCAAACATCGTCTCGAAGGTTTCTGGGGTGACGCGGCAGAAGCTGGGCCGTTTTTCATAGACGGTGCATTCGCGCGATTCTTGATCAAAGTGAATGCACCAGCCGTCCTCCCCCACCATACTGAGATATACGATCAGTTGCTCCGGTGTCAGATACTGATCCAGCTCGGGGCGATCGTCGGGAGTAAGGTTGCAGCAAGCACCACAGTTTTTGACACATTGCCAGGTTGCCATGGGAGTTTTGGGTAATTATTGAGTTTTGTAAACGACCTTAGAACCGTCAGCCAGATCGCTTTAAGATATTAAGACATTGCGGTTGTCGCAGTTACAGTAATTAGACATAGTAATCGGGTTAGCTTTGGAGGCGTGATGGACTTTCAGGTAATTTTCCAATTGATCTGCTTGGCATTGATCGTGATTTCTGGTCCGATCGTGGTTTTCCTGCTGGTTGCCCGTGGTGGTGACTTGTAAATCAAGCATGAACCTGCAAGTCAGGATGAATGAGTTTTGAGAGAGAGTAGTTTAAGTCTGGCCTTCGGGTCAGACTTTTTTATGGGTTAGTGCTAGCTCGAATACTGGGGGAGTTGAGTTTGGAGGGGTTTCCAGCTGTGGCTACCGAGCATCTTTAGCTGCTCGGTACGGTGGAGGAAGTAGTAGTTATCCAGACGACTGACTTCATCAAGGAGAGCACGGTTAAGACTGATCCCCCAACGCCAGAGATGCGCTGTCTGGGTGAGCGGTGTGAGGGCCGCGATCTCGATGTCAGTCAAGGGTTGATGACACTGATAACCTGCGAGGAAAGCGTCGCGGACGGAATAACGCATCCCGCTACAGAGGGCCATTTGCAGAAATTTGGCGACATCAAAGGCCCGCCAGCCGTAGCCGCACTGGTCAAAGTCGAATAGGGTGATCTGCCGATCGCCTTCACAATGGACGTTACCGCTATGCGGATCGCCCCAACAGATAACCCAGTAGGGTGGGGTTTGGGGGAGGGATTTGAGTTGTTCGTGCAGTTGGGTGCGGGTGGTTTCGAGGTAGGTGATGAGGCTGGGATTGTTGATTTGGGGGAGGATCAGGTCGAGCGATTGATCGACTAAATGATCAAAATCTAAAATCTGCCGATCGCTGCTGGGCTGGAACTGTTGCGTTGCTTGATGCAATTGAGCCAAGGTGCGGCCGAGGTGGGTGCTTTGGGTTTGATTAAAGTCGCCGACCGGGACTTCACCGGGGGCGTAGGTAACGAGGGTAGCGTAACGATCGCCTTCGGGGGCAACTAGTTTGAGCAACAAGTCACCATGGTGCGTTCGCAGCGGATGGGCAACGGGCAGCAATTGCTGATGCAAAAAATCCAGCAGTTCCATTTCAAACTGCACGTCATCGCGCGATCGCCAATGGGCGTGGGCCACCCGGAGAATGTAGCGATCGGTGGTCGTTTCGACCAAATAGGTGTCGCTCATGCCGCGTTTCCAGAGGCGACAGGTGCGGATGGGGTCGAGCGGGTATCGCGTCGCGATGTGGGCGGCGAGCCGATCAGCTTGCAGAATCGAGTAACTGACAGGAAAAAACGCGTCGGACATATTTTGGGTAAAGAAGCTAACGCGGAGTAAAAGAGCAATCCAGTAAAAGAGCAAGCTAAAAAAATATCTCGGGTCAGCTTCACCCAAGACGTTTAACCGCATGGGATGAGCCAGAATATTGAATTAATTGAGCTCTAGCCTAGTGCCATAAATCACCTCAGAAATGTTTGCTATGGACATATTTTCGGCATCCGAGTCAAAGTTTTATGAATTGATTCTTAAGGTTTGGGTTTCGGCTGTCGCTCAACCCACTGAGGTTGTCGGTGAGGGTGGGTTTCGGCTAGCGCTCAACCCACTGAGGTTGTCGGTGAGGGTGGGTTTCGGCTGTCGCTCAACCCATTAGGGTGATCGAGGTAGCGATCGCGCGAAGTCTTGGAGCACTGGATAATATTGAGTATTGTCAAAATCTCTAACGTAGTCATGAATATCATCATGACCTGCACCGCTGACTCGCAGGAATTGTTTCGGACTGGGAGCGGCTTCAAAGAGCTGTTCGCCGTGACGAAAGGGAATTACCTCGTCTTGATCGCCATGGATGATCAAAGTTGGGGCCTTGACCTGAGCGAGCCGATCGCGGTTGGGAAACTTGTCGAAGGGTAGGAGTGGAAACGGTACAACCACACGAAAAACACTGGTAAATGTACTTTCCAGAATCAAGCCACCTACGGGCTGACGACTAGCGAGGTAAGTTGCAGGCCCGCCGCCAACGGAATGCCCAAAGATGATCAGCCGATCGGCGGGAATTTTCAGTTGCGCGACCGCGTAATGGTAGGTGGTTTCGACATCAATGTAAGACTTCGCTTCCGAGGGTTTACCTGTGCTGCGACCATAGCCCCGATAATCATAGGCTAAGACATTGAAACCCCGTCGCTGTAATTCTTTGAGGATTCGGTAAGCATCCCCCAAAGTCGTGGCATTGCCATGATTGTAGAGAATAGTGTGGGTTGCCTCGGGATTTGGCAGATATAGCACATCGATGCGATCGCCGTCGGGGGTTGGGATTTGGGCCGAGGGTACGGGCAACGGGGCATTCTCTGCAAGATCAGGTAAGAAGATCTGCCGATCGCTGAACCAATAGGCATACACTGCCAACGTCGCATAGGCCACCAAAGGTAAGCGCAGCAGCACCTGCCAATTGGGTTTTTGCAGTAGCCATTGGCGCAGTTTCAGCATCATGGTTGCGCAGTGGCCCAGGCTTGGGCGGCGGTTTTGATGATGTCGTAGTAAGGGGCGGTGGTGACATCGATTTCCACGGTGGGGCGCAGCAATGGCGTGAAATGCCCCAGGCGTTGGCCTTTCTGGATCGTGATTAAATCCCCTTGGGCGTTGTGGATCTGCAATTCCTGGGTCTCACCCTGCTGGATCAAGTTGCAAGTATATTGCCGATCGCCCAGGTGGAATTCGACCCCCGCAAAACCGCTGCTAGGCCGCACACCCACCAGTTCTAGCTCGATCGACACCACACCCTGCCATTCGTTTGATCGCAATTTGTAGGCAATGTCCAAGTGACGCGGCAACGGATAATATTCGCCCCATCGCCAGGCTAGGGCCGCGATCGCTGGGCTGCTGGCCTGACCGTTCTGCACCGATTGCACCATCAGCTTCAGGTGATTTTTGCCAATTAGCTTCTGGCGACTGACTTCGACATTCGGAGTCCAGAATACTGGATCAGGGTTTTCCATGCCGCAGGGATGTAGGCGATCGATCTGCTGAAACAGCTCCATCCCCACTTCGTTTAAGTCCAACTGGGCATCCACCGTCACCAACGGTTTCAAATGTTGCGGTTCGAGGCAATCATGGGCGAATTGACTGAGCCGATCGGCAAAGTGCGGCAAGTTAGCCGCATCGAGGGAAAATCCTCCCGCCGCGCGGTGGCCCCCATGCTTCAGGGTAAATTCCTTTGCCGATTCCAAGGCTTCAAATACATTAAATTCCGGGATGCTCCGCGCCGACCCCCGCACATGGGTTTTCGCTTCATCTTCATAGGTGCCAATGAAGACTGGGACACCATAACGCTCGACGAGCCGTGAAGCAACAATGCCGATCACCCCATGGTGCCAATCCGGCTGCACAATCACCAGCACCCGCGACTTTTGGGCATCGAGCTCGGCGCTTTGTTCGTAGACTTCCACCGCTTCTGTCGCGATTTGTTCGCAGAGCTGTTGACGCTGTTTATTAATCCCTTCGCACTGCATCGCTCGTTCTAGGGCAATGCCCTCGTCCTCGGTGATCAACATTTCAATCACAATCTGCGGATCGCCGAGACGACCAACGGCATTAATTCTGGGCCCCAGCCGAAACCCGATCGCTTCCGGCTTCAAATTTTTCTCGCCGCCTAAGCCTGAAACCTGGACTAAAGCCCGAATTCCTTCGATCCGCGATCGGGCCAGTAACCGCAGTCCTTTTTTCACCCAGCGCCGATTCACTCCGGTTAGCGCCGCCAAATCCGCGATCGTCCCCAGGGTAAACAGTTCTAGCAATGGATCTTGCAGCTCAACTTCACGGTTCAGCACCTGCGCCACGGACAACGCTAATAGGTAAGCTACCCCGACCCCGGCCATGGTGCGGTACGGTGAACCTTCATCAATTAACTTCGGATTCAGAATCGCGTTGGCGTTGGGGATTTCCGGGGGAACGTCGTGGTGGTCAGTAATGATGATGGTCAAACCCAATTCCCGCGCCCGCGCCACGGGCTTGTGGGCCGCGATGCCATTATCCACCGTGAGAATAATCTTCACTCCCTCCGCGTGGAAATCCTCAACAATGCGCGTATTCAGCCCATAGCCTTCGCTCATTCGACTGGGAATCGCGTAGTCCACATTCGCGCCCATAAATTTCAGCGCCCGCATCAGCAGCGCCGTACTGGTCATGCCATCGGCATCGTAGTCGCCGCAAATCGCAATCTTGTCCCCCGCCGCGATCGCCGCCACGAGCAAATCCACACTCACCTGCAAATCGGGAAAATCGACCAACGGATCGCTCAACGGGGCCGTATCCGGTTCGAGAAAAAATGCGGCTTGCTGTGTCGTGGTGATGCCGCGATTCAGCATCACCTGCGTAATCACCGGCGATAAACCCACCGCTGTCGCCAACTCCTGCGCTGCCGCCGGATGCGGCGGATAGATCGACCAGCGTTGTTCAGGAAAATTTTGTTCCGGAAAGTTTGCTGCCATAATGCCCCCACCAATTTTTGTTCGGATTGGGTCATGTGCCCTCAATCAGCGTTGCTAATTCTAACGTATTGGTTGAGCCTTACCTCCGTACTGCACAGGGAAAGCATGAAGATTTGTCCCGCAGATATTAGGAAATTCCGAAATTACCCCGATCGGGATTTTGGGTTCTTAGAATTTGAATAGGAATGGATGGCCATCCTCGGGAGCAAGACTCCCCACTGAATGCCCTGAAATGATGATCACCAGGATGGTTGAATGATGCTCGATCCAGAACGCCCGACCCGAAAATTGATGCCTCGATCATTGATTGCACTGGCGGCCTGCGGATTCGGCCTATGGGGTTGGGCACCCGCGAGCCTCGCTGCGACCCACAATTCCCCAGCCAACGCTCAGGCCAACTCCCCAGCCAATCCCCAAAAGCTGATCGCCTACGAATATCCCGCTAACATCGTCGATACCTATCTCAGCGCCTGTGGCAGCGAAGGCACCGACCAGATTCCCCAGCCTGTGATGCAGGAGATTTGCGTTTGCACGATCGAAGCCTTTCAGGCCACCTATAGCCTGGATGAATTCCGGGCGATCGGGCAAGCCTTGAGCAAGCAAGAATCCGTTCCCGATGGCATGGAACAAATCATGACGGATTGCGCGGGCAAAGTGATGCTGCGATCCTACGTTTAGCGGGTCAAAGTCCGCGATAATGTTTGATCGTGAGATTTAACGATCGTGAGACTTGATGCAGGATTTAGGTATTCCATATGACGGTTCCAGCGGAGTTTGTGGAAGTCGGAAAAATTGTGGCGGCCCACGGGATTCGCGGCGAAGTTCGGGTCTATCCCAATTCCGACTTCCCCGAGCGCTTTGAGAAAAAAGGCCCCCGCTGGATCATGCGGCCCAATGCGACCGCAGTCGAAGATCTAACTTTAGTCAAAGGCTATTTTCAAGAAGGCAAAGGGCTCTACGTCGTCCAGTTTCAAGGTATCGCCAGCCGCGACCAAGCCGAAGCCCTACGCAATAGTTTGCTGCTGGTCAAAGCGGACGATCGCCCCAAATTGGCGGCGGGGGAATTTCTCGTTGCTGATCTAATTGGTATTCCGGTCTATGAGCAGGCGACCCAAAATCGCGTCGGCACCGTGAGCGATTTATTCCATGTGGGCAATGATTTGCTGGAAGTGCAGGTAGAGGGGCGATCGCAGCCGTTGCTCATTCCGTTTGTCAATCAAATTGTCCCGATCGTCGATCTCAACAATCGCCGCATCGAAATCACCCCACCGCCCGGTTTGCTCGATTTATAAGCGTTCATCAGAAACGCTAGAATATGAAATCGCAGAAGACGACGAGGAATCCACCATGGCAAGTTTGCGTTTGGAAAATGGCACCGTGCTGACCGATTTGGCCACGATCGGGGCAGAACTAGCACCGCTGAATGTGCAATTGAGTGCTTGGCCTGTGGGGGATGCGCCAGAATTATTGGGTTTATTAGGCAAGATTGCCCTGGATGATGACCAGAAAGAAGCCGTGCTGGTGGGAGTCGATCGCTATTTTGAACAACTCAAAGCTGCCGACGGCTACACCTGCCGCGATTTAATCGTGCTTCACCCCGACGTGCCGAATTTGGATGTGCTGCTAGCAAAATTCGACAAAATCCACACCCATGCCGATGACGAGGTGCGCTACATCGTCGATGGGGAAGGCGTTTTTGGGTTTGTGCGACCGGATGGATCGCAGATTGAGCTAACCGTGGAAGCCGAGGAATATATCAATGTCCCAGCGGGAACGGAGCATTGGTTTTATTTAACCG
>JBJORF010000136.1:0-8462 GCA_046049545.1 Cyanobacteriota bacterium | reverse complement strand
ATTTGTTCCTTGGTTATTAGTTACTCTTTTCTCGTCTAAGGCGGCATGGATCTCACGCTCAGCAAGAAATGCTCTACCTGTCCATAAAAGGCATAGCAGGATTGGTGGAGATGGTCTATTGACTGCATTATTTTCTAAATCATTCATTCGGATACCTCGAAAAATAGATTTACCGATGACTGAAACCCTTGTAATCCCGCCAATTATTCTCAATGAAACTGAATTAATCGAGGTGCCCTATAGTTTTACGGCACTCCTTGTTAGTAGTGCGATCGGGGGATTATTAAATCTTGACCGTTTTCAAAGTCTCAATGCCGCCTCCAGACCCCAGGCTCCGGCTGCTGAAACAGCTGCGGTGCAAAAGCCAATGATACAAATGCACGATCGACGTTTCATTGAGATGATGATTCCGCACCACCAAGATGCGATCGATATGGCACAATTAGCACCCAGTCGCGCGAAGCATCCGGAAATTGAGCAGTTAGCTACATCGATCATCAAAGCTCAAACCAGCGAAATTGGCCAGATGCGGACTTGGTACAAAACTTGGTATGAGACCGATGTCCCAGATGTATCGGCGGCAATGATAAAACGACATTCGGACATGATAGGAATGCATCAAGGCGCTGGGATGAAAGGGATGCATCAAAGTGGCATGAGTATGAAGATTGATGTAGAGGCGTTAAAGAATTCATCGGATTTCGATCGGGAATTCATCCGTCAAATGATTCCCCATCATCAGATGGCTGTCCGGATGGCGCAAATGCTGCTAAAGCACACCACTCGTCCCGAAATGCGGGGTTTGGCCGAATCGATCATTAAATCGCAAACGGCGGAAATTGCTCAAATGCAGCAGTGGCAGCAAACTTGGTATCCCAACTCACAGTAATCGCTCAGCAACATCAGATGTGATCCGATTCTATGAAGATTTACAACATTTTTTTGGGGGGTTGATCGCAATATGTCTAGACAACTTTACATAATTGCCGTTACATTGATTGTCTGTGGTCCAGCCCCAAATCGCATGAGAATATTGGTCGTTGAAGACGATGAACTAACCGCACAAGCCCTGACGGCCATTCTCACCGCTCATTGCTATGCCGTGGAGTTTGCAGCAACGGGTGCTGCGGGTTTGGCGCTACTTGACAGCTTTGAATATGACCTGCTGATTTTGGATGTTCAATTGCCGAACATTGATGGTATTGAAATCTGTCGGCAGGTTCGGGCACAGGGGCGGAATATCGAGTCGGAGAGCAGTGTGCCGCCCCTGCCAATTCTAATGCTCACTGGTCGGGATAGTCATCACGATCGTGCTCTGGGACTAGATGCTGGGGCGGATGATTATGTCGTCAAGCCCTTTGATGAGGAAGAGCTAGTGGCGCGGATTCGGGCGCTCTTGCGTCGGGGTGGTTCCAGTACGACAGCATTGCTAGAATGGGGCGAACTCAAACTTAACCCGAGTACTCACGAAGTCACGTATCAGACCAAGCCGCTCACCCTAACACCCAAAGAATATGGGCTATTGGAACTTTTTCTGCATAATCGGCAGCGCATCTTTAGCTGTAGCAGTATTTTGGATCATCTGTGGACATACGAGGATACACCAGGCGAAGAGGCGGTGAGAACGCATATCAAAGGTTTACGGCAGAAGCTCAAAGCCGTCGGTGCACCATCCGACTTGGTGGAAACAGTATACGGGGTGGGCTATCGACTGCGATCGCTCAAGGACGTCACGCCCGATGCATCGAGTGTCGCAGCTTCCCCAGAGCAAACCGTGCGATCCAAGCTAAGCGCCGTCTGGCAGCGGCATAAGAATCGGATTGGCAAACAAATCACGGTCATTGAGCAAGTGACATCTCAGCCCGCTGATTTCACCCGACATCAACAAGCCAGTCAACAAGCACACACCCTCGCTGGGGCATTAGGAATTTTTGGCTTCGCTGAAGGGTCACGGCTGGCGAAGGAAATGGAGCGAATTTTAGCCACTGGGTACCCGCTGAAATCGAAGGACTTACCACAATTAGCCGAACGGCTGGCAACACTGCGTCAAGTGGTCGATATCCCTACGACTAATCGCGATCGCGCTGATTCTGAATTGCCATCGGCGATGGATGGAGCGGATTTGCTATTAGTGATATCGCGCGATCGCGCTTTTCTCCAGACGCTCGAAAGCGAACTATCACAGTGGAACTATCAGATGACCATCGCCTCGACAGCGAAGAGCATTGCCAAAATTTGCGAGAATGATTCGCCCAAAATCGCCGTAATTGATCTCGAATGTTTTGATTCAACTGAAGCCGGTATGACCGTCTTATCGAGCCTTCAGAATCAAGCACCCCCCATCCCGGCGATTGTGCTCACGAACCAAACAATATTGACCGAGCGTCTAGCGATATTACGGCATGGCGGACGATTACTGTTACAGAAATCGACACCGATTACTCAAATCATTGAATCTTTCGCCCAAGTCACACAACGAGCATTACCCAATCAATTCAAAATTTTAATCGTCGATGATGATACGATTCTATTGGAAGCATTAACGACTATACTTGAACCCTGGGGATTGAAGGTATTCACCCTATGCGATCCACAGCATTTTTTGTCAACCCTAGAAGCCACCTCCCCCGATTTGCTGCTCTTAGACGTTGAGTTCCCTGATGTGAGCGGGGTTGAACTGTGTCAAGTCGTGCGCAGCGATCAACGCTGGAGCCACTTGCCGATCGTAGTTTTCACGGCCCGTTCCGAATCCGAAATTGTGAGTCAGGCGTTTGCAATGGGTGCGGATGATTTTGTGAGCAAGCCAATTGTCGAATCGGAGTTGATCGCCCGGATTCTCAACCAGCTTAACCGCGTTAAATTGCTGCGACAATTGATGGAAACCGACCCACTCACTGGTGTCGCAAATCGCCAAAAATCGACCCACGACATGGAAACCTTTCTCCGCCTAGCCGACCGTACTCAATCGCCAGTGGCGATCGCTGTACTCGATGTCGATCATCTGCGCAACGTCAATGCCAAATATGGACATGCTACGGGCGATGCCGTTCTTCGACAATTTGGGCATTTACTCCGTCAATCATTTTGTAATGAAGATGTAGTAGGCCGTTGGGGTGGAGAGGAATTCGTGATTGGAATGCACGGGATAACGCGAGAAGATGGTGTGCAACGCTTAATTTCTGTCCTTACACAGATGCATCAAAACGCGTTTACAACTGATCAGGGTGATCCACTGGAAGTGACATTTAGCGCTGGTGTAGCACAATATCCGGAAGATGGAATTGATATGAAAGCCCTGTATCGAACCGCAGATAATGCGTTGCAGCAAGCCAAGAAATTGCAGCAAGCAAGTGCTTCGAATATGGTTAATTTCATACTACCCGCTGAAACACTTGGCCAAGCATGAGTTTACTAAATTGGGAGGATGTCAATGAAGCGTATTCTAGTGGTAGACAATGAGGAGTATATTCAAGAAGCGGCCCAAATGTGCTTGGAAACGATGGCAGGGTGGGACGTGATCACCGCTAGTTCTGGTCGCGAAGGGCTGCTCATCGCAGAAGCAGAGCAGCCCGATGCAATTTTACTCGATTTGATAATGCCCGAAATGGATGGGCTGATGACCTTTCAACGGTTACAAGCCAATCCCTCGACGCAAGCAATTCCCGTGGTATTGCTAACTGGCGATCTTCAGTCAGCTGATTCGCAAACCTGTCGAAAATTGGGAATTAAAGCGATGATTGCTAAGCCATTTGATCCGTTGACATTGGCTCAACAAATTGCGAGTCTATTGGAGTGGGAACAGTAATTCCACTGCCTCCCGAGCGCGTCACTGATCGGTAGGTTGCTGTTTATTTTAATTGTTCAAACCAGATTAAACTCATGACGGCCACCAGCCTGTACCGTAATCGTGTTGCCATCCCCGATCGGAACGACGTTGGCAGCAGTAGTCTGGGCTTGGGCCGGAAGCTGCACAATGACGATCGCCCCTACTGCCAACAGGAACAAAGATTTTTTCAGTGTTTGAAATTTTTCCAAGTGCTGAATCCCAATCTAAGTAGATTAGATTGATTTTTGTGTGACACAAATCACTTCGAGAATCTGCGTGAGCTTGGGGGGACAACCCAGAGGACGCAAGCGCCGGACTGAACTTTGCCATAGCCAGAGATAACAACTTCTTCCCCAGGCTTGAACAGTTCGACCTGAGCTTTTTGGCAAGCCACAATCTGCCCCGCGTTCCACTTCACAATGTTCTCGGCGAGCTGCCCTTCCTCCGATCGCCAATACTTCAGAGCAGCCACTTCCGCCTGTGTTAACTTCACCGATTCACCAGGGGCGATCGGCCCGCGTTGGAACAAGGCAAACAGATAGCCCGAACCCACCCCGATCGTCAGTAGGGAAACCACCGCGATCGACAAGGGCAAGACGATCGGCAGCCAACTGGTAAAAGCCTGTTGGTCTTTTGATCTCTTGATTAAGCGGGCCACTGACTGAGCGATAGCAGCCTCAGTTTGCTTCAATGCAGCATCTTTCGCCTGGGCTAAGTACCGATCGGCCTGAGCCAGCATCGTGCCTGACAATTCATTGATGACTGTGGCAATCTTATCGGGTGCGGTGGTGATACTCTCAGCAATCACAGCATGAGAGGCCAGGATATTGAGATAGGGGTCAGCCGGGTCAACGCCGGAAGCCTGCAATATCTGTAAAAACTTGATGCGCTCCGCTTCGGATAGCTGGGCAATCAATTTTTGCAGTGGCGTTCCCGGTGCTGGTGGCGGTGGTGGCGATGCTGCCGCCTTTACCAACTTTCCGCCAGTAACAGGAGCAGGATTGGACTGAAGGGGGATATGCCTTTTCTGTTCGATGTGATTTCGCCATATCTGTACTTGTCTTGTACGATTCCCGGATTTGACTATCCGCGCCAGAATTTGCCACCGCAGTTTCACTTCATTGGCCCGTGCTTTCCGCCAGGAGGGGAAATTAGCTCGGTTCTGGATTTACCCAAGGATAAACCGATCGTCCATGTCACTCAAGGGACATTATCCAACGACCCGCAGGATTTGATTGTGCCGACGATTAAAGCATTGACCGATGAGCCTGTACATCTAGTGGTGACGCTGGGCGATCGGAAAATTGAGGAGCTGGGGCTGACGAGTTTGCCAAGTAATGTTCAGGTGGAGCCATTTATTCCCCACGGGCAGTTGTTGCCGCTAGTGGATGTGATGATCACCAATGGTGGGTTTAATGGGGTGCAAACAGCGCTATCACATGGCGTACCGTTGATCTGTGCGGGCAAGACAGAGGAGAAGCCGGAAGTTTGTGCGCGGGTGGCTTGGTCAGGCACGGGGATTGATTTGAAGACCCAGCAGCCTCAACCCCAGCAGATTAAGCAGGCAGTGCGAAAAGTTTTGGCAGATCAACGTTATCGACAGCAGGCCGAAATGTTTCAACAGAGCATAGCCAGCATGGATTCGGCGCTGAATGGAGCAGTTCTTCTGGAGCGATTAGCAGAGCGTTGATTCATTACGCCTGATCTTGTACCAGAGTTTTATTTCCTAGTACAAGATCAGGCACCAGCTTGAATATGGCAGAGGCAGAGGCGAAGATTTGGTATGATTCGGGAGTTCGTTTGGGTTTGGTGCGACCATGGCGCGTTGGTTTAATACGACTGGGCCTTGCAAGCCAGAGATGCACTACATGCTACCGCCAACGCAGCGGTTGCCGGATTTGGGGCGGCTGATTGAGCAGGCGAATTATTTTGTGGTGCATGCACCGCGTCAGACGGGAAAATCGACGGCGATGTTGGCCTTGGCAGAACAGTTGACGGCCTCCGGAAAATTTACCGCAGTGATGGTGTCGGTTGAGGTAGGACAGCCCTTTTCCTATGATGTTGGTAAAGCAGAACAGGCGATCCTCGGTTCCTGGAGACGGGCGATCGAGAGCCGATTACCGGAGGAATTACAGCCGCTTGCTTGGCCGGAAGCGAAACCGGGAGAACAGATTCAATCAGCATTAGGAAATTGGGCGAAGACATCATCGCCGCCTTTGGTGATTTTGATTGATGAGATTGATGCGCTGCGTGATGCAGCACTGTTATCGATTTTGCGTCAGTTGCGGGATGGGTTTCCCGATCGGCCCAAGAATTTCCCCCATTCGATCGGGCTGATTGGCCTACGAGATGTGCGGGATTATAAAATTGCGTCAGGGGGGAGTGATAACTTGCAGACTTCGAGTCCGTTTAATATCAAAGTGGGTTCATTCACGCTAAGAAATTTTAATGCTGAAGAAGTAGCCGAACTTTATGCGCAACATACAGCAGAAACCGGACAAGTATTTATGTCAGATGCAGTACAGCTTGCTTTTGAGCTAACTCAGGGTCAGCCTTGGTTAGTCAATGCATTGGCAAAGGAAATCGTTGAAGTAATTGCACCTGATCCAAGAACGACAATCACGATCGAGCATTTCCAACGGGCAAAAGAAACGTTGATTCGACGGCAAGATACGCATTTGGATAGTCTAGCCGAACGGTTGCGAGAGGAGCGAGTCAAGCAAGTTATTGAGCCGATGCTGGCGGGGACAGAGCTCGGTGATGTCCCAAATGACAATATTCAATTTTTGCTGGACTTGGGTTTATGCCAAATCGATGAGCAAGGTGGACTGACGATCGCGAATCCAATATACCGGGAAGTCCTACCAAGAGTTTTGACCGTAACACCAATGGCTTCTTTGCCGCAAATTAGTCCGACTTGGTTAACGGGAACGGGAGAATTGAATGTTGATGCTTTGCGTGAGGCATTTATGGCGTTCTGGTTGCAACATGGGGAGCCATTGCTGAATAGTGCGGCTTACCATGAGATTGCACCGCATTTGGTATTGATGGCGTTCTTACATCGCGTGGTGAATGGCGGTGGGACATTGGAGCGGGAATACGCGATCGGTCGCGATCGGATGGATTTATGTTTACGTTATGGTGCGGTGATTTTAGGGATTGAGATTAAGGTGCAGCGGGATGATGGGCGGGATCAATTGGCACGGGGATTGGCGCAGATTGATGGGTATTTGGCAAGGCTGGGATTAGATTTTGGCTGGTTGGTGATCTTCGATCGGCGTAAAGACATATCACGTATTGAAGTACGGTTACGAGCAGCGGTTCATCAGACAGAATCAGGCAGGGAGATCACGGTAATCTACGCTTGAACGTCGGGACCATTTCTAAAAAAATTCTGGGGATTTTTTGCTCTTTCCAAAAAATCTCATACGATTCTATTCGTGTAAGTAAATTTACTGATTTCACGCCTAGGATATACTCGACCGATTAACCGCTCTCATTGATTACCCCATTTACCGGATTCATGACTGTAAATTACCGTCGAAAGCTCTAGGGAGTGTCATCAATTGAGCCAGATGACGACAGCAATCATGTAAATGGCGCTGAGAAAGGTCTCTGCGAGTTTGTCGTAGCGGGTCGCAATGGCCCGATATTACTTCAATTTGGCAAAGAAGTTCTCAATCAAATGTCGGGCTTTGTAGAGCTCTTTACCGTACTCACGTAAGACTTTCCGGTTGCGCTTGGGCGGAATGACAACGAAATTCAAGCAAAAGGTAATCTCAGCCGCAGCCTGACGATCACCAATCACGCCAGTTCCGCGATCGTGGACTCCAGACCGCCGGGGCAATCAATTTTTCAAGGTTTCGTTCTATCTTTGTACCAGGATTGGCTCTACCTAGTACAAGATAGAACGAAACCAGCCCATCCTCTAACTGCCAAAAGCCTGATATATTTGGAGGCTGACTTATCTTGTACAGAAGTCTTGTCCATTCTGGTACAAGATTCAGTGAAGGCTCAAAGGCTCGACTCATGCCACAACGTCCTGATGCGCACCAGCTATTTCAACAAGCCCAAAAACTCTCGCTATCTGACCTGGAATATCTGGTCGCACAACTTACAGCAGAAGTTGAGATTCGTAAGACCACGACAGAGCCAGTAGAAATTTGGCGCGAGGAATATCGCAAATGTGGCAAAGCCAATTGTCGTTGCGCCCAGACCGACTATCGGCATGGGCCATACTGGTATCGTTCAGTCTGGATCAATGGCAAGGCAAAAAAAGAATATCGTCGATCGATACCGTAGCAGGAGATCTTGACCTGCCAAAATTAACCAAAACATTTTGGTTAATTTTGGCAGGTGGGCTAGCACTGATCAGTCAGGCACCACCAGAATGCCGATCGCGCTATAAAAATCCTCATCCCGCTCAAACGCCACAACCTCACGTCTCATTTCATACCCACCCAATAGCAACCCCAACCAAAGTTCAATCAATGGCAACTGCACCATTTTCAACAACGTCTCAAGCGTGATCGCCGTACCAACTTTCGCTAACTGTTCCCTGATCGCCGCAATCCAATCCGAAATATCCTCCCCATGGGCCACCGCCAGCGCCGCTGCATGGGCCTCTTCTTCGCTC
>JBJORF010000135.1:0-12313 GCA_046049545.1 Cyanobacteriota bacterium | reverse complement strand
ATCGCATATTCTCGTTCTAGGGTGCCACCGCCATTCACGACACGGTGCAAAAATGCCATCAGCACAAGATGGGGCGCAATTTCGTGGTAAGCCGCACTCTTCAGCAGTGGTTCACCATGCTGTCGCCAGAAGTCGAGAAATGCAGTCAACAATGCGTCGGTGTCGATTTCTCCTGTACTCGTTAGCCAAGTGGGGCTAATCAGGGGCAGACTATCTTGGGAACCTTGGGCGAGTACGCGGGGCAGGACTTCGCGGTAGATCGGATTAGCAATCACTAATCCTCCAGCAGGGTCGCGTTTGAGCAAACCCAGATCGACTAAATATTGCCGATCTTCATTCGATGTTTGGGGTAATTCTTGGCCAGCAATAATCGGTTCAATAATCGCTCTAACCCGGTCTTCTCGCAGGCGTTCAGCGAGGCTGTCGAGATGCGTATCTTGGCGGCGAATTAGGATTTCTTTGGCGGTTTCGACTAACTCTGGCGTAATTGGTGTGCTGGGTTCGGGGGCGATGACTTCAGTGATCTGACGCGCGATCGCATTGACAAGCCAGGGTTGGCCCTGCGTCAACTCAAAGGCCAACTCGATCGCGGCCTCTGTGAAAATCTGTTGGGTCTCTTGGGTGTGTTGATTGTAAAGTTCAGCAACTTCAGCTTTGGTAAAGTCAGGCAGGGTAAGGGATTCGACTTTGATATTGAAGGGACTGGCGCTGTGGAGTCGGTCACTGCCACCGGCTGCGACTTTGTAATCCCGGACATCCCGGAGACCGATGAGGCCGATTGATTGGGGAAAGCCTCTGGGGCGACGGGGATAGCTTTCGCGCAGTTGTCGCAGTAGGGAGATCAGGGCCTCATCGCGGAGGGCATCGATTTCATCAATGAAGAGGACGATCGGACGGGGTGAAGTGACGGCCCAGGCGCTCAAGGCTTGAGAGATCCGGCTACCAACGGGTAAGTCTGTCCAGTCGGGGGGCTGAAGTTCGGAAGGAAGCCAGAACTGAAGAGCCGTTTGCCAGGAATTGAGGATAGCAGCTTCAGCCGCAGGCACGTCTTGGCCAAAGGCTGCCCCTGCTTCTACGGAAACGAGTGCAGCAGTGTATTGCCCGCTCGCAGTGAGTTGTTGGGCTAAAGCCATCATTGCGGTGGTTTTGCCGACTTGGCGCGGAGCATGGATAACGAAGTAACTGCGCTGGGCAATGAGCCGCGTTAGCGTGGGTAGGCGACGGATCGGCGGCAGGATATAGTGAATATCTTCCTGGCAAGGGCCAGCGGTATTAAACCATCGGGGCATGGGAGACAGCGGTCGAAATGACTTCCCTAGTGTAGCGTTTCTGTTCGGTGCGGGATGTGCAGATGTATGGAATTAGAATGTACGGAAACACTGGAGGAGCCGATTCACACGATAGCTAAGGGGAAGAAGGCGTTACGAATCATGAAACAACGCAAGGTACCTTTGCCCGATTTTTCTTCAAGGCTCTAGAGCCACTGGAAAAGACTACCAAAGCGAAATCGACCCAAAAAGCGAGGCGAAGGCAATCTTGATTTATTTGGTACAGTTTCCAGGATGCGGTGCGGTCTTACTCGGTGGCATTTGGGCAAAGTGCACTGTACTGGATACGTTGGCGTACCAGCTTCGGGGCAAAGGAGGTGAGATAAGGGTGAAATAGCGGTACCTGGCGATGATGAGGTGAGTATGGAATTGCAATCGATCGATGACGTAAAAGCTAAAATCCCAGAACTCTTGGAGCAAGTGCCTTACTTGAGACTTTTGGTGCTTTTTGGGTCACGCGCACGGGGCGATAATCAGCCCTCCAGCGATTGGGACTTTGCCATGCTGTTTGACGAGGATCTCCGGCAACAGTACGAAGTTGGTGGTGGGTGGAACTGTTGTCGATCGTGGTTCAATTACCTACTGAATAGATTATTCCCAACTTTTAGCTGGATATTTGTACTATAATTCTTCCCGATAACCTCCCACAAAGGAAAGCGCTATGAACAAAGCGGAATTAATTGACGCGATCGCGGCCCAAGCCGATGTCACCAAAAAAGAAGCCGATGCGGTGCTCAGTGCCACGATCGATGTGATTATGGAAGCCGTCACCGCAGGCGAAAAAGTTACGCTAGTGGGCTTTGGTACCTTTGAGCCACGCGATCGCCAAGCCCGCGAAGGCCGTAACCCTTCCACCGGAGCCAGCATCCAAATTCCTGCCACTACTGTCCCAGCCTTCGCCGCTGGCAAAGGGTTTAAGGAAATCGTCGCGTCGAAGGCTGCTGCCTCACAGAAAGGCAAGAAAAAATAAGACTGGTTGCCTGATCGGGGTGGTTGACTGCGATCAGGCAAGCGTCGCCCCGTAGGTGTTTGCTAATATGCAGATAGCGCCACCGTCACTCTCCAGGAGCAAACGGCCATGACAGTTGCGACCGATCGGGAGCATCCGCTTGCCCTCGAAATCCTACCCAAGCCCGTCACCTTTGACGAGTTCATTGTTTGGTACCCTGAAAATTCCGAGTTTTGCTATGAATTGAGACGTGGCGTCATCATTGAGATGCCAAAACCCAGAGGCAAACATTCCTTGATTGGTGGTGGCGCAGCAAAGAAGCTGAACTATGCCATCGACGCCGCTGGGCTACCCTACCTAATCCCGATCGAATGTGTTACTAAAATTGCCGACGATACTGTCTACCAGCCAGATATTATCGTTCTCGACAGTGCTGCTCTCGCCACCGAACAACGCTGGGAAAGCGCTTCGACTCTGGAACAAGCTGCTGCCATCAAACTTATCATTGAAGTTGTCTCCAGCAACTGGCAGGATGACTATGAGGTTAAAATGGTAGCCTACGAGGCTCTTGGCATCCCCGAATACTGGATTATCGACTATGCCGGACTCGGCGGCATTCGTCATATCGGCAAACCGAAGCAGCCGACCCTGACGATCGCCACCTTAGTCGATGGCGAATACGAAACCCAGATGTTTCGAGGGGATGACCGGGTTGTTTCGCTGACATTCCCTGACCTCAATTTCACCGCCGCACAGATCATGCAGTGATTCAGGCAACAACTGTCGCTTGCGTTCTGGTCAAAGCCTCTCGTTGTTTGGTCACGGCGAAGACGATGCCAGAGTTTCTACGGATCTATAGCAGCCTTGGGCTATTGCTGCATGGTGTGTTCAAGAAGTAGAAGTGCCGCTTGAGAGAGTATAGCGATCGGCGAGAAGCTGAACTTTTTGCTGGAACATCTGTCGAATGCTTTCTGGGCCGATGATTTCGCAGTCTTCACCATAGGGTAGGATTTCGCGAAAGAACCAGAAAGTGCTAGCGATCGGTCGGATAATTCGCCGTACTGTGACTGACGTATTAATTAGCTCGTTAACCTGATCCTGCTTATCAGCACCGCGATAGGCGTAGATTAGACCGGAGAACAGGTGGAACTCGACATCAATCCGATCAAGATCGCTTTTCCATTTGGCTTTTACCGGCGTGACGGCAGCCTCAGGGATACGATCGAGGCGCAATGTCCGGTTGTGAACGAGTTCGGGGATGTCTTGACTGCCTTCTGTTTCCTCGCACCAGCACTGAAGATATTGGCGTTTTTCGATCAGGCTGATTTGGGCGTGATGGATGCTGAAGCTAAAGGGCCGATCGGCAGCATCATAATAGGCTAGCCGGAATGGGGTCTGACTGCGGATGTACTGGTCGAGGGTGTTGGAGTTCGGTGCGTTGGGGGATGGTAAGTTCGTGGCGGGAGAGGAGCAGTTCGGTGAGGATTTGGGCATCGGCGATTTTGCCAGTATCAATTAGTAGCTGTTGGGCGGTAATGAGCGTTTGGATACGGGGAGCGGGCCAGTCGTGGTTGGGGGTGACGAGGAATTTGCGCTGGGCGATCGCTTTGATCAGGTTGGAGATGTTGGGTTTATTGTCACCGCCCCAGGTGCTGCCGAGTTCTAGGGCGATTTGTTGGAGGACGGCTTTGTCGTGCTCCTGAAGGGAAAGGGTGATGGATTGACCTTTGCGCGTCATAACTGTACGGACACTTTGTCCGGATTTATCTTGCTTTTTTCTATTCTGCTTGTCATTATGAATCTTAGCAACGGTTCACGGACACAAATTTATGTCCTGCCTTGGTTAACCAGGTGAATCTCTTTTCTTCCCTTTTTGATGCCGTATTCGGTGAATTGTCCTGATTATTATATTTTCTGGAGGGATTTATGACCAAGTTGGAGCGATTGGTTACAGTGATGCGGCACGGCCAATGGTATTCGACGGAAGACCTGGCGAGTCGGGTGGGTCATCGGTTTTCGGCGACGAAGCATGTGGCGCAGAAACAAGGCTACAAGTTTGATGTGCGGCGAGAGGGAACGCGATTTGATTATCGGATGGTTTTGGAAGAGCCTGCTTCCACCGTCTCATAGACTGGGGTTAAGGATATTTGGGTAAACACGATGTCTGACTACAGAATTACACTCAAGCCGGTTTATTCCAGCCCTGCGGATGAGGTTCCTCAAGATATTCATTTGCCCCAGGGTTGGTCGCTGGTTTGGCACCAGTTGGAAACACTAAAAGCATTGCGCGATCCAACAATTGATGTTGTCGTTAACATTGCGATGACTGGCGACGGTAAAAGTTTAGCCGCTCAGTTAGAGGTGCTACAGGGGAATATGTGTGCGATCGCGCTTTATCCAACCAATGAGTTGGCGCGTGATCAGGAATCACAAACAAAGCACTATATTGAGATTTTTCAACCTGCGAACGATCCACGGGTGACGCGGCTGAGTGGTGCGGAATTAGAGATCTATGCTGAAAATGAGTCGATTAGTAAGTTTGCCGCGATCGCGACAAGGACGAGCCAGTCGGAAGTCTTACTGACGAATCCTGATATTTTTCACTATTTGCATCGTCGCACCTACATCACTCCCAATGATTCACCCGATAAGCTGTATGGGCGAGTTGATAAGGATTTTGATTTATTCATTTTCGATGAATTCCATGTGTTTGCTGCACCGCAGGTAGCAAGCGTAATCAATACGATGCTGCTGATTCGATCGACGAATCGCCGCAAAAAGTTCTTATTTCTGTCCGCAACACCGGATGATCAGTTGATTCAACGTTTAGAGAAAGCAGGATTTTGCTGTCGGATCGTGAATCCAATTCAGGAAAATAAGTATCAATTTCCAGCCACGGCAGATGTTCAGGAGAGGTTGAGCGGTGCGGGTTGGCGGCAGGTGGCGCGGGCAATTTCGTTGGATTTTGTTCCTCTAGAGCCAATGGCAAAGGCTTCGGAGACATGGTTGAAAGATAATGCGGCGATGATAGTGCAGCATTTTCAAGATCATCCTGGTAGCAAAGGGGCGATTATTTTGAATTCGATCGCGGCGGTTAAGCGGCTTGTACCATTCTTCCAAGCATTATTTCAGCCCCATGGTTTGAGCGTTGGCGAGAATACGGGTTTGTCCGGCAAGACTGTACGAGAGCAATCGTTAGCGGCAGATTTAGTCCTGGGGACAAGCACGATTGACGTTGGGGTTGATTTCAAGATTAACTTTCTGATTTTTGAATCGGCGGATGCGGGAAATTTCATTCAGCGACTGGGGCGGTTGGGACGACACGATCGAAATTCTGAGGGTGGAACCTTTGACGGATTTACGGCTTATGCGTTGGTGCCTAATTTTCTAGCGGAGCGGCTATTCCTAGGGGACGACCCAGCGTTTGCGGCTGAGGGAATCTACGATCGGCCCACGCTGAATAATGCGATTAATGACAAGTATCGCCAGATTAATGATTTTCGGGGCTATTACAAACGGTGGGGGGCAGTGCAATCGTTTAAGCTCTGCCGTGATTTGAACCATAAAACGGTTCAGCAGCAATATGCAGGCAGTCGGGAGCAGTTTCAAGCAGCTTGCGAGACGGTGTTTGAGACGAGTATTCGGAAAGTTGCGGGACATGTCAGGGGGTGGGCTGATGAGTGGCAGGCGATGTCGGGTCAGAAGACCGGGAACCCGATCGCGGAGGATGCCTGTAGTTTTCGGGGAAGTAGTCCGCTGCAATGCGGCATTTACGATGAGACGGAGGCCGATGAGGCGGAGCGGTTTAAAACCTATGACCTACCGGGGGTTTTGGGCAACTTGGAAATTGAGCTTTGGACTGAGGCAGCCTTCATGCGGGCCTTGGAAGCAACAGCGAAACGGACTGGGCAACCGATTCCTAAGGGCCGATATAGGCATTGTCTGGCGTTTATCAAACTGAAGGCATACCGCGAGGAGCGATTGAACTGGAAGATGCATTTTCCGGGGACGTTGGAGGCTGTGGCCAATGCCTATCGGGTGCAGGTGCTGAAGGGGCTGGAGGTTTGGCAGCCGGAGAACCGTTGGGCGGCGGAGATTAATAAGAAGTTGCGGAATCAGGCTTTGGTCAGTTATGTCTTGCCCCGTCCAGCGGCAGAGGTGCGGCAGCGGCTCAGGCTGCCAATGCATTTCCAGCTCTACCCGATTAGCGATCGGTACAGCTTCCAGGATGCCGTGCCGTCTTACTCGGTGGCATTTGGGCAAAGTGCGCTGCTACTGGATACGTTGGCGTACCAGCTTCGGGGTAAAGGAGGTGAGATATGGATTGCGTAGCTTCAAGCCCTGAAAGGGTTTCATCGTGCTGTAGCACATCAAAAGGGCGTAAGCCTCCAAGCTTAGCATCGGAAGTTTCAATCCCTGAAAGGGAGTCGAACAAGAAAAGATTCCTCTTTCCTCTGCCCTCTTACCTTGATGATACAGGATAGAACTAATATGGTCTTCCGTAGCTATGCTTAACACACTTGGAAATCTTGTGCTATCTTATACGTGGCATCAGCCTACGAGCATAGCTACGGAACCTCGCGATCCAGTAAGTTTTTACTACTCTGATCACGCGGTGGTGGCTTCGAGGTCTATGTATGCCATTTGCACACCCTATATTTTAGGAGTTTGAAAATGGTTCATCACGAGCAAGATCGTCCTTCAGCTTCAAATCAAAGTTTGGATCCGGACTTGGATCTGGTTTTTGATATTATCCCACAGAAGCCTGTGGATGGTATGAGGCTGGAACTTGTACAGCAGGAGTCATGCAGTCTGACAACTAAGGTGAAGACATACAGGATCAGCTTAAGTCTGAGCTTGGGGCATTCACTAAAGTTAGTAATGAGTCTGCTTTTTGGCATCTTTTTCTAGCGGTCTGAGACTGGTGGGTGCTGAAAGATCACAAATCTGTCAGCACCCATTTCATAAATTTAATTAATGTCTGCACTGAACCTAAAACGTCGTAACCATTACTTAATCTTCCCGAATTAGGAGGAGCCGCCAATGCGACATGAATCGATCGATGATGTAAAAGCCAAAATCCCAGAACTCCTGGAGCAAGTGCCTTACTTGAAACTGTTGGTGCTCTTCGGCTCCCGCGCTAGGGGCGATAACCAAGCATCCAGCGATTGGGACTTTGCCATGCTGTTTGATGAAGATCTTCGCCAGCAGTATGAACTCCGTGGTGGTTGGGATCGTTATCGATCGTTGACAATTCTGCAAAGCCTGCTCGATTTGGGTGATGATGAATTCGACTGGGTTGATCTCAAAAATGCTCCAGCGATCACTGCCCACTGTATTGCCAGAGATGGGGTGGTTCTCTATGAAAATACAGAAGGCTGTTTTGAATCCTTTCGTCAAACCGCTTTGAAATCTCAAGCTGAACTCAAGATGTATCGTCAGAACGTTCGAGCAAAAGTTCATGATGCGCTGGAACGGTGGCGGGCATGAGCGAATTTGATCCTAACACTCTCGCTTATAAAATTGAACGAATGCTTGAGCGAATCGATGAATTGAGAGGATTTCAGGATTGTACTCTCGATCAGTACTTGGCGAATGAGAACTATACTCAGCTTGTAGTTGAGCGGTTGTTAGAGTTGGTGATTCAGGCGGCTTTAGACATCAATCGTGCACTACTAAAGCAAGTTGCAGGGGTTAGCGTTGAGCGAAACTCTGACACTTTCATTGAAGCGGGCAAAGCTGGATTTATTCCAATGAACCTTGGACAAAAACTTGCGCGTTCCGGTGGATTTCGGAATGTTTTAGCCCATCAATATGATGAAATTCTGCCTGAAATTGTCTTCCAGAATCTTCAGGAAGCACTAGCGCAGTACCCAGATTATGTTGAAGCAATTCAAATCTATTTAGATTCACTGGAAGTGAGTAATGAGTAATGACAATTTAGATTTCCTAGAGGACGATTTTGGCTTAGAAGCTGAGGCCGATCGTACCCTCGATACACCGCCAGAACTACTGACCCTCAAACTACTGCGAGAAGCCATTCAAGCTCAAAACCCTGATGATGCTGTAATGCAGGATTTTGCTGAATATGTGCTGCCGAATTTGCTGCGGATGGCGATCGGGGTAACTGCTAAAGGTGGAAAGTTCTCCGAAGAACTTGACAGAAAGAATGACGAACTCAACAAGAAGAATGAAGCTGAGGGGAAAGCCAGAGTCCAGCGGCGGCGGGATAATGCGGCTGACCAATCGCTGAATACTCACCTACTGAATGGCTTATTCCCGGCCAATCTGATTGCACGTCGATTGGAAAAGATGGATACAACTGTCAAACGACAAGTTGGTGATCGTGAGCGACGGTTAATGATCTCTGGCTTTGTGTTGCATGATTTTGAAAAGTTTCAGTATTCACACTTTAGTAGTCTGCCACTTAAATATCAGAAACTTCAAGATGATCCTGATATGAAGTTAAGGGATTTATCAGTTGATGATCATCGAATAATTATTAAAGCGATGGTTGTCGATTTAGGGATAGATTTCTTCGTTGACTCCGACAATCTAGCAACCTGCCAAGAATATATTGATGATTTGCTTGTACTTGCCTATAACGCGCAGCGACGTTGGGGGACTAATTGGAATTTTTCAGTATACGGCCTACAGCCAATCTTGAACGATCGGAAACTAGGATGTTTAGCAGATTTAACATGGCTGGCAGATCTATTTGCATCAGTTGTTAAGCATCCATATGATGCCGAGAGGCAAAACCTTGACGAAGTTGTAGGTAAATCTAGTAATCGCCAACTAAAGCTGACCTATCACAGTATTGCCGAAAATCGTGGCGTACTCACTAACGTTGTGAATAACGCGCTTGTTGATGCTCACACAGCCTTGAATACAGATGATGTGGCTTACTATGAACCGCTGCTGTATCTACCGACAGGGGTGATTTATCTTGCCCGTCGAGATGCGCCACTGGTCGATCGGACTGGACTACCCGATCGAGTCGTCGCCAGTATTAAGAAGCTCTGCCAAGGTCAACTGCGCCAGCGCCAAACTGGGTTTGGACGCGATGGTAAGGGGATGAAGTATGCCGACTACTATAATCTGTTCTTCGATGATGTTGAGCTGATGCGGGTCGCACTCGATGCCACCCTGCGAATTCTGCGAACGGGGAAAAGTTCCGTCGCAACGAGTCGAAGTGAAAATCTAGTCAGATTCCAGCAGCAGGGTGTATTGCCTCCTGACTACGACTTTAAGTTCAGCGATGACCTGCGAATTGACCAAATCGCAGAATTTGGCGACGTGATCAGTCGGAAAATTTGGGGCGATCGGCTCGATCGGATTGAAGCCCTGCGCAAGCAAAATAAGAAACTGGCTGTATCACCGAGTTTAGAGCTAATTAGAAAGGATGAGCTAATTAATAAGGTTGCTGAATTTTTGGGTCTGACAAGCTACCTACCACAGATTCGAGAAATTCAGAGAATTAATGAATCGCTGAAAGATCTGAAGCTCAAAGGCAATACGGGTGGAGTTCCCTATGAGTGGTATTTTCTTGCTGCTAAGTATCTAGAGCACAATCCTGGAATTGAGGATGTGCGAGAGAGTTGTGGCTTGGTCATTGCGCATATTGCAAAATTAATTCAGCCAGTGATCGATCAATATCCAGTACCGGATAGGTGGTGGGATGATGTGAAAGAATGGTGCGATCGGGTCATCATGCTTCCCGGAGAAACCCGATCTGTAGATGATGATGCTCCGGCAGACATCTTCCTCAAGGAATTGGCCAACTACAATAATGCCAAGAAGTCTGGGCGTGGGAAACAGCTGATATGCTCGATTTCCCATTCTGCTTACACTGTGACAGAACAGATGGAATCAGCGGTGTTATTCACCCCTCAGGTTTACACAAATAAGCAGATGCTCGGCGGTTCCAACGCTAAGCGCAATATTTCCAGTATTTCGGGCATTGAAATGATGCTCCGACAAATCTTGATGAATCAGACCCAAGCAGTCGGTAAGCGGTTTGAGGATGGTAAATATCGCTATCTCTACTTCTATCCAACCTATTACTTCACGCCAGAAACTAACAAGTTCTTGCAGCGGGCTTATAGCGGCATTGTCCAAACCCGCTTTGATACCAGCATCCGCAACCACTTTATCAGTCGAGATTTGGATGTGGATCTAACCCGTGACAACTATCAATCGGTTGATGCTTTTTTGATCGATGATGACCTTGAGCGTAAGACTGCATTAGATGAGAAAGATCCAGAATTCAGGCGCGATCGAACGTTCAAACTCACTTATCCCGATGATCAGCCACTCACGTTCTACTTCATGGCAATACCGCCAGAAAGGCCACCAGGAAAAGATTCAGACAAAAAAATTACAGATACTGCTTCTTGGATCATGCCTGCATGGCTAGCCTTAGCCTTTCCGATGATCCTGGATGTAAAAACGGTGGTGTCTGAATCTCCAATTCCTCCCTTTAACGATGGAGCGGAGTTTGAGGAGAGCGTGTTTCTCGATAGTGCGCCCCAAGCTATTCGGATATTGCTGGGCAAAGACCGCTTCCGACTCGACCATATCTTGGAGGGTTGGGAGGACTCAGGAGGTAGCGCCCGATCTTCACCGCTCAACACCCTAACAGCGGCCTATGCGATTCACCTTGATGTGAATGCTAAGCAAGGAAAAACTGGCTACGATGCCAACTGGGGCAAATTGACTGAACTAGCTAAAGATCTTGATACTAGCCCACTTTACATTTTCGCCTATCTGGCAAAATGGGCACGTAGCCAGAAAGATGAAATCGGTAGTCCGCAAAAGCGCAAGCTCTATGCCCACCACTTCTACCCTTGCTTTGATCCCTACATTCAGTTTGACCAAACATTGGAGCAATTTACTGTGATCGATCCCGACAAATCCCCGATGAACCACCCGAAAAATTTGACTGAACTATATCGTAGGTTCTACCGAGCCAATAAGCGGTTTAATCCCAAGGCAAATGCTGTGCTCAAACCGCTTGATTCAGCGGCTGGCACCCTACTCAAGGCTGATTTAAATGCCTTTCAAGGCGAAACTCTGGTGATGGCGGTTGCCGCTGAGGTTTTCAAATTAATGGATCGCGTCCATTCTTCTACGGCTGAAGGTCGCTGGGTTCTGAAAAATCGTGAGGAGGAACGGCAAGTTGTTCTAGAGTTTGCCCGGTATTTTGTAGTCGAGGTGTTTGAAAAATCCTTTGCGGGCGATCGCGCTAGGCTAGATGGAAAACAACTTAACTTGTTAAAAAACACCTGTGAGTTTCTCTATCGCCTAGAGGATGATAAGGAAAATCAGCAGGATAAAGAAAAGAAAGCTGAAGCCGAAGCTGAGGCAAAAGCGGAACAGGAGGCCACATAAAAAGAATTTTCGATTCAGACCTCACCGCATAACTTCATTCAACTAGGAGATACTTCAACATGACATTTCTTAAATCGATCGACTCCGCTAAGCTATTCCACAAGGCGATTCCCTACAAGCCAATGGGCAAGTATGTTCACTTTCTGACGATTCGGATTACTGAATCTTATCCGCTGTTCCAAACGGATGGTGAATTGAATAAAGCACGGGTCAGTGCTGGCATTGACGATAAGACTCCCATTAGTCGTTTATCAATGTTCAAACGTAAACAATCCACGCCAGAACGCCTAGTTGGTCGTGAACTGATGCGCGCCCATGGCTTGATGACGGCTGAAGAATGTGAATACAACGTCAGCTTTGCGATGAATAATCCTGACTGCATTATTTATGGATTTGCAATTGGAGATTCTGGCTCAGAGAAATCTAAAGTGGTCGTAGATACAGCTTATTCGATTACGCCATTTGATATTTCACATGAGTCTTTTACCTTGAATGCTCCCTATGAAAATGGTACTATGGCAGCTAAGGGAGAGAAGAAATCGGATGGAAAATTAGATGGTGCAATCGGTTCTGTTACAGCTCGACTAAATCAGCAGGATCATATTCTTCCTCAAACATTTTTTCAATTTCGACAATTTGATCT
>JBJORF010000134.1:0-8644 GCA_046049545.1 Cyanobacteriota bacterium | reverse complement strand
CAATTTCACGATTGCCGATTGCGCTTGAGGTGCGTTCTCGGGTTTTTGCCTTTGGGTTGGAAGGATGATTTTGGGTTGGAAGGATGATTTTGTTCAGTTTTTTATTCGGTTGTGGCTATGCGTCGTAATACCTATCGTCGGTTGGTTGTGTTTTGGACTGTGGTGGCAGTGGCTTTGGCGTTGTGGATTTTGCGGGGTATGGGGCTGTTGACGATCGTGCCGGGTTTTTTGGTGATGGGGTTGTGGGTATTGGCTTGGATTTTGTTGCTGGTGAATGGAATTATTGAGACGCGGTGATTGGGGTGGGGGATTATTAAAAGTCGTGAGCATTTTCGGACATTCCCTTTTTCCAGCGCTAAGGTGAAATTATCGGATTGGGGATCAAGCGCTTCCGATCCCGGCTGATCAAATTCCGCGCTACTCAAATTTCGCGCTACTGAGGAAGACGCCATGGGAATTACAACGGTGAATCCCACCACGGGCGAGTTGGTGAAACAGTTTGAACCTTTAGATTCGGCGGCGCTCGAATCCGCGATCGCGAGGGCGGCAACGACGTTTTTGGCTTATCGGCAAACCCCCTTGGCCCAACGCGCTGAATGGCTATGCAGGCTGGCCGATCGCCTGGAGGTACATCGCCAGGAATATGCCGAATTGATGACTTTGGAAATGGGCAAGCCGATCGGAGCGGCGCTCGGGGAAATCGACAAATGTGCGCTGGCTTGTCGGTTCTATGCGGAGCATGGGGCGGACTTTTTGGCGGATCAGACGATCGCTTCGGATGCGCGCTATAGCGGCGTGCGCTATCAGCCGTTGGGGGTCGTGCTGGCGGTGATGCCCTGGAATTTTCCGTTTTGGCAAGTGATGCGGTTTGCGGCTCCGGCGCTAATGGCAGGGAATGTGGCGCTGCTGAAACATGCGTCGAATGTGCCGCAGACGGCACTGAAGATTGCGGAAGTGATCGCGGAAGCGGGATTTCCGGCGGGGGTGTTTCAGACGTTGCTGATTGAGGCGAGGCAGGTGGCGACGGTGGTGCGCGATCGGCGGATTGCGGCGGCGACGTTGACCGGGAGTGAGGGAGCGGGGTCGAGCTTGGCGATGCACGCAGGGGAGACGCTGAAGAAAGTGGTGCTGGAACTCGGGGGGAGCGATCCGTTTGTGGTGATGCCGAGTGCGGATTTGGATTTGGCCGTTCAGACAGCGGTGACCGCCCGGACGCAAAATAATGGTCAAACCTGCATTGCCGCCAAGCGGTTCATTGTGGCTGATTCAATTGCAGATGCGTTTATCGAACAGTTGACGACGGCGTTTGAGGCATTAGTGATCGGCGATCCGATGCAGCCGGAGACACAGATTGGGCCACTGGCCACAGCGACGATCGTGATGGATCTCGACCGACAAGTACAGGCAGCGATCGCCGCAGGCGGAAGGCTGAAAACGGGCGGTAAACCCTTGCGCGATCGGCCCGGAAATTTCTATGCGCCGACGATTATCACGGATGTCCCGCCGGATGCCGCGATCGCCCAGGAGGAATTTTTTGGGCCAGTGGCGCTGGTATTTCGGGTGGCGGACTTGGATGGGGCGATCGCGATCGCCAATCAGACATCCTTCGGCTTAGGCGCGAGTGCCTGGACCAATGACCCGGCGGAGCAGGAACGCTGTCTGGCGGAACTGGAGGCGGGGGCGGTGTTCATCAATGGCATGGTGAAGTCTGATCCGCGTCTGCCGTTTGGGGGAATTAAGCGATCGGGCTTTGGCCGAGAGCTGGGCCAGGTTGGCATCCATGAATTTGTCAATGTCAAAACGGTTTGGGTCAAGTGACGCTGGTTTCGGGAAAGCGACGCTGGTTTGGGTGAAGTAACGTGACGCTGGTTTGGGTGAAGTAACGTTAGGTGAAGTACGGCTATGAATACCGCTGAATTGCTCATTCGCTGCCTCGAGAATGAAGGCGTACAGTACATTTTCGGCTTGCCAGGGGAAGAAAATCTCCACATCCTCGAAGCCCTGAAAGGATCGAAAATCCAATTCATTACGACCCGTCACGAACAAGGGGCGGCGTTTATGGCCGATGTGTATGGCCGACTGACGGGAAAAGCAGGGGTTTGTTTATCAACCCTCGGCCCCGGCGCCACCAATCTGATGACGGGGGTGGCGGATGCAAACCTCGATCGGGCACCGCTGATTGCGATTACGGGGCAGGTGAGTACCGATCGCATGCACATCGAATCGCACCAATATTTGGATTTGGTGAATATGTTTGACCCGGTGACGCGCTGGAGTCAGCAGATCGTCAAACCGCAGATTACGCCGGAGTTAGTCCGTCGTGCTTTCAAGATCGCTCAAAGCGATGATCCGGGTGCTGTACATATCGATCTCCCGGAAGATATTGCCGCCTTGCCTGTGAGCGGTGAACCGCTGCCGATCGCCGAGCATGAAGTCACTGTTGCTTCACCCCACAGCGTAAAGCTGGCGGCCCAGGCGATCGCGGCGGCGCAGAACCCCATGATCCTGGTCGGCAATGGGGCAATTCGCGGTCATGCCAGTGAAATGCTGACGGAATTTGCCACCCAGCTGCATATTCCCGTAGTGAATACGTTTATGGGCAAAGGCGTGATTCCCTACATGCACAATCTCAGTCTGTGGACGATGGGGTTGCAGCAGCGGGACTTTATTAGCTGTGGGTTCGATCGGGCGGATTTGATTATCGCTGTGGGCTACGATTTGGTGGAATTTTCGCCGAAGAAGTGGAATCCCGATGCGAAGATTCCGATTGTCCATGTGCATTTGCTACCGGCGGAAGTCGATCGCAGTTACAGCCCGCTGACTGAAGTGGTGGGCGATATCTCTGCCGGATTGGCCGCGATCCTGCAAGCGATTGAACCGAATGGTCAGCGGCCCGAACCCTACGCACTTTCGCTACGGGACGAAATCCGGGCGGACTATACCAAATATGCGAAGGACAATGGCTTTCCGCTCAAACCCCAGAAGATCATCTACGATCTACGCCAAGTGCTGAATCCCGAGGACATCGCGATCGCCGATGTCGGGGCGCATAAGATGTGGATGGCGCGGCACTATCACTGTGAACTGCCGAATACCTGCATTATTTCCAATGGCTTTGCGGCAATGGGAATTGCGATTCCGGGGGCGATCGCAGCGAAGCTAGTCTATCCCGATCGGCGGGTGGTCGCTGTGACCGGGGATGGTGGATTTTTGATGAATTGCCAGGAACTGGAGACGGCCAAGCGGATCGGTACGCCGTTTGTGACGCTGATCTTTAATGATGGCGGCTACGGCCTGATCGAGTGGAAGCAGATGAACCAGTTCAAGGAAGCGAGTTTTATCAAATTTGACAATCCGGATTTCGTCAAACTGGCGGAAAGTTTTGGCTTAAAGGGCTACCGCGTGGATTCAGCGGCAGCGCTGATGCCGATTTTGCAGGAAGCCTTAGCGCAGGATGTGCCAGCGGTGATCGATTGCCCTGTGGACTATCGGGAAAATCTTGAGTTCACGAAGCAATCTGGCGCACTGACCTGCCATATGTAAACCGCTTCTCGAAGCCAAGTATCCTAAACCGTTTCACCGAGGCGACTGAGCATCCAAGTCACGATCAGTCCAGCGGCGGCGATCGAGTGGGGAATGGCTCCGGCAAAGGTACCAAGCAACAGCACGTAGCCCAGGCCAGCAACGGCAAAAAACTTGATTAAAACGATGGTTTCCATAGCGTTCTGAAATGAGGCGGTCGAGTGGGGTGAAGTGATTGAAGTCGGTGAACTGGGAAAGCGATGGTGCGGTGTCGATGCAACAGCGGCCTGTACCAAGTCGACTAAAACCTTAGCTAAGTTGCGAAACAAGAAATGTTACTCAAGATACAAAATCCTCCCGAGAATGCATCACTTTCTTAAGAAAACTGTGGTTCAGTTTACAAAATTTGATTTTTCGAGATTGGAATTGCCCTGTGGAGGCACCCCCATTTTTTGATGGAGATGCGCTAAAATGAAAGAAATATGAAAAGGGTAATCAGAGCGATCGATGCAGCGGCAGATCAGCCTAATCAGTATCAGCATGGCCATGGGGCTTGTCGGATGCCTTTCGGGGTGCGGCACCAACTTACCGCAGCCTAACGCTGGGTCAACGGCGCCCGCTACCGTGTTAACCACATTTTCGATCGTGGCGGACATGACCCAGAACGTGGCTGGGGATAAGCTGACGGTGCAATCGCTGCTGAAGCCGGGAACGGAGGTGCATGGCTATGAGCCGACTCCCAGCGATTTGGTGCGCGGTAAGCAGGCCAAGTTGATTTTGGATAATGGCTTGAATTTAGAAAAGTGGGCCGATCGGTACTACAGCAGTTTGCCAGCAGTGAAGCGGGTAACGCTGACCGAAGGGATTATCCCGATCGCGATCGGGGACGGTGCCAATCAACCCAACCCCCATGCCTGGATGTCTCCGGCCAATGCCCAGCGATACGTACAGCGGATTCAGCAGGCTTTGAGCGAACTCGACCCACCGAATACGACGGTTTATCAAGCGAACGCTACGGCTTACAACGCCAAGATTGCCGCCCTCGATACTCAGCTACGATCAGCGATCGCGCAGTTGCCCACCGATCGGCGCTACCTCGTGACCTGCGAAGGAGCATTTAGCTATCTAGCCAAAGATTATGGCCTGAAGGAAGCCTATCTCTGGCCTGTGAACGCCGAACGCCAGGGGACACCGCAGCAAATCGAACGGGTGATCCAAACCATTCGTCAGCAAAAGATTCCAGCGGTGTTCTGTGAAAGCACGATCAGCGATAAGGCGCAGCAGCAGGTGGCTAAGGAAAGCGGCAGCAAATTTGCCGGAGTCCTCTACGTCGACTCGCTGTCGCCGCCCGATGGCCCTGCGCCGACTTACCTGAAGCTGCTAGAGCACAACATCCAAACGATTATTGCCGGATTAAAAGCAGCGCCTTAAAGCCTGATGGATTCGAGATTTTTTCGAGATTTTGCTGACGTACTCATCATTGATTCTCTACCCATTGGTTCTCCAATCCTATGAACACCTCGATGCGCCAACCCTCTCAAACCAGTATTCACATCGACCAACTCACCGTTGCCTATCCCAACGGCAAGGAAGCCTTGCGGGAAGCGACAGTGAGCCTCCAGTCGGGGTCGATCACGGCACTGGTCGGGATGAATGGCGCTGGTAAATCAACGCTATTCAAGGCGATTATGGGATTTTTGCCCGCTCAACTGGGGCAAATCACGATCGCTTCGATGCCGTTGTCCCATGCGCGGAAAAAGCAACTGGTGGCTTATATGCCCCAGGCGGAAGATGTCGATTGGCAATTCCCGGTGAGTGTGGGCGATGTGGTGATGATGGGCCGCTATGGCTACATGAACCTGTTGCGGATTCCGGGGAAGCGCGATCGCCAGATTGTGCGGCAAAGTCTGGAGCGGGTCGGACTGTGGGAATTGCGCGATCGGCAGATTGGCGAATTGTCGGGTGGTCAGAAGAAACGGGTATTTCTAGCGCGGGCGTTGGCGCAGCGGGCGACGATCTTGCTACTGGATGAGCCGTTCGCGGGAGTGGATGTGACGACGGAGCGATCGATGATTGAGTTATTCCAAGAATTACAAGCCCAGGGCCATACGATTCTGGTTTCGACCCATGATTTGGAGTCAATTCAGCGGTTCTGCGACCAGGTGATCTTGATTAACCGGACGATCGTCGCAGCGGGAAAAACCAGCGAAGTGTTTACGCCCGCTAATCTCAGTCGGGCGTTTGGCGGTAATATTGCTGATTTCCAACTCAATCAAGCTGGCCAACTCAATCAAGTTTGCCAGCCGTCGAACGCCATTCAGTCGGATGACCTGCACCCACAAGTGAGCTAAATGGATACGCTGCTGGCTTGGCTGATTGCACCATTGACGTTTGAGTTTATGCTCAAGGCGATCGCGATGAGTTCGATCGTCGGGGCGGTCTGTGCGATTTTGTCTTGCTACTTGACGTTGAAGGGCTGGGCACTGATGGGCGATGCGGTGTCCCATGCAGTCCTGCCAGGGATTGTGCTGGCTTATATGCTGGGTTTGCCGCTGGCGATCGGGGCGTTTATGTTTGGTTTGGGGGCGGTCGCTTCGATCGGCTATATCCAGTCACAAACGAGGGTCAAGGAAGACACCGTAATTGGCATCGTCTTTACAGGCTTTTTCGCATTGGGCCTGGTGATGGTTTCAAAAATCCGCAGTGCAGTGGATCTCAACCACATTTTGTTTGGGAATCCGCTGGGGATTAGTGATGGCGATATTTTGCAGACCTGTATTGTCAGCGGGGTCGTCCTGGCATTGGTACTGGTGCTCAGGCGGGACTTTTTGCTGTTTTGCTTCGATCCGACCCATGCCAAGACGATCGGATTGAATACAACGTTGCTGCATTACACCTTACTGGCGGCACTTTCTCTCACTGCAGTAGCGGGATTGCAAACCGTTGGGATTATCCTCGTGGTGGCGATGTTGATTACACCGGGGGCGACGGCTTATCTGCTGACCGATCGCTTCGATCGGATGTTGCTGATCGCGATCGGGTCAGCGGTGATTTCGAGCAGTCTGGGCACCTACATCAGCTACTACCTGGATGGGGCAACGGGAGGCTGCATTGTCGTGCTGCAAACGCTGCTGTTTGTGCTGGCGATGCTATTTGCGCCGAAGCATGGGATTTTACGACGGCAACGCTAGTCAGCCAAAATACTTAAGAGAAATCACGGGATTTGATTTTCATTTTTTGAATCGATTAATATGAAATCATTCATGGGCCATTAAGTTGAGGGTGAGGGTCGCGATGTTACAGGGTTCTGGTAATCAGTTTGGGGCGATACCGTCAGAACGATTTGCCGATCGCCCCCCGGAACGCATGTGCCGTGATTTACGATCGATGCAGTTGTTTGCGGAGCAAGTGCTGGCCCATCGCCTGAGCAAAGACCCAACGCTGTTTCGTTCCTACGGTTTTCATGAGCCGAATACGGAAGAAGGGCGGCAGGTTTATACAGTCGTTGATGAGCAGCTCTACTACTTCCTGCCGAAGTTGAGTGTGGAAGCGGTTCATCGCACGCTCCGCCAAATTCCGGCGTTGGTTCATCAAGAACAACGGTTTGGCCCACCGATTCAACAGGTGGTGATCGTCGGGGAATCGAGTACGGTGAACGATCGCGATCGGCTCCAGGAAGCCGTTGATAACTACCAACCCGCACGCCTGGATTCACGCTTATCCGCGCCGATCCTCCCCGAATCACAATCGGCAGCCTGGCCGACTACGAATCTCTTGGCTTCTAGCCTCGGCACAGTAGGCGATGCTGCCATGCCAGATGCACCGATCGTTCCCACCCCACCAACAGCGGCAACTCCCCCCCTCACGGCCTTCCCAACAGCAGCGCCACAGCCATTACCGCTGAAGCTACGGCTGAGCTATATCAATGAGGATTCCTATTGGGATCCCAGGCAGGATGATTTGACCGTGCAACCTGAAGGTCTGATGCACGATCGGGCTAGCCAAATTACCGCTTGGCTCCAAAAGCATCCCAGCACCGCAAATTTTGATCTTGATCCAGTCGCGACACCCATCGGCACGACGCTGCAATCGCCTAGCACCCAACTACAAAGTCCAGACCCTATCAATGATTCTGACCCTACAAACACTTCTAACCCTACAAACACTTCTGCCCCTACAAATACTTCTGACCCTACAAACACTTCTGTAAGTGCGCGAGAAACACCAATTGAGCCGAGCGTGACAGTGCCGGAAACCCAGGTCAATCGCGGCGATCGACGTTCCAGTGATTGGTTCAAAACTGGCCCATTGGCGAATGCTTGGCCGTTACTGACTTTACTGGGTTCCCTGGGGCTATTGCTGGGGCTGGCCCAATGGGGCCGTAATCAGCTCGTTAATACAGCGGCAAATGACATTGCGGGGAGTGATGCCCCACCAACGGGGCAGGCTTTTGTCGATTCTACGACGGCTAACAATCGTTCGACTCGCCGCACGAACACCCCGACCAACAGTACAAATGCTTCTGGCACCAGTAACTTCAGCACTGCGAATGGCACGGGATCAACGCGCACGGTTTTGGTTAATGGGACGACTGCGGCGCAACCCCAATTACCACCCGTGGGTTTTTGGGTACAGGCAGCGCAGCCCCATGATGGTGTGAACTTACGGACTGGCCCCGGCACGGAAAATCGCAAGATTCGCGGGATTCCCAATGGGTATTGGCTGGTCGATGAAGGGCGGACGATCGGGAACTGGCGCGAAGTTTCGTTTCAGGGACAGCGTGGCTGGGTATATCGACCGTTTATTCGCTAAATTAATTCGCTAAACACTGGATTCAGTACTGAGCCGATCAGTACTGAGCCGATTGGCATTACTGGTATCAAATGCATCTAAAGCATACAAGTTTGTCGATCGGGCGATGGCGGCGATTGATATTTGGGGAGCGGCTTGGGGATCAAGACTCGGCGATGGGCGATCGCTGAAAGCAGGAACCGCTAAAGCACAGGCTGACCAATCGCTCTGCACCCCCACATTCAACTTTTGGCAGATCCCGCCACGGCGACCTTGCAGCTGATAGTGCTGGCAGTGACGACAGGTGGAAATTTGGGGATCAGCACTGTGC
>JBJORF010000133.1:0-8784 GCA_046049545.1 Cyanobacteriota bacterium | reverse complement strand
TGCCTTTTTCATTCTTTATATAAGGCAGCGGTTCAATCATTGATACCAACTCAAAATCTGCGAGTTGTGTTGTTACCGCTGCAACCATCTCAATGGTTCGCGCAGTTCCAGGATCGGTCTCATCGATGCGCAATAGGGTCTTTCCGCCATCAAGCCCCATACTTCGGATATGTTCGGCGTCATAAGCGGATAAGCGATCATCTAGTTCCCACGAAGCGCCAATGATTCCGCCGCGGTTCATGGTTCCGATGGCAACTTTTTCTTCCAGAGCGCCAAGCCAGGCCAACTCTTCGAGAATATCTGCGCTAGCCATAACGCCATCAACTCCGGGTACTACCAAGCCCCTTACTAATTTATCGAGCAAGTTGAAACGATCAGCAATTGCTGTTGGGTTATTTCCTGCCGATCTGGATTGGGTACGCGATCGCGATGTTTTATATCTACACCAATCATCTGATTTGTGAGATGACGGAAGTCAATGACCCGCTAATCAACAGTGTTTCCCTGCGAGTGCCAAAAATCTTGGATGTATTGCACTGCAACTTCTCCTATCATACAGAGCATCACATTTTTCCATCGATGAATTCTAACTATGCACCGGAGTTGCGGGAATTGTTGCAGGTTCATTACCCCGATCGGTTTAATTTACTGGACGCAATGGAGGCTTGGCGATTATTGCTGAATACGCCGCGTCATTACCAGGATGCGACCTCACTGACAGGCTGGAGCGGCGAAACCCCAGTGCCTTGTCCATTGGTGCGCGAAATGTAATAGGATCGGAGCAGTTCTGATTAGCATAACGCCTCATGACTGCTCCTAACGATACTATCTTCAGCAAAATTATCCGTCGCGAAATTCCGGCGGACATTGTTTACGAAGACGATTTCTGCCTGGCTTTTCGGGATGTCGCGCCCCAAGCCCCGGTGCATATTTTGCTGATTCCTAAGCAACCGATCGTCAACCTTGCCAGCGTTGAACCCGATGATCATCGGGTGTTGGGTCATATGATGATGAAAGTGCGGACGATCGCCGAACAGGAAGGTTTAGCCAACGGCTATCGCGTGGTGACGAATATTGGCGAAGATGGTGGGCAGACCGTATACCATCTTCACTTTCATATTTTGGGCGGACGATCGCTCGCTTGGCCTCCTGGTTAGCGTTAATTGCTGGAAGGTGAATATAACCACTTTGCCGATCCACGCCGTTCAATTGCTTTGTAAACCTTACGTTGTGCCTGCTCAACGCGGATAAAGCTGGGATCTTGGCTGTATTTTCGGTAAAGCTCCGCTTGTTTGGCAGCGATGGCAGCCTGATTACGCTCCTGCTGTTGTGGTGTCAGTTTACTGAACTGTTCCAATGCGCGTTTCTCTTCAGCAAATAGTTGCTTGACCCGATCAGAGTAGGGCATTCGGGCGTTGAAGTCCTCGCCGATCTTGGCGCTAAGAGCATTAATCGCGTCAGTACTCAAACTCGGATTGCGCTGAATATCAATCTGAAACTGCTTCCATGCAGCGTCCTGTGCGTCAAGATTTGCCTGGGCTGCCTCTAGAAGCTGATCGGAGATGCCATCACGATTCACATCAATGCTTAAGTCGATCGTGCGATTGGGATCAGCTTTGGAACGTTTAGTACCCTTGCCGCAAAGCCGATCGAGATTAATTGTGCTTTGATGCGATCGTTCAATGAAGCAAATGCCTTCATTTTGCATTGCCACTCGCGGCGTTGGTCGGGGAGCGGCCTGAGCCGCTGTTGATAGGGTTAAAAGGCTCAGCATCACCAGGGAAGCCTGGCACGATCGGGCCAAATCAGCAAAACCGAAGCGCCGCATAAAATTCAATCCACTGCCTGAGGTAATACAACTTGCATCCGCCCAGACTTGAGGCTTGCCCGGAAAGTTCCATAAAAGAGGGTGTTATCGATCGATAACACCCTCTTTTTTCGACTGAATTACCGCAACTTACTTGCTAGGGCTGTAAGGCAGCGAAGAATGGTGCAGCACGATCCGCAGCTTGCCATTGGAATCCTTCAGGAATTGCCAAGTTTTATCAACAGTCGTGACCTTACCCGCTTTGTCAGTAATCATCACATTACCCATCGTGGTTGCAGTATCCCCATTGATGAAGATGCTCGCATTTTGCACTTCCACCTTGCGCCAACCCTTCAGCGCAAAGCCTTGGTCATTGGGGAATGCCGCGTCGCCACCGACAAAGTAAGCCAATGCGCCCGCCCGCGTGGTGCGAAACGTCTGCGGTGCGGTCGTTAAAGTCGGCTTGAACAGTACAGTCCCCATTTGGTAACCGTAAGCGGCATCAATCACATCACCCGCTAACGCTTTTGCGGCGGCTGTGCCTTTTTGATCATAGGTGGTAGAAATTGCCACCAGCGCATCGCCCCAAGCCTTTTGGGCCGCCAAAACTTCCGCTTCAGTAATGTTGGTATTAACGACAACTGCCGATTTTGTGCTGGATGGCGCGGTGCTGTTAATCGTCGTTGCCACGATCGGGGTTTCGGCCCGTGATGGCAATGGCGCGAAAGCGGTCAATGCCAAACCAGCTAGAGAAAAGCAAAGCAAACGGTTGTTCATGGGATACAGGCTACCAGGGTGAGTGAATGAATGGATAATTAATAGAAAAAATCTATGCTATCTATAAGAAGCAAGAAAATTTTCTTGAAATTGCGTCCAAAAGCCTTGTTTTTATTGGATCTGAACGCTTTGTCGATAGATTTAAGCTATCGATTGCTCTGAATTGTTCCAATTCTTCTATGAATCTACCATAGAATCATGTCTGTTTTGGCGGAATCCGAAGAAAAAAACGAATTGCGAACAGATGCGCTATGCTACCCAGTGCATCCCCTGAATACTGGAATTCGGTATGGCCTATACCCGACCGCTGGCGCGTTTGATTGAACATTTCCAACACCTTCCTGGCATTGGTCCCAAATCGGCCCAACGGATTGCATTGCATATTCTCAAACGCCCGGAAGAGGAGGTGGCGGCGCTAGCCCAGGCATTGATTGATGCAAAGAAGCTGGTGGGCGTTTGCCAAGAATGTGGGCATTTGTCGGCGGAGCCGGTTTGTGAGATTTGCCGTGCGCCGAACCGTGATAACGGAACACTCTGTGTGGTGGGTGATTCGCGCGATCTAATTGCGCTGGAGAAGACGCGCGAGTACAAGGGCAAATACCATGTGCTGGGAGGATTGATTTCCCCGATCGATGGCATTGGGCCGGAGCAACTGAATATCCAGCAGTTAGTTCGCCGGGTCAGCCAGCAACAGATTAAAGAAGTGATTCTAGCGATCAATCCTAGCGTCGAGGGCGAGACAACAACGCTTTATATTGGCCATTTACTCAAGCCTTTTACCCGCGTCACGCGCATTGCCTTTGGGTTGCCGATGGGGGGTGACTTAGAATATGCCGATGAAGTGACGCTGGCGCGGGCGCTAGAAGGTCGGCGGGATTTGGACTGATGTAGAGCAGCGAGGGTGAGTGAAATTTTTCTGATTTTGATACGGATTGACGTGGCTTAGCCCGTAGATGTAGATAGGGAAAGGAAACGAGACAGCACCCAGTTGACTTAAAAACACTTGACAACCGCTATACCAGTGCTGCCTCAGTTTCCCACTTGCAGTGGTAGATGCAAGATTCAAAGCTCATGAGCGAAACATTGACCCGTGGCCACTGGCTCGCACAGAATAATTCCGACAAAAGCAATCCTGACAAAAGGTAGTTAAACTAAGATTTCGATCGCTGGCAAGATTCGGTGCGAATCGCGTTGACATCGAACGACTGTTTAACACCTGACTTCATTATGGTGCCCAATCGTCTGATCGGTGCAACAAAATTCCTGAAAATTTCTAAAAAACATTCCGGATAATCAAAAGCCGCCCTGAAACTGTTGTTCGGAGCGGCTTATGCGGATGATTGGAGGTATGGTTTACTTACCGCCGCCCAACTTTTGCTTGATGAAGGCCAAGATTTGGGCTTGCTGTTTCTTGAGTGCCACGACCTCGGCTTGGAGGCGGGCGACCTGGGCCTTGAGCTGGGCCACATCAGTACTGGAATCGCCGCTGCTCGTGGTGGTGGCCAATGCCGTGGGGCGACGCTTCGCCTTGCTCATGGCAGCTTTGATTGCTTCGATCAACTGCTTCTGGTCAAAGGGCTTCTGGACAAACTCAAAGTACTCAAACGGTTCAGTCAGCTTCTCGGTGACTTCTTCCTTCCGGCCAGACATTAGGACCAGCGGAATGCTCTGAAGCTCCGGCTGCTCCTGGATCTTCTGGTAGACTTCCCAGCCGCTCATGCGTGGCAGAAGAAAGTCCAACATAATGAGGGTCGGGCGCTCTTGTTGTACAAGGGTGATGCCCTGAACGCCATCCTTTGCCTCCAGAACCTCGAAGTTCCCCTGGGGCAACATATCGCGCACCATATTGCGAATCACGGCGCTATCGTCAATCACCAGAACCTTGTGACTTGCCACGGCTCAAACTCCTCTCGGCGCATTCCTAAAAATCGAAAACACAGGCGCAAGATTGCTCTCGCCCCTTACTTCTAACATCTATTCTAGGAAGCTGCGCAAAAATGTGTCACGGAAAGTTCGCGGGATCAGCGATATTGCGGAGAAAATCGGGGAAGCCGATCGTCGGTTAGACTTGGATCATCATCATTATTCTGCTATCTTCCTATGCCCGAGTCGTTGCGTACCGAAATCCAGGCGATGCCGGAATGGCTCCGTCGATCGAGTCTGGGCAAAGCCAGCGAGATCTCCCAAGTCCAGCAAATCATCAAGCAGCGCAATATCCATACGATCTGTGAGGAAGGTCGCTGTCCGAATCGGGGGGAATGCTATGCAGCGGGGACGGCAACGTTTTTATTGATGGGGCCGATTTGTACCCGATCGTGTGCATTTTGTCAGGTGGATAAGGGCCATGCGCCGATGCCGCTTGATCCCCAGGAGCCACAGAAAGTGGCGGAGTCGGTGAAGCTGCTGGGACTGCGGTATGTGGTGCTGACTTCGGTGACGCGGGATGATTTGGCGGATCAGGGGGCGAGTTGGTTTGTGGATACGATGGCGGCGATTCGGGAGGTGATGCCCCAGACGCAGATTGAGGTGTTGACACCGGACTTTTGGGGTGGGCGCAGTGATGGGATTGACCCGGATGAGTGGCAGTACCGTCGGGTGCAGACGGTGGTGAATGCGAAACCCGCTTGTTATAACCACAACATTGAAACGGTGGAGCGGTTACAGGGTGTGGTGCGGCGAGGGGCGAAGTACGATCGCTCCCTGCGCCTGCTGGAACTGGTAAAGGAATTTGACCCGACGATGCCGACAAAATCGGGGTTGATGGTGGGGCATGGGGAGACGGAGGATGAATTGGTTGAGGCGATGCAGGCGTTACGATCGGTGCAGTGCGATCGATTGACGATCGGGCAATATATGCGGCCTTCGCTGGAGCATTTGCCAGTGCAGAAGTATTGGCATCCGGAGGAGTTTGAGCGGTTGGGGGCGATCGCTCTGGGCTTGGGTTTCAGTCACGTGCGATCGGGGCCGCTGGTGCGGAGTTCGTACCATGCCGGGGAAGATGGGTAAATCGGGATCGGCGGCTCAATGCTGGGAAAACTGACGATGATGTCAGTTTTGAGGTGAGGCAAATGGAGATGCGTTGGAATAAGCTGTTGCCTTATGTTTTGCTGGGTGTATTGGTTGCAGGCGTAGTCTGGAAATTGGGTGAAATTTCCACGGACGCGCAGATTAGCTTTTTGTTCTTTAGTGCTGCTGCTGCGCTGATGGCAGTTTTAAGTCGAAAACTTGGGCAGGCACTTCTCGGCTTGGTAATGATGATTGTGCCTTTGCCAATCGCGATCGCGAAATACCCGGTTGCCTATACCTTTGCTTGTCGGCGAATAGTCGCTCAACCCCAGTTAGCCGATTGCCATGTTAAGTTGAAACATCTTTCTGGCTGGGGCGATTATCGACTTGATTATCGAGAGATTGCAAAAGCGAAAATCATACCAGTCAATGCCATCAGTAGCGCCGAACCGGGTGGCAAACGTAAGCGAAGTAAGCCGATAACCGTGCAGCACCATCCCGTATTCTTGACCAATCGTTTGAGCCGCAGCCAAAAGGTGGAAGACTTTGATTATCGCCAAGTGACTTCAACTCAGGTCGTTGAGCGAATCAACCAGTTCTTGGCGAGTGAACAGTCAGCCTTTACGATTAATCTATTGAATGAACCACAAGTTTCTAAGAATGGGATGTCTCAGCGTGACTATGTTCTGTTTGCACTATTTCAGATTTTGATGTTTGGTGGACTCGGATTGGCGATCGTGTTGAAAAACATTGCCATTTACTTGAACAGCCTTTTACCTAAGTCTGAGCAGAATAAACGTTTGATAAACTGATATGTGCAAAGTGATGATGAATTTATACTTGGTCGGGATCGATGCCGAGGGCGCGAAGCCGATCGGCTAAACGCTTGGTCTGTGCTTGGGCTTGCTGAGCTTGGATTTGAGCCTGTTGAGCTTGATTTTGGGCTTGTTGAGCTTGAATTTGGGCTTGGGCAACTTTTTCCTCAGCCGTCGGGTAGCGCTGGTTGTTTTCGTCATACCAGAACAGCCACTCCCGATCGTAACCTTCGTAGTTGAAACGTTCTTTGCCGATGCCGATCGCTAATTCCGGCATCCAGACGATGTTACCGACCATTTGCACGTATTGACCCTGAATCAGCTTGTAAATTTCTAGACTGGGCTTGCGTTTGCGGCGGGGATTGTAAACTACGTAGTAAAGGATGCCGAGCTGTTCGTAGAAGTCTTTTTTGGTGCTGTATTCGCCGCGATATTTCTTGGAGACAACTTCGATCGCCAGTTGCGGCAAAACCTGTTCCTCCCAAAGCACGTAGCTGAGACGCAGGTTTTCGCTTTTAATCCGCTCGACACCGATGGCAAGAAATCCATCGGGCACGATCGCGGGTTCATCCGGGCTGTAGTAAACACCCATATCGATGCCAAAGAACCAATCCTGGCGATCGGCCCAAATGCTAATTAGGAGGGTTTTGAGAAATGTGGGAATAAATTCTTGGAGTTCGCTATCCACGGGCGTACTGTCACAATCAGGTAAATCTTCGGCAGTAGGGAGCCAATCGAGGGGTTCGAGGTACTTCAGCATGGGTAGAAGGTGCGATCAAGGAGTCAGCACCACTATTGTAATTTTTTTGACGAGACCTGAATACTTCCTAGGGTGGAAATCAATGATAATGGTTATTCCTGGGGCTGGATCGATCGAATGAATTGGTTAACCGCATCGTATTGGTCAGTCATGCGAGTGTGAAATTCAATCGATCGAATGTCTAATTCCGGTAATAATTCACTGCGGCTAACTAATTCGTACCCTTCATCGCGTAAACAATAGATCGAAATCACCCCATCTTCCCAGAACCAAATCTCCGGCACCCCCACCCGCCGATAAATCTCTAAAACATAAATGCCACCGCTCGTAACCGTAATCTCTAAGGCTAAATCCGGGATCGGCTTGCGTTCTCCAATGCAGTACGATTCATCGGGTTCCTTACGTGCGCCCAAGGCTTTCAAGCCGAGGGTTGTACTGCCGCGCCCATAAAACCGGATGCCTTTGGTCCGCATATATGCTTCTATCAATTGTGCTAAGGTTTTTTTGGGTTCTTCGTGAGCTTCAGTGGGGGGAGCCATAATCGCCAAACTTCCATCTAAGTAAATCAATCTTGCGCCAGTGTCCACTAGCATTTCATCAAGCTGTTCCAGTTTCTCCCAAGTGACATTCTCTAACACCACGGCATCACCGATCGCGCCTGCACGGGAATGAGTGGGTGTAATGATGGGAGTATGACTCGGTTTGACCGCAGCGCTGACCATAGGACGACCCCTCAGAGGTGGGTGATATACCGCTATTCTAGCCCAGGATACCGATCGTCCCAAAAGATGCACTGATTTGCTATTGTGGAGTTCCTTATTGCTGGTGATTGATATGCCTGTCTCGCCTCAACAGTTAATCCATTGGAAACAGCAAAATCGCCAAATTGCGGTGCTGACGGCAGCGGACTTCCCGATCGCGCAGATCCTTGACCAGGCGGGAATTGAGGTGATTTTGGTGGGGGATTCGTTGGGGATGGTGACGTTGGGCTATGAGACGACGTTGCCGGTGACATTGGAGGAGATGATTCATCATGCGAAGGCAGTGAAGCGTGGCGTGAAAAATGCGCTGGTGGTGGTGGATTTGCCGTTTTTGACCTATCAAGAAAGCTGGCAGCAGGCGATGCAGTCGGCGGGTCGAGTGCTGAAAGAAACGGGGGCAAATGCGGTGAAGCTGGAAGGGGGTTATCCGGCGATGGCAGCGACGATCGGGCGGTTGGTCGCAGCGGGAATTCCGGTGATGGGGCATGTGGGACTAACGCCGCAGTCGGTGCAGCAGTTGGGCTTTAAGCAGCAGGGAAAGACGGCGGTGGATGCCGATCGGGTGCGGGGTGGGCATTTGCGCTCTCGAAAACGGGGCCGGAACGCCCCACGGTGGGATGAGACGAGTTTACGACACGGAGGCCCGGAGGGGCAAGCGGAAAGGCGGTTCAAGAAAGGGTGAACGCGGTCACCGGAAGGTCACGTTCCTGGCAGTCACGGCCAACCGCAGGCGGGTGAGGTATTCGGCGCGGGGGATCTCGACGGCACCGAACCGGCGCGAGTTGTCGTTGATGATCTGCACGTCCAGCAGGGTGAACTGCCGAGTGTTCAGCCGCTCGACCAGTTTCACCAGGGCCA
>JBJORF010000132.1:0-8928 GCA_046049545.1 Cyanobacteriota bacterium | reverse complement strand
CATTGCCCACTAAAAAATCCGCATCGCCGTCGCTGTCGAAATCTGCCACGGCCATTAGTCCCGTCCAAATGTCTGTGTAGGTGATCAGGAAGGTTGATTTCTCGAAAGCTCCTCCAACTAAATGTTGCGACCAAAAAATTCCATAGGGTCATTCGCTGCCGAATGAGAGTGTTATAGCAACGCAATCGAATTCAAATTATTTACTTCATCACTTCAGGTATATCATCATGAACTCAGCAACTGTAACGGCGATCGTGAAAACTGATCAGTCAATTATTAACCATAGCAACAATGGCTATCAGGTATTCCAAGCCAAACGTACCCAACTGATCCAATTGATTCAGCAGCAAATCAGCATTGCCCAAAAGCTGGATATGGCCAGTCGTGGCGAGACACTGAAGCAACTGCTGGCAAGGGTCGAGGCGGATAACTTTAAGGTCTTAGTATTGGGTGAATTTAAGCGGGGTAAAAGTACGCTGATTAATGCCCTGCTCGGTGCGGAAATCCTTCCGGCCTATACTCGTCCAGCCACGGCAATTATCAACGAAATTAAATGGGGTGATGCTCCTGAAGCTTTGCTGTACCCAACGCCGACGGATGCGCAACCGGAGCCAGCCCCTCAATCAATTCCCGTGGGTGCGCTCGAACGCTATGTGACAATTAAACCTGGTATGGATGAGCGTGAGGCAATTCACCAAAATCCCTACGATAAGGTGGAGCTATTTTGGCCATTGCCGCTCTGCCGGGATGGAGTCGAAATCATTGACTCACCGGGTTTGAATGAACATGATCTGCGGCAAAAAGTAACGATGGATTATCTGGCCAAGGTGGATGCCATTCTGTTTGTTATGTCAGCGGAGGCGTTGGCCTCGAAGTCGGAACTGGAGGTGGTCGATCGGGTGGTGCAGCCGATGGGTCATGAGGACATTTTCTTTATCTGCAATCGCTTCCATGCGGTTCCGGTGCGAGAACGGGAAGATATTCGGCAGTATGGGTTGAAGAAGTTGGAGTCGCGCACGCGGCGTGGGGCAGAGCATATCTTCTTTATCGATGCGCGGGATGCCCTGGATGGACGGCTGATCCAGAATGCTGAATTACTTGAACAGTCGGGGGTGCCGCAACTGGAACAGGCGTTGGCGAAGTTTTTGACGCACGATCGGGGCCGGGTGAAACTGATGCGTCCGGCGAATGAACTGAAGCGGGTGATTCAGGAGACGCGATCAATTCTGCCAGAGCGGACGGCGATGCTGCGCACGGATATGCGGCAGCTTGAAGTTCGTTATGAGGCAGCCCAGGAACCCCTTCGGGGACTGGCCGTTCAGCAGCGGCAGATCATGCAGCGGGTCAACTACTTCTGCACCGAGATGCGAAATACAACGGCTGATAAGGCTCGGATTTTCTACCGGTCTCTGTGTGATGATAGGATTCCGACTTGGGTGGAAGCCTATGAAATTCAGGAACCGCTCAATCTGTTTTCCAAGGATGCGTTTCGGATGTCGGCGGCGATGGAACGGGTGATTGAGGAAGTGAGTTTGCATATTGGTAGCTGTATGGAACAAGAAGTGCGAACTTGGCAGGAAGAGACGCTCAATCCTTTGCTTCAGGAACGCCTGAGCCAGTTTATGCAGGAACTGAATACGTCGGCCCAGCAGTTTGAATCGCAGGTGGATAATATACGGTTGCAGTTAGCGGGTGGGGTGACGGTGGCATCGGTGGAAATGGAGCAGCCTTCTGGTTGGTCACGCCTTGCGGCAACGGTTGGCGGTTATCTTCTAGGCGATGTTGTGACCGCTGGTTTGGGTGCTGTGTTTGGCTTGAAGGAAATGCTGATTAATTTTGTGCAGCAAGTGGCGCTGGCGGCGGTGACGATCTTGGTTGTAGGATTCAATCCCCTGGTGCTGGTGCCTGTGCTCTTGGGTGGGGGCTTGGTGCATGGGTTTATCAAGATGAACTCGACGAATGGGCAGATTAAGCAAAAGATTGCCCAGAAGTATGCGGAGGAGCTACGCCAGAAGTTGCCGGAGCTGATTGATGGGGTGGCGCAGGCGATGATGGGCCAACTGGGGCAGTTCCAAGAGGCGGTGGATGAGGGATTGTCGATCGAGATTGCGACGATTCGGGAGCAGGTGGATGCAGTGCTGGTAGAGAAGCAGGCGGGACAGGAGCAGGTGGATGCGAAGCTGGCGGAGCTGGATAAGCTGGCGATGGTGGTGAATCAGGTGGATAGTGCGTTGGATGAGTTGATTGCGGAGGTGGCGATGGTGTAGGGCTTTGGGGGAGTTTTCTGGGGTTTTGGCTGAGACATAATCGTGGAGAACTCCCCACGCAAATAAAAATTCCATAAGGTTCGCGAGGTGGGCCTGAGACTGACGATAGAATCACTTTTATGTGGATAGAGGTTAGGGTGAATGATGCGGAATTGGTTGATTGCGGGGTTGGCTGGGGTTTTGTGTTTTGGGACTATTGTTGCGTTGCCGTCTGGTGGAGTGGCAGTAGCGCAGACGGTCGATGCGCGAAAGGCGGAGGCTGAACGGTTTTTACAGCAAGGAATTCAGCAATATCAAGTCAGTCAATTTACAGCAGCACTTCAGTCTTGGCAGCAAGCCTTAAAGCTTTACCGTGAAATCAAAGACCGACAGAGAGAAGGCATTGCCCAGGGCAATCTGGGAACTGCTTATCGATCTCTGGGCAACTATGCCAAAGCGATCGAATATTATGAACAAAGTTTAGCGATCGTCCGCGAAATTAAAGACCGAAAAAGTGAAGGAAATGCGCTGGACAATCTGGGAACTACTTACCTTTTACTGGGCAACTATGCCAAAGCAATCAAATTCCAGGAACAAAGTTTAGCGATCGCCCGTGAAATCAAAGACCGACAGGGAGAAGGCTCTGCCCTAGGCAATCTGGGAAATGCTTACGATGGCCTGGGTAACTATGTCAAAGCGATCGAATATTATGAACAAAGTTTAGCGATCGCCCGTGAAATCAAAGACCGACGGGAAGAAGGAAATGCCCTGGGCAATCTGGGACTTGCTTACGATGGCCTGGGTAACTATGCTAAAGCGATCGAATATTATGAACAAATTTTAGCGATTGCCCGTGAAATCAAAAGCCGACGGGAAGAAGGAACTGCCCTAGGCAATCTGGGAATTGCTTACCGTTCCCTGGGCAACTATGCCAAAGCGATCGAGTATTATGAACAAAGTTTAGCGATCGCCCGTGAAATCAAAAACCGACGGGGAGAAGGACAGTCCCTGGTCACTCTGGGCAATGCTTACTTTTCCCTGGGCAACTATGCCAAAGCGATCGAGTATTATGAACAAAGTTTAGCGATCTCCCGTGAAATCAAAGACCGAGATGGTGAGAGACTGGCACTCAACAACCTTGCTGCTGCCCTCGAAAAACTAGATCAGCCTGACTTAGCGATCGTTTTTTATAAACAATCTGTTATTGTTAGTGAAACTGTTCGCAAAGATAATCGCTCACTTTCCCGTGATTTACAATCTTCATACACTGAAAGTGTTGCATTTACCTATCGCAATCTTGCCGATCTCCTCCTCTCCCAAGGTCGTGTCCTCGAAGCCCAGCAAGTTCTAGAACTGCTCAAAAACCAGGAACTCCGCGACTTCACCCGTGATACCCGCACTGGCGGCGACACCCAAGGCAGCCCCCTCAACCCCCTCGAACAACCCATCCCCTTCGCCTACAACGACAAAATCGCCCTCGGCTCTCAACTCACCGAATGCGAACAACAAAAATGCGCCCAACGCAACCAACTGATCAGCCAACGTGACACCGCCAACCAAAAATTCACCACCCTCGTCGATCGACTCAAAACCAGCCTCCGCGCCCAAACCATCCAAGACCCCGCCCAACTGCAAAACGATCGCTTTACGATCGCCGCCCAAAAAGTCATTCTCGCCAATCCCAACACCAAAACCGTCCTCGTCTATCCTCTCGTCCTCGACGACAAACTCTGGCTCGTCTGGGGCAGCCAAGCCGGAAAATCCGGGATCGTCTTCGACAGCAAAGAAATTCCCGTAACTCGCAAAGACCTCTCCGCCAAAGTCGCCGAACTCCAAACCCTCCTCAGCCAACGTGGCGACAAACAACAACTCCAACAGGCCAGCCAACAACTCTACCAATGGCTGATCGCCCCCATTCGCCCCCAACTCGACCAAAACGGCGTTAAGCAGATTGTGTTTTCCCTCGATCGGGCCACCCGCTACATCCCCATGGCCACCCTCCACGACGGCAAACAATACCTGATCGAAAACTTCGCCATCTCCACCATCCTCACCGCCGAAATCGACACCACCGACAAACTCTCCCAAAACCGCGCCGACGATCCCATCCTTGGCCTCGGCCTGACCCAAGCCGTCCCCGGCTTTAACGCCCTCCCCGCCGTCACCACCGAAATCGACAGCATCATCCGCAGCACCGACAACCCCAAAGACCCCAACGGCATCTACCCCGGACGCGAACTCTTCGACCAAAACTTCACCGAAGATGCCCTCCGCTTCAACGTCGCCGACTATCGCATCCTCCACATCGCCACCCACGGCAGCTTTGTCCCTGGCAACCCCGAAGACTCCTTCCTCGTCCTCGGCGACGGCAAAAAACTCAGCATCCCCAGCATCCGTAGCCTCACCGCCCTCGCCAATACCCATCTCGTCGTCCTCAGCGCTTGCGAGACGGGCAAAGGCGGCATCGATAAAGAAGGCATCGAAGTCGCCGGAATTGGGCACTACTTCCTCCTCAGCGGCGCAAAATCTGTCCTCGCCTCCCTCTGGCTGGTCAACGACCCTGCCACCAGCCTGCTGATGCGCGAATTCTACGGCAAACTCGCAAAAGGCAACATCAGCAAAGCCGAAGCCATCCGCCAAGTCCAAATCGATTTTCTCAAAGGCAAACTCACTGCCCAAGATGCCCCAATCCGTGCAGGTGCAAGGCCCCTGGTTGAAGGTAGCAATCACAATGACTTCACTCATCCCTACTATTGGGCACCCTTCATTCTCATTGGCAACAACCTATAGCAAAGCTGAAACTAGCCAGGGACGGTCGCTTCAATGCACTGGGGGCACCTGCCAGTTTGTTTTGAAGCGTTTCCTCACCTTGCGGTTATTCACATTTAGGTCAATAAAATATTCACATTAGTGGGATAAGTTCATAGGCTGATTGCGCCCAGAATGAGAAGCGACTGTCAAATCATCAAACCAGCCAATGTGATCAAATCATCACAATTTCGATCGTCCAAGTTTCGTAATCGGAAAATTCTGTAACCAAATACAATTTGCCAGAAAACCCCTGTTAGACTGCTAACAGCAAGTCTCTCAATGATCTCAGACCAAGTGCCCCTGAATTGATGCAGTAGAACGAGTTATGCAAGAATCTCTCAATCAATACTCGACATTACTCCGGCTCAAAGCTGATGGTAACTATGCTCCCAAAGTCCTGGCAACGGCTCAGGACTTCTTCACGCAGGAATTCTCTGGATCGATCGACGCACCGGAAATCATTCCTAAATTACTCAGGCACCCTGCCCCGGAAGCCCAGCTTTGTTTACGCTGCTACATCTCCCAGGAAATCATCCAGGCTTGTATCAGCTTAATCCAACAGTATGGCGACACTTATAAATTCCAACTGGCTGATCTACTGCCTTTTGTCCTCGATGACGATGGGCGTTCCACCAGTCTTCAGGGTTCAAGCAACGGCTACAAACCGCTCTCAATCCAAATTTTAGAAAGTTTTAACGCGGCATCAGGTAGCTTACGTAATTGGATCATTCGATTTGTTCGCCAACACCCCATGCTACAGCAGTTTTTGCTAGAGCAAGGGTTGCATATGATCACAGACTGGGGACTGCTCAACGATACTGCACCAGATAGCTTAGAGCGGATTCTGCGCGAATTCTATCAGGCCACATCTCCAGAGATTGATTTCGCGATCGTTCTACTGAATAGCTACCGTGATGTGTATTTGTACGATCGGCAGCAGCAGAGCGGACGGAAACGCTGTCAAGAGCCATCAGAATCCCAATTGCAACGCATGGCTGCACTAATTAAACAAAATAGTAATCGAGTATTAACCACCGTCAATCTACTCGATCAACTCAAGCACCTCGCAGGACAGATTCGGCAATGTCGAATCTATCGCCGGGGCGGACAAGCGCGACAAAGCAATTTTAACCAATCCCTCGATGTCCCGGAAACCGCCGAGCAACTAGAATACCAAATCGCGCAAAACCAGCCTGAACCAGATGAGAACGCTGATCAAGTTATGGCTTTCCTGCAAGCCTTTCGCCAGGAGTTTACTGCGGCCCTGGAACAAGCTCTCAGCCAAGTCGTTCAGCATCGACTCCAGCAAACACCCAAAAAAGCAGAAAAATTCCTCCAAGCCCTAGAACAGCTTCACTGCCAACGTCGATCGATGGGTGAAATTGCTCCCATGATCGGCATGAAACGTCAGGATGATGTCAGTCGTTTGCTCCAGCTCAAGGCTTTCCGTGGCGATGTCCGGAATATTATCTTGCATCAGCTCAAAACATTTATGCAGGAAAAAGGCCCATTCTTTATCGATCCCGATCGCCTTGCCCAGGTTGCTCAAAAAATTGATGCAGCCTTAGAAGCTCAAATTGATGAGGTTATCACGGCAGCCCAGAAAGAAGCAACGACGGTCAAAGGGTATATCCAACCCAGCCTTTTTACGGAAAAACTCTGTACCTATCTACACCAGATCATAACCGTTCCCTAAGAACAGGAAATTTCTTACTTCCATAGGCTCTTGGCCGCCAGATTGAGACTCAGAGGTACACCAGAATACCGTCAAGAGTTTGGAGCCAGACCCCGCATGAAGCTGACCCCATACAAACCTAAAGTTGAACCTAAAATTATGTACAGCCGTCCTGATACAACGAGTGACATACCACTCAACTATGAAGCGCTACGGGGTGAAATTGTTCCCCTTGAAGCAGCAGACTTTGCCCAAGCCCAGCAAATTAGTCAACGTTGGCGACCATCATCCAGTAGCGCGCAGACGGGTGCCGCACAGACAATATGGGCAATTTATCTCCATGCCCTGGCAATCAAGGCTTTTCAGCGTTGGTTTAATCAGCGAACGCCCCCTGTATCTCTAGACCTATCCCAGGCCGCTATCCTATTACCTGACACTTTCGATTTGCCACAAAATAGCCTCAAAGGGCAGATCGCGGTTTGTCAAATCGGCGTTGCGGGTTTCAAAATTTGTTTAGTGGTGACTGATGGTAGTGCTGAGGATTGGCGGATTCCCCATGTCACAATTCAAAATCCTCGCTTTGCAGCACACTTCTATTTACCGATCGTGATCCATGAAGAATCAGGCCAAGCGGAAATTCTTGGCTTTCTGCGACATAATCAATTGCCTGAAATCACTGAAGGAGAAACCGATTGTCGTTTGGCGCTGGAACAGGCAAATTCAGACTTAGAACAATTATTGCTTTATCTAACTTGCTTAGAGCCGATCGCGATTCCTTTGCCAGAAGCAACGCTTGTACCACAGGTCGCGTTATCACAAAGACTCCGTCAATTACTCGTGCAACCCGTTATCCGGACAAGGCGGTGGTTAACGCAGCAAGTGGATACGTTGGCTGAACAACTGGCTGAACAACTAGATGGCACGATCTCAATCGGATTAGCGACTTGGCAAGTATTACCCCCGCTCGAATTAGCAACAGCTACCCGCAGCAGTTTACGGGATGTGGAAACAGATTCTCCGATGGGTGATTTATCTGCCATTCTGATGAGTTTGATGCGGAATGGGATGCACATACCCCTAGAGCAGGCAACAGCCTATCAAGATTTACAATTGGGTGATTTGGCTGTACGGCTGTACGCTGTGATTGCACCACAAACGGCTTCTCCAGAACTAAATTCTGCGGAATGGTCATTGTTGATTATTGTGCGGCGGCAAGATCGGACAGATTTACCTCAAGGCGTGGGTTTACAAATTTCTGATATTAATTCTGTGTTGGTCGATCGCCGGACGGAAACAAATCAGTCTGATTTTCTTTATGGCACTGCGATCGGTGAAGTGGATGAACAGTTCACAGTGACTTTGAGCTATCAAGGTCAAAATCTAACGCTGCCACCTTTCATCTTTGAATAGCCATGTCAACTAATCGTATTTCTCTCCGAGTTAGTCGAGTTGAGCAAACTTGTATATTCCAGTTGGATATTGGCAAAGGGCGTTTGTGCCAATGCTCAGTTCAATATCCGGCGAGCCTAACAAATTTATACGAAAACTGGCGCAATTTGTATGGGCAGGTTTATCGGAATCTGCGGGGGCGACCAGGGCAAAGTGGAACGGGTGATGTCGCACCCGAAGATTGGCGAGTGAAATTGGCGCAGTCGGAAGTTTTATTGCTGAATGAATTTGATAATTGGCTGAGTCATGCGGATTTATCCTCACTGCGTAAACAACTGGCAGAATTAACGAGAGCCAATAGTGGAGAAGCGATCGCGTTGTTTCTCAGTTGCGACAATATTGACTTGGAACGATTGCCCTGGGAAGCCTGGGACATTGGGCAGCAATCCGGTGCTGTCCAAGCGATCCAAATCATTCGATCGCCGATGAATATCAGCTATGAGGCTAATCTGCGGCAGCGGCAGGGTCAACTGCGGATTTTGGCGATTATGGGGGATGATAGTGGCTTGGATTTTCAGAAGGAATATGAATCCTTGAGAGCACTCCGAACAACTAAGGTCGCTGATGTTCACTTCATTGGTTGGCAGGCAGGGCTGGCGGAAGATGATTTAAAGGAACAGATTACCCAGGCTTTGGTTGATGATATTGGCTGGGATATTCTCTTTTTTGCGGGACATAGCAATGAAACGGAACTGAGCCAGGGAAAAATTTTTATTGCACCGGGGCAGGCATTATTAATTCGGGAAT
>JBJORF010000131.1:0-9154 GCA_046049545.1 Cyanobacteriota bacterium | reverse complement strand
CCCCGCCTGTCCCAAAATCACCGCCATAATTTTCAGCCCGAAACTCCCCGGCCGCTCCCAGAAGTCGATCTCCGGTACCCGATCGCGAAACCGATCGGCGTAATTTTTCTGATCGTTTACCCCAATTAACACGCGATTAATCAACGTCGGCGGCTGCGGAAAACAATCCTGCACCCGATCGCCTACCTGCCGAAACAACCCCCACCCCGGCCCCCCAAAAAACATCTCATCCGCCGCCGGGTCAAAAATCCAGCCGACCTTGGGACTGCCGTTCTCCAGCATTCCGGCCATCACGGCATAATTTTTCTGAGTATGGATAAAGTCATGGGTGCCATCGATCGGGTCAATGCACCAGAGTCGTCCCAGCGGATTTTGCAAATAGCGACTAACGGAAGCGGGATTTTCTTCAGTGATCACCCCGTCCTGGGGAAAGATCGCCGCAAAACCTCGGGCCAATTCCCGATCGAGTGCTTGATCAACGGTCGTAACGAAATCCCCCGGCCCTTTCTGACTCACCTCAAATCCTTCTTGAGCCATCTGTTTGGCTTGCCAACCGCAGGCTTGCACCACTTTCCTGATTGCTGCTTCGCGCTCAAATCCCTGCATGACGTTTTCCTTGGTGACCGTCGAAATTCCCGTTAGGCAATCCTAACACCCGCTGGTAAACCCTGAAAAAACTCGCCAAACCCTGAAAAAACAACCATGAAAAAACGGGCCACTGGTCGGCAGCCCGTCAGCTTGGGAACGCGCAGAATGCGCTGGGGTTACTGCAAGACCAACTTCACGTTGGCATTGTTCAGACCCGGCCGCTTCACTTCTGCGAGTGTCTTCGTGACGGCATACTTTTGGTTAATCGAGTTAATCAACTCGGTTTGGTTATGCTTCTTGGCCACACCCCATAGATCCGCAATCAAGTCAAAGGTGCCATCGGCATTTTGGGACCAACCCAAATCATATTCACCTTCCAGGCGTGCCACGATGTCAGCCCGGACACGCTGCCCTTGATAGCCCCGCACATCCGCATTGGTCAATACGTCAATGCCAAGGTCGCGCAGGGAGCTCTGAAGAACCACTGCATCCGAAATCTTCGTGCGCAAAGTACTAAAGTGAGACATGTGAGTTTCCTCCGTGGAAAATTACCAAACAACAACAACGTTTGATTTTCAAAGTTTTGATCCGAGGCTTTACCCTGAACCTAAACCGTTTTCCGAACCCTAGCCCGATCAGGCCATTAGCCATCAATCGGAACTAGTCTTGCCCGCTGCTGGGAGACAGCGAGAAAGCCTGTTAGAACTCCAACCGCTGATATTCAGCGATCGCAGTCGCCGCTGGACGCGCCCGCTGGCGGGCCCAATCGCGGAGGGCCGACACCTGCTCGGTCATCGTCTTCGAGAGTGGCATTGTGGACTTAACCGCAGCGATGATGTCCAGTTGCGTAAACTCTCGATCCTGGGCAAATGCTTCGTACATCGCGGCAATGATCGCCTGCTCGATCTCCGCACCGGAGAAGCCATCACAGCTATTCGCCAGTTGTGCCAGATCAAAGCGGGCTAAGTCACGATGTCGCTTGTCCAGATGGATGCGGAAGATGTCCTGCCGCTCCTCGGGACTGGGCAGATCGACGAAGAAAATTTCGTCGAAGCGGCCCTTGCGGAGGAATTCCCCCGGCAGCCGCTCCACCCGGTTCGCCGTTGCCATCACAAAGACTGGCGAGGTTTTCTCCTGCATCCAAGTCAGGAACGAACCGAAAATCCGGCTGGAGGTGCCACCGTCCGAGTCCGCCGAACCCGAGCTGCCCGCAAACGCTTTGTCCAATTCATCAATAAACAAAATCGCCGGGGAAATCGATTCCGCAGTCTTCAAGGCACTGCGTAGATTCGCCTCCGACTTACCCACCGTCGAACCGTCGTACACTCGGCCCAAATCTAGACGCAACAGCGGCAGCCCCCAAAGCCTTGCCGTGGTTTTGGCAATCAGTGATTTACCACAACCGGGCACACCAAGAATCAACATCCCTTTGGGCTGGGGCAGGCCATATTCCCGCGCTCTTTCCGTAAAAGCATTCGATCGCTGATGTAGCCAATGCTTTAGCTCATCCAGCCCCCCGACGGCATCGAGAGTTTCGTCTTCCTCGATATATTCCAAAATACCGTTACGCCGGATCAGCTGCTTTTTCTCTGACAGCACCACATCGACTTCCTGCTCCGTCAGCCGACCCGCCGTGACCCAGGCTTTGCGGTAGACTTTCTCCGCTTCATCGCGAGTCAGACCCAAGGCCGCTTTCAACAGCTTCTCACGGGCTTCAGTGCTCAGCTTAGGGCTACGCGTTTGCGCTAACTGAACGCTCAATACATCATTCAGTTGGGCCATCGTCGGCAGGGCGAAGTCTATCACCACGACTTCTTTTTCCAGCTCGATCGGCACCTGCTGCACTGGCGACATCAGAATAATCGTCTTGTCACTGCCTTTGAAACTCGCCACGGCATCGCGAATCCAGCGAATCACCTCAGCGCTACCACCTTGGTCGAGAAAGGGATGCAAATCCTTGAAAATAAAAATGCTCGGTTCACTCTGCCGAATCGCAAAGTTAAGTGCCTGCTGGGGGGGCATGGTCCCCTGTTGCGCGGTCGCACCACCAGTGCCGTACTCGACAATGCCTCGCGTCAACGTCCAACTGAAAACCCGACGCTGAAACTGCTCATGGGCGGCAATATGCATGACCTCCCGCTCGGCGCGATCCTCCTCCGACGTGACCAAATAGATCAGCGGATACTGGGACTGAATCAGAATACTTAGCTCTTCTTGCATAAGTGATCAACCCAATACTGTGAACGACGCAAACACCTTAGAAACTTGCAATGCCCAAACTGATTTAGCATCAGTTGACCACTCCCAAATTCACCGAATCGAAACCTCGATCCATCCGCTGCCGAGCAATTCATCCACCCTCGCTACTGACTAGCAAGGAACCAGCGTGTCGGCAATATCGACCAACACCGTCGGTTGTGTCCCAATTCCCATAAGTTCACCATCACGCATAACCACAGCGGTTTCGCAGGCGGGGCAATGATGAATCTGATGGGTCTGACCATGATGCGCTTCATTTGCTTCAACCATTTCTGGATGAGTCAAATAGAAACCGATGGCCCTTTCAGCGAGGGCTGACATCGGCTCATCTGTGACCGCTGACTGAATTTTCAGCTTGCGGTGCAGGTCAGGCGCGAGGTAGAGGGTGACTTTTTGCTTCTCTTGCATAGGACTTCAAATGGATTAACCCGGGTTGGTTTTTACAGTAGCAACAATTTTCTAATGCCGTCAAGCCATTATGCTGTCATGACGGCAATATTGTTACACTTCTATACATTACTCCGTAGGGTTACTCAGGGATTGGCGTTCGGTGACGATCGCCAGCAGTGTTTTTCGGCATTTCCTAGGAACTCGGACGGTCTGTCGGCAGGGCAAACTGTGAACAAGCAACGGTCTGTCGTGTGTGACCGCTGACGCAACGGTGATGATCTTTGGATCTTGATCATTTGGGTCAGGCGTGGTGGGTGATCGGGGCGATTTCGCTCCCGTCCTGCCATGGGTGCTGTTGGTTTGTGCGTTTCTTGTTGTATCGGGCCAAAGGGTTGGTTGACTGAATGAAAACCTTGATTTCTACCAGATTGCCGTTGGTTGTCGGCATGTGGATTACGGGCGCGGTGACGCTGTTGGGTGTGGGTAGCGCAATGCTGCGGCCCAAGGCAATGGCTCAGCCCGTTTCGACTCAGTTCGCCGCCCCGGCACAAATGGCATCGGCGAATTGTCAAACCGTTGCGGCTGATCCCCAACCGCCTTTGAATGTGCGATCGCAGCCGCAAGCTCAGAGCAGTCAGTCGATCATCGGCACGGTCGAAAATGGCACGGTGCTGACGGTGGTCTCGACCCAAGCCGAATGGCTGCAAATTGCTCAACCCGTCACAGGTTGGGTGCATCAGCCGTTGACCAATACGCACTGCAACCAGTATTCCGTTGCGGCACAGAACATCACGCCGTTACATCCGACGGTGCAGGTGATGAACACCGCGGCCGATCGGTTTGCCACTGGTGAACTTCAGTCGGCTCTAGCCCTACTGCAATCAATTCCCGCCACTGATCAGCACCACGCCCAGGCCCAGCAAGCCGTGAATCAGATGTTGGCCCAGTGGCAACAGGCCGATCGGGCTTACCAATCCGCCAGTCGCGCGGTTAACCAAGGTCAATGGCAAATCGCGCTGAATCAAGTGAAGCAAGTGCCGGATATCCGTTACTGGCGTGAACGCATGGCTCCGTTGGTGCAGCAAGCAATCGTTGCCCAACAGGCAGAAAACGCGGTTTAGTCCGCCGCTGAACCGAAGAAACGCACTACCATTAAAAATATTGGTATGGATAGTGAGTTCGGTGAGGTCGATCGATGAAATCTTCCCTCTTGGTGCTGGCGGGATTGTTGGGTGTGGGTGCGGTTGCAGGTGGTACGGCTTCGATGTTGCAAAAAGCGCCCACCGTGCCACCATTGACGGCGATTCCTTCACCCCAAAGCCCAGGCCCAGAAGTTGTCGCGCCGCCAGATCGCCCCGTTGCGGTCGCCCCGGCGGTCATGACCGAACGCCCAGCCACCGCCCAGCCCAGCCCAACCCGCCTCAATCCTGACGATCGGGCTAATGCAACGGTGACCGCTGAGCGCCAGGTAACGCAGTGCAAGATCTCAATGGCGATCGTCAAAGACGATAATCCGCCGTTGAATGTGCGATCGCGACCGGGCATGGATGGCACGATCGTGGGTCAGCTCAAAGACGGCAGCTTTGTCAGTGTGGAACGCGAACAAGACGGCTGGTTCAAAATCGTCGAACCCGCTGGTTGGATTGCCAAAACCAAAACCGCCAGTCGTTGCGGTCAAAAAGTTGAGCAAGTCAGCTTTCGGCCCGGCAGTACGGGAGCGCAACTTGCCGATGAATTTCTGGGATCGGGCAGTCATAAGTACAGGCTTAGTCTGGCCCAGGGGCAAACCCTGCGGGTGCGCGGCACAGTTGGCCCGATGCCAGCGGTGATCGCACCCGATGGAAAATATTTAGTGGGACTGGATGAAGCGCGGGGGGATTGGTCGATCGTCCTGCCCCGCAGTGGTGAATACACCTTCGAAATGGATTCGAATTTCCGAGGGTATAAGTATGAGTTTTCCGTGGATGTTAGGTAAGGTGGGCAATGCCCACCTTCCAGATGCGATTGTTTAACCCATTGCCCACTGCATCGTCGGCCAAGTGCTCCACAGGAATAACCCGATCGCCGCAATCGCCAGTACAACCTCAATCAAATTGCCGATCACTGTCCCCAACCCGATCGCGAGGCTGACTTTCCCAGCGGTGCGTAACCGTTCGGGGTTAGGTAAATTGCTGCGGTAGAGATATTCGCCCAGGAAGCCGCCCAGTAATCCTCCCAGAAATACCCCCGCGATCGGCCCCCCGATTGGCAACGCTGGCAATAAGCCAAAAAAGCCCAACGCCATCCCCGCAAACATCCCCCACTGGCCCCATTTACTCGCCCCCACTTGCTTCGCGCCCCAGTAGGAACCGAGCCATTCCACCAAGGCACTCAAGATTAGCGCCACAAAAATCAAACCCAGGGGCACCAACGGAATCGCAAACTTTGTGGCAACGCACCACACCAAAATTGCGACCAAAATCAAACTGGGGCCGGGTATGCCAGGGACGATCGCCCCGATCACCCCCACCGCCATCACCGCAATCAACATCCAATACAAAATCACTAAGTTCATCGGCTCTACCTCACGCTAAACCAATCCGACTTCAATTCCTTCACGGCCTAACGGGTGCGGACATATTGGGCAAACCGATCGCGTCCCGTTTCAAAGTTTGCCGGAATTCCTTGAGGGAACTGCTGCTTAATCATCGCGGCCAAATCCTGTAGCCGATTGCCAGGGTCAGGATGGGAACTGAGAAACTCTGGAGGCCGCTGCCCTTTGTCCCCCGCCTGCGCCAAAATTTGCATTAGCTCCAGACTGCCACGCGGGTCATATCCAGCTTCTACCATAAACCGTAGGCCCAGGGTGTCACTTTCCGATTCATCTTTACGGCCATAGCGGAGATTGACAAGCTGACTCGCTGCCTGAGCCATCATCGCTGCCCCCTGGCCTCCGTCCTCGCCGCCGCTGGCTGCAATGCCCACGCCATTGATTAAGGCTGTACCGAGTTGCTGCTTGGCTAAATGTTCCGCCCCGTGGCGACCGACCACATGGCCCACTTCATGCCCGAACACTGCCGCTAACTGTGCTTCGTTACTCATCCGGCCCAACAGTGCGGCGGTAATAAAAATTTGACCTCCGGGTAAGGCGAAGGCGTTTACCGTTTGAGCATCGCGCAGGAGATGAAATTCAAAGGGATAGGGCGATTTGCTGGCGCTCGATCGGCTCACCACCCGTTCTCCGACCGCATCGATATAGGCTTGTAGTCGTTCATCGGGAAATAAGCCCCCATGCTGCGCAGCCATCTTCGATCGACTCTCTAGGCCCAATACAACTTCTTGACGGGGAGTAAGGCCGATGCGCTGCTTTTCCCCTGTAACCGGATTGAGATCCGTATTACCCCAATAGCTAAACAGACCGCCAAGTACAAAGACGAGTCCCAAAATCACACGAATAAGGAGATTCACAATTCCGCATCCAGAAACACACGACAAACAGCGATGCTACCTCGTCCCAAACAATGAGGCGGCGATCGTACCTGTATTGTGGGTCAGGCGTTGTAGCGGAGCAAGCATCTAAAGGTAGAATTCACGATTTGTTGCAGAGCACCAAACTGAGTGTCGTCAGCGCTTCGGAATCGCCATCTGACAGAACTAATTACCGATTGCGCTTGTCACTGCACAGCTTATGTACAGTGACACATTAAATGTCATCGTGACAGATTCGCGTCATTTTTGCACATCGCAATCATATCAGGCTTTTCAGGCTTCAAAGCCGTCATAAGAAGTGTCCAATCATAGTGGATAGCAGAGACAAACTGCGTGTCGTCTTCAGTAAAAGTGACAAACTAGATGTCGCTTCCCGGTATTTCAAGAATGACAGATTCAATGTCGCAAACTTGATGAAGAAATGACAAATTGTTGTCTTGGAGAAGAGGGTGGCAGTATTATTAGTTCATGTGTTCCATTTAACTGCCATGAATTCCTGCAATTCTCCTACTTCGGATGCGTCTAAAGATTCTGAACTTGTCGAGACGAATATTATCGCCGCTGAGCTTGATGCTGCTGCCCAACTTAAGTTGGATGTAATTCAGCGTCTGATGGATCCGTGTGATCGGGCAACTTACGGCCAAAGATTGAGGGAATCGGCGGAGAGGCTTCAGCTTTCAGTGCGTCAGGTTCAGCGTCTGGTCAAGCGCTGGGAAAGTGATGGTGTTGTGGGTCTGACTCAAGTGGGAAGAGCTGATCGGGGGCAGCACCGCATAGGCGATTTTTGGGAAAACTTCATCATTAAGACTTACCAAGAGGGGAATAAGGGGAGTAAACGTATGACTCCCAAGCAAGTCTCGGTGAGAGTCCAGGCGAAAGCGCGAGAACTTAATCATGATAAACCGCCTCATTATCGGACTGTGTTACGGGTGTTGGCGCCGATCATTGAGAGACAGAAGAAGGCGAAGAGTATCCGAAGTCCGGGATGGCAGGGTTCCACTTTGTCGGTTAAAACCCGTGCGGGAGAGGATCTTTCAGTTGAGTTCAGTAACCATGTTTGGCAGTGTGATCACACCCGTGCGGATGTGATGTTGGTGGATCAATATGGTGAGGTATTAAGTCGTCCTTGGTTAACGATGGTGATCGATACCTACTCTCGCTGCATTATGGGGATTAATTTAGGATTTGATGCACCCAGTTCTCAGGTTGTGGCGTTGGCTTTACGTCATGCGATCCGTCCGAAACAGTATGGGCCAGAGTATAAGCTGAGCTGTGAATGGAGCACTCATGGGAAGCCTCAACATTTTTATACCGATGGGGGCAAGGACTTTCGATCGAACCATGTCCAGCAGATTGGCGCGGAGTTGGGGTTTTTGTGTCATTTGCGCGATCGACCATCGGAAGGTGGGATTGTGGAGCGGTCTTTCCGAACTTTGAATGATCAATTGTTCTCAACATTGCCGGGATATACAGGCTCTAACGTTCAGAATCGGCCTGAGGGGGTGGAGAAAGATGCGAGTCTGACGTTGCGGGACTTGGAGCAACTGATTGTCCGGTTCATCTGCGATCAATATAACCAAAGTATTGATGCCCGGATGGGTTATCAAACTCGGCTTCAGCGTTGGGAAGCTGGGTTGCCAGATGTGCCAGATGTTTTAGAGGTAACAAGTAAGACTGACTCTGGCGTGATCATGTCGCTTCGCCATAAGAGTTTGCCGATTGAGGGAGTTCAGTTCCATCCGGAGTCTGTCTTAACTGAGCATGGCCATAAGATGCTTGCAAATTTCTTGGCGCAATGTGGCGATGCTAGTGCGCTCGCTAAAGCTGAAGGGCTATCTCCGGTAATCAATCGTTAAGAGGCAAAGCCCGAGGGCTTCTGACTTTTGAGAATTAAGGCTGTTTATTGATTGTAATTGTTACCGAGTTACCAATTGTCTGCGTTGTTCCTGCATCAGGTGCTTGGCGGATTACAACTCCCAATGGCTGAGCTGCATCGAAATCATAAAATTCTTTAATCAAGAATCCAGCTTGAATCAGAGTTGTCTTCGCTTGAATTGCTTCAACGCCAACGAGTGAAGGAACAGTTACTTCACCGCTTGCAATCGTCAAGATAACACCACTACCTGCAGTGGTGATAGAGCCAACTGGTGGAGAGACATCGAGAACTGTTCCTTGAGGCTGATCTGATGGAGCAGCAATAGTTTGTGAAACGGTAAGACCGACGGCAGTCAGCGCTGCACGTGCATCAATGAGGGCCATTCCGACAAGATCATCCGGGACGATTGCATCTCCTGGTCCATCAGAGATTGTTAGGACAATTGCAGAACCAAGAGGTGCACTTGTTGTTGCAAGTGGGCTTTGACTTGCGATTCGATCCTTTGGAATAGATCCATCGTGAGCTCGCTTGATTGTGATGACATATCCCGTCAGAAGTTCTCGCGCCTGTGCC
>JBJORF010000130.1:0-9182 GCA_046049545.1 Cyanobacteriota bacterium | reverse complement strand
AAGCAGGTTTTTCCATACTAGAAGAGTTGGAAATGTTGACGGTGAGTATCAGTGGCTATGCGGCGCAGATTCAAACCACAGGCAAAGTGAAAAACACCGAGAAAGCGATCGGGGATCTACGCCAATTCAATGTGTTTGAAAATCCTGTGATCGGCCAGTTTTATCAACAAGCAGACAACGACTATCCCAATCTGCAAGCCTACATTCAACTTTTAGACTATTTGCGCCTGCTGTCACTCGAATATCTTCAGTCCGTTGGCCAGCCCGATTCGATCCCGGCTTAGGGCTTGTCTGCTCAACCCCAGGTAGCCGATCGCTGCCCCAAGGCTCTATCCTAGATAAGGCAAGTTTTCCTGGGTTGGACTTCGACTATGACGCACCACACACCTGTCCATGTCATCGGCGGCGGCCTCGCTGGCACCGAAGCGGCTTGGCAAATCGCCCAGGCAGGCGTACCCGTCGTCCTTCACGAAATGCGACCGACCCAAACCAGCCCCGCCCACCATTCCGAACACCTCGCCGAACTCGTTTGCAGCAACTCCTTCGGTGCCCAAGCCCCCGATCGCGCCTCGGGTCTCCTCCACGAAGAACTCCGCCGCTTGGGTTCGATCGTGATTGGCAAAGCGGACGAACATCAGGTGCCAGCGGGGGGCGCTTTGGCCGTCGATCGGGGTCGATTCAGCGCCGATCTGACCACCACCCTCGCCCAGCATCCCCTCATCGAACTGCGCCGCGAAGAAATCCACCAAATCCCCACCGAAGGCGTTGTGGTGCTGACCACTGGCCCACTCACCACCATGGCCCTCGCCGACGACCTCCAGCGGTTCACAGGCCAGGAATACATGAGTTTCTTCGATGCCGCAAGCCCGATCGTCGTCGGGGATTCGATCAATCATGACATTGCCTTCCGCGCCTCCCGCTACGACAAAGGCGAAGCGGCCTACCTGAACTGCCCCATGAACAAAGACCAATACATCCAGTTTTGGCAAGATCTCTGCGGCGCGGAACAGGCGGAACTGAAGGAATTTGAACGCGAAACCGCGAAGTTTTTTGAGGCTTGTTTACCGATCGAAGAAATGGCGCGCCGGGGTGAGGAAACCATGCGCTACGGCCCACTCAAGCCGATCGGCTTATTCGACGCACGATTGGGCGACTTCCGCGAAAACAAAGATAAACGTCCCTACGCCGTCGTGCAATTGCGTCAAGAAGACAAAGCCGAACAGCTATGGAATATGGTTGGGTTCCAAACCAATCTGCGCTGGGGTGAACAAAAGCGGGTATTCCAGACGATTCCCGGTTTAGAGAATGCGGAATTTGTCCGTATGGGTGTCATGCACCGCAACACATTTATCAATTCGCCGGAATTGCTATTGCCAACGCTACAGTTCAAAAACCGCGCCACAATGTTTGCCGCTGGACAGATTAGTGGAACGGAAGGTTATACTGCCGCGATCGCGGGCGGTTGGCTAGCCGGGACAAATGCGGCACGGGTGGCATTAGGCCGTGAGACAGTGAATTTACCTGTAACGACGATGTTGGGCGCATTAATCGACTTTATCAGCAGCGCCGATCCGAAACATTTCCAACCGATGTCGCCGAATTTTGGGATTTTTCCTGCCTTGCCGCAGAAGGTCAAGAGTAAGCAGGAACGCTACGGGCAATATCGCGATCGGGCATTGGCTGATTTGCACCAATGGGCTAGCCTACAGGGAATTGCCTTGAATCTGCAATCGCCGATGCCGATGACGGCTTAACTGGCAATCGAATCCGATCGATGCGTGAAACTACAGGTGCCTTGATGAATTTTCTGGCAGAAATCATCGAAATTACTGATCGCGTTTGACCCTTAACTTCCTATTCTGAGTTCGTTGAAATCCTCATTAGGCTTTCGGCGAATTTGTGCTTCTTTGGGTCATCTAGCAGTCAGAAAATATGATGCAATATTATGCCCGTGGTAGCAAAGCTGCCGCGATCGCGCCGATTGTCTGGATTGGAATTTTGGCAGTTGTGTCAGTTTTGAACGCGCCAGCCGCGAACGCGCAAGCGGTTAATCCCGCAGTGGATGCAGTCGATGCCCCGACGGTTCAATCTTTTTTAGCGGATCGTGCGGCGACCAATAGTGGTGCAGCTAAATGTACCTTGGGTCAAACCTGTGCCTCGACGATTGTAGAAATCCCGCAAGCTGAACAATCGGTGATCGCTGATGCCGATGCTGTGGGCAGCTTGGCCGATAACAGTGCGGCTGCCCTGCGAAAGAAATTACTCATTCCTGAATTGTCGTCCCGATCGGCGGGCCCAGCTCCAGGGATTACGGCTGGGGCTCCAGCCGCGTTTGGGGCCCAGTTTGGTCAGGCGTTTAGTGGCATGTATTATTCCACCCGTCGTCCTGGTGTGGATGAAGCGGATGGTGCGGTTGCCTCGGGGTTTGGTCTTGGTGATCCGAATCGGGCTGTGGGTTTAGAAGTAAATGTCAGTGCGGGCAGCATTCGGCGCTTTGCGTCAAATGGTGACGTGGGGCTGAAACTGCACCGAAATTTACCTGGACAAGCCGCGATCGCCCTGGGTTGGGATGCGGGGATTCGTTGGGGGCAGGATATGACGCGATCAACCCCGACGGTTTACGGCGTGGCTTCCAAAGCATTTATGCTGAAACCCGGCGATGCCAACAATCAAATGCCATTAACGGTTTCTTTGGGTCTGGGGAACGGTCGTTTTCGTTCCTTGGATGCGACGCAGAACGATCGCGATACGGTTGGTGTATTTGGCAGTTTGGGCCTGCAAGTATTGCCCCAGGCATCGATCGTGAGCAGTTGGACGGGTCGGGATTTGAACCTTGGGATGTCAGTGGTGCCGCTGAAAAGCACGCCATTATTTGTTAATCTCCTAGCCTCTAATGTTCTGGGCCGCAATGACCAAAACTCCTTTCTTGCGGTGAGTTTGGGCTATGGCTTTAACTATTCTGGGCTGTTTCGCTAATCAAGATGAATGATTTCAGTTGAACGAATAATTCGGGAGTGCATGTATGCAATTCAATCGAATGCTAAAAATTTCCGCAGTGGGATTGGGGTGCGCGATCGCGATTTGTGGAACGGCGGAAATCGCCATGGCCAACACGCCACGCGGTGATCTGGGCAGCTTTGGATCAGAAAATTTTGGGTCATTTATGCCTGATTCATCGGGCAATAATGCAGTTGTTTCTGCGATCGCCCGCAAGGCGAATCAAGGGAGTTCCAAAGCGCTAGCGGTAATTAGCAGCTTGCAGTCGCAATCGCAGCCCAGCACGACGGTTGCTTGGTCGGGTGGCACGGTAACAATTACGGTGATCCCGCCAACGCTTGCCTCAACGCAGGCGGTACGGACAGCAGGCACAACCACTTTCGCGATCGCGATGCAACCCAATGACGGTACGCAGCCTACGCAACGATCGATTAAAGTCGCCAATGTTCAAACTGCCAGACAACTCTCGATGCTGTTAGCTGGTGTGCTGGAAGGGCTAAAGGCGGCTGAAGTCAGTCCTACGATGATGCAAAGTGCAACGGCGTTGGTCGCAGATCTCGGGACGGTTCCGATCGCTGAGGCAATTATGCCGGAAAAGCTGGCGGTGCCGTTGGTGAAAACGCTAGCAATGCTTGATCAATTGCCTGCGGTGGATGCGATAGACTTGGCCCGTCAGTTGAATCAGCCAGAAACCCGATCGCTGCTTGATGCGACGCTAAAATCCTACAATCAAACAGTGCAAGTGGCTTCTGATGATGTGGTGGTGATGTTGGCGCAGTCGCCGACGTTTCAGCGGGTGGAAACGCAATTGCGGGGATTGTCAAGCGCTGCACAGTTGAAGCGATAGGGTTCGTTGATGTAATTGATTTGTGATCCTGGGCGGCGGTGCATTGTCATTGCCGCCCAGATTTGCGATCGGGCGGGTGGGGACGCAGGGTCTGAGTTTGTCGCTTCTCCTAGAATTACCATGGTAGGCACTAAATCCCATATTTAGTGCGGCAAGGGTTTAGGTTAAGGTAAGGCGTTTATAACCATGTGAGTCCATGCGAGATTCGCCTGATCGTATCTTGAAAATCAAATATGATCGGGGTTACAGGTGCCCGCAGTTTTTCGCTGGTTTCGTCTGGTGCCCCTATTGAAGCGCAAAAAACGCGAATAATCTAGATAATGTTCGTTTCGTAACTGCTGCCGCCCGATCGGAGAACCAATCTAATTGCTACTATCAGCCGAATCATTCGATAAAATATAACTGGTTAACCCCGATCGAATACCACCACCCGAGCAAACCCATGTTATCCCTAGAAACAGCAATCCAAAAGATTCAACAGCTTCCCCCTGAACAGCGTAACAAAGTAATCGAATACGTCGAATTTCTCGAATACCAGGCTCAACATGCTGCACCATCAGCTAATCAGCCAACCGAACCCCTTTCCTTCGCCACCGCTGCACAGGAGTTTGCGGGTTGCCTCGATAGCGACCTAGAAGACCTTTCCCATAATCCTCAATACCTCCAAGGCTTCGGACAATCATGAGCACTCCCGTAATTCTTGATACTGGTGTATTGATTGCCTTCCTGATGCCAAAAGACAAATTTCATCCTTGGGCCGTCTCCCAGCTTTCCCAAATCACTGCACCACTTATCACTAGCGAAACCGTCATCACCGAAGCTTGCTTCCTTGCCCAGAGAATCCATAATGGACAATCAACTATTCTCAAATTGCTTGAACAAAAATACATCACCATTCCATTTACCCTCAATCAAGAAGTTTCCGCCATCACCACACTCATGCAACGCTACGCATCAGTTCCGATGTCTCTAGCGGATGCCTGCCTGGTGAGAATGAGTGAACTCAACGAAAATAGCCCCATTCTGACCCTAGACAGCGACTTCAAAATCTATCGCCAGCACCGTAATCAAATTATTCCCACCATCATACCAGAAGATAATTAACCTGACTTCCCACATGATTGTGTGAACTGAATAATTCAAAAAGAGCTTTCTAGGACTACTTCTACCCGATCGTTAAATACTCCTGCTCACTCCAGCGGATTCGCGACAAAATCGCCTTGTATTTCACCCAACGATCGCCGTAAGCTAGAACAGTTCCCCCGCCCTCTATTCCCATGCCCGAAGGCCCCGAAATTCGCCTCGCCGCTGACAAAATTGCGAAGGCGATCGTTGATCAACCGATTACCGAAATCTTCTTCGCTTTTGATGCCCTCCAATCCTACATTCCCGAACTGGCCCGATCGCGCGTCACCGCCGTCCGCCCCCGAGGCAAAGCCCTGCTCACCCGCTTCGACAATGGCTGGACAATCTACAGCCACAACCAACTCTACGGCGTTTGGTACATCCGCAAAGCCCACAGCTACCCCACCACCAACCGCCAACTGCGCCTCGCGATCCACACACCGAAAAAGTCCGCTTTGCTCTACAGCGCCTCTGATATTTTGGTGCTTAATGATGATGATTTAGCGATTCATCCCTTTTTACAAAAACTCGGCCCCGATGTTTTGGACGAAGCCCTCACTGTCGCTGAAGTCGAAGCGCGATTGCTGGAGAAACGCTTTACCCGACGGGGTTTTCCGACGCTCTTGCTCGATCAACAATTTGTTTGTGGTTTGGGGAATTACCTCCGCAGTGAAGTGCTATTTCTGGCAGGCATTCATCCCACGGTGCGCCCGATCGACTGTACTCCCACCCAAATCCATAAACTCGCCGCAGCCATCATCGCCGTCCCGCGCCAATCCTACGAAACCAAAGGCATCACTAACGACCTTGCCACCGCTCTCGCCCTGAAAGCTCAAGGTAAACCCCGCTGGTTTTATCGGCATTGGGTCTTCTCGCGTACCGATCAGCCCTGCTATACCTGCGGCACCCCGATCGTTAAAGATGCCGTCGGTGGCCGCCGCGTCTACTACTGTCCCACCTGCCAAGCCGCGCCCTAGTGATTTAATACTTCCGCTCCTGCGGTTCACTTTAATAGTTCCGCTCCTGCGTCTCGCTTTAGTATTTTCGCTCCTGCGGTTCGAACTGATTAATCACCACAGGCATCGAGGCGATCCGGACTCCCGACGGCTCATGGTATGCCAACGTATGCTTCAGAAAATTCACATCATCCCGCGTCTGAAAATCCTCACGGTAATGCGATCCCCGGCTCTCCCGCCGACTGAGTGCAGCAGTCAAAATCACTTCCCCGACCACAAGTAACGACTGCAACTCGATCGCTTCAATTAGCTCCGTATTCCAACAGGTATTTTGATCATCGAGATAAACCTGTTGTGCCTTCTGTTTGATTTCCTGCAATTTTGCTAATCCTATTTCCATTCGCGCTGCTGTCCGAAATACCCCGCAATACTCTGTCATGCAGTCTTGAAATTCCTCCCGAATCGCGCCAATACGATATTCTCCGGGCTGACTGAGCAATGCCTTAATCCGGGCTTCGGCTTCCTGTCGGTATCGTGCCTCATTTACCGTAGGCAATAGTCTACCTGTCACATATTGCGCGATCGCTGCCCCTGTCCGCCGTCCATAGACGACACATTCCAGCAGCGAATTACTGCCCAACCGATTCCCGCCATGCACCGACACGCAAGCCGTCTCCCCCGCCGCAAAAAAACTCTTGACCAGCGTTTCCCCGTCGCGGCGCACCTGCCCATCGACATTCACCGGAATCCCCCCCATCGAATAGTGCACTGTTGGCCGCACGGGCATCGGCTCCTGCACGGCATCAATCCCGACTAAGCGATGGGCCTCCTCCCAGGCAAACGGCACCTTACTCATGATCTTTTCCTTGCCCATGTGCCGCAGGTCTAAATGCACAAACGGCCCACCAGCACTGCCATCCCGATATATTCCGCGCCCCGCCATCACCTCCCGCACGATCGCCCGCGAGGTAATATCCCTCGGGGCCAGCTCCATCCGACTCGGCGCATAATTTGCCATGAACCGATCGCCGTCGCTATTCAGCAAATAGGCACCTTCCCCCCGCACCGCCTCCGAAATCAGCACCCCCACCGGATATAGCCCCGTCGGATGGAACTGGACAAATTCCATATCTTCTAAGGGCAGCCCCACCGCCGCCGTCATCGCCAGCCCATCCCCCGTTGAAGCAAAGTCATTGGAAGTCGTATTGTAAACGCGGCCATAGCCCCCGGTGGCGAACATTACCGCTTTCGATCGCGCGACCTCTACCTGCCCATCGAGCAAGTGATACATCACCAATCCCTTCGCCTGATTCTCTTCCAGAATTAGCTGCATCACGTACCACTCATCGTAGAGCGTCACGCCATATTTCATCAGATTGGTGACCAATTCATGCAGAATCGCATGGCCTGTTTTATCGGCTGCATAGCAAGTCCGATTGTGAGAATGTCCGCCAAAGGCCCGTTGCGCAATCCGACCATCGGGTAACCGCGAAAACAGCACGCCCATATGCTCCAGGTCGATCAGCACATCCGGCGCTTCCTGGGTCAAAATCGCCACGGCATCTTGATCAGCCAGATAGTCTGACCCCTTCACTGTATCGAAAGCATGCGCTTCCCAGGAGTCGGTTTCATCGACGTTGCGTAGCGTTGCGGCAATGCCCCCTTGGGCGGCGACGGAGTGCGATCGGATCGGGTGGGTTTTGGCGATTAGGCCCACACTGAGGCTGGGATCGGTGCGGACGATTTCTAGGGCAGCGCGGCAACCTGCTAGCCCCCCGCCGACAATCAGCACGTCATGCTCAATCACGACTCCAGACCTCCCAACACAAACCCAGCGAAAACATCATTGCCAAAACCTGATTTTAGCGATGCTCCCTTTATCATGCCGGATCTACTCGATCGTTTCATCCCCATAGATCTGAAGACTTTCTGGATCAATTTCGCGCAGCAGCTTGTTCGATCGGCGTAGGGTTTGGTCTGAGCCGGTGATCACCAGCAGGTATTTCCCTTGGGCCAAGCGTTTGCGGTAGGGGGTCGCGTCTTTCCCGAGGAAGATGCCGCCGTCATTTCCGGCACCGCCGACGAAGACGCTGCCGAGCAAGCCCGAGAGTCCGCCGAGCAAGCCCCCGATCGCGTAGTTGCCCACGGGGCCAGCGTAGGCGAAGGTGTCGAGGTTGGTGATGCGGGTGAAGGTGATGCCGCCGAAGGTACCGAAGGGAATCAGCCAGGTTGCCATCCAGCGAATGCGTTGGCGGAGTTTGTCACGGGGGTCAATCAGGCCGTACTCATCAGCGGACTGGTAGCCTTGTCCCAGAATGGTCATGCCGCTGGTGGAAATATCGGCTTTTTTCAGGCTGTCGCGGGCCGCTTCGACGGCTGTACGTTGGGGAAAGACGGCAACAAGGTAGTTCATAAAAGGATGTTAAGCGATCGGATGATGTCACCATTATAGGATTGCTTGCTCCCAATCCTGACAATGATGGCGTATCGATCGGGCTTCCATGTCCGATTGATAGTGACACAATGGTGAATTACGCCCACTCCAATGATGGCTTCCGCTGGGCTTTGGCACAATCTTGCAGATAGAGGTTTCAAGGTTTGGTAGGGGATGCCTGTTTCGCTGGATAGAGTTTTGAAGTAATTGACGACTTCTTCTTCTGAGCGGATGGTGATCTGTTTTTGAGATTTTTGGTGTAGGTATTTGGGGTGGATTGGGAAAAGTCGTATTCGTCTCTCATAGCAGAAACTCCTCGTATTTATTACCGTTGCACATCAGATTGAATTCGCTGAATTATTCTACTGAAACACCTGAATCAACAATACTGGAAGAGCTTAAGTAATTGACTAGAACTTCAGACATAACAAAACGGGGAACACCATTAAAAGTGATTTCTCGAATCAAGGCATGATTCTCTAACAGTCGAAGCTGGCTTCGGAGATGGGTGTGAGTTTCATAATAGAAGAAGAAGATATTCTTCTCAGGTGCATTGATATATTGTGCGCCTTTATTCATTAAAACAAATTCACGAACAAGAGGAAAGTTTTTTGAATCTTCTCTGAATTGACTGAATAGCTCAGAAAGTAGACGCTCAAGATCTTCAATAACTTGAAGAGTAGGAGGTATTGCGATATGAACGGATATAGGCAAAGCCTCTTGTGGTACGAGAGCGTTCGGATTTTTGTGTAAGGGTGTTGAACGTCAATAAGTGAAGCGTTCAGGGAACATAATTGCGAAATGGGAAGCGGCGGCTTTCCAA
>JBJORF010000129.1:0-10647 GCA_046049545.1 Cyanobacteriota bacterium | reverse complement strand
TCGAGGCGAGTCAGTTCTTTTTTACGTCGTGCCATTTGGGTCTCTCCTTTGTTCTATTTGGATTCTAGACCCCTTACACAAAATTCTGAGCACTCTCGAATGATCCGAACCAAGTTTATCTTCTCTAATTTTGAGACTGCGTTGAAAGAGTAGTTCTGCTTCTTCATGACGCCCTTGGGCTTGATAGAGTGATGCTAGACTCCCTATGCCATTAGCTACTTTGAGGTGATTAGCACCAAGTTGATCTTCTCTAATTTTGAGACTACGTTGAAAGAGTGGTTCTGCTTCTTCATAACGCCCTTGGGTTTGATAAACCTCCGCCAGATTATTAAGGCTCTGAGCTACGTCGAGATGACCAGTACCGAGTTGATTCTCTCGGATTCTGAGACTGCGTTGAATAAGTGGTTCTGCTTCTTGATGACGGCCTTGGTCCTGATAGATTCCTGCCAGATTATTCAAGGTAAGAGCTACTCTGAGATGATTGATGCCAAGTTGTCTTTCCAATATCTTAAGATTGCGTTTTAGGAGTGATTCCGCCTCTCCATAACGGTCTTGATCCTCATAAATTACCGCTAAGTTATTCAAACCCTGAGCCACATCGAGATGATCTGCACCAAGTTGATTTTCTCGAATTATCAGACCACGTTGAATGAGAACCTCCGCCTCTTCATAGCGGTATTCGGTACGATAGAGTTCTGCTAGACCAATCAAGCTAGTAGCTACATCAAGATGACTGGAGCCAAGATATTTCTCACGTAGCTGTAATGCTTCCTGTTCCAAAGGAATAGCTATTTGAGATTTACCTTCGCGATACAATTGAAATGCCTCTTGGCTTAATTGATTTGCCTTTGCCAATGCAGCAGTAGCTTCCGCCGATCGCTCCTCTTCCACCTTCTGCTGCGCGATCGCCCCTTCCACTGTCACGAAGGGTACGATCGCCAATAACCCTAACAATACGCAAGTTACTCTCAGCATTCCCCAACTCCTAAAATCAGCCTAAAAGAACAGGAAGGGACGATCGGTTAAAACGATCGCCCCCATAACCAAACTACCGTTCTTCCGTTTTCCCATTCACTTGTTTTTGCGTTTGCTCCACTGCCGCCGCCGCATTCACCAAACCAGCACCAAAATAATACTGCTCGATCGGTAAAGTCTCCCCTGGTTTCTGAATCCCTGGATTAGAAACAGGTATCCCATAGCTTAAAGTCGTGGTGGTGGGCACCCCTTTTTGTAAACGATACTGATTTTGATCCTTTTGGGTGATCTTCAGAGGCTGATAGCTCGCTGTTGATTGAATAATCTTAACAATCTGTTCACGAGTCAATTGCCGCTTACCATCCTCCCCCTTCATCAACGCTACCCCCCCCGCCACCGTCGGCGACGAAAAAGAAGTCCCCTGCACCTGCACATATTGCCCCAACGGATCAAACGCCGCACCCCAAGCATACTCCCCACTCTGCCGCACCGAAGTATCCCCACCCGGCGCAATCACATCCAGCCGCCGCCCATAATTGCTGTAGGGCGATCGATTCCCCTGCAAATTACTCGAACCCACCGACAGCACTCCTGGAATCGCAGCCGGATAGCCCGATCCATCCAAATCCTCATTTCCCGAAGAAGCCACAATCACCAAATTTGGATTAGCATCCAAAACCGCAAAGACTTGATCCGCCTCGGCCTGAGTCGGCACCAGCGAACCCAAACTCAGATTAATCACATCCACCTTGCGCGCCGCCGCATACCCGATCGACTCAATCAACGCATCCCCCGAAATCGCACCCCCCAGCCCAAATACCCGCACAGGCAAAATCTTCGCCTCTGGTGCCACCCCCACGACACCCCCTGCTGCCTGCGGTTTCGCCGCAATTACCCCAGATACCCAAGTCCCATGAAACTCACTCGAAATCGTGGCTAAAACATAATCCCGAATCATCTCAGCAACCTTCGCAGGCGGCAGTTTGGGATAACGCTTGCGAACCTGCGCCGCCAAATCAGAATATTCCTGCAAAATCACATCTGCCGATCCAAACATCCGTTGGAAGTGGGGTTTGAGTAGTGCAACTTCTTCTTTACTAAGGCGCGTATCCGGATCGCCCGCGACACAACTCTTAGGATCATTGTTGAGACAAGTTTGCGATCGCTCCCAGCTTGAAAAATCCCACCCATACCGTTCACCCGGCATCAGATCCGGCAAATTCTGCGGCACCTCATACAAATTATCCTGAAGGTCGGGATGATCCCACTGAATCGCACTATCAATCACCGCCACAACGGCTCCCTTACCCCGATTGCTAGTCGTCCAGGCTTCCGTCGCACGAATGTCAGTTCTGGGGCTAAGGGCTTGCTTGAAGCGGCTGTTGAGGTGCCATTGGTAAGGCAGAAGTGAATCAGGATAGGGACTATTGGGTGCTTTAGGCAGGTTGGCGATCGACTGTGGGGTAGGATTATCCCGTTCCAGCAGGGTCTGAGGAGTGACCGATTGCTTGGGTTGATAGGCGATCGATTGAATAAAGTTAGGCGAAGCAGACTGTACACCTGTAGCACCGCCAATTTGGTCAATGACTGGGAGAAGTCCAGCACCCGTGACACTGCGCGATCGCACCACATAGCGATTTTTGCTAAACCGCAGTGGCCGCACGATTTCAGCATCATAGCGTTTTAGGATGGCATCAATCTGAGATTTGCTACTGCCTGCTTCAAAGCTGAGAATCATTTCATCATTGAGGATGATCGTCTCATTACTATCGCTGCTGGCTTCCTGGCGTTGGAAGATGGGCAAAGTTGTCTGAACATAGGATTGTGCAAGGCGTTGGGTGAGTTTTTGTTGATAGTCGAGCGATCGGGTAGCGGGTAAAGTCAGGACTGCATAGTTTGTGCCCAAAGGCTTTACCTCAACTTGCAAATCCTCTGGTTTGGTTAAAGTGCGCTTGTCGCCTTCACCGCGTAAAACATTCTGTAACTTGATGTGGTCGGGTGGTTCACCCAAACTGCGAGTTCGATTTTCAGTTTTGAACGCGATCGCGACTTGATTGGGCTTTTTCGCAAGCTGAATGCGCTGATTGTAGAACTTGTAGGATAGACCACCGCCATTATCATCTTTCTTCAGCCCAGCTAGGGAAAAGCTAGGCAACAGCATTGATACCGTCAAAACACCAACGGTACTCAGCGCAAGCAGATTAGAAAACTTCATGGGATTAGTTAATAGAATGTGGGTTAGTAAGGAATGGTGAACAATTTGGTGTAGCTTTTGGCATAACTTATTGAATCACTTGTACGACAGTTGAGAAAACACCAGATTGCTTTGGATCAAGCCCTCGACGCTGGGTGTCACCGACATCAGCTTTGAATCCACGAGTCAAGTCACGAGTCAGATTTCTGGCAGATTCAACCACGGTGTCATCGGATTCTCCACTCGATCGGCTTGCCATATCAAATGTCACAAAACCCCGCTTCAGACCACGAGCCGCAGCAACCTGTTTCAAGCCGCGTAAGGTGTCTCGTAAGGGTTGGGCACTGGTAATCACCACAACTTCAAAGAAGCCAGGGACATTATCGACAACAATCGGCGCTTTTTTTGTCTCGCCTTTCTCCACTAATGCTGCCGACTCCGGAGATTCCCAGTCAATTGGATACAGCATTGCCAACTCTCCTGTATCCCCAACAGAAATCGCTGCCATATAAATTGGGACGGATTCCTTGTTGGTTACACTAATATCAAATTTTGATCCTGCCTTGATGGGTTCTGCGGGTTTACTTACACTGAGCGATCGTGTATCGGATTTGGATAACACTTGGATATCCGTGCCTTCCTTTGTTTGTAAACCCACATCAACTTTAAGCTGCGATGCTTTGCCATTTAAGACTTGTTGGAGGAACTGACGGGCGAGGAGGGATTTCAGCTTGGGTTTTAGGCGCGATGCGATGCTCTGGGGTAATTCATCTAAACGACCAAAACTGTCAGCGATCGCGCTTTCATTCGCAGTTAATAAGCCAATGCTACCAGGGGATTGGCTAATATTAATACTCCTATTCGAGGCTTCTTGCCGGATTTTGTCCGTCAGTGGGCCAATAATCACACCACCGCTAGCAAGTGCGTTGACTTCCACGACCTGAATATTGGAAATCTTTGCTAATTCGGCTTTCAGTTCGTTGCGATTAGCTGTAATTTCGGGGCTGATTGCGACTTTGAGCGATGTGTCATTGGGCAGATTGCGAAGTTTTTCTCGCAGCAATGCGCCAACAGTAGGTAAATTACCTTGCTTAAGTACACCATCAGCAACTAACCCTGCCCGTCCAGTTTGTTCGATTTCACCGACAACTTTACCTTGGGCATCAATTAGGCTAAAAAGACTGCCAGGTTGGTAGGCTTCGAGGCTGCTTGAAGAAATACCGCCTAACCAAAACTGAATTGTCTTAGCATCAGCAACCTTAGTGACAACGCCTTCAGCATTGGGTCGATCGGCGGACATTTGATAGACAGGTTGGGTATCAAACGGTTTGCCGGGAGCGACTTCTTTGATCGGCACCTGTGGGTTATTTGAATCGGCAGCGACTTCACGGGTAATCAGTGCCAGCCGACCGAAGGTATCATTCAAAGGTTCTTTAGTGGTCGGATTTTGCCAGAGATAGCGGGTGAGCAAATAAGTGAGTGCTCCTGCGTGGAAGCCAGCAAATCTCGCATCAACGGCCAGTTGTTCTTTCTGGGCTGATCCGATTGCGACCCCTTTGGCAATTCCTGCACGACGCAGCTTCGTCAATTCAGCCTGTGAAAGGCCCAACTTCTTCATCTGCATCTCTTGGTACTGTAATTCCGTGGGGCTGGGATTGGCGATCGGTTCTTTGGATCGTCCCATGCGCAAGGCGCGGACAGTACTATTTCCTCTGACCCCACCACCGGAATGGCAGCTATCGAGTACCATCGTGAAGGCGTCGGTTTGGATTTGTTTGCTGAGGAGGAAGAGCGATCGCCCCATGATGTCGTTGCGATTATCCAATCGAGAATCTATTGGGACGAGGGTGCCGTTGGTGTTATTTTGGGGATCGATCGGTTGCGGATCTGCCATCAGTCCGCCGTGGCCGGAATAGTGAAATACGGCGATGTCACCGGGTTTTGCTTGAGCGATTAAATGCTCTTCAAAGGCGCGTAGGATATTCGCACGGGTCGGCTTTTCTGATGTTTCGTTCGTTAAAACCCGAATGTTTTCAGGGGCAAAACCATAGCGATAACGCAGTAGGTTGTATTGCATTTCCACGTCAGTAATACAGCCCCGCAATTCAGAAATCTGTGGGTCGTCATATTGGTTAATCCCGACGAGTAGCGCATATTTGCGTCCGGTGCTGGATTGGGCGAGGACTTGATTGTGCTGCTGGGCTTGGGTGAAGAAGTCCAGTTGGCTCAGGCCAATGCTAGCTAGGGTAGCTCCAGAGAATTGGAGGAAATGGCGACGCTTTAGTTGGCTCATAGCACGGTCTCCGAGGGGGAATGATAAGCAAATTGTGGCTTTACTAGAATTAGCATGAATTTATTTTGGCGAGAGATTGTTTAAGAAAGTCTTAAGTCAAGATTTTCTTACTTAAGGAGGATGTCTTGGCTGAAATTTCTCCTATCAACCTCTCGTTCTGGCGTTGAAGAGGCTATGGAAAAATGGTGGTTAGGCAATGCGATCGCTACAGGTTATTGCCAATCAGGATGAAGGGTGCCCAGAAATAGGGATGGCTAAAGGAATTAGGCGGAGGCTGGCCTTCGATGTCGGGTCTGGCTCCGGCACGGGCGATCGACTGGGCTTCGTTGGCGGTTAGTTTGCCACTGATAAAGTCCTGTTGCACCGCTTGGATGGCGGCGGCTTTGGTCATCCCTTGGCTGAGTCGTTGATAAAATTGCTGCATCAGGAGGGCAGTGCTGGCATCATTCACAGCCCAGAGAGAGGCCATCACCGATTTGGCACCACGGCGAAGAAAGTAACCGCTGATCCCAGAGATCTCGCTACCATCGGGACTGACCCCGCTCAGTCCGGTTTCACAGGCCGATAAGACGACCAAATGATTGCTGTCTAGATTATGTAGGCCCGCAATTTCCGTGATCGGGAGTTTGTCGCCATTGCCCAAGAGGAGGAAGGAGGCGGTGATGCTTTTGGGGTTAAAGCTGCCGTGGGTGGCGATGTGGAGGACACGATAGGCATCCAGTTTGCCCCGTAAACTATCTGCGGTGAAGGAGGCATTGAGGCGTACGGTTCCCGGGAAAATGCCTGAATCATTACTTTCTTTGACGATCGCGTCTAGTTCTGCCTGGACGTTGGGCAGTGGATTAAAGCCGGGATAGGCATTGGTGGTGCCGAGGGCGAGGATGCTGGGCGATCGACCTTGGGGGGTGAGGCGATCGATCATATCGGTATCCGTGGTAATCAGGTTAGAGAGGGTATGGCGTTGGGCGAGGTACTGTTTCCCATCGTAGAGGGCAGCGACGGGGATATAGCGGGTGACATGGTCGAGGGAGAAGATGAGTTGGAGGTTGGGGTTGTTGGCTAGCTCGGTCTGAAGGGGCGGGGGAATCAGCCAGTTATAGAGTTTTTGGCTGATGGTTTGGAGTTGCTGGAGGTTGCTGGAGGGGTTATCAATTTGTTGGCGGAAGGTTTCGACGGTTTTGGTGAGTTGGGCTTGGGGAATGTTGGGAACCAGGGCAGTTTTGACGGTGCCACTAGAATTTGTCCAAATCACCCAGATTTTGTCACCAACAACAATATTTTGAATCAGGATTGTGTTAGGTTTAGCATTGAGTAAGTTATTTGGATTGCCGATCGCGATTGGCATATTATTCATGTCTTGAGTGATGCGATCGAGGTTTTGGCTAAGGGGTCGGCCAAGCTGCGTTAGGGCGACGAGATCGAGAGAAGAACGTGCTGTGGTGATTTGTTCAAATTGCTTTAGTGCTGCCGTTTCGAGCGGATGCATAGGAAAGACGATCGCGGGCTGTTTTGTCTCTTGATTTGTGGCATAGCCCTGAAATTCTTGCACTTTCAAAAGTTCAAGGATAGCCTGTGCTTCACGATTGCGGCCTTGGCTGAGAAGTAGACCTGCTAAAGTCCGATATGTACGCGCTACTGTGCTAGTGTACTTTTCTTGAACTTCGCGAGGCAGGGTGCGGATCTCTTGGCGTAAGGATTCGTGAAGGTTGACGGATTGTTTGTAAAAGGCGATCGCTAGCCCAGGTTGCTTTTGTGAATTAGACACAGTACCCAGATTGTTGAGTGCCGTCGCTTCACCGCTGCGATCCCTCACGATACGGTACAGTGGTAAGGCTTGATTTAAAAATTCCAGTGCCTTTTGTCCTTCGCCCAGGTCGGCATAAATACCACCAACATTATTTAGAGTCGTTGCTTCACCGCTGCGGTCGCCCAGAGAACGGTAGAGCGGTAGGGCTTGATTTAAAAATTCTAGTGCTTTCTGCTGCTCACCTAAAGCGTCGTGGACACCCGCAATATTATTGAATATTGTCGCTTCATTGCTGCGATCCCCTATGGCACGATAGAGCGTTAGGGCTTGATTATAGAGTTCCAATGCGTTTTGCTGCTCACTCAAAGCATTATAAATACGTCCGATATTATTGAGAATAGTTGCTTCGCCGCTACGATAGCCCAGCATACGGTAAAGCGGCAAGGCTTGATTATAGAATTCCAGCGCTTTTTGCTGCTCACCTAAAGCATTGTAAACAGCCCCGATATTGTTGAGCGTGGTTGCTTCGCCGCCGCGATCCCCCATGGTACGTCTGAGTGATAAGGCTTGATTATAAAATTCCAACGCCTTTTGCCTTTCGCTCAAATCAGCGTAGATACCGCCGATATTATTGAGAGTTGTCGCCTCACCACGGCGATCATCCACAGCACGTCTAATCACTAAGGCTTGATTATGAAATTCAAGCGCCTTTTTCTTTTCACCTAAAGCATCATAAACATTCCCGATATTGTTGAGGGTTCTTGCTTCACCACGGCGATCACCCACGGCACGTCTGAGTGATAAGGCTCGATTATAAAATTCCAGCGCCTTTTTCTTTTCACCTAAAGCATCGTAGATAAGTCCGATATTATTAAGTGTCACCGCTTCGCCGCCGCGATCACCCACGGCACGCCTGAGTGATAAGGCTTGATTATAAAATTCCAGCGCCTTTTTCTGCTCGCCTAAATCATTATAAATACTCCCGATACTGTTGAGCGTAGTTGCTTCAACGCCACGATCACCTACGGCGCGAAGAAGTAGTAAGGCTTGATTATAAAATCTGATCGCTTTTTGCTTCTCACCTAAATCACTGTAGATTCTTCCTAGAGCCAGTAATATAGGTGCTTGCGTATCCTGAATATTTGCCGATCTCGCCAACTGCAACGCCTTTTCAAATTGGATGATCGCTTTTTTCAAGGATTCTACACTGCCTTCTTGAAATAATTGCATCCCCTCCGCCATCGCCCGATCGATTTCTTCTACGGGGCTTCCTTGTGCAATCACAGGTGCAATCGTCGGGGATGCTGTGATCGGCTGGGGTGCGATTGTTCCTACCAACGTCAATAACAATGACACCTGGATTGTCGATCTACAAGAAACCATGACAAATTCTCTTCAGGGAATAAAACTTACTTAAACTTATCATTCTGAAATCGGTCAGCCTATGGAATTTTCTAAGTTCTTAATGGTGTGAGTGCCAGCTACAGGTTATTGCCAATCAGGATGAAGGGTGCCCAGAAATAGGGGTGGGAAAGGTTTTGAGGACGTTTTTTGTTGGGTTCGTCGGGGCGTGCGCCCGCTCTGGCTGTGACATCTTTGGTGGCATCTTTGAGGGTGAGGCTGCTGTTGATGAAGTCGAGTTGGACTTGGCGGAGGGCGTGGCTTTTGCTGAGTTTGCTTTGGGAGAGTTGGGCGTAGAATTGGGTCATGAGGAAGCTGGTGGCGGGATCGTTGACTTTCCAGAGGGAGGCGAGGACGGCTTTGGCTTTGCTTTCGTCGCCGAGGAAGTAGGAGGCGATTCCGGCGATTTCGAGGCCGTTGCGATCGCTGCCGCCAAGGGCGGTTTCGCAGGCGGAGAGGACGACGAGGTGAACGTTATTGAGGTTGGTGAGGTATTGGATTTGGGAAATCTCGAAGGGGGTGCTGTCGCCGAGGACGAGGAAGGATTGGCTGGGTTCGGTGGGGACGAATTCGCCGTGGGTGGCGAAGTGGAGGATGTTGGGGGATTGGGTGAGGAGGCCGTCTTCGAGGCGTTTGCGGGTGAAGTCACGATCGAGCCAAGTGGTGCCGGAGAAGCGGCTAGGGGCTGAGGTGCGATTGGTGGGGAGGATACCTTGGAGTTCGGTGGGGACGAAGGGGAGACTATCGAAGCTGCGGGTGGGGTTGGTGAGGGTGACAGCTTGGGAGAGGCCGAGGCCGAGGACGGTGGCTTGGGGTGGGAGTTTGTCTTTGGTGTCGGTGAATTGGGTGGCGAGGATGTTGGAGATGGCGAAGCGTTGGATGAGGTATTGCTGGCCGTCGTGGAGGGCGGCGATCGGAATGTAGTTGGTGGCGAGATCGGGGACGAAGATCAGGTTTTCGATTTTATTTTTGCTCAGTTCGGCTTGGAGTTTTGCGGGGAAGAGGCATTGGTAGAGGGCTTTTCCGGTGGTTTGGACGGGGTTGAGGTCGTCGGTTGTTTGGAGGGCGGTGCGGAATTGGCCGATCAGTTGGTTGAGTTGGGCTTCGCCGAGGGGACATTCGGCTTGGCTGAGGACTCCGCCTTTGGCGGCCCAGAGGATGCGGGTTTTGTCTTTGAGGACGAGGGGATAGATCAGGACGGAGTTGGGTTGGGCGGTGACGATGCGTTCGGAGCGGGCGATGAAGGTTTTGGTGCCTTCGTCGATCGCGGTGCGGCGTTGTTGGTCTTTTTCGGCGGTGATGGTTTTGATGAAGGTGTTGTAGGCGGTGGTGAGTTGGCGGCGTTGTTCGCGATAGCGATCGAGGTCGGCGCAGCGAGCTTGCTCGCATTGGGAGAGCTTTTCACCGAAGGCGATGAGGGAGTTGTATTTTTCGATAATTTCTTTTTCGACGGTACTGAGGGGGACTTGAGCGATCGTGGTTGTCGATCTCGTACCTTTGGTGATGTCGTTAATTTCCTGAATTTTCAGGAGTTCGAGAACTTGTTGTGCTTCACCGATACGGCCTTGTTCTAGTAAAAGATCGGCGAGGCGACGATAAGTTCCAGCAACAGTTTCAGTGTAGGAGGTTTGGAGATCGCGGGAGAGTTTGCGATTGTCGTCACGAATGGATTCGGCGACATTGACGGATTGTTTATAGAAGACAATCGCCAGTTCAGGCTCTTGTTCTGTGAGTGCTGCACCCAAGTTATTTAAAACAGTTTGTTCACCTTGTCTATCTTTAATTTCACGGACGATTGCTAAACGTTGTTCGTAAAATTTGATCGCTTTGGGATAGTTCCTGAGAGACCAGTATGCATTTCCCAGATTGCCGAGGGACTGTCCTTCTCCAAGTCGGTCTTTGATTGCACGGCTGATCGCTAAACGTTGTCCCTGATAGTCGAGAGCGTTCGGATTTTTGTGTAAGGGTGTTGAACGTCAATAAGTGAAGCGTTCAGGGAACATAATTGCGAAATGGGAAGCGGCGGCTTTCCAATCT
>JBJORF010000128.1:0-9423 GCA_046049545.1 Cyanobacteriota bacterium | reverse complement strand
TCGACCGCTGCGGCGGCACAAATCTCCTGCCAAGTCGCTTCGCCAAATTGGCTCCGCACCATATCTGAAATTGCGCGATTAACCAGTCCGTACATGGGGGTCCTCCCTTAAAGCCTCGGGGCTGAAACAAATCCCAATCGACCGCAGCAATGCCAGCGTCGCATCAGGATATCCCTAGAATGCCCGGGGGGAGAAAAATCGACGCAGTTCAATTTAAATAATCGCGCCGGCATCCAAGCAGACCGCCGGAACCATCGCATTCATCTGCGCCAAAATCCCATCAAAGAAGCGCACCCGCGCATCCATCGCCGCCGCGATCGCCTGCTGGACCGGCATCGCTTCTGCCTCAGACTGAAGCCGGGGCAGAATTAAATTCGCTAAATTAGCGGCATGATCGCCATCCACGTTGATGTGCAAATCAAAGAAAATCAGATCGGCAGGGTCGATCGGCCCGCATCCCTGAATCCCGTGATAAATCTGGGTATACAGCGTATTCACAATCCCCTCGGACGCAAAACACACTGCCCCCAAAGCCGCCAGATCCCCGTATTTCGCTGCTAGACCGATGTACGTATCGATCATCGCTTGGGTTTCGGGCAAGGCCGGAATGGTCACTAAATCCGCATCCGCAATGCCGATCGCGCGAATAAACCGCCGGAATAATTCCGGGTGTGACTGGGCTGGATTGCCTTCACCCATCTCATCAAACAGGTTCTGAAAAATCACAAACTGCGATGCCTCATCGGGACAAACCGCCAAAATACTTGCCAAAATCCGATTGAAGGCGCAGGAGAAATGATACATCTGGACAACTAAAATCCGCACATCCGCTAGATTGAGTTCCCCGGCCTGACAGCGCGCCAGTAAGGGGTGTGTCCACAGGCCATGCATTTGGGCCAAGGTTTCAAAGCGGCTGTGATAAGCCTGTGCGGTCGCCGCCGACAATCGCACAGAAATGGGTGCAGCAATCATTATCGGGTCACCTGGAATGCAAGATGAAGGGGATAGTCAAACAACGGTTGGAAAAAGTCAGGATCGAGCTGAACATGCTCCGGCAGCACCCGCAGCTCCCGAACGATCGGCATGCCTTGGAAGCCCGCCAACCGCAGCGCATCAAAGTAGTCTTCCAAAGGCTTGTGCACCAATTGCACATCCAAGTCACTGCCATCGCGCTTCCAGATTTTGCCGGGGAATTGCTGGTCGCGTTGGCTGAAGTAACCAGTCGCTGCACCGGCACCTGCATCGGCACCCTGGACCGCGAAATAGAAGGGGTAAGCCGCCTCACGCATGTAAGGGAAACTCGGGTGCGGCACACTGAAGATAAATCGCCCACCGGGCTTTAGCACGCGCATCACTTCCTGCATACATTGCTGCATCTGCGCCACGGTCAAATAATTAAACAAAAACACCGCCAGCGCCACATCCACCGAAGCATCCGCCACCTGCGGAAACGCTGTAGCATCAGCGGCCTCATAGCGAATGCCCAGGGGCTCGGCGACTTCCTTTACCTGCGCCGCCGCAATCATTTGCGCCGACAAGTCAATGCCATACACCGATGCCGCACCGCGCCGCATCAGCTCACGACTGCAATACCCTTCCCCGCAGCCTAAATCCAACACTTGCAGATTCGCGATCGGCTCACACATCCCCAAAACAACGGGACGGGCCGTGAAATCAGAGAGCGAAATCGGCTCCGATCGCACCCAGTTGGTGGCGGATGCATCATAGAGAACTTGGGTTGATTGATAAGTCACAGCAGTCACAGGTGAATGAACAGTAAGCCAAACAGTGAGTAACCAAATCGTGGCACGGACTTTTCCTGTATCGGCGCCGTATTTTTGCCCGAGTTAATCACAGCCATGCAATGGTTTAAGGCCAGGATGTCGCGTTTTTACGGAACTTTTACGATCCATCCGGGACTTTGAGCAGTCGCGCTGAAGCCTAACTATAGATGGACATTCACGCACATTCGGCATTGTGCCTAATTCACCATCAGGGGCTTTTTCACTGGCTTTTTCACTGGCTTTTTCACTGGCGCTTTTCCATCTTCAGTTTTTGCTTCTCTGTTCCCTTACCCGAATTGTCAACGGACTATGGCTCCAACCTTACTTGACCGCACCCCTGCTTCAGGAATCACCCCGGAAGCCGCAATGGCTTTTTCAGAACTGGGCGATCGCTTGTTTAACGAACTCGCTAGCCGCATAGCCACCAGCCACGAACATCGGCTGCTGTTTGAGCACAAGTTACGCGATGACTTGTTTGCCCAAATCCGCCTCGCCGCCGCCACGTACATCAGCTCGGTGCTGGATTGTCCCGTGATCACCGATGAAGCCGAATTACTCGATCGGGTGATCGCTGCCCGTGCCGCTGGCAACTTACCGAACTATTTGGGCACAGGTTTATTGGTGCCGAAGAAGGAGCATATTCTGGCGTTTAACGGCTTGCAGAAAAGCATTGCTGACGCTTTTTCCCAGTTGGGCGCAAATGACCTGATCGATGCAGTGGACTTGCCTGTAAACCTGCGAATGGTGTTCGGTCAGACCCATCCGAATGTGATGCAGATTCCCTTCACCAGCATGAAGCGCCACAGCGATGTCTGGAATGGCGTTCACCCGGATGCCACAGTGGTTGTATTGCCGCTGTTCGGCGACATTGATAACATCACGATCACCGCAGGCGAAATGCCCCGCGAACTGGAACTGCCATCCATGCGGTTGATGACCGACTTCAACGACGGTCAAGACATTCCGCTAGTGAAGTCCTATGAAAACGCCCGGATGCAGCATGGTCACTTCTACTTCAATGATGCCCGTGGCTTACACCAAACCGTGCGTCGGGTGAATGATGGTCTGCGGATCTCGATCGATTTCCGGTTCCGCCGCAAGTTCAACGAAGCCTACCGCGCCATGATTCCGGCGGGCGCGATGCAGCCGCCCAGTGGGCAGCAATTTGAGCAGGACATGAGCGTGCCCTATGCCGAGTGGCTCAAGGTCGGTCGCGAACGCATGCTGGTGTTTGATGAAACGATGGCCGAATGCCGCCAAAAGCAGCAAGCGGGCTTTAATGTGCCGCTCTATGTGCGGGATTATCGGGTGACGGAGTTGTTCTAGGGCCAATTCGCCCCCGGATCAGAACGCTGTTTTTGTTGCAGTTTGTTTCAACCCGTGGGGCGATCGGCGACTTTCCCGCGATCGCGTAGTAGATTGAGAAGCACTGAGGTAACTCTCGATAACAAGGAATTCATACTCATGGTTAAGCGCGGAGACAAAGTTCGCATCCTGCGGAAAGAGTCCTACTGGTTCAACGATGTGGGCACAGTGGCGACTGTCGATACGAGCGGCATCAAGTACAACGTCGTTGTGCGGTTCGACAAAGTGAACTACAACGGAATCAGCGGTAGCGCCTCGGGCGTTAACACAAACAACTATGCCGAGAAGGAACTAGTTGTGGTCGAAGCCGCACCCGAGAAGAAGAAAGCCGAGGCCTAAGCATTTAGATTTTCCATATTCAAAGCGAAATTTAAATGTCTCTCGCCTAGGATTTCACCCATTCCTGGGTTTTCAATCATCAAAAGTTTCCAAAGGGATGTCGCGATCGCGGCATCCCTTTGATCATTGAAACGCAAGTCACGATGCGTCAGTGATTGCGCCGCAATCAATGCGACATTAGAATCAAACCTGATTTCTGCGCCGACCTCCCGCCATGCCTGAACTCCCCGAAGTCGAAACCGTCCGCCGTGGCCTAAATAAAGTCTGTCTGGCACAACCGATCGCCGCCGTCGAAGTCTTGCTCGATCGCACGATCGCCCATCCTGCACCCGCCGAATTCGCCGAAATGCTTGCAGGCTGCGCGTTGAAAACCTGGCATCGACGCGGCAAATATCTTCTGGGCGAATTACAGCATCAATGCAAACCCGCTGGCTACTGGGGTGTCCATCTGCGAATGACCGGGCAACTGCGCTGGGTCGAACAAACCGAACCCGTGACCAAACATACCCGTGTCCGACTGTTGATGCCGCAGGGGAAAGAATTGCGCTATATCGACCAACGCAGCTTTGGGCAAATGTGGTGGGTACCGCCGGGAATCGAGCCCCCCGTGATCATGACCGGGCTAACGCGCCTCGGGCCAGAACCCTTTGCCGATGAGTTTTCCGATGCCTACTTAAAGGAAAAGTTGCGCGATCGCGTCCGCCCCATCAAAACTATGCTGCTCGACCAACTGCTTGTCGCCGGGGTCGGCAACATCTACGCCGATGAATCACTCTTCTTGAGCAAAATTCATCCCACCACCCACTGCCGCGATCTCAAGCCCAAGCAAGTCAGTACTCTCCGCCAAAACGTGATTCGGGTGTTACAGGAAAGCATTGACGCGCAGGGGACAACCTTCAGCGACTTCCGCACCGTGGAGGGCATCAACGGCAACTACGGCGGCAAGGCTTGGGTCTATGGCCAGGACGGCGATCCTTGTAAGGTTTGCGGCACAACGATCGAGCGGCTCAAGTTAGCGGGCCGATCGGCCCATTTTTGCCCCAAGTGTCAGCCGAAACCCCGCAAGCAACGGGTGTGAAACGCTAAACGATCAAAATCGTTATGATGGGAATGTCGCAATTTGTCTCGCCACCATGGACCCAACTCACACTCGCTGATGCGCAACAGAATCTTTCCGCGATCATTCCAGGACTGCAACCGGGCGAAGAAGTCCAAATCCTGCAAGGTGATCGGCCCATCGCCCGGCTCACCTTCGAATCAACTACAGTTCGGTAACCTCGGGTACCAGGGAGCGCGATCGGCACCTTGATGATCATTGCGGAAGACAAAGCACACCGCGCCGACTAATTTGCTCGGATTCTCTACAATAGGAGCGAAAATAGAGTTAGCTTTCTCAACCCGGTGTCCCCATGGATAATGAACTGATTATTTTGACCGACGATGATTTTGAGCCGGAGGAAGGTGAGAAGGGCTGGGGTGAGCCGTTGCAGCGGGCGGCGGGGAAGTTGCGGGAAGTGAAGTTAGATCCTGCCGAAGTGGAAGCGAAGATGTCGGCGTTTGTCCGATCTGTGGGCCGAGTTTTCCGGCAGGCGAATGCGGAGATTCCGGCGGAGTCGGGGTTGCGGCTGGAGGAGGTGGAGCTATCGGTGAAAATCAGTGGGAAGGGTCAGATCAAGCTGATTGCGGGTGGCGAAGCGGGCGGTGAAGGTGGGATTACGCTGAAGTTCAAGCGATCGGATTCGAAGGGCCATGGGAAATAATTGGGCGATCGTGGTTGGGGTAAATGACTACGACTTTCTGCCGGAGGCATCGTTGCGATTTGCAGTGAAGGATGCGCTGGCGATGAAGGCATTTCTGTGCGAGGAGGCGGGGTTTCCGGAAAAGCAGGTTTTATTGTGTGGTGATGGGAGTTCGGGAACGCGCAAGGCGACTCGTCCGATCCTGCGGGATATTTTGCTTCATCAGATTCAGCATGCAAAGAATGCCGATAATCTGTGGTTTTTCTTCAGTGGGCATGGGTTGGGTGAGCATCTGATGCCGATCGATGGGAACCCCAATGATTTGCAGGATACAGCGATTTCGATTCACTTTGTGACGGAGCGGTTGCGGGCTTGCAAGGCCAAAAATATCGTGCTGGTTTTGGATATGTGCCGGAATGAGCATCATGAGGTGGGACAGAAGAGTGCGGTATCAGTGGCCGACTCGCTGAAAAAGCTGGTGCAAGACCGGGAAGGACAGCAGGGGATTATTACGCTGTTTTCCTGTGGGCGGGGGGAAAGTTCCTATGAAATTGCCTCACTGGAGCAAGGGGCATTTACCTATGCGTTGTTGGAGGGGTTGAAGCAGCAGACGATTTTGAAGGAGTTGGCGCGGTATTTGGAACGGCGGGTGCCAGAGTTGCATCGAGAATCAGGGAAGATGCGGAAGCAGGTGCCGTTGGTGATTCCAGAGCCGGATTGGAAGTGTGATGAGCCGATTTTAAGTCATTATGTAACGGCGATCGATGTGGCACGGTTGAAGGAAATGGCGATCGATGCGGAGTCCGATGGGGAAACGGAGAAGGCGATTCAACTGTGGGAACAGGTGAATTTGTTGACAGACAAAGGGGCCGATCGGCAACGGGCATTGAATCGAATTCGGTATTTGATGGGACGATCAGAACCTGTCAAAACAGTCGCCCCAACACCACCTGCACCGATCCCTCCAGTTACCTACTCTCGTGGAGAAACTCAGGCTTCAACACCACCCACGCCACCACCACCAGTCACTTATGACCGTAGAGAAACTACTGCTTCAGTTCCACCGCAACCAGCAATCCATACCACTGAAAGTCGCACCAGCAAGGCAACTGAAGCAGACATCGACTTCATTCCTCTCGAATCGGGAAAAGGGATTGACTATCGCAAGCTCCGGGATTTATTGAAGGAAGGAAAATGGGAAGAAGCCGATCGGGAAACTTTATCTGTAATGCTTCAGGCCGCTAATCGAACATCCGAAGGTTGGCTTCACCCTGATTCACTGAAGAATTTTCCTTGTAAGGATTTAAGGACAATAGATCGGCTTTGGTATACCTTAAGCCACGGACGTTTTGGATTCACAGTTCAACGAAGCATATGGGAATCATTCAACTCACCTCGTGAAGACAATAGAGATTGGAAGGAGTTTTATGACTTTGTTGGTTGGGATGTTGTGATTGGAACTACTCACTGGGATGATATGGAGTATTGGGAAAATTTTTTCGACCAGCAAAGGAGCCAACTTAGTTCAACCAGAGGTGAATTACCCAAACGTATTTTGCAAATTCCTTCGACAGCTTATGAAGGCCAAGATATCCGAGAAGAATCCATCAACTCTGTTGTTTCTCTTTTCTCTCGCCAAGATTACTAGAACCTGAGAACTCTATCCCTGGGTGGAACTCTGACATTGTAAACATCAGAAGAAACGTTCTTCGATCGCACCTCAAACCCAATCCCCGATCGCGGAGCTTCGATCGCACCATCCCACAAAATCGCTATGATTGAAGGAACGCAACCTTAAGGCAATGATCATGCTGGATTCAAGCGTACCCTCCCAACACACGATCGAACTCCAAGAGAACGGCCAAATCACCCTCCCCACGAGCATTTGCCAAACCCTCAACTGGCATCCCGGTGATCAACTGACGCTCACGCTCGACACCGAAGGCAATCTCCGTCTTGCCCGTCTGCAAGCTCAAATTCAAAAACTCCAAGGCATCTTCAAAAACATCGCCCCCGGCGTAAGTTTGGCCGATGAACTGATTGCCGATCGACGCGCTGCTGCCCAGCACGAGGGTTAGATCGTGCAACCGACTGCTATTCTCGATGCCTCAGCCCTGCTAGCCTACCTGCAAGGCGAACCCGGTGACGCTGTTGTGGCGAATGCACTGGCGAAAGGTAGTCTCATAAGTTCGGTCAACTGGGCCGAAACCCTATCAAAACTCGCCGAACGCGGGCAAGACCCCGATGGCGTAACCGATCTACTCACAAATCAAGGACTACTCAACAACGCACTGGTAATTGCCCCTTTTGATGCAGATCTGGCACAGACGACTGCGAAGTTGCGGCCCCTAACGCGAAGTTCTGGTCTATCGCTTGGCGATCGCGCCTGTCTGGCGCTTGGAATTCAGACCCAATTACCTGTATTGACCAGCGATCAAGCGTGGAACAGTTTGATGATTGGTGTTGTCGTGCAATTAATCCGCTGATCATCCCCTACTCAAAACCAATCCCCGATCGCGTCCGTAGACTGCACCAATTTCATCCCCGCCGCCACAAATCGCGCATAGGCTGCCTCCGCTTGGGGCGTAAAGTCCACCACACCAGGGACAACGACCGGCGAAGCACAGTCATCGAGCAGATAAACTTTTTGTGCCAGGGACGGATCGATCGCTTCAATCTCCGTCAACAAATCCGCGATCGTCCAAGCTACACAATGACTCTTCGCCTGCCCCGCAATCACCACCGCATCGTAATCGAGTAACGCCCGAATCAGGGGTTGGTTTTTACTGGCGATCGCTGTGCCCGTCGAACCCGTCAGCACTTCTGGCCGCAACACGGAGTAGTTTTCAGTCAGAGGATTGTCGCCCTTCAGCTCGAACTGCGCTTGGGTGCCTCGGGCCATCCCGTGGAAAAATGCCGCTTCCTCAAAGGCCGACACCAACGCATGACCAATGCCCCCCAGCATCGAGTGGTAGCACCAGATCGTTAGCGGGTATTTGCCTTCCTGCGTGAGTTGACGGGTGTAGTGCAGGGCGTGGTTTTGGATTTGGTTATAGTCGCTGCCGAGGGCGGGGGCGATCGCGGGATTCACTCGCCAAGTTCCCGCCTCCACATCCGCCAGCGTGATCATCGTCGCCACGGGAGTCGGATGATTGCCCGCCGCATCGACCCAAAAGACTGGGTGAAAAATCTGAATCGCCTGATGCGTATCCATCGTCGGCACGATCGTTGTGATCTGGCCCAAATTACGATAGATAAACTCGCACAACCGCCGCGTATCATCGACTGCACCTGTTCCCGTGGCCCCACCGACAAACAGCTCAAAATCGGGAATACAGAAGGTATTTTGCACGTCGATCGCTAATAGACAAACTCGCTGAGTGTCCTGGCTCGCAGGTGTGATCTGATGCTGGGCCGCCCAAGCGATCGCTTCCATTGATCGGGTCTGATAGGGCACCCGCCAGACTTCACCCACCCGATCGGGTGCGAAGAAACTCGGAATCGGCCAGGATTTAGCATTCGACATTGCGCAGACCTCCAGAAAATATCATTCCATCCAACCTAGCAAAAACCGCCCTTAACTGATGCTAAGAGCGGTCTTGCACAATGATCACAGTAATACTTAAGCCAAGGATTTCACCAAATGCTTAATTTTGCCTTCCTGCTTCGACATGATTTGATCGGGAAACTCCAGTTCCAGCGCCACTCGACTCCCCGCATCATCGGAAATATGCTGCACCGCATCGACTTGCACCAGCAAGCGCTTCGGCTGCGGATCGCTGGCATCTTGGCTGACTAAAATTCCGACCAACGGCTGCACATCTTGCAGCATATCGACATCCGGAATCTTATTCGGCGACACCTCAAACCGCAGCCCACGATTGCCGATTTCGGTCACGCGACCGCTGTAGAACCGACCTTTCCAGTAGACCTGAGCATGGGCCGCAATCTGCTTGCGCATCCGCATGTTGTTCGAGGCCGGGGTGCGCGATTGGAACGATCGGCCTAAGCTACTGGCGATGAACTTAAACGACTGCATCGGGTCATCCACCACGTCCCGCCGCTGGGAGTACCACTCATCCACATCGGAGTAAATCACGAGGTTCAAAGCGTCCAACTGTGCTTGGGTCGGATCGACGAAATCCAGAGATAGCAGAATTTCCGTTTCATCCATCGGCGTAGCCCGGATCACTTGC
>JBJORF010000127.1:0-9562 GCA_046049545.1 Cyanobacteriota bacterium | reverse complement strand
CGTCGATCGGCGCAATTCATTTATTCCACTACTCGCCCAAACCTCAGTCTGACCATCCGCCGGACGGAAAAAGTCATTGACAGTCTGGGGTGCATAGCCTGTTTCGATATTTGGCACATCGAACCGCGTTTCGTAACGCAGGGGATCGGACGTAGGATTGAGTAATTGGGCTTTGTCGATCGTGATTAACGTCGAAGTTCCACTGCCCAGCCCCGCATCAAACATCACCGCGCCAATTTGTACCCCGTCCGCATCAATGCCCAAGGTTGGCGCATCGGCGAACAACGGATTCGCTGCCGAACTCGCCGCTAAGGCAAAGCCGCGCCAGCCTTGGGTCGGATCAGCCGTATTCGATACCGCCAAGACAATGCGATTCCCCAGGGGAAAGGGTTGGAAATCGCCATTGGCATCCGTCCGATCGGCGGCTGTCGTAAACCAGCGTTGACTGGTGGGATCGTAGACAATTCTGGGGTCAAAGTTCCCGAGGGCATTCCACTCGGGCAATCCAGTATTGCGCCAAAAGGCATCTAAACTGCTTTGCTGCAACCGTTGGCCATTACGTTTGTCGTAGATTGCCAAAGCGCCGTTGGTCACCTGGACAATATGCTGATTCCCCACCGCGCCATGACTATCCGAGGGAATCGTCCCCGCTTCCGACAACGTAATACCCGTAAAATTTTGACCCACTTGGATATTCTGAGCCGTTGCACCCGCCCCATTCCCCAACAGCACAATGCCACCCAGCAGGACATGCGCCAAACCCACGATCGAATGCGCCGCGATCGCATTCTCCTGTCTACCAGCCCGCATCAAACTTTGCATGAATCAATCCACAACGTTCAGGAAACAAAAACCTTTCCCGACCCTAACTGGGCGGTGCTGGAAAAGACAAAGTTTTCTCCGTGACTTTACAGAAAGGCCATCCGAATCCGCCCTACCCTAAAACTTATGTGAATCCGTAAAAGCTCTATCCGTAGGGGATTTTCAGACTTTTTTCTCATTCTTAAGGCATAGACAATTGGATGGAGCAACTCGAAAATTTGCGCTGAAAAAGCCGATCGAGAATTCCCGATCGGCCTTTTCGGTTAGCTTTCGGTCTCGAACCGCTCCCCGCTAATTTACAAACGCTTCAGCACTGCCCGCGCTGCTTCGATCGTTTGATCGATGTCCGCTTCCGTATGGGCTAAGGAAGTAAAGCCCGCCTCAAACTGCGACGGCGCGAGGTAAATCCCCTCTTCCAGCATCCCCCGGTGGAACTTCCCAAACTTCGCCGTGTCCGCTTGCTTCGCATCTTCGTAGCTATGCACCGGGCCGTCGCAGAAGAAGAACCCGAACATCCCACTGACCGAACCGCCGCACATGGCATGGCCCGCATCCTGACCCGCTGCCAGAATTCCATTAATCAACCGCTGGGTGATTTTGGTCAGGTATTCGTAGCTGCCGGGCTGGCGGAGGATTTCTAGGGTTTTGATCCCGGCGATCATCGCCAAGGGATTCCCCGAGAGCGTCCCCGCTTGGTACATCGGGCCAGCAGGCGCCACCATTTCCATGATTTCCTTGCGGCCACCGTAGGCCCCCACGGGCAGCCCCCCACCGATCACCTTACCCATCGTGGTCAAGTCCGGCGTAATCCCGAAGTGCTGCTGCGCGCCACCGTAGGAAATCCGGAAACCCGTCATCACTTCATCAAACACCAACAGCGCGCCATGCTCCGTGGTCAGTTCCCGCAGACCCGCGAGGAAACCCGCATCCGGCACGATGAAGCCCGCATTACCGACGATCGGCTCTAGGATCACCCCGGCGATTTCCCCCGGATTCTCTTCAAACAGTTTCCGCACCGCTTGCAGATCGTTGTACGGCGCCGTCAAAGTATTCGCCGTCGTCGATTTGGGCACCCCCGGCGAGTCCGGCAAGCCCAAGGTTGCCACACCGGATCCGGCTTTCACCAAGAACATATCCGCGTGCCCGTGGTAGCAGCCTTCAAACTTGATTAGCTTCTCACGACCCGTGAACGCCCGCATCAACCGCAGCACGGCCATACAGGCTTCCGTGCCCGAGTTCACGAAGCGCACCATTTCGACGCTCGGCACCGCATCAATCACCAACTCGGCCAAGACGTTTTCCAAGGCACAGGGCGCCCCAAAGCTCGTACCCTTTTCCGCTGTTTCCTGGATCGCCTTGAGCACTTCTGGACGGGCATGACCACAAATCGCTGGCCCCCAAGAACCAACGTAGTCAATATACTTATTACCATCCACATCCCAAGCATAGGCATCTTTCACCCGATCGAAGACGATCGGCTGGCCGCCCACAGACTTAAACGCCCGCACGGGAGAACTCACACCACCCGGCATCAGTTTTTGAGCAGCGGCAAAAATTTCTTCTGATTTAGTTGTTTTCAAAGTCCCAGTGATCAAAGCGATCTCCTTAAATTATTTCAATCTGGCCAGGGAAATACAGCAAAGCTTAAGATTCCCCCTTGATTTGAGGCAAGTCTCTCGATTCAAGGGTGTGATCTAGTAAGGTTCTGAACTTCGATTATCCCATTAGCCGGAGACCTCTTCCAATGGTTTATCAGATGAATTATGAACTGCTCGGTCAGGCGGAGGGCCGTCTGTCCGCCGAAACGGCAAAACTGTATGACAAACTCTACGAAGTCGCCTACAACTCCGCACTTCAGTGGTACGGAGAAGAAGCCAAGGCTCACCGGATTGCTTGGAGTGCCGTCCGCAGTCAAGCCGCCAGTCTCAACAGTGTGATTCGGACTCAGCAAATCCATCGATCGCGCCAATTAGCCTAAACCGATCGCGACCGAAACCAGGAATAATGGAAACTTGGCATTCCCGTAGACATTCGGCTTACGCCGCCCACGGCTTACGGCAACGCCACCCATCGCCCATCCAAACCTGCAAATTTCGGCTAACGCTATGTCTGACCATGCTATGTCTGACCACGTGATGTCTGACTCCGCTCACTGCATCACAGCGGATCAAGTTTCACTTCAGTCCGTTCCCGTTGAATCAATCAAATATGACCCCCAAGGATTAGTCCCCGCGATCGTCCAAGACTACCTCGATGGCACCGTCCTGATGATGGCCTGGATGAACCGGGAATCCCTAGAACGCACCTTAGAAAGTGGCGAGACTTGGTTTTGGAGCCGATCGCGCCAGGAATTTTGGCACAAAGGCGCGACCTCGGGCCATACTCAGAAGGTTAAAGCCATTCGCTACGACTGCGACAGTGACGCGCTGCTCGTCACCGTTGAACAGCAAGGGGACATCGCCTGCCATACTGGCGAACGCAGCTGTTTTCATCAAGTTTCTGGAGCTGTCGATGCGCCTCGGGCCGATACCTTATCGCAAGTCTTCCAAGTTATCTGCGATCGCCGCGACCATCCCAACCCCGACTCCTACACCAGCAAACTCCTCGCCGGCGGCGACAACAAAATCCTCAAGAAAGTCGGCGAAGAATCCGCTGAAGTCGTCATGGCCTGTAAAGATGACATCGCCGATGAGATTGCTGGCGAAGTCGCTGACCTGTTCTATCACACCCTCGTCGCCCTCGCCCACCACAACGTCGATCTCAAAGACGTTTATCGCAAATTGCAATCGCGCCGTCGCTAGTCGCGCCCGTCCAAGCAAAAAGCGCGTCTAATAAAAAAGCGCTTCTAATAAAAAAGCTAGGTCAATCAAACCTAGCTTTCAGACATCAAATAGCAGAGGACACAAACTTGAAACCTTAAAGCACACCCATGCTCGCCAAGCCGAGAATCGCACCAGCGCCGAGGACATGCCCCAAGCTAGTCACACCCAGCATTGCACCATGGCCCATGCCACCAAACATCGATGCTGAAGGCAGACCCAGGCCGACATTTTTATGCTTAATCGTCAGTGCGCCGATCGCGATCGCGATGATATTGCAGGTGATCATCACGGCAGCCACCTTTGGACTCCACGCAAAAGTGGGTGCAGCGGCAATGAGAGAAGTCGTAATCAAGACCGTTTCTCCTTATCTAATACGGGGTCATCTATAAGCAAGCATTGTCGCCGAATAAGCTGGAGTCTCGCTAGAAAATGCAGTAATAGTTAATGGTCTGTAAAGAGTCGTAATAAACTCATCCACCCCACCCTACCCGATGCCACCAACCACTGATACCCTCCAAACCTGTGTCACCAAACTCGGACTCGATCGCATTGATCGCCACATTTTCATCTGCGCCGACCAAACCAAACCGCTTTGTTGCGACAAAGCCGCGAGTCTCGTCGCCTGGGATTACTTGAAAAAACGCCTCCAGGACCTCGGACTCGATCAACCCACGCCCGATCGCCCCAGCTGCGTCTTTCGCACCAAAGCCAATTGCCTCCGCGTCTGCAACCAAGGCCCAATTATGGTGATCTACCCCGACGGCGTTTGGTATAAAGCCACAACTCCCGAAATCATCGAACGAATCATTCAAGAACATCTCATCGGCAATCAAATCGTGACGGATCACGTCTTTTTGCAGCGCCCCCTGCCTGATCCGATCGCGCCCAATCAGCCCTAACTTTTCCCTAGTCCACAAAATTGATCATGCATCTCTCCGTATATTTGCGGTTTTTTATCTAGTCGTAAGTTAACCCGTAATTACTGGTAGCAAGGGTTCTCAGTAGTAATACGGGTTTTCCTGGAGAATCGGAATTATCTGGGTGTTTTTTCGAGTCAGCGTATAGAATGACACGAAAAGTTGGGCAAAATTTACATAGAGCACTGAAGATGTTGGGAATCCCGCTGAGGGCTTGGGAACTCTATCTAAAGATAGATACTGAGAATCTAGCGCGGTGCATTCGTAGCAATTCGTGAATGGTTCAGTAGAATAATCGATACTGAAACTGAATTGTACTTAAGAACTTGTCCACCCTATCTAAAGCCAGGCAGCGAGTAGCAGAGTAATGAAGGACACGAGTGTAGGCAATCAAAAGAAACTGCTTCTGATCGATGATGATCCGAACCTGATTCTCCTGGTGAAAGATTATCTGGAGTTCCGGGGTTACGACGTGATCACCGCCGAAAACGGTCGCGAAGCCCTAGAAATTCTCGAATCCAGCACCCCGGATATGATTATTTGTGACGTGATGATGCCCGAAATGGATGGGTATTCTCTCGTTAGCACGATCCGATCGGAGCCAAAAACCAGTTGGATTCCCGTTCTGTTCCTATCCGCCAAAGGCCAAAGCCAAGATCGCGTGAAGGGACTGAACATCGGTGCGGATGTGTACATGGTGAAGCCCTTTGAGCCAGAAGAGCTGGTGGCTCAAGTCGAATCTTCGCTAAAGCAGGCATCGCGCTTGATCCAGCACAAGGATGCGAAGGGCGGCAGTGACGGGCCGAAGATCCAAGTGCCCTTCGATGTCGAACTCACGCCGACCGAACTGCGCGTGGTGCAGTATGTGGCGCGTGGGATGGCGAACCGTGAGATTGCTGATGAGCTGAACGTCAGCCAGCGCACCATCGAAAGCCACGTCAGCAACATGCTCGGTAAAACGGGCTTGCACAACCGCACGGAATTGGCCCGCTGGGCTTTGGAAAACAGCATGGCTTAAGGGTTCAGTCGATCGCCTAAGGGTTCAGCCGGCCGCGATCGCCCATCCTAATTACTCGCTGTCTTGGTTTCAGTGCGACTGCGGCAGATTCACCTTTGGGCCTGCCCAATCTAGCCTGACGCTAGAACATCTTCAGGCTCTATTTCAGTACAACTAGAAGAAACGCGGAGGCTCTGTAAGGGGCCTCTTTTTAATGGTTTTAGGGGGTTTGGTGGTTCAGCTTGAATGGGTTAGTTGAGCGCGGGTTCGGCGGGCACCGTTGCGGATGACTGGGGGATTTGGAGGGTCAACACCGCACAGGGGGAATGGTGCAGGACATAATTGCTCACACTGCCGAGGAAGAGCTCGCTGAGGCCCGATCGGCCCCGGCGACCGACCAGCAGCAGATCAACATTTTGCTCACGGGCAATTTCGCAGAGCAGCGGCCCCGGTTCACCTAATTGTTGATGAATATCTGCCTCGACCCCCGCATTCGCCGCGCGCTGGGCAAAGCCGCGTAGCCAATCCCGATTTCGCGCTTCCGCACGCACCCATTCATCGGAGTAATGCTGCAAGACCGGACTATTAAACGTCGGATACAAAGCATCCAGCCCTGGATACAGCACCGAAGCGGCCGAAGTTTCATCAAACGCCGCCCCAATATGCGTGAACAGCAGGTGGGACTGATGCCGTTGGGCGAGGGTGATCGCTTGGTCAACGAGCATGGCCGCGGTTGTCGGTTCGATCGCCACTAAAATGCGTTGGAAGAGCGGACTAGAGGGGTGAGCTTGCAGCATAGTTGCCTCCCGCGATCGCCAAATTGCTGATACTACCTCCTTTCAAGGTACTGCAACGGTCTGGAGCGGCGGGATTTCGACATGATTCGCAACTAAGACCGGCGGCCGGGCTGGGGCGGCGCGGGATTCAGTTGAGCTTGGAAATAGGCGACGCGATGGTTGAGCTGTTGGGCCAAGCGCAAGCCTTGGGAAAAGGCCGCGATCGCTTGGGAACGGTTCCCTTGGGCGAGATAAATTTGGCCGAGGCGATCGTAGGCATCCATCGTGTTGAACGGATTACGCCCAAGTTCCTGCTCGAAACTGGTGAGAAAATCATATACCTGGATCGCCGCGTCGAATCGCTGTTGCTCCCGATAAAATGCCGCCAACTGGCGCAAGGCATCCCCCGCAAAGCCCATTTGCTGTTGCGCCTCCGCCGTCCGATAGGCGGCTTGGTAGGTGCGCTCTGCCGCGTCCGGTTGCTGATTCCGGCGATATTGATCCGCGAGACGGGTTTGGAAGTTGGCGAGTAACCGGGGATCGCGGGTCATACGATAGCGATCGATCAAGATTTCCAGCGCGGCGATCGCGCCTTGGGGATTGCGCGCCTGTTCCTGCACGTAGGCTAACTGGTAGGCGTAGGCAAGCTGATTGGTTGGATTATTTTCCGCTTGGGCCTGCGTCAGCAAATCCTGATATACCGTTGCGGCCTGTCGATAGTTGAACCAATCCAGTTGAGTTTGGGCCGTGCGATTACGCCATTGGAATAAGGCCTGGGGATCATTGGCCTGGGTGACTAAGCCTTGTTGATAAACCGTCAGCGCTAGCTCCGGAGCGCGGATCACTTCGTAGGCGACGGCAAGTTCGGCTAAAGGCGGCTGGGGCTGGGCCTGAATCTGCTGCAACCGCTGGCGGATGTAGCGCACTTGGCGCGTATTGTTGCGCGTCCAGGCGACTTCGCCGACCTGCGCCAAGGCTTTGACTTCCCCAGCGGGGCCAAGGTTACGACTCAAGCGCAACTGCTGGTTCCATAGGTCAAACGCCGCATCCGCATTCCCGGCTTCTAACTTCGCGATCGCCTGCTGATTCAGGTTGGCTAATTCCTGGGTGAGCTTGGCTGCGGGGCTGGCCGATGGGGTGAACTGGCCTTCCAGGAGGGGATTGGGGGGGAACCGATCGGGGGGCAGGGCCACTCCGATCGGCGATCGGATCAACGCGCTACTCGCTAATCCCCCCAGCAACGACACAATCATTTGCGAAGAAACCCGTTTCATGGAATCGACAAAACGCTCCAAAGCACTACATACTGAGCAATCATAATGTTTGTCGGCAACTGGAAAGGAAGAAATTGATGCTGAAGGTTTTAGTGGTTGGCAATGGTGGCCGAGAACATGCGCTGGTCTGGGCCTTGCTCCGATCGCCCAATGTCCAACAAATCTATTGCGTCCCCGGTAACGGTGGCACGGCCAAGCGCGATCGCTGCCAAACCCTAAAATTAACCACCGATGACTTTGAGGGCATCGCGCGGTTTTGTACGGTGAATAATGTGGGACTCGTCGTGGTTGGGCCAGAAGTTCCCCTGGCACTCGGCATTACCGATTATCTTCAGCAACACAAGATCAAAGTCTTCGGCCCGAGCCAAGCCGGAGCCCAGATTGAAGCCAGTAAAGCCTGGGCCAAGGCCCTGATGGCCGAAGCCAATATTCCGACGGCCAAAGCTGAGGTCTTCACCGATTTACAAGCGGCGAAAGAATATGTGCGGCAGCAGGGTGCACCGATCGTGATTAAGGCTGATGGCCTCGCCGCCGGGAAAGGCGTGACCGTGGCCGCGACCGTGGCCGAAGCCGAAGCGGCGATCGATGCTTGCATTGCGGGCAATTTTGGGGCCGCAGGCGCATCGGTCGTGATCGAAGAATGTCTGCTCGGCCAGGAAGCGTCGATTCTGGCGATCACCGACGGCAAAACGATTCGCCCCTTACTTCCCGCCCAGGATCACAAGCGCATCGGCGAAGGTGATACCGGCGAAAATACGGGTGGCATGGGGGTTTATGCCCCGGCCCCGATTGTCACCCCGGCGCTCCTCGCCGAGGTGCAAAGCACCGTCCTCGAACCGGCGATCGCCTGGTTGCAGGCCAAAAATATTCCCTACTGCGGCATTCTCTACGCCGGATTGATGATCACCCCCGAGGGTGAACCCAAGGTGATCGAATTCAATTGCCGCTTCGGTGACCCCGAAACTCAGGCGATTCTCCCCCTGCTAGAAACACCCCTCGATACCCTGATGCTCGCCTGTGCCAACGGCACCCTGGACCAACAACCGCCGATCGCCTGGCAGTCCGGGGCGGCGGCCTGTGTCGTGATGGCCGCTCCGGGCTATCCCGGCAAGTATCCGAAAGGAATGCCGATCGCGGGCATTGACGCCGCTGAATCCCAGGGGGCAATGGTGTTTCACGCTGGGACGCAGCTCAAAGACCAGCAGCTTGTGACCGATGGCGGGCGGGTTTTGGGCATTACCGCAGTGGGTCGCGATTTTGACGATGCCTTTGCAAAAGCCTACGCGGCGGTCGATCAGATTGAATTTGATGGAAAATATTTTCGACGAGATATTGGGCATCGTGTACGATCGAGTACATAGTGTCTAATCTCACAGGGTCTAGGAAGTTATACTGATCGACTGGGCCTTGAGATTGTCGACCCTGAATGCAATCCAGTTCAGTGGAGTGATATTTTCCATGCGTTTTGATCGACAATTGGCCACTGCGGCCCTCCTTACCCTCGCCAGCACCCTGACCCTAGCAGTTTTGCCGAGTATGGCCCAAGATGCTGGTGACGAGGGCAACCTGCCCAGTTGCAACCGCCGCAGCAACGGCAATTGGATGTGCGTGTACGATCGCCAAGGTGGCGAAGTCGATGGCTCGCCCTACAAATCCTTTGAAGGTTCGATCCGGGGCGGCATTCCCAACGGCTATGGCGTACTGGTATTCGATAACGACGATCGCTATGAAGGCAACGTCCGCAATGGCGTCCCTGAGGGCAAAGGGAAATTCGTTTTTGCCAATAACGATCGCTATGAAGGCTCCGTCAAGAAAGGCAAGCCAGACGGTTATGGCATGTTTAGTTTTGGTGACGGCGGCAGCTACAAAGGTTCATTCCTCGCTGGCCAACCCCACGGCAACGGTACCCACCGGTTTGCGGGCGGTGAAGTTTTCACGGGCGTGTTTTATCTCG
>JBJORF010000126.1:0-9619 GCA_046049545.1 Cyanobacteriota bacterium | reverse complement strand
ATCGAGAAAGCCCGCAAGCAGGGCGATTTAGTTACAGAAAAAACACCCCAACCCAGTGTCAATATTTTGGGAATTTCGACCTTGGGGTTCCACAATAATCATGACTGTACTGAGTTAAAACGATTAATGGCCGATCTGGGCATCGCAGTGAATCTGGTGCTACCGGAGAGTTGCTCCGTGTTGGATCTGAAACGATTGCCCCAGGCTTGGTTTAACTTGGTGCCCTATCGGGAATTAGGGCCATTGACGGCGCAATATTTGCAAACCGAATTTGATCAGCCGATCGTGGATATTACGCCGATGGGGGTCGGGGAAACGGCCCGTTGTCTGCGGGCGATTCAGCAAACGCTGAACGCGCGGGGAGCGATGGTCGATTATGAATCGTTTATCGATCAGCAAACCCGCTACGTTTCCCAAGCGGCTTGGTTTTCGCGCTCGATCGACTGTCAGAATTTAACGGGCAAAAAAGCTGTCGTCTACGGTGATGCGACCCACGCGGCGGCGATTACGAAAATTCTCGCCCGTGAAATGGGAATTCATGTGATCTGGGCCGGCACATTCTGCAAATCCGATGAGGCCTGGTTCCGATCGCAGATCGAGGAATATTGCGATGAGATTTTGATTACCGAAGACCATACGGTGGTGGGCGATCGCATTGCCCAAACCGAACCCGCCGCAATTTTTGGCACCCAAATGGAACGTCATGTGGGCAAGCGACTGAATATTCCTTGCGGGGTGATCTCAGCCCCGATTCATGTGCAGAATTTCCCCGTCGGTTATCGGCCAATGTTGGGCTATGAGGGGACTAACCAACTTGTCGACTTAATTTACAATTCCTTTACGCTGGGAATGGAAGATCACCTGCTAGAAATCTTTGGGGGGCATGATACTAAAGAGGTGATCACGCAAACTTTGTCCGCTGATGGCGATCTAAACTGGACAAAAGCAGGTTTAGCAGAATTAGCGAAGGTGCCGGGATTTGTTCGCAATAAAGTGAAACGGAATACTGAGAAGTTTGCACGCGATCGGCAGATCACGGAAATCGGTGCGGAGACACTCTATGCGGCCAAGGAAGCGCTCAGCCGATAAGCCTTACATTACAACTTTTTCTAGGGCGGCTTTTAGTGATCCGGACGCTTAACCAAATCAATATATTTTTGCCGGAGAATTCTGTAGATTTGTGGTTGACTGTGCATTGAGTGCGATGAAAAGTCTAACCTATGGAATATACACGCACTAGTTGTCAGTAACCCACGATCGTGGCATGAACTCACGACAGTTCTACGCTAAATTTTGGCATCGCTGAATCTTTAGTGTCGCGGCATTCCGGTACTACGGTGGAGGCCCTATAGCTATGCTCAATCAATCATCACGATCGCTGACGCTGTTAACAATTGGTCTGTCGGTGGCAGTTGGTACGATCGCGCTGCCCCGATCGGTGAATGCTTATACCCTTGGCCCTGCTGAAGGGTATAACTTATTTGTGCTGGGGAATGTGACTCAAGATACCATTCACAGCCAAGGTAAAGTCGCAGTTGGCGGCAATATTACCAGTTCGGTGAGCTATGGAATTGGCGATCGGGTGCCATTGGGGAATAACTTAGTGGTTGGCGGTAACATTAATCTTGGTACCAACGGTCAAGTTAAGGGTAAAGCGATCTATGGCGGTACAACCGCTAGCGTCAACGCGACCCAAGGGGTGATGCCGGGCACCCCGATCGACTTTGCGGCGGCAGGGGCGGATTTGCGTGCGTTGTCAAATCAATTTCGAGGACTGACGGCGAATGGGCTCATTTCTACCCCAGCGCCCAGTGGGTTAGTTGTTTTGTCGGGTAGCCGATCGGACTACAACGTATTCAACTTAAACAGTATTCAGTTGACGAATACAGTGCGCTACAAGATCGAAACGCCATCAACAGCGCAAATTATCATCAATATCTTGGGTGATAGTGTCATGCTCGGCAATGGCAACTTTGCCTTTGATGTGAGTGATGCACAGGTTAGCCGAGTGCTGTATAACTTCAACGCGACGCAGATCACGGCTCAGGGGATTGGATTTCGGGGGAATGTCCTAGCACCGAATGCGGTATTTAATGCCGACAATGGTCAAATTCTCGGTACGGGCATTTTTGGAAGTTTGCAGGAGATTCCGGGGGTGGGCGGCACCTTTGAATACAATTTGCCGAATGGTTCGTTGGGGGATGGGTCAAGCAATAACAGTGTGCCGACTCCGGCGCTGTTGCCAGGAATCTTGGCGATCGCGGGGCGGATGTGGCAGCGATCGCGCAAGACGGGAGTCTAGGATGGGTTTAAGGCGTTTTATGCTTGGAGTGTTTTATGCTTAGAGTGTTTTGTGCGTGTGTTCATGTTGTTTGACATTGTCCGACTTACCGATCTTGCGTTGGGCATTTAATATGCGCTTACGTTCAAGGGAGTAGTTAAAGTCATTGCGACTGCTGCCGATCGGCATGAGTTCTTTGACGTGGGCCTGGCGATCGCGTTTGTAGGTACGGACAGCCGCAGCGGCCCGATCGGCGAAGTCATCCGGGATTTTTGCCTCGCTTGGAAAACTGGCGGGCAGGATCAACTCGTTCCCCGACATAATCTGCCCGAGAGTGGTGGCAACCACTTGCTCGTAGGACGTGGGAATGCCTTGGCAGAGTGTTTCCAAAGTGGCGGAGGGGATTGGTTCGATGACCTGGAGCTGCTGAACCTCACCTTCCTGCTTGATAAAACAGGTGGCAACGCCGAGGACGACATAATCATCGGGCGTGAGATCGGGTGCGATTGCGATATTCATGATCATGATCTGCTGTTTGTGAAGGGATGAGCGGCAGCGAAAGTTTTGCTACCGTCGATCGTAGCAACTGAACCATTTCGGAGAGGTTAATCTTTACTGCACCCGATTGCGAAATCTTGCGGAACGAAACGATCGCGTGACGAAATACATTAGAAAATCTTATCAAAATGCCATCTGTCCCAATAATTTTTGATAGAGATATTTACTTATTGGAGAAAACTAAAGGCGGCGGGTGATCGCCTCATGGCTTACTATAGGTAGGGATTAAGAAAATCTAAACAATTCCTAACTGACCAGAACCCCAGGAGGACTGTCTATGGCACTCGTACCTATGCGATTGCTGCTCGATCACGCGGCTGAGAATGGCTACGGCATTCCGGCTTTCAACGTTAATAACTTGGAGCAGATCCAGTCGATCATGCAAGCGGCGCATGAGACGGATAGCCCGGTGATTTTGCAGGCTTCTCGCGGGGCGCGGAGCTATGCGGGTGAAAACTTCCTGCGTCACCTGATCTTGGCAGCGGTTGAGACCTATCCCCACATCCCTGTGGTGATGCACCAAGACCATGGTAACGAGCCTGCGACTTGCTACTCCGCCATCAAAAATGGCTTCACTTCAGTGATGATGGACGGTTCGCTGCAAGCGGACGCAAAAACTCCAGCATCATTTGAGTACAACGTTGACGTGACTTCCCAAGTGGTGAAGGTAGCGCACGCGATCGGGGCATCCGTTGAGGGTGAACTGGGTTGCTTGGGTTCCTTGGAAACGGGGATGGGCGAAGCGGAAGATGGCCACGGGTTTGAAGGGAAGTTGGATCATTCCCAACTGCTGACCGACCCCGATGAAGCCGTGCAGTTTGTGGAAGCGACCCAGTGCGATGCTTTGGCTGTGGCGATCGGTACCAGCCACGGGGCTTACAAGTTCACCCGCAAACCGACGGGCGAAATCTTGGCGATCAGCCGCATCGAGGAAATCCACAAGCGCCTGCCGAACACCCACTTGGTGATGCATGGTTCTTCCTCTGTGCCCCAGGAATGGTTGGACATGATCAACCAGTATGGCGGTCAGATCCCGGAAACCTACGGTGTGCCTGTGGAAGAAATTCAGAAGGGGATCAAGTCCGGTGTGCGTAAGGTGAACATCGACACGGATAACCGTTTGGCGATTACTGCCGCAATTCGTGAAGCCGCCTTCTCGGATCCTTCTAACTTCGATCCGCGCCACTTCATGAAGCCTTCGATTAAGTACATGAAGCAGGTTTGTGCCGATCGTTACCAGCAGTTCTGGTGCGCGGGCCAAGCCAGCAAGATCAAGCAAATCAGCTTGGAAGATTACGCGAAGAAGTACGCCAAAGGCGAATTGAAGCAGGTTGCAGCGGCGGTTTAAGCCACTGAATCGGATTTGAATTTGATGATTGCGGGGGGAGCTGCGGCTGCCCCCATTTTTTATGGCCTTCCGATTTTGTGGTCTTCCCAAATCTGGGTCGATCGGTTTAGAATATGCGCAAAGCTTGTTAGTTCATTTGTTCTCTCTGGCTGCGGCGCAAATCCCCTGCCTGCCTTCTGGATTGAAAACCTAAAAATTGACCTTGACGTTCCCCTTCATTTAGTGTTTTATAGGGCAGTCAAGCCGTGGTGTTGCACCACATCTGGTATTCCTTTTGTCCTGTTGTGGTTGTCCTATGGTTGCCCAAATCCAACGCCCAACAATCAGCGCCAGTCGTCATTACGACTTGGAAGTTGAAGGTTTGGTGCAAGTCTTTACTTCCCCCCATCGCAATTTCTTCACCAGTGTGATGTCCCAGTCGCTGCGTCTGGCGGGACAAGGGACAGCGGTGCTAGTCGTGCAGTTTTTGAAGGGTGGCATTGGGCAGGGCTACGATCGTCCGGTGCAGTTGGCGCAGAATCTCGATTGGGTGCGATGTGACTTGCCGCGTTGTATCGATACCCCGATCGTTGATGAAATTGAGCGGCGATCGATTACCGATTTGTGGCAATATACGCAGAATGTGATTTACCAGAACCGCTATGACTTAGTGGTGTTGGATGAGCTCAGTGTGGCGATGAACTTTAATTTGATTGATGCGAATGAAGTTCTGGAGTTTTTGCGGAAACGCCCGGCTCACATTGACGTGATTCTGACGGGGCCGGATGTTCCTGAGTCGATTCTGGATGTGGCGGATCAGATTACTGAACTGCGGCGTAGTCATCAACCCTAGGGTTCGTGTTTCCTGAATGTCTGTTTCCTAAACGTCTCTGTTTCCTAAACGTCTCTGTTTCCTAAACGTCTCTGTTTCCTAAACGTCTCTGTTTCCTAAACGTCATTGTTTCAACCTGTCGGCATCTGATTCTATTGTTTTGCTTCTGTCCTACCGTTGATTATTGATCTTCACTGCGAGTTCCGCCATGATTAAGAGCGATTCTTGGATTACTGAAATGGCTGCGAAGGGTATGATTGCGCCCTTTGAACCGCAGTTGGTGCGCCGCACGGAGAGTAATAATCCGGTGATTTCCTATGGATTAAGCAGTTACGGTTATGATTTACGTCTTTCGCCCAAGGACTTCCGAATTTTCCGGCATGTGCCGGGGACGGTGGTTGATCCGAAGAATTTCAATCCAGCAAATTTGGAAATGGCGAGTTTGCATCGCGATGATTTGGGTGAATACTTTGTTTTGCCCGCCCATTCCTATGGCTTGGGTGTGGCCCTAGAGCGGTTGGCGGTGCCGGAAAATGTGACGGTAATTTGCATCGGTAAATCAACCTACGCACGGATTGGCATTATTGCGAACTTGACCCCGGCGGAAGCGGGGTGGCGCGGTCACTTAACTTTGGAATTTTCTAACTCTTCCAGTGCCGACTGCCGGATTTATGCCAATGAGGGCATTGTGCAACTGCTGTTCTTGGAAGGTGTGCCTTGCGATGTAAGCTACGAAACTCGGCGTGGTAAATACCAGGATCAGCTTGAGCAAGTGACGTTGGCGCGAATTTAGGTTTGATGGCTGAGTTCCCCGATGGGGCCATTGACCTCATCGGGGTTATTTCGCTGATTGCGAGTTTGACGCATCTGGTTCGACTAAAGAATGTCTTGAAAACTTCGACTGGGTTCTTGGGTGATCAGTTCCAGTGTCGGTTGCTGTCCAGTTTGCATCCGTTCATAGAGTCGGATGGTTTGTTCGGCGGTGGTGCGCCAGTGAAATTGCTGCGATCGACTGAGGCCACGTTGGATCATTTCCTGACGATAGGCAGAATCGTAATACAACTTGGCAATTCCGTCCGTAATGCTGCTGGCCACGGCTGGGTTGATGAGAATCCCGGCATCACCTGCAACTTCTGGCATAGCGAAGACATCCGATGTGACAACGGGGGTGCCACAAGCCATTGACTCTAAAATCGGAAACCCAAATCCTTCATAAAACGATGGAAATACAGTGACATCAGCGGCATTGTAGATTTCGACTAGTTGCGCTAACTGGCTGCGTGGATTGAGTACTCCGAAGCGCGTGATGGCTTCGCTGAGCTGACATTGCTCGATGTATTGCTGTTGTGCTTGAGTAAATCGGGCTCCAACTTGCCATAGACGGGCGGGAATGCCCCGATCGCGCAAAAGTTTCAGGGCTTCAAGTACGCCCGTCAAATTTTTGCAGTGCTGATTGCTACCAACATGGAGTAGCACCCATTCTTGGGGACGTTGACAATATTTCTCGCGAATTTTCCGGCGGATTGATTGTGCTAATGGTCGAAAGGCCGGATTAATCCCAGAATGAATCACGTTAGTCCGCATCAGCGGCACCTGCAAATGCCAAAACACATCGCGTTCGGTACTTTCCGAAACGCAAAGCACTTGTTCAGCCTGCCGAAGTCCATTCACAGAATGCCGCCAAACCATCTCACTGACGATCGGAAACCGCGATTCCTGGCGCAAATGTTCGGGATAAGTCAGGGATACTAAATCATGACAGGTGGCAACCACGGATTTGCCTGCTTTGTGTAGCCAACGGACGAGATGACCATCAGTGTGGTCGAGGACATGAAAAATATCGCCGGATTGTTGGCGCAGCGATCGAGGATAGCGCCAATAGCGTTCATAGTATTTGTGTAACCCTGAACCCGATCGCCAGCCTTTAATTGTGGGAGACCATTGAATGATTTCCCAATGGGGTCTGAGTTGTTGGATTTGATTAATCAAATTATCGGCGTAAACATCCATGCTCCAAGCAATGCCTGGAGTGCGGCGAGCGATGATTAATTTCATGACAGGGGAAATTATGGAATGGGGTATGTGCGTAACTGTGGACTGGATTTTCAGGACAAAAGCCAAAACACATTGACCCCTTGATTCAAGTCAAAAAACCTTGAATCAAGTGATTATTCTGCTGTTGGATAACAAGGATTGGATTGAGAAGATTCGACTGGGGCGATGAGTATTTAAGCGCTTCGATACTCCGGTATTGAAGCGCTTAGCTAAACCAGGGATCAGCTGAAGTCTTCGAATAGATGGCTATGGCTAAGATTCCCAATCTATGGCGTGCTTCACAACCGGAAGAACGGAATAAATCGAAATAGCGGTCAATAATACGCAGCGGAACTTGCTTAGGATTAAAAAATAAATGCAGGAAACCTATAGAGTCCCACGATCGATCAGAGAATCAAGGAAGTGGAATCAAAATCGTTTGAACTGAAACTGTTAGAATTGCACCACTTAACGTGTTGAACTCAGTGATTTCAGACATTGCTAGAACTTACGGGATAGCTAAAGTATAAGGCTATTGCTTTTAATGAATTCAATACTGTTGGGTTTTTATAAAAACTTTATGTGGGTTGGCGACGATGCTGTATTGAGGAGGGAGCGCCTCACGCCGGGGGAGTAGCCCGCTATTCTCTAGAGAGATAGTTTATGTAACAGAATCTACCCGATCGGGGATTGATAATGAGTCACCGCTGGTTTATCAAAATTTCATGAAACCGTGATTGCGCGAAATCCTTGTGGGGATTCAAGTGTTCGATTGCCTGCGGCGGGCATTATTTAGTGGCGGATGTGCGGATGATATGGGCTAGGTAATCGCGATGAAATATTAGCTGATGCAATATCAGCAAGCCCCCAAACATTGAGGGTTTGGGGGCTTGGGGGCTTGCTGGGTAATTATGAGGTCGTGATTCCTAAGCTAATACCCAATCGACTAACATCCGCACGCCGTAGCCTGTGGCACCAACGCCATTGTAGCCGTGCTCCTTGTCCGTCCAAACCGGGCCAGCCACGTCAATATGCGCCCAAGGCGTATCTTTGACATATTGCTTCAGGAAAACGGAAGCACTGATTGCCCCGCCCGCCCGCGAACCCGTATTTTTCATGTCGGCGAGGGGCGACTTCATGCTCTCGAAGTAGCGCTCTTCCATCGGCATCCGCCAGATTTTTTCACCGCTGTGCTGGGCGGCGCTGACGATCGCTTCGGCCAGTGCATCATTGGGACTCCAGAGTCCGGCGATGTCGTCACCGAGGGCAATGACGCAGGCCCCGGTGAGGGTGGCGAGATCGACGATGTGATCAACCCCCAGTTTGTCGGCATAGACCAAGGCATCGGCCAGGGTCAGACGGCCTTCAGCGTCGGTGTTGTTAATCTCGATCGTCTTACCGTTGGAAGCGGTGAGAATATCGCCGGGATGCATCCCGCGACCGCTGACCATATTTTCGGTGACGGCGCTGATGAAGTGAACTTCCACATCGGGCTTGAGCTGGGCGATCGCTTTGGCCGCTCCAAAGGTAGCCCCGGCCCCGCCCATATCAGTCTTCATCATTTCGATCGAGGATGCGCCAACTTTAAGGTTGTAGCCACCGGAGTCGAAGGTCAGCCCTTTACCGACGATCGCCAGCTTTTTGCGCGGGGTGCCACTGGGTTTGTAGATCAAATGGATGAACTTCGGGGGCAAATCGGAAGCCTGGGCCACGCCGAGGAATGCACCCATGCCGAGGGCTTCGCATTCCGCTTGTTCGAGAATTTTCAGTTCCAATCCGTAGGCGCTCGCCAATTCCTGAGCCATTTCGGCCATGGTAATCGGGGTAACGTAGTTGGCCGGGGCGGCGACCAGTTCCCGGGCTAGGAAGACACCGCTGCAAATCGTTTCGGCCTTGGCGATCGCGGCTTCTTGGCCCGCTAAACCAAGGAGCTGAATGGTGGTAAGTTTCAGCGGGTTTTCGGTTTTGTCTGACTTGAAGCGCGCATCTTTATAGAGGGCGAGGTGAACGCCTTCGGTGATCGCTTGGGCGGCTTGATCCGGGGCGATCGGGCCGAAGGGAAGGGCAATCCCTAGGGTCGCAGCTTTTTCGCGGCGGGCGATTTTCGCGATCGTTGCAGCGGCGCGGCGCAAGCCATCCGCCTTCAACTCAGCCGCTTTGCCCAAGCCCACCAAAACCAGCTTCTTAAAGCCTTGGCCCATAACGCGGCTGCTCAAACTGCTGTTTGCCTTGCCTTTGAATTCGGCTTCACTGATCAATTCCGTGATCAAACCGGAAAGTTGGCTATCGAGGGTGGCCAGGTCGCCGCTGAGCGTAACTTGATCTTCAAACAGGCCAATCGCCAGGGCATCCCCGTTCCAGGCCAATACTGATGTGCCTAATGCTTCAAACTTCATAGCTTCGCTCAATAATCTGCTCTCTCCAGTATCGGTCAAAAACCGGATTTCGGATGGCGCGGTGATGGGCGGATTGCCGCAGAATTGGCGGCCATCCACCGGAAATAGGCGCTATGATTTGGGGGCTTTGGTGCAAGTTTCTCGGGTGGAGTGCGCGGATGTCAAAACTACTGAATCGATTGCCAAAATCT
>JBJORF010000125.1:0-9714 GCA_046049545.1 Cyanobacteriota bacterium | reverse complement strand
ACAACGCCATTCATATTATTCTGCTTGGTTTTGCATTGCGTCCCGCTGTCTTTCTGGCATTGGGATAATAGTCGCTGTTCCATTTCCGCCGCGATGCCCTGACCACTGACGATCCAGACTTTCGTTTGCCACTTTGACGGGACGGTGGATATATCTTCTGGCCAGGCAATCATGGCATAACGCGGGGCGACTGCGGCCCGATCGGGAAAATAACTCTTCTGCTTCTTGGTAAAAATTCCCCGCGCTAGGATCGGTTCCGCCGTGAAGAGATGCAAGATTTGACATCCCGCTTTTTTCTCGGTACAGGCAGTCAGCACCTTCTGGCGGGCAGTTTCGGGCGTATTTCCCCAGGCTTGCCAGACGATATTATCTTGATCACGCGCGATCGCCACAGAACTATTCCAGCCATTAACAGCGATCGTACAACCCTCACCCATAGCTTCTTTACAGGCACTTAAGGCTTTTTCGGTAGACTTTGCTTCAGTTCGATGATTCCAGGTGGCCCAGACATCATTCGCATTCGGATGCCAAGCCACGGCAATATAGTTATCGAGGTATCTTGGCGCTCGGGGGGCAGCGTATCCACCAGGATTGGATTCTTCCCGCCGCTCACACAGAGGAATCCCCCGATCTTCCCCGACCTGAAATTCGCCTGGGGCCCAAGTACAAGGCCATGCCGCCTGGACGGGCTTGGATAACCAGAGCGTTGACGCAAGCAAAAGCAACATCGAAGCGGGATTGAAAAGATATCGAAACCTCAGCATGCCCATGCTACCTCCAGCACATCTGTGATTGGCGCTATTGATTACATCCCGGCTGACCCAGGCTTATGCAATCCTCTGGTACAGTATTCACCCGATCGCTGCCTAATCCGTAATCGGCAGCAGTTTTTTATTGGAAGTGCTAGGGATGGTTAATTTATGGTGATGTGAAGGAATCAAGCGTGATCTGACTATTAGCAATTCCTAATTCAACGGATTGCACCGATCGGGTGGGATGATGGGGGGTGATCGTGGGTTGGCGGAGGCTGTGGGCGCGGGATGCGCGCCCCTACGGATCACTGACCACTGCATGGATGGGGCAATGGTCGCGCCTTCCCGTACGGGCGCGTTTTTCGCGCCCCGATCGCGCAACAATGATCGTGTCATTGATCAAGGATTTTTGCTCTGCCAATATTGCATCGCTGTCGCAACGAGAGTTACAACGCCCAGGGTAATCGCTTTTTCATCGGGTTCAAACAACGGATGATGCAATGGATAATTAAACCGATCGGCAAACCCCACGCCCAAGCGGAACATTGCCCCTGGTGCATGATCTAAATACACAGCAAAATCTTCGGCTCCCAGAGACGGTTCATGCAAAAGTTGCAATGCTTCGCGACCTTTGGTTGCCAGCACTGCCGCTTCAATTAGTCCGGTTAGGTAACTGTCATTCTGGACAGAAGGCACACCGCGTTTGTAGTCCATGTGGTACTTCGCGCCGTAGGTTTGGCAAACATTGGCAACGATCGATTCAATCCATTCCGGCAAATTCGCATGGGTTTCGGGATGCAGCGATCGGACGGTTCCCGAAAGCTGCACCTGATCGGCGATGATATTCGGCGCACGGCCTCCCTGGATTTTGCCGATGGTGAGGACGATCGGGCGGAGGGGATTCTGGGTGCGGCTGATCGCTTGCTGCAAACTCGTCACGACTTGGGCGGCGATCCAGATGGCATCGACCGCTTCGTGGGGGCGTGCCCCGTGACCACTTTCGCCAATAATTGTCAGCTCTAAGTCATCCGCTGCTGCGGTTAAAGCACCGTAACGCACCCCGATTTTACCCGCTTGAATCGATGGGAACACATGCAACGACAGGATGCTGTCAACTCCCGCCATCGCGCCATCGCGCACCATCCAGCGTGCCCCCTGGGAAATCTCCTCGGCGGATTGAAAAATTAACCGCATTGCCCCCGGAATCCGATCGACCAAATTCGCCAACACCATCGCACTGCCCAAGCCCACCGTCGTGTGAATATCATGGCCACAGGCGTGCATCACGCCGGGAGACCGGGAGGCATAGGCGATCGCCACCTGCTCCTGAATCGGTAGCGCATCCATATCCGTCCGCAAAGCCAAGCAGCGAGAATCCTCCCCCGTTCCCGGAAGTTCGGCAATCACGCCCATTTGGCCTACACCTTCGCGCACCGACAAGCCGCAGGAAGACAAGACCCCCGCCACATAAGCTGCCGTTTGTGACTCCTGGCCGCTGAGTTCGGGATGGCGATGCAAATGCCGCCGGATTTCGATCAAGCGGGGCGTGATCGCGGCCACCTGCGCTTGAATTTCCGTATAAATCGATGTCGTGGTCATGGCGATCGGCGGTAAGGACTCAAGATTAAGTTTCCTATGAAAATTGCGACTTGGGATCAGCGATCGTTTGTAATTAAAATATAAACCCTGAGTGATCACTTTTGATGGAGGCCAGAACCCATGGCTGATACCACTCGCAATGCGGTCAATGCGGTCAATGCGGCAATCCCTTCACTGCTCGCCGACGCTAGCCAACATTTGACCGAAGCCTTCGCCCGCACCCAGCTTTCTCCCGACGCGATCGCTTCCCTCAGTCACCCGAAGGCCAGTTTAGCGGTTTCGATTCCTGTGCGGATGGATGACGGTTCCCTGAAGGTGTTTTCCGGTTATCGCGTCCACTATGACAATAGCCGGGGTCCCTACAAAGGCGGCGTGCGCTTCCATCCGGGGGTGAATTTGGACGAAGTGCAATCCCTAGCGATGTGGATGACGATTAAATGTGCCGTGATGGATCTGCCGTTTGGCGGCGGGAAAGGGGGGGTTACGGTTGATCCCAAGGGGTTATCGAAGCTCGAACTGGAACGGCTCAGTCGTGGCTACATCGACGCGATCGCCAGCTTTATTGGCGTGGATCTCGACATCCTGGCCCCGGATGTCTACACCAATCCGATGATCATGGGTTGGATGATGGATCAATATAGCCAAATCAAACAGCATCAGACCCTGGGCGTAGTCACGGGGAAACCGATCGCCCTCGGTGGCAGTCTGGGACGGGATACGGCGACGGCGATGGGGGCCTTCTATGTGATGCAGACGGTCTTGTCAGGGCGGGTTCCGGCGGATACAACGGTAGCGATTCAAGGCTTCGGCAATGCGGGAGCAGAATTAGCGACCTTGCTGCATGATGCAGGCTATCGAATTGTCGCCGTGAGCGATTCCCAGGGTGGAATTTATGCTCCAGCAGGTTTGGATATTCCGGCAGTGCGATTGCACAAGCAAGCAACGCGCAAGATGGCCGCGGTCTATTGTGATGGTAGCGTTTGCAGCTTAGGCGCAGCGCAGCTGATTACTAATGCGGCATTGCTGGAATTGCCTGTGGATGTGCTGGTGCCCGCCGCGCTGGAGAACCAAATTACGGAACAGAATGCGGCAAATATCCAAGCGCCGCTGATTTTTGAAGTGGCGAATGGGCCGATTACCTATGCGGCGGCTCAAGCCCTCACCGATCGCGGGGTGCAAATTTATCCCGATATTTTGGTCAATGCTGGGGGGGTGACGGTGAGCTACTTTGAATGGGTGCAGAATCGGGCAGGCTGGTATTGGAGCCAAGCGGAAGTCAACGATCGACTGAAAACCCGCATGGTCACTGAAACCCAAAATATTCTAACGCTCGCCCAAACCCAAAACATCACCCACCGGATGGCCGCTTACGTCCATGCGCTGAATCGGCTGGGACAAGCGATCGATGCCAAAGGGAATCAGGACTACTATCGCAGTTAATTGGTCAGCATATTCATCCGACGCATTAATTAGCAATTCCAAATTAATTAGCCATTCCAAATTCAACGGATTGCGTCGATCGGCTGGGATGATGGGGGGTAATCGTTGGTTGGCGTGGGCTGTGGGCGTGGGATGCACGCCCCTACGGATCACTGGCTACTGCATGGATCGGGATTCTCCCGTACGGGCGCGTTTTCCGCGCTCTCAATCGCGCAACGCCGCCCTTTAACCCTGATCGCCAATGGATCAACGTTGAATTGGGAATTGCTGCACATTATTAATTCAATGCAGTTAATCGCTCACGGTGACTTCGGATAATTCAACGGTGGGGAGCATTAACGGCAGCATCAAGCTAAAGGTTGTGCCTTCGTTGGGCATCGAGCAGAGCATGATTTGGCCTTGGTGCCGATCGGTGATGATCTGTTTGCTGATTGTCATGCCGAGGCCCGTGCCCTTGCCGATCGCCTTGGTGGTGAAGGATTGCTTAAATAAGCGAGCTTGATTTTCTAAACTTAAACCAATGCCATTATCGCTAAATTGAATTTGGACATAATCGGGGTTGAGTATTCTTGTGGTGATGGTGATGGTGGGCTGCCAACGGTCGGCATCGTCACGTTGTTCAATGTGAGTATTCATCTCTTCCACTGCATCGATCGCGTTGCTCAAGAGATTCATAAAGACCTGATTGAGTTGTCCTGGATAGCAATCCAGCTCCGGCAACTTATCATAGTCCCGGATAATTTGAATTTCGGGTAATTCACCGCAGCCGCGAGTGCGGGGTTTGAGCAGGAGCAACGTACTATCAATCCCGTCATGCAAATCCAGGCGTTGCCGAGCGTCGGCATCATTGCGAGCAAAGGTTTGCAACGATTGGACGATCGCTTGCATCCGTTCTACGCCCATTGTCATGGAATTGATTAACTTGGGCAGATCCTCTTCGAGAAATTCCACTTCCCCAGAGGCTTGAATTGTCTGCAAGGCATCGGACGGCTGGGTGACTGATTCCTCATAGAGATGGATGAATCGAAACAGTGAATTTAGCGATTGTTCTAAGGGAAACAGGTTGCCGCCGATGAAGTTCAATGGATTTTTAATTTCATGGGCGATTCCGGCGATCATCAGTCCCAAAGCGGACATTTTCTCATTGCGAATCAAGTGAAGCTGCGCTTGCTTGAGCTGTTCCTCGGCATCCCGGTGCTGAGTCAAATCATTAATGCTACCAATAATAAATTGATAGTTGTTCGGATCAGTGTAGACACTGCGTTTAATTGCCAATAGGCGCGTACTGCCGTCGGGATGGGGGTAGCTGATTTCGTGGGTTTGGGGTTGGCCGGTTTCCAGGAGACGGATATTGGCTTGATGCTCTTGATAGGCGATCGCCGGGGGCAAGACTTCATGATTAAATGCGCCCATAATCTGATGATTGGGCACATTCAAGAGATTGCATAATGCCTCATTTCCCAGCACAAACTTGCCCTGATTATCTTGAACAAAAATCGGGTCAGGCAAATGGTTCAGAATATTTTTTAAAAATGCATGGGTCGATCGCACATGGTCTTGCACCTTGCGACGCTCCGCTTCAAATTCAAAGCGCTCCGTGACGTTGCGGGCAACACCCTGAATCCGGGTAATCGCACCCTGTTCGTCAATCAATGGAGTCAAATTCGTCGAAAACCAGAGATACTGCCCCATCTGATGCCGCAGGCGCAGCGTCAAACTCAGCTTCGGCTCCCCGCTGCGCTGAATCTGCTCAAATGCTTCCAACACCCGCACCATATCTTCGGCATGGAGTAAATCGAGCAGTGAGCGACCCAGATAAGCCGCCGCGCTGCCGCCCAAAATATGATGCACGCTGGGGGTAATATATTCGATCGTGCCCGTCATCGACTGCACGTAGATCAAGTCCTGCGAACTCTCAACTAAGACCTGAAATTGGTTTTCGCGTTCATGCAGGGCTGCTGTGGTGCTCTGAAGATCTTGGCTTTGGGTTTGGAGTTGGGCGATGATCGTTTGGAGCTCCAAAATTTCGTCTAGCAGTTGTTGTTCACGATCGCTGATGATTGTGCCATTGGTTGCGGGTGAACTGCCTGTCTGCCTGTCCGACTGGAAATCCGGTGAATTGGAATGTTGCACCATGAAATTGGGCCGTCCCAACGAGAAGTAAATAGAGCGAGTTAATACTCATTTTTCCCATTTGTATGCCATTAAGTAACAGCAGGGTGCAGGATTTGATTGATGTAGTTTGTCACTCCGTATATCTGCGGCGTGATGTGCGATCGGCGCTACTTGGCTTCCATCCAATTTTTACCCGCGTGGATTTCGACGGCGAGGGGGACGGTGAGGTCGATCGCGCTTTCCATGGTGGTTTTGATCGTTTCGCGCAGGTCGTCCCAGGCTTCCGGCAGCACTTCCAACACCAGTTCGTCATGCACCTGGAGCAAGAGGCGGGCGGTTTCGGGCTGGAGCTGGCTTTGGAGCTTGATCATGGCCAGTTTGATGATGTCGGCACTGGAACCTTGAATCGGTGCGTTGGCCGCTGCCCGCAGCATTTGGGCATCATACTGGTCGCGCAGCTTAATTCGATCGAGGTCAATCTCATCGGGATTCGCGCCGCGTAGGTCTTTCAGCGCTGGGCTGTTGAAATTAAAGTAGCGGCGGCGGCCCGCAATCGTTTCGACGTAGCCCTTGGCGATCGCTTCGCGCTGCATCTGTTGCAGATAGTCAAACACCTGACTGTAACGGCGGTTGAATCGATCGATGAACGACTTCGCCTCGGCATTGCTAAAGCCCGATTCCCGCGCAAATCGCTGGGCCCCCATGCCGTAGATCACACCGAAATTGATGATTTTGGCGAGGCGGCGTTCATCGCTGGTGATCGCCTCTTTTTCGAGGAGCAGTTTGGCGGTGAGGGTGTGGACATCTTCCCCGGTGCGATAGGCTTCGAGTAATGTGGGTTCCTGGCTGAGATGGGCCATGATCCGCAGTTCGATCTGGGAATAGTCGGCGCCTGCGAGAAGCCAGCCCGCCTTGGGTAAAAATGCCTGCCGAATCTGGCGACTGAAGGCGGTGCGAATCGGGATATTTTGTAAATTCGGCTCCGAGGAAGACAGCCGACCTGTGGCCGTCACGGCTTGGTTAAAGTCCGTGTGGACGCGGTGGGTATCGGCTCGCACCAGGGCGGGCAGGGCATCGACGTAGGTGGATTTGAGTTTGGAGAGGGTGCGGTAGTTTTCGATCGCTTCGATCACGGGATGGTCGCCGCGCAGCTTTTCCAGGGTCGAGGCATCGGTGGAGAAACCCGTTTGGATTTTGCGGGATTTTTTGGTGTCGAGGCCGAGTTTGGTGAAGAGGATTTCGCTGAGCTGTTTGGGCGAACCGAGGTTGAATTCGGCCCCGGCATCCTTGTAGGCTTGCTGCTCGATCGTTTGCAATTCTGTCCCGAGCTGCTGCGAGAACTGATTGAGGTAGCCCGTATCGACTTCGATGCCGACGGTTTCCATGGCGGCGAGGACGGGTTCGAGGGGCAGCTCGACCTGTTGGAAGAGCGCTTGCAAACTGGGAATGGCGGCGAGGTCTGCCTGGAATTGTTGGGTTAAGCGCCAGGTGGCATGGACATCCATGCCGCAGTAGCGGGCCACGGCGGGAATCGCGACATCAGCGATCGTCTTGCCCTTGGGCACAAGATCTTTGTAATCCGTCGCCAGAATGTCCAGATAGCGGCGGCTCAGATCGGTGAGATTATGCTTTTGCTCCGGATTCAGCACATAGCTCGCGAGCATCGTATCGAACACCACGCCGCGTAGCTGAATGCCCTGAAATTGCAGCACCAGCCGATCGTACTTGGCGTTTTGGAGGGTTTTGGGATAATCGGCGCTCTCTAAAATCGATCGCAGCATTTCCAGAACGATGCCCGTATCCAGCATGTCGCCTTCTGTGTGGCCCAGCGGAATGTAGGCCAAATCATGGTCGCCCGCCCCCCAAGCACAACCAATCCCAACGAGTTTTGCATCGCGGGGTTCGAGGGAAGTGGTTTCGGTGTCCCAGGCAACAGGTTTTTGGGGGTCGGTATGAGCTTTGAGCCGATCGACGAGTGCGCCGAGCTGCGCCGGGGTGGTGATGATTTCGGGGGCGATCGTGATTGATTCGGACTGCTGGGCTTGGGCGGTATCGGCGGCGGTGAAAAAGTCGAGTTCGGGATCGACTTTGGGGGCTTTGGTTGTCTTGGCGGCGGGCTTTGTGGCCTTGGCGGTTTCTAGGGGCGCTTCCCCGGCTAGTTTGCGGCGGAGGGCTTCGATTTTGCCCGTGAAGGCGCGGAATTCGAGTTCCTCAATCAGTGGGTCGATCGCACTGGCGGCAAAGCCTTGGAGTTTGCAGTCATCGAGGCCGATCGGCAGTGGTACATCCAGGTGAATCTGCGCCATCCACTGGGAATGGGTCGCATCGGCATGGCCCGTTTCCAACTTGGTCTTGACCGCGCCTTTGAGTTCATCGATCGCGGCGTAGATTTTTTCCAGGGTGCCGTAGGTTTCGATTAGCTTCACCGCCGTCTTTTCACCGATGCCGCGCACCCCCGTGATGTTGTCGGAGCTATCGCCGCAAAGGGCTTTGAAATCGACAATCTCATGGGGATAAACGCCCATTTTATCTTTCACTTCCTGGATGCCAAACTCCTTCGGCGGTGGGGCGGCTTTGCCGAAGGTGGTGCTCATGTAGAGGATTTTCACCCGTTCTTCAGGATCGACAAGCTGAAACAAATCCCGATCGCCGCTCAGCACCCGCACCTGCCAGCCCGTCGCCGCCGCTTGCCGCGACATCGTGCCGATCACGTCATCCGCCTCATAGCCCGGTACCACGACGATCGGCAGGTTCATCGCCTTCAGGACGCGCTGCAAGTTATTTAGGTCGGGAATAAAGTCTTCCGGGGTTTCGGCCCGATTCGCTTTGTAGGTTGGGTCAGCTTCGTGGCGATAGGTCGGCCCGCCGAGGTCGAAGGTGATTGCTAGGGAGTCGGGATTTTCGGCCTCGATCGTTTCCAGCAGCGCTTTGACAAAGCCGTAGCAGACGCTGGTCGGTACCCCGGTCGACGTGCGTAAACCACCATCACGCCCCTTGGCAAAGGCATAGTAAGAGCGAAAGGCCAGGGAATGCCCATCGACGAGCAGCAGTTTGGGGGTCGGTGATTGGGGGGTGGTATTATCCAAGGGAGACCTGGGTGCGTGGCAGATTTTGACGGTACTTAATTTACCTTAAATCCGTTGTCGCTGGTCGGCTGTTGCTTGGTCGGCTGTTGCTTAGGAATGCGAATTAAACAATTCGGGTTGGGTGGAGCGCAGCGTCACCCAACGTTCCAAAGATGTTGGGTTTCACGTTGTTTCACCCAATCTACAAATTTTCTGTTGCCGTGGGATTGGCGCTGCGGATAGCGGTGTCTGCCGCCAGCGGCAATGTAAACCAAAAAATCGCCCCTGTACTGCCATCACTCTCGACCCCGATTTCCCCCTGGTGGGCCTGAATGATTTGGTGACAGAGAAATAACCCCAACCCCAACCCCGTCAAGCGCCGATCGAATTGACACCGTGGGTAAGGCCGCGAAAATAATGCTTGCTGCTGCTCCCGACTCAAGCCGCGACCCCGATCGACGACCTCCACTAGCACCTGCCCGAGGTCGGGTTGGTGTGTGGCCCGCAATATGATCGGTGTTTCCGGTGGATTATGCTGAATGGCATTGTTAATCAAGTTTTCGAGAACCCGCTCTAAGTAGACTGGATCGCCTTGAATATCCGGCAGATCGAGGCTGATCTGATTTTCTAGCGAGGGTTGATGCTGCACTAAGACAGACTGCAATTGATTCAATGTATGGGCAACCAGGCTGTGCAGGCTGATCGGCTCGGGATTTGGTTGGAAGCGCGGATCGGGCCGATCG
>JBJORF010000124.1:0-10948 GCA_046049545.1 Cyanobacteriota bacterium | reverse complement strand
GGAATATCATGCAACTTGAGATCAGCCTTTACGGCTTGCAAAACTTCGCGGCCATTCATTCCAGGGAGATTGAGATCCAACAAAATTAAGCCGGGACGGGGTGACTGTGTATGTTCACCCTCCTGACGCAAGAATTCCATTGCAGTTTCGCCGTCTTCCACCCAATGGACTCGGTTGGTGAATCGACTCTGCTCCAAACTGCGAATCGTCAACGTAGCATCACTTGGAGAGTCTTCTACTAGTAAAATTTCAACCGGATGCAACGTGGTTTGGTCAATCATGATTGTTCAGCTGTTTTAAATGATTGTTAATGACTTTCATCAAGGTTCGCTAACAATGTGAAGCTAAATGTTGTCCCTTGGCCGAGGCTTGAAGTCGCCCAGATGGTACCACCATGTCGCTCGACAATTTTCCGGCTAACGGATAGTCCAATCCCCGTGCCCGGAAACCGACTGCGAGGGTGAAGTCGCCGAAATATCTCAAAGATTTGGGTGAGATACTGCGGTTTAATGCCAATACCATTATCGGCGATCGAAAATTTATAGTAAGTGACGCGATCGGTGCGCGGATGTACTGCGCTGGGATCGGACTGTGTCATCACACTAATATGAATCCGGGGCGGTATGTCAGCCCTGAACTTGATGGCGTTACTGATCAAGTTCTGGAAAAGTTGGGTCAGTTGTGTGCGATCGACGCACAGGATCGGTAGATTGTCTGATGTAATCGTCGCATGAGTTTCCGGGATCGTGGGTTGCAAGTTTTGTAACACTTCAGTGAGGACAAGATTACAGTCAGTCGAGACGAGCTTCAGGGGCTGACTGCCAGTCCGTGCATAGGTCAGCAGGTCTTGAATCAGCTGCCGCATCCGTTGCCCACCATCGATGATGAAGGCGAGGGATTCTTGTGCTTCTGGGTCAGTCAAGACTGCACGATAGTTTTGCTCAAGTAATTGGGTATAGCCAATAATCGCCCGCAGCGGCTCCTGCAAATCATGGGAAGTGATGTAAGCAAACTGCTCAAGGTCTTGGTTCGATCGTTGTAATTCTTGGTTCAATTGCTGAAGCTGCGCTTCCGATTGTTTACGATCGGTGATATCGATATGACAGCCAATCATCCTTAGGGGATTACCTTCAGCATCCCACTCAATCACGCGGCCTGAGCAGATTAGCCAGACAGTTGAGCCATCTTTATGGCGATAGCGAACCTCATTGTAATAGGGCACTTGCCCATGACTTTGGACATGCCGATCAAAGTGCCCCATCACCACCGGGAGATCTTCGGGAAAGATTAACTCCTGCCAGGTTTCTGGACGTGTGGGTAATTCATCATGCTCATAGCCTAACATCCGCTTCCAGCCAAAACTCATGTAGTGCCGATGCTCCGGAATACGCCATTCCCAGTAGCCCGCTAAAACAATATCCAGCACATCTTCTAGCAGTTTTAGCTCACGGTGAAGCTGTTCAGCCTGCAATCGTTCTGCTTCAGCGGCTTTGCGATCGGTGATATCGGTGATGGTGCCAACATAACCTGTCACTGCACCATCGCGATCATATTCCGCTACTGCTTGCGAAAATACCCAGGTGAGCCTACCGTCTCGATCCTGGAAACGACATTCAATTTGGAAAGGACTGCTTGATTGAGCCGCTTGGTACCAAGCGGTCGTGATGGTTTCCCGATCGTCAGGATGTAACCCATTGACCCAGCCACGACCGAGGGCCGCATCGAAGGATAGCCCCGCAATCTGCATCCAACGATCATTAACATATAGGCAATTACCCTCAGCATCCGTTCGGAAAATTCCCACTGGAGCCGCCGCCGCAAGAGAGGCATAACGCTGTTCACTGGCGGCGATAGTCAATGCCGCATTCTTCCGATCGGTGGTTTCGGTGAAGTAAATCGTTAAGCCATGGGCATCGGGATAGATCCGATTCTCAAACCAGCGATTCCAGGGTTCATAATATTCTTCTAAATCGACTACCGTTTGCTGTTCAACTGCCTGGTAGTAGGCATAGTAGAACGGTTTACCAACGGCATCGGGGAATTCTGTCCAGACGTGTTTCCCGATAAGTTCAGCAGCGGATCGCCCGAGCAACCTTGCCGCACTCTCATTAACGTAGGTATAGTGCCAATTTGTATCCAACGCAACAATACCATCACGCATTCGGGCAAAGGCATTCGAGAGCAAATCGCGGGCATTGGTCACCTCAATCAGCAGATTCTCCTGTGCTTGCTTGGCTTGAACCAGCTCAGTAATGTCGTACTGAATTCCATCCCAGACAATATCGCCATTGGCTTGTGGCGTTGGCACCGATTCAATATGTCGCCAGTACACCACACCATTAATCAACATCCGGCCTTCCCAAACAAACCGATTGAGGGTCGTTCGAGCTTGCTCATTGAGTTCAATGAATGCATCAATTTCATCAGGATGCACAATTGAAAAAGCCAGAGCCGGATCAGCGATCACAGCGGCTGGATCAAGTTGGTTCATTTCACCCCAGCGAGGACTCGCATAGAGAAAGTTAGTTGCCCCATCGGCACCCATCCGAAACTTATAAACACCAACCGGAATGCGGTTGACCAAGTGATCGTATTGCTCATAACTCTGCTGCAAAGCCTGTTCGGTTGCCTGGCGTTGTTGATTGGCCCGCAATGTCACCACGCCATAACTTAGATCAGCCGCGAGCTGAGTTAAAAGCTGTACTTCTTCCGGATGAAAACTATTGGCGATCGTGGCATACAGGTTGAGTGTCCCAAAAACATGATCTTGGTCGGTTAAGGGCAACGCGATCGAGGCCCGATAACCCTGTCGCTGCGCCAACTGTTGCCATGGGGCATAGTCAGCTTCCATGTCGATATCTTGCACCAAACAAGGCTGACCCGATCGAATAGCGCATCCGGTCGGGCCTTGTCCCAGTGGGGTATCGGCCCAGGTAATCTGAATCGCTGCTAGATAATCGGCGGCTTGCCCCGCATGAGCTATGGGTTGCACCGTTTGGGCGGAATCGTGCTGCGGATAGCCGACCCAAGCTAATCGATAGCCCCCCAAATCGACCATCAGTTGACAAATTGTTTGGAGTAAATTTGTTTCAGTTTCAGCACGAATCATTGCCCGGTTGCAACCGCTGAAAAGCTGTAGCGATCGTTTTAGCCGCCGCACTTCGCTTTCATCGTTTATTGCAGAGGATTCCACTATTACAAGCGACTTATTAGCAAAACATCCGAATCTCATCCATTATCATAACCGATGTATCAAGTCAGGCTTTCTTACTTCAAGCGCGACTGTTCTGGCACATTATCCTGGCCACAAGTTGGACATAAAACTAATTTCAGTACCATACTGAACCAATCGAGACCGCTTCTACAGCCGACCAGGTTCGCCACAGATTTTCTGCACCACCTGATTGAACTAAGCGTAGAATCGCGAGGAAATGATTTACTTCTACGTCAACTGGGTCAACCGGAAACGAAATTATGATTGGCTAATTTCGAAAAATTCAAACTCGATTAGCTTGGATAAATGTCATCGATCGCCGTTCGGAAGAAAAACATACAACCCTCCGTGGAATAAGACGGTGCATGGCGCGATCCAGGAGTCGATCGAATATAATCTCCCGGCCCATACAATATCCCTTCTAACACCAAATCCCCAGACAGCATGTAAATCTCTTCCACCCCAGCGTGGGTATGCGGCGGATATTCCATGCCCGGTGCTGCCCGTAGGAGTCCTACTCGTTCGCGCCGCACTGTATCGGTGTACAGCACCGCAATTTCGACCTTGGGCACTCGGCCCGCTTGCCATTGCAGTTCACCCGATCGGACTGTCATAAAGGGCACAACTGTCGATGCTGATGTTGCTTCAGCACGCATCACCGGCAAGGGCAAATTTAATCGATCGAACAGTTTCCCCTTAATATCCTGGATCACCGCATTCGATGGTAATCGCTCCGCCGCATAGGGAATCGCCGTCAAAGTCGTTTCATATTGCGCTAGCTCCACCGCCAATTCTGGACAGTCCCGCACCTGTTGCTCAACCCATTGCCGCTCCACTTCACTCAGCAATCCGAGCGCATACAGGGGAGCCAATTCAGGAAAGCAATAGAAATTATTATCAGGCAATGGTTCGCCCGCAAATTGTTCGGAATTATCAATCATGGACTGTCTTACCTCAGCGAAACCGCTGTTGTGATTCATTGTACGCCAATCCATCCGTTCACTGCTACAAGCTGGGACGATCCCGCCAGCAATGCGCTACCGTTAATTGGCTTCGAGGCGCGATCGCAATTTGTTTAATCCAAGACGAATCCGGGTCTTCACTGTGCCCAGGGAAATGCCAGTTTGGGCCGCGATTTCGCTGTGGCTGAGGCCGTCATAGTAGGCCAGTTCCAGGACGGAGCGCTGTTCTGGTGGCAATGCGGCCAATGCCATAATCACCTGTTCCCGGCGCTCCTGGATCACCGCCGATTCCAGGGGCGTGATGTTACCATCCGCCACTTGGGTTGCCATTGATTCAAACGGTTCGCCCACGGACTGAATCCGCCGCTGGCGCTTGCGCAACCGATCGAGCACGCGGCTCCGGGTCATCATGAATAGCCAAGTATCAACCCGGCTTTTGGTGCTGTCATAGCGTTCGGCGATCCGCCATACCTGGGCAAAGACATCCAATACCACTTCTTCGCTTTCTTCCGCCGATCGTAAACTCCGCAGCGCGATTGCATAGATAATCCGCGAGTAGCGATCGTACAAGGTCGCCAGTGCCGCCGAGTCCTGTTGCGCGATCTGTTGGATCAGCGCGGCTTCCACTTGTCGAGCATCATCATCCGCCACAGCCATTCCCAAAAACCTAACCTGAAAGTGCATAGAGTTCAGTCAGTCTCACGATCGCGCAGCTCGCGATCACGCGGCTCACAGTCGAAATGCTCCACTTGACTCGATGCTACCCCAAAGGCTCCGCAACGCAACGATCGGCATGAAACTTTCTGAATCTACACCATTGTTGATGGATCAGATGCAGTTCTACCGAAATCCTGGGGCCAAAAAAGTTTCGGGATCCGAAATCCAGACATTAGAACCAGGCGTATGACCTCTTGTAACTGACATCAGGTGCGCCAGAATCTGGGTTCTATGCGATATCGCTTTCGAGGGTCGCCCGCCGTCGATGTCAATTGATGTTGATTTCGGCTGTTCTATATTACAAACACATCACCATTTTTCATGAAAATCAACCTCCAACGCTTCAGCAAGCTTCTGAGCCAAGCAACATTGATCGCCCTAGCCACCATGGGTGTGACCAGTCTGACGATCACGATCGCCCCCACCGTCAGCCAAGCCTCCGACCATGATGATGGTGAAACCAGCACGAAAGGCCGGAATGTAAATCTGACTGACCTCTATGTATTCCGCGAAAGAGACCAAAATGCCAGCGTTCAAGGCGATGATTTGGTCTTCATCATGAATACCAATCCCCGATCGCTGGCCCGTCAGCAATATTTCTTCAGCAATAACGCCCAGTATAAGTTCCACGTCACCCACGTGGCGAACAAAGATGGGATTCCCACGGGCAAAGAAGATGTCGTTTTCCAATTTGAATTTGACAATCCCCGCGCCAATCAGCGCAATCAGCAATCGTTTCGGATGACCGTGCTGCGTAATGGTCGCGCTATTGGTGCGGGGAAAGGCATCACGACACCCCTCGCAGCCAATCCACAAACTGCCCCAACCGTCAATAGCATCGGGATTGCGGGGAGCCGGGTCGATGTGTTTGCTGGACTGCGGGAAGATCCGTTCTTTTTCGATGTTGAACAATTCTTCCGGGTTCGGGCGGGAGCGGCTGGAATCGGCCCTGCTGTGGGATTCCGTCCGGCTAACACCGCAGTGGATTTTGCGAGTGGCTATAACGTGAATGCGATCGTGGTGCGCGTGCCGAAACGCTTACTGCAACAGGGTACGCGCACCGATGTGTTTGACGTGTGGGAAACAATTTCGACGCGCGACCCGCGCACTGGTCGGTTCACGCAGGTTGAGCGTCTGGGTCGTCCGGGGGTGAATGAAGGCTTGATTCTGACCAATGATTTGCTCAATGCATTTAATAGCGTGCCACCCAGCCAGGATCGCGCACCGATCGCCGCCCCCGTACGCGAAGAAGCCAAAGCGGCGTTAAGAGCACTGGGTAATAGCCCTGCCCGCACAGAAGCACTCCTCAATGCCTTCTTACCCGATGTGATGCGAATTGATACCACACAACGCAGTGGTTATCTGAGTGGCTTGAATGCCCAAGGTGCGCCAATTACCGGTCGTCTATTGCTCGATGACACGATCGACCAAACGCTGACAGTGCTGACCAATGGGGCGATCACTACGGATAATGTGTCCTACAACGGCACTCCGGGTAATCCCAGCCAAGGCCATAAGCCGCTGGCACCGCAGTTCCCCTATCTCGCACTGCCAAATTAATAAATTCATGACGGCTGGAAATCAACCATTCTCAGCTTTCCAGCCGTCCCTGTCCCATTCAATCTCAATTGCTGAATCGTTCATCCTATGAAAATTTTGACTTGCTTGAATTATTGCGGTTTGATCAGTGTCCTGCTGACTGGGGGCCTTGTCCCTGGGGCCTTAGCCAATCAAGAGCGTAATCCCGATCGGATCGCGATCTTGCAACAGGAAGTTCAGTTTTATGAAAATAAAGTCAAACAGCAACCGGATAGCGGCCTTGAACTTGCGGCCCTCGCCAATTCCTACTGGAAAATGGGACGGGCGACGGGCGCGGAACAGTGGCTTCCCTTAGCCGAAGCGACTGCGAAACAATCAATTGCGTCGCTGCCTTTCAGTAACAATGGTGCGAAATTAACCGTAGCCCAAGTCGCCCAGGCCCGACACGCATTTGCCGAAGCGGAAACGATCGCCCAGGAAGTCCTCAAAACGCAGCCCCGAAATAGTGAAGCGGTGGCCATTCTCGCCACCACCGCGATCGCCACAGGCAAACTCAATACGGCAGCCTCTCACGTCAAGCAGTTAGTCACGGAAAGCCCCAATCTCAATACCCTGACGCTCCAAGCGCTAGTTGAGGAAGCGCAAGGTAAAAATACTGTGCCGGAAACCTTTCGGAGCGCGATCGCCATGGCGGAAGCAGGCGAAGGTGGGGGCGTGGCTTTAGCGGAAACTTTACTGGGACGGCATTATTACTATCGAGGGGATTTGCAACAGGCGGCGAAACGCTATCAGGCGGCGCTGGCAGCGGCTCCGGATTATCCATTAGCGGTGCTTTCCCTGGCGGCTTTGGCAACCCGTGAAGGCAATTATGCGATGGCCGATCGGTATTACCAAGATTTGCTAGCGAAAGCGCCGGAAGGGGCCTATGTGTATGATCACAAGATTGTCAGTGGTCAGGCGCGGGTGATGCGGCTTCAGGGTAAGTCGAATTTGGCATTACTGAATCAGATTGAGGAAATGGTCAGCGGCGATACGAATGCCTTTGGGCATCGGCGGGAATTGGCCCATGTGTTGCTGGAGCGCAACCAAAATCGCGATCGACAGATGGCGCTGGCGTTGATGGAAACGGAGATTAAAAACCGTCAGGATGCGCCCACATTGGCTGTGTATGCTCAGGCGCTGAGCGCGAATGGCAACTTAGTTGCAGCTCGAATCACTTGGCAGCAGATCATCATGTCCGGCGTACAAAATCCGGGGATGTATTGGCAAGCCGCACAGCTTGAAACCCAATTAGGCAATTTAGAACAGGCGGAGGCTTATCGATCGCAGGCACGCAAGATTGATCCAAATTTTACGGAAGCGACGTTCCAAGCGATGGGCATCGATTCGGTTTAATGGCTGAATTAATGTTGTGACGGACGTTGTTCTTCAAATCACACTTAAACTACGATCGCTGCTGTGAGGGAACTTACAGTAGTGTTTCTTTTTATGAAAACGTTCTTGCTGAGCGGCTGTCAGCAAGGCTATGTAAAGTATAGATCAACTTTGCCACGCTGCTCCTGCAAAATTGTCAGCCTCCGCCCAGCAATAGTTTCAGCTAATCTCTCCTTTAACTGCTTGATTACAGAACGTAGAATAAAAACGTGACTAGAGCACACAGTCCCCATATCAGTGTTATAAATATCGATATAGTACCTGTAGTCAGAAAAATGGGATTAGCCAGAAGCATTGCATTAGCGGTTAGTGTAGCCAGCCCTTCAAATTCAGCGAATATAGACTGCACATCACGCATACGACGAGCGAGTGCAAAGTAACTGCGAAGACGCTTCCAAAGTAAAAGTCCATGCCGAACACTTTTCGCCGCTGAAATCGCGTCAGAAGTCCGCCACTCCTTTTCCTTGATTAAATTATCAACTCGCCAATTTGCGTTTTTGAGCTTGGTTTTTACTCTTTCTTGCGCCTGGTTGAATTCAGAAATCTTGTATGAGCTTGCACGGAAAAAATCAACAATTTTGTCAGGTAGCTCAATGATTTCTTTGAGCGTCAAATACAACTTCGATAGCAAGATTGAAGGAAAAGCAACGACTAAAAAAGTAAACGCTGTCAATGATATATGGAGGTTAAACTTCTGACAAACAAGAAAGGCAAGCCAAGCCCCAGAGACAATATTAATCGATGCTAATACAAAAATGCTTCCAATTGTCTGTCTTGCAATTTTTACAGGTACTTGAAGCGCGTCAAGAATCAGCTTGACTATCTCATTATTCCTAGGATTTTGCTCTGGCAACTCATTCATTGACGTTACTCGTTAAAAATGATTCTAGAAACTTGGCCTTATGATAATCGATAAATAATATGGGGGAAATCTTTTCAGTCAATTCAGTGGGATAACGATACCATTGAGCGGCCATGAGCCACGCTGCGCCTATTATATATCAACTTTGCCAGCCCGCTCCGATGGGCTTGTTAGCCCTCGCCTATCTAAACACCTGATCCCGCACAGTGAATTCGCCGGAAGGGTAGCGCATCAAGTAGAGAATTGTTGCGCTCTAGATTTGTGGCGGTCATGAGTCGAATTTCATCGCTTTTCCAAGAGGAGTTCTTAGGGAAACGATAGTCAAATCTAATTGAGGTAACTTCAAACTGGTGATCGCTGTTACCCGACATCCACTGCGCGCTAACAACAATGTTGCCTATTTCCGCGCCATCATACTTAGCGATGTCTTGAAGAAGTTGACCGCGAACACATCCACTATCTCCAGAGATGTAATTGTGATTCTTCTGAGCAACTGCCTGCAAATACTCACGTCCGAGGCTCTCAGGGCTTGGCATTATTACTATAATGGGCAGCGCACTACGATAGGAGAGAAAATTGAGCAAGGTTCCAATCAGCAGAAGTCCCACCATGCTAAATATTGATATCAAACCAATCTTCAGAAAAGCAAAAAAATGCTTTGGATGCATGCAGGCATTACCTCATAATGACAGCGTTTCGTCAGCATTCTGCCGAGGAGTCCAAGGGGTTCTAGGGCTTGGATGCGATCGGGATTGGGATTAAAAAGTAGATCAATGGTGTGGACTTCACTGAACACAGGACGCTCGATCTCGACCTCACCAAAGTCGCTCATGATTTCTTTCATCCAGGCTTTCGAGAAGAAATCATGACTTTTTCGAGGCATGGCGATCGCGAAATAAGAATTGCTGCACAATAGTACAAAGGACTACGCTACTCCATCTATCGAAGGGGAGAGATTGGCGATCGCGACTGGTTGTCTGCCTGTAGTACTTGAATAGTAAAATAGTTATCATTAATCGTTAAAGAATTCTATGTCAGGCCCAGCGCGAACCGGAATCCTCTTCTATGCCAAGGATCTTCTGGCAGTTTCGACCTTCTATGAGCAAGTTCTAGGAGCCAAAGTGCTGCATGAAGATGACGAACATCGGGTGCTCCAGTCCCCTGACGTTCAGCTCATCATTCACGCAATTCCGCCACCATACGGTGACTCGATCGCCATTGAAGTCCCCCCGATCGCCCGCGAAACCCAAGCAATCAAACCCTTCTTTACCGTGGCGCAACTTGATGTGGCCGAAGCGACCGTTGAACAATGTGGCGGTATCATCTGGGGTTCCATCTGGTCTGGCCCAGGCATGAAAGTGCGCAATGTGTGTGACCCTGAAGGTAATATGATTCATTTACGTGAGATCTTTACTTAGCCATCACCCACGATGAAAGAAGCAGAAATACCCGATCGTAATATTTTCATGATGTGTGCGGCGTTGAATTATCGTGCACTTACTGGATTACCGATCGATTATTCTGTCCGAAGTTGCCGACCTGACGAGCTAGACATCTGGAAAGCAATGCCCTTTGATGATGCCGAACTTGCCAAAGAATATGATGGCTTTATGTCAGATTATTTCAGCACTACTTACGGCGGGAAGGAAGACCAGTTTTTTGCCAAAACCTTATTCGTCTGCGATCGCCAAGATCAACCGATCGCCACTTGTCTGATCTGGAAAGCTTACAACGAATTTCATACTGTGCAATGGTTTAAGGTCTTGAAAACCCATGAAGGCCGAGGCATTGGTCGAGCATTGCTGTCAATTGTGATGCAGCGCTTAAAACCCCAGGATTATCCGATTTATCTGCACACACAGCCATCTAGCTTTCGGGCGATTAAGCTCTATTCAGATTTTGGGTTTGCACTGCTTTCGGGCGATCGGGTTGGCCTCAGAAGCAACGACTTGGCAGAATGCCTACCAATCTTAAAAGAATTTATGCCGCAGGAATATTTTCAGGAATTAAACATAGTTCCTGCCCCCAAAGCATTGGAAGCGGCGGTGAGAAAATACAACACGAACCAATTCTAAAATCGTGAATCGGTTCTAACGCTTGACTCGCGATCGCTAAGACCAATAGACATTATCGGGAATAAGGGTTGTAGAATAGAGTGAGAAGCTCGCAGGTTAATGCCGCCAGAGGTTGCCACATGAAAATGAGCTACCAAGCGCTAAA
>JBJORF010000123.1:0-10972 GCA_046049545.1 Cyanobacteriota bacterium | reverse complement strand
CATTGCCGATCGTGGCCACTTCCGGGAGCGAAAAGGCCCGATCGGAAGGCATTATCTACCCGGTTTTGTTGGAGGCAAGGCGGTTGCTGGATCGACGGGTGAGTTTGTTTTCGGGTGAAGATTTTACGGTGGATGAATCGCAGGGATTGAATGGGGTCTGTGATTTTTTGATGACCCGATCGCCCGAGGTGCTGGAAATTGAAGCGCCCGCGATCGTGATTATTGAGGCGAAGAAGACGGATCTGAAGTCGGGCTTTGGGCAGTGTATTGCGGAGATGGTGGCGGCCCAGCGGTTTAATGCGGCTCAAGGCCAGCCCAGCGAAGTGATTTATGGCGTTGTGAGTAATGGGTTGCAATGGCAGTTTTTGAAAATTGAGGGAGATGTGGTGACGATCGATCTGACGGTTTATGCCTTACCGCCCGTCGATCGGGTGTTGGGGGTGATTACCTGGATGTTGCGGTGAGCGCTAAAATCGGTGCGCTAGAATTGAACCAAAGATTGTGGGCCGATCGATGACTCAAACTATCGCCGATACCCTGCGCTGGACGACTGCTGATCTGGAACTGCTCCCGGATGACCAACGGCGTTACGAGATTATTGATGGAGAGCTACAAGTGACGCGCGCACCCCACTGGCAACACCAAAGTCTCTGTGGGCGCTTATATGCGGCCTTAGATGCTTGGTCGATCGACAGTGATTTGGGGAAAGCAACCATCAACCCAGGCATTATTTTTACGGATGCCGATAATGTCATCCCGGACGTGGTCTGGGCGAGTCATGAACAGCTTGATGCGGCGCTGGATGAAGCGGGGCATTTGATGGCTGCGCCCGAGTTAGTCATTGAAGTGCTGTCTCCCGGCGATCAGAATCAGCGTCGAGATAAGGATCTTAAACTGCGACTGTATTCGGCACGGGGTGTCCGCGAATATTGGATTGTGAGCCAAAGCCCCCAGCAGATTGAAGCCTACCGCCGGGAAGCGGGTGCGCTTCGCCTCGCGGTGACGTTTTTGGCGGGGGATGAACTCACAACATCGCTATTGCCCGGTTTTAGTTATCCCTTCGATCGGTTGTTCCATAAGCTCTAACTAAAAAATCGCTCTTCCCAAGGTGTACACCCTTGCAGTAGACTAGTTAACCGCTTGTGAAAAATTGCGATCGCTTCGGCGTTCGACCCAATTCATTGGCGCAAAACCAGCACTCAGAACTGCATCCAAGGGAAACTTGACGCGCGATCGTCCCAGTCCGTTGGATCTTAGCCCTGTCAAAAATTGACAAGGGTGATGTCTGTTTGCTATCTTGTTGTATTTGTAAACATCGCCAATCAGGCGAGACAAGGCATGAAAGTACGTCCCTCTGTCAAGAAAATGTGCGATAAGTGCCGCGTGATTCGTCGGCATGGTCGCGTGATGGTCATTTGCGAAAACCCGAAGCATAAACAGCGTCAAGGTTAAACCAATTTCGCATTTGAGCCGAATCAACCCCAAATTCATCTAGGAGAAACACAGTGGCGCGGATTGCTGGTGTGGACTTACCTCGCGATAAACGCGTGGAAATTGGTCTGAGATACATTTACGGAATTGGCCCGACCCGATCGGCGCAGGTTCTGAAGAAAACGAATATCAACCCTGATATTCGCGTGAAAGATCTGACGGATGCGCAAGTCGCCGCTCTGCGTGAATGCGTAGAAAACGACTACCAGATCGAAGGCGATCTGCGCCGTTGGGAATCGATGAACATCAAGCGTTTGATGGACATCGGTTGCTATCGCGGTCGTCGTCACCGGATGGGCTTGCCCTTGCGCGGTCAACGGACTCGCACCAACGCGCGGACTCGCCGTGGCGGTCGTCGTACCGTGGCCGGGAAGAAAAAAGCCCCGAAGAAGTAATCTTGACTGGAATCAGCGGCAGCCTATGGGGCTTGTGGCGATTTCCAGAGTTCTGCGAATTGAGAGGTCGGTGCTTGCCGCCTATTCCTCGCAGTCGGGTTAATCTGATCACCTTTTTGGATAGAAACAATGGCAGGAAGACCGCAAAAGAGAACGGGGCCGCGTAAGGCGAAAAAGAACGTCCCCAGTGGTGTGGCTCACATTCAGTCCACCTTCAACAACACGATCGTCACCATCACCGATACCCAAGGCGAAGCGATCTCTTGGTCGTCGGCGGGGGCCAGTGGCTTTAAGGGTGCTAAGAAAGGCACACCGTTTGCTGCTCAAACAGCGGCGGAAGCAGCTGCGCGTCGCGCCATGGATTGTGGTATGCGCCAAATCGAAGTGATGGTGAGTGGGCCGGGGTCAGGTCGTGAGACCGCCATCCGGGCGCTCCAGGGCGCGGGCTTGGAAATCACGTTAATCCGCGACGTGACACCCATTCCGCACAATGGCTGCCGTCCGCCCAAGCGGCGTCGGGTGTAGCAATTGGCGCAGTTTGGCGGCGATCGGCGATCGCCCAAAAGTGCATCCCTTGCGTTACCGTTTCCCCCACCGTTTTTGCAACTAAGGAAGGCTACCCGTGGCACAGTTTCAAGTTGAATGTATTGAGTCCACTATCGAAAAAGACCAAGGCCAGTACAGCCGCTTCATTTTGGAGCCGCTCGATCGCGGTCAAGGCACGACAGTCGGGAATGCGCTGCGGCGTGTGTTGCTGTCGAACCTCGAAGGCGCGGCAATTACCGCGATTCGGATTGATGGGGTTTCCCATGAATTTTCCGCAGTCCCTGGTGTTCGGGAAGATGTTCTGGACATCATGCTCAACATGAAGAAAGTGGTGCTCAAGAGCTACACGTCGCAGCCGCAAATTGGCCGCGTCGTGGTGCAGGGGCCGGCGGTGATCACGGCGGCGAACTTTGATTTGCCTTCGGAAGTGGAAGTGATTTCGACGGAGCAATATATTGCGACGGTTGCTCCCGGTGCGAAGCTGGAAATGGAATTCCAGGTGCAGCGCGGGAAAGGCTATCGCAGCGTGAGCCGGATTCGGGATGACCAGTCCAACGCGATCGATTTTCTCCAGTTAGATTCTGTCTTTATGCCCGTGCGTAAAGTGAACTACTCGGTCGAGGATGCTCGCGTCGGCGGTTCCTTGGAAAAGGATCGCTTGCTGATGGAAGTCTGGACGAATGGCAGTTTGACCCCCCAGGAAGCCCTGGGTCAGGCGGCGAACATTTTGGTGGATTTGTTTAATCCGCTGAAGGATGTCAACTTCGAGGTGACTGAAGATGACATCGTGGCCGACGAGCATCCAGAAAGCCAGATTCCGATCGAAGAACTTCAGCTTTCGGTGCGGGCTTATAACTGCTTGAAGCGCGCCCAGATCAACTCCGTGGCCGACCTGTTGGATTACACCCAGGAAGACCTGATGGAGATCAAGAACTTTGGTGCCAAGTCCGCTGAAGAAGTGGTTGAGGCATTGAAAGATCGGTTGGGCATTACCCTGCCGTTGACCAAGGCCGCTAAGGAAAATGGTGGTATCTAGGTTGCTGCTCGGGTAATCGAGTGGGAAACGGAATGGCGATGGGCCATTTGAATCGTTTGTTGTTTTAGCAAATTCTAAGGTTTGAAGTCATGCGACACCAATGTCGAGTTCCCATGCTGGGACGGCCCGCCGATCAACGCAAAGCGTTGCTGCGGGCCCTCGCCACGGAACTGATCCGCAACGGTCGAATTACGACCACCAAGGCACGGGCGAAAGCTGTGCGCAATGAAGTGGAGCGCATTATTACGCTGGCGAAGGATGGCTCCTTGGCTTCGCGTCGTCAGGCGATCGCTTACTTGTACGACAAGCAGTTGGTGCATGCCCTGTTTGAGCAAGCCGGCGAACGTTACGGCGATCGCAAAGGCGGTTACACCCGGATTTTGCGGACCATCCGTCGTCGGGGTGACAATGCGGAAATGGCGATCATCGAGTTGGTCTAAGGTGCGATGGGGCTGACAAGGTCTTGTCAGTGACAATCTTCGTCAGTGAAGCGGTATGGAGAGCAAACAGCCTGAGCAGCGATCGACACCCCCCATTCCCACCCAGCGCATTGCGCTCGTGGTGCAATATCAGGGCAGTCGGTTCTACGGTTGGCAAAAGCAAGCCAACGATCAACGTACCGTTCAGGAATGTTTGGAGGATGCTTTGGCCTCGGTGGTCGGGCGGCGAGTCGTGGTTCATGCGGCGGGTCGAACTGATACCGGAGTCCATGCAGCGGCGCAGGTGGTGCATTTTGACGTGGATTCGTTGATTCCGCCCCCGCGTTGGTTGGGAATCTTGAACAGTCGGTTGCCGGAGGACATTGTGATCCGAGCGGCGGCCCCGGTAACGGCAGACTGGCATGCAAGATTTTCCGCCTGTTGGCGGCGCTACCGCTACACGCTGTATACAAACAAGATTCCGAATCTGTTTGTGCGGCCCTATGCTTGGCATTACTATTATGCTCCCCTGGATGTCGATCGGATGCAGGCGGCCTTAGCGCCCCTCGTCGGTCGCCACCACCTTGCCGCTTTCCATCGAGCGGGTTCGGTACGACCCCATTCCTGGGTCGATATTCACGAGGCGGTTTGCCAACAGCAAGGCGACTTTGTGACGATCGAGGTGCAGGCCAGTGGGTTTCTGTACGGGATGATGCGACTGCTGGTCGGATTGCTGGTACAGGTGGGAGACGGCTCCCGATCGGTGGCGGAGTTTACTGACCTGTGGCAGGGCGAACGCCGTGATCAGGTCAAACATGCGGCCCCGGCCCATGGACTCTGTTTGCTGCGTGTGGGATACTGGGAATGCCCGTTTCCGCCGGAAACTTGGTATGACGCTCAGCCGCAGTTGATTTTGCCCACCGCCTTTCCGACCCTCGATCAGGTATCGCACTTGGCTCCCCCGATCGATTATCGAACCGAGGACTCGATGCTATCGGCTTCACCGCTGACCCAAAAGTAGCCAATCGGACTCAACAAGGCCAAGCCTAAACCCCAAACTTACACAAGTTTTTCTCGTCAATTCTCTGGTAACAATCATGGCTACCGAAAAAACCTATCTCCCCAATCAGCAGGAAGACAATCGTCAATGGTACGTTGTCGATGCGGCTGGTAAGCGTCTGGGCCGTCTGGCGACGGAAATCGCTAGCGTCCTGCGCGGCAAGAACAAGCCCGATTTCACTCCGTCGATCGACACGGGTGACTTCGTGGTGGTGATCAATGCAGAACAAGTCGAAGTCACGGGCCGCAAATCGAGTCAAAAGCTCTACCGTCGTCACTCCGGTCGTCCCGGTGGGATGAAGGTTGAGACCTTTAGCCAATTGCAAGATCGGCTCCCGGAGCGGATCATCGAAAAGGCTGTGAAAGGCATGTTGCCGAAGACTTCCTTGGGTCGTCAGCAGTTCACGAAGCTGAAAGTCTATGCCGGGGCCGAACATCCCCACGCAGCACAGCAGCCAGCGGTTTTGGAAATCAATACTACTCCAGGAGCTAAGTAATGTCTGAAGGACGTGTAATGTACCAGGGCACTGGTCGGCGGAAAACGGCGGTGGCACGGGTGCGCTTGGTGCCCGGTAACGGCAAGTTTGAAGTGAACGGTAAGGATGGCGCTTACTACTTGCAGGGCAACCATGAGTATGTGGCCGCCGCTAAGGCTCCCCTGGAAACCTTGGGCCTGGAAGAGCAGTATGACTTGCTGGTTAACGCCCATGGCGGCGGGTTGACCGGTCAGGCGGAAGCGATTCGGATGGGCGTGGCGCGGGCTTTGTGCCAGCTTGACCCGGATAACCGCAGTCCGCTGAAGGTGGAAGGCTACCTGCGCCGGGATGCCCGCGCCAAGGAACGTCGCAAGTACGGTCTGCGGAAAGCGCGGAAGGCACCGCAGTACTCGAAGCGCTAATTGTTGGCTTGTTTGGGTGCGATCGCGCGATCGTGCCCAGTCCTGTTTGAATTAGTAGCAGTTTGGATTAGCAGTTGTTTGAATTAGAATAGAATTTGCACGGCTGGAGGCAGCAATCATGGCAAAGGCAGGAATTCATCCGGAGTGGTATCCGGACGCAAAGGTAATTTGCAACGGTGAAGTGGTCATGACCGTAGGTTCGACCAAGCCGGAAATGAACGTTGATGTGTGGTCGGGGAATCACCCGTTTTTCACGGGGACGCAGAAGATTATCGATACTGAAGGTCGGGTGGAGCGCTTCCTGCGTAAGTATGGGATGGCTTCGGAAGCAGGCGACCAAAAGTAGCTGCGTTGAATTATTGGGAAAATCTCGCCATCGCAGTTTTGTGGGGCGAGATTTTGCGCGTTGGGGCGTAATGCCTTGCGCCTGCAATCTTGGGATAACACTCGTCGGTTGGGTGAAATAACGTGAAACCCAACACCCCAAAAATGTGAAACCCAACGCCCCGAAAACGTGAAACCCAACACCCTGAAAACGTTGGGTTACGCTGCGCTTCACCCAACCTACTCGGATTATTTGATTGGGGGAACTGGACGATCGATTAATATTGGAAAATGCCATGAACATTCAGACACCCAATCCAGGCTGACGATAGATGTTGGGGTTCAAGTCGAACCCCCAGCATCCTGGCGTTTTGTGCAAGCTGATTTTTGTAAGTAATTTACGTCCTAATTGAGGAATGGTGCTGTCATGGCTGAACAATATTTGATCGAGAAACTGAATTCCGTTGAGCAAACGTTTCACGATTTAACGCGGCGCTTAGGCGATCCGGATCTGGCGGCCGATCCTGGGGAATTTCAGAAAGTGGCGAAGGCCCGATCGGGCCTCGAAGAAACGGTTGAGACCTACGAAGCCTGGAAAAAAGCGCAGGATGATCTGACCTCGGCGCAGGAGCTGCTCAAAGAAGCAGCGGGAGATGCGGAGCTGACGGAAATGGCCCGTATGGAAATCGATGAGCTAAAAGAAAAGATTCCGACTCTGGAACAACGGTTGAAAATCCTGCTGCTGCCGAGCGATCCGAATGATGACAAAAACATCATGCTGGAAATCCGCGCGGGAACCGGGGGTGATGAGGCGAGTATTTGGGCCGGCGATTTGCTGCGGCTCTACACCTATTACGCGCAGTCCCAAGGTTGGAGTGCGAAGCTGGTGAATGAGTCGGCGGGGGATGCGGGCGGCTTTAAGGAAGTGATTTTGGAAGTGACGGGCGATCGGGTTTATAGCAAACTCAAATATGAAGCGGGCGTGCATCGGGTGCAGCGGGTGCCAGCGACGGAATCCCAGGGGCGGGTGCATACTTCGACGGCGACGGTGGCGATTATGCCGGAGGTGGATGATGTGGAGATTCATCTCGATCCGAAGGACTATGTGATGACCACGGCCCGATCGGGCGGTGCAGGCGGTCAGAACGTGAACAAGGTGGAAACCGCAGCGGATCTGTTCCACAAGCCGACGGGGATTCGGATTTTTTGTACAGAGGAGCGATCGCAGTTGCAAAATAAAGAACGGGCGCTGCAAATCCTGCGGGCAAAGCTGTATGAAATGAAATTGCAAGAACAAAATGACGCAATTGCATCGCAACGGAAGTCGCAAGTGGGATCGGGTTCACGATCGGAAAAGATCCGTACTTATAATTACAAAGATAGTCGTGTGACTGATCACCGCTTGAATCAGAACTTCAACCTGGATACGGCATTGCAGGGGAAGATTGAGGATATTATTCAGACTTGCATTACGCGGGATCAGCAGGCGCAGTTGGAGGAGATGGCGGCGGAGCTGGATGGCTCGAATGCGGTGTAGCTGATTGCTTTTGCGTGATCGGTAGCGATTGGGCGAAGTTTGGGTTACGATCGAGGGTAACGTTGCCTGAGAACGCTTATGCAAGTTTCTGAACCGATTGCTGAACATCCAGTGAGTCAAGCTGCGCGTCTGTATGAGACGGATTTTTGTACTTGGGCGGTGGCGCAGGCACAGATTTTGCGCGATCGAGCTTGGGATGATTTGGATGTTGAGCATTTGGTTGAGGAGATTGAGGCTTTGGCGCGGCAGCAACGGCAGGAATTGCGGAATCGGTTGGCGGTGCTGTTGGGGCATTTGTTGAAGTGGGAGTTTCAGGTGTCGCGGCGGAGTCGGAGTTGGCAGGCGACGGTGCGGATTCAGCGACGGGAGATTGCGTTGTTACTGAAAGAGAATCCGAGTTTGCAGCCGTATCGCGATGAGGCGTTGGGAGTTGCTTATTTGAATGGTCGGGATTTGGCGATCGCGGAGACGGATTTGCCGGAGGCGACATTCCCGATCGATTGTCCTTACAGATGGGATGCGGTTTTGGATGCGGATTTTTGGCCGGGGGAAGGGGCGATCGGCGAATGAGCTTGGCCACCCGCCGATCGTGGCGTTACTTTGAGGGCTTGCGAAGAATCTCAAGGACGTGAAAGCAGAGTTTGAGGGCGAGGGTACAGATCGTGGCTTGGGGATTGAGCCAGGTGGCGATGAAGATGACGATCGCTTCGATGATGGATATCCACGCGTCTTTACGATCAAGATTGGGTGTTAAATTCCCGCTTGAAGAAGACGATTATATGAATTAGGTCTTATTCAAATGATACAAACTTAAGATGCGAAGTTGGCTTTTAGAAGCAGGTATAGGTCAGTTGAGGGATGAACCAGCTTAAACAATCAAATTTATTATTTCAGTGTCCTCCAGTCTTATTTGCCTTTGTAGGTCTTATTCATTTAATAGTATATGGAACTATCTGAGATACTAACGTGATTACCCGAATGATAACAACCACCTCGAAGATCTGATACTGGATACTTATTCGTGAGATTTTGTTCTTGTCGTTCTAAGTGTTGCTTTGCATAATCAGCTTCTTCCATAATTGCTCCATCAAAGATTGCTTGGTCTTTCTTGCATTCTTCAAAAATTGCTCCAATTAGATTAGCTCTTGTAAAGATTGCAGATTTTAAATTAGCCTTGGTGAAGTTCGCATTTTGCAAGTTGCAGTAGCAAAAGTATGCTCCTCTTAAATCGCAGTTGCTAAAGTCTGCGTTTTTTAGATCTAAACGATGTGCATTTATTTTTCTCAAATCCATCCCAGAGAAAACCAAGCCTGATTCGCCTTCGGAAATTTGGTAAAAATGCAATTTTTGTACAAAATTTAGATTGTGAATTAGCTTGTACGCTCTACTGGCTATTTCTTTGCGTTTCCCTCGTGATTGCCTATGATATAGGTTGAAATCTTGTTTTATTTCTCGCCATCGTGTTTGCAAGGGAGGTGACAAAAAATATGGCATTTTGGAAAATACTGCGATCATAAATTCAGAGAATTGAAAATGCTTTCCAGCTAAATTAGAAAATTCTGACCTGGCTTCAAATTTCAATGTAAGTAATATCCTGTCGCAGTCTATTGACTGATCTGTGTTAGCTAAATTTTGATCCTTGGTGTCTTTCTGCATATTCTTTATCTTTCATAAAAGGCTATGGTTCGTATTAAGGATTCCCAATTTTCGCGGAAAGTGATTATCTTTCCTTAGAATCTTAAGATCGCGTCGAATGCTTTCTCCTGATATGGCTCAACAGCGATCGCTACGTCAGTCGGAGCGTGAGGGAGGCGATTGGGGCGACGATTTTGTTGCCGATGGATGAGATCGAAAAAAGGAAAAGCAATCCCACCCGCGAATGAATTGCGGGCTGATAGTGAAAGTCCCTACAGGACTGGGGTTAGTTAGTCTTGAAGAGACTTCATCCCATAGCCCGCAATTTCATTCGCGGGTGATTGGGAGCGATCGTCAGTAGAACCATTTCGACGAGTCACCCTAAATTGACCAATCTTCGATCTCTAACCCCGGCACCAACCCAAAATCCTTCCGGCTGCGGGTGACGACTGTTGAATTTTGCGTAAGCGCGGTTGCTGCAATTCTCATATCCCGCTGAAGAGCTTGCTTCCGTAATGCTGGATTATCTGTAATAAGTTGGACATAACGATCGTAAGCCCGATCGTTAAATTCCAAAATGGGCATCGTTTTGAACAATTCGATCGCCAGCCAAAACTGGTGATACCGATGCAACATTTGCTGACGCTTCTGATGCTTTTGGTTCAGCAGCCCTAACCAGCCGTTGCAAACTTCCTGCGCCGTAATCACGCTCACCGCTGTTTGCCCCAAGTGTTGTGCCAAATTATCGGATGCGGTTGAATCCTGCCGCAGAATCAAAGCAATATGGTTGGTATCCAAAAGCCACAGCATTACATGACCTGCAAACATTCTTCGATCGACAAAATTTCATCATCATCCTTATTCCGTTGTTTCTCAGCCCAAAGCCGATCGTGCCATGCAGTAAAATCAGGATCATCCTTAAAGATTCCGATAAACTTGAGGGCTGGATGCTCAGCCGGAGTAAATGAATTCAGTCGCGGTTGGAATTCCACCGCATCAATTCCAGCCATTCGTTTCTCTATCAATGCTTCCAACTGCCCGATCGCCGCTTCCCGCGACTCCGCAACCACCCGACAATCAGGCAACTCTGCCACCCAAGCCACGATCTGACCGTTGGCTTGTTGTTCAAGCAGCATGCGCCAGGACAAAGTATTCATCGATTCAGCCTTTGCAACCGATAGATTCATCGTGCTAGCCTCCGATTCAGTATTCCCATTATAGCCGATCGCTTCTCACGACCCTTTTTGGTTCTGCGATCGGAAGCGTCCCGCAATAAAATCGCGGTTTTTGCTGTGCTTGGTGCTGCGGCCACTCATCCGTTCGCGCCACATGCGGAAACTGGAAGCCTTCATTTCGCGGCGCATCAGGGCAATCACCTGGGATTCATTTAGGCCAAATTGCAGTTCGATCGCTTCAAAGGGTGTGCGGTCTTCCCAAGCCATTTCCAAAATGCGGTCGATCGTGGCAGAGTCTAGTTCAGGGAGTTTCATAGGATTTTGGGGCTAAAAATAATTGCTCAGGAAAATCAATTGATTGGCGATCGTGCTTGCTGAAGTCACATTCAATAAACTCTGAATCGCCTGAAGCTGCTGTCCGATCGAATAGTTTTGTCGAGGGGCGACGATAATTCCT
>JBJORF010000122.1:0-11184 GCA_046049545.1 Cyanobacteriota bacterium | reverse complement strand
CGAGGCGAGTCAGTTCTTTTTTACGTCGTGCCATTTGGGTCTCTCCTTTGTTCTATTTGGATTCTAGACCCCTTACACAAAATTCTGAGCACTCTCTCGCCCGTGGTAACGTCCGCGTCTTTGCCCTTGTGTCTGGACAGCTAAGACGTCAGCAGATGGCAGATCTGTTTGTTAACATCCTAACAAGGCTGGAGAAGTTCACTCAGAGCAACAACCCGCCCTTTATTGCCAAAATCTACAAAGACGGCAGAATGGATCTTTGGAAAGATCAAGCTAAACTTCTCGGACTTTCAGACAGAGAAATCAACACAGATCCCTAGCAACCCGAACACCCAGACGCGTGGGTTAAAGGGTCGATCGAACCCCCTACCCCACCGACACTATCGCCCCGCCGTCAACACCTGTATCGCCGTCAGCTTCAGCGCTGGGAAGCCAGGGGAGGTCAACACATCATCCCCGGTGAAGTCTTGGAACTGGTATTCGCCATCGATCAAACTGCCAACTTTGACGATCGCCCGATGGTCTCCGACCGTCCGTAGGTCATCAGGGTCGATAATCCACATCTCAGGAATGCCGCGCTCTGCATACTCAACAGGCCTTTCTTCATAGTCACGCCTGTAGGACTTTCGATCGTTCAAGGTATTAGAAGCCCCTTCAACCACTAACAACGGAACCGCTTCCCCAGCCCGGAGAATCTTCCCATCTGCCATAATTGCCGCATCTGATGCATCTGAATGGACGATTAAATCCGGTTGGCGGGCAGTGGCTTTGGTGGAACTGACATTAACTTGATGCCTGATCGCCAAGTTCTCTTCCGGCACCCCTATTCTCGCAAGGGCAAACACCAACATCATGGCAATTCGAGGATTCAGCGGATTTTCAGCGCCCATCGCTACCAGCAACCCATCCACCAATTCATAGCGGGTATCCGTCCGATCGTCATAGGTCAGATACGCCTCCAGCGTCATGCATTTAGTTGTGGCGTTGGTCTGAGACCTGCCGGAGGCACTCGTCATGCAGACACCTCAACTGGATTTACTCCCATTCTACAGCCAAGCTCCCTTCGCATCACTATCCCCAAAGCCCGATCGCACCCCCTGCCCCGATCGCCATTGCACCGCCCCATCCCGCTTCAGCCAAAACACCCGCACCCCTCGCTGGTTCAGCATCGCCTCCGTCAATCCATCCAATCGCCGCCCAAAGGCGATCGCCACCTGCGGCTGAATCTGATCAATCAAGTCCGATCGCAGCTTGCCCCCCGGCCACCACAGCACCCCATGGCCTCGCAACGATGGCATCTGCGCCAACTCTACCTGCGACTTCCCCGGCAACGCTGCCGCCAATAGCCACCGCGATTTGCCGATCGGCAAACTCAGCAAATCCGGTGCAATCACTTCGCCCCGCCCCCGCCCGAGCTTCACCGATCGGCCCAATGCCTGACTGTCATGCCACTGCCGAATCGCTAAGCGCGATCGCAATGCCTGCCAGCCGGACTGATCAGATTCAGCCGCTTCGGAGGTCAGCGCGATCGCCCAGTCCAGTTTCCCAATCCCCTGCTGCTGCAAAAACGGCAACACTGTCATCTGGGCCGTGCGCGGTGCGCCGCTGTTCACCAACCCCGATCGGCCCCGATCCTGCACGACCAAAACGGGCTGATCGCGCGTCACCAAAGCCGTAATTTGCGTCAGTTGAATTTGCGCCGTTACCGCCGGTAGCCAGACGATCGCCGCCGCTCCCAGCCCGATCGCCCCGCCATAGCGCCGACTGCGCGGCCATTGCCAGAGCAATACCAACAACCCATACAGCAATACCATCAACGCTAGCGGCAACAACCCCACCGCCCAGCTCACCCCCGGCAACCGCCCCGCAAATTCCACAATCCCGAGTAGCCAAACCACCGGATAATGCAAAACCCAGGCTAAACTGCTCGCCCAAGCTGGGACGATCGCGGCGATCGTCGCCAATCCCACCGCCCCCAAACTCATCACCACAATCAACGGCGTGGTCACGACATTCACCAGCACCGCATAGGGCGACATCACCCCAAAGCTGTGCAATTGCAGCGGCAACGTCCAAACAAACGCCGCGATCGGTACCGCTAAAGCACTCGCCAACCAAGGCGGAATCGCAATGAGTCGCGCCTGCAATCCCGGTACCGTTACCAGCAATCCCAACGTCGCCAACACACTAAATTGAAAACCCAGATCATGCACCCAAAGCGGATTAATCACCAATAGCGAAGTCGTCGCCAACAGCAATGCCCCCAGCGGTTCCGCCTTTTGTTCAAACCACTTTGCCAGCAGCACCGCCAGCCCCATCACCACCGCCCGACAAACCGCTGGTGACAATCCCGTTAATCCCAGAAACAATCCCAAACACAAAATCCCAATCACCACCTGCGATCGGTTCGGCAATCTCTGAGTTAATGCCAACACCACCGCCAAAATCAACGAAACCTGAAATCCAGAAGCCGCTAAAGCGTGGGACAAGCCGACTTGAGCAAACTGATCTTTCAGCGCAAACGGCAAATCAACAACTCTTCCCCCCAGCACCATCGCACTCAGCAGCGCCCCCTCCGGTGCAGGCAACTGGGCCGTCAGCGATCGCACAATCCGCCGCTGAATTTGCCATAGCCCAAAACCAGAGGGCGTTGCATCTTTAATCAACGTCTCACCTCGCATAGCGGCAAAACAATCCGCCTGCCGGAGAAACTGCTGAAAATCAAAGCCCCCCGGATTTTTCGCGGCTTCCGGCAAACTTAATTGTCCCGTCACTTGCAGCCGCAATCCCGGATAAGCATCGGCCCCCAGTTCCTGCGGCACCGTCACATAGAGCCTACCCCGCGCCTGCTCCGGTGCGATCGTCAGTCGCTCGGCCAATCCCCCTACATCCAAACCTTCCACCCGCAGCCACAACTGCATCTGCTCACTGCGCGTCAATCGCGGCAATTCCTTCACTATTCCCCGCACCGTCACCGACTGCGATCGCACCACGGGCATAAAGCGACTAATATCCCGTTCCCCTGGCAACGGCGATCGCCAGTGAAAATGCAGCGTCGCCACCAGCATCGCCAAGCCCATCCACAGCCAAAAGCCCCGCCGAAATTTAGCCCGCAAAAACCGTGCGGTCAGCAATTCCAATAGGATCGCGATCGCGCACAAGCCCGCACCGATCCAAGGCGCAGGCACAGGCAACCGCGTCACCCAAAGTCCAAAAATATAAGCCAAACACAGCGCTAAACTGGTCGGCAAAGCAAACCCAATATTCATCCCAGATCATCCATCACCAATTAATTTATCTGAGAATAAAAACTCAATCCGGAATGCCGATTCTGGGATTTTTCCGGGCACTCTCAGGGTATGAGACGATTTCTTGCCCCCTTTGACTTGCCATTAGACTTTCCGAAAACCCTGGCTTACGGGGTTACAGGTATTATTGCGACAGTTGCGATCGCGGGATTAGCCCTACAATTGCGCCAACCCAACCGTGCAACTGTCGGGTTAAAGTCCTTGCCGCCACTGCCCCAAGATCCCACAATTCAGGTTTACACAAATCAAAATCCAGCCAAGGAATTTACCGATCGCTATCGTCAGCAACAGCGATTTGGCGATGATTTAGAGCAAATTATTATTGACGCGATCGCCCAAGCGGAAAGCTCCATCGAAATTGCCGTTCAGGAAATTCGACTCCCCGGAATTGCCAAAGCCTTGCGCGATCGCCAACAAGCGGGAATCCCTGTCCGCGTCGTAATCGAAAATACCTACAATCGACCGGATAGCGCCTACAGTACAGTCGAATTAGACACATTGCCCGATCGCAGTCGTAATCGCATTCTCGAAGGCCGCAAATTGATCGATCAGAACCGCGACGGCCAACTGAGCGACACCGAAATCGCCGAAAACGATGCCCTGATCATTCTCCAAAACGCCCAAATCCCCCTAATCGACGACACCGCCGATGGTTCCAAGGGCAGCGATTTAATGCACCATAAATTTGTCGTAATCGATGGCAAGCGTACGATCGTCACCTCCGCCAACTTCACCCTCTCCGATATGGTGGGGGATTTCGGTTCGGCCCACAGTCGCGGCAATCCCAATACCCTGCTGGATATTCAGCATCCCGGTTTCGCCGCCGCCTTTCAAACAGAATTTAATCTGCTTTGGGGTGACGGCCCCGGCGGCAAACGCGACAGTCGTTTCGGCGTGAAAAAGCCCCACCGCGATCGGCAGACGTTCACGATCGGCAATAGCGAAGTCAGCCTCCAATTCTCCCCCAGTGCCAGCGCCATCCCCTGGGAACGTAGCACCAACGGTTTAATTGCCGCCGAATTAAGCAAAGCACAATCCTCGATCGATCTCGCCTTATTTGTTTTTTCGGATCAAGCCTTAGTCAATGCGATCGAACCCCTGCATCAACGCGGCATCCAAACCCGTGCATTAATCGATTCAGGTTTCGTTTACCGATCGTACAGCGAAGCCCTGGATATGCTCGGAGTCACCCTTGCCAGCACCACCTGCCAAACCGAAAGCCATAATCGCCCCTGGACAAAACCCGCCAATTTCGTCGGCACCCCCAAACTTCCCCCCGGCGATTTATTGCATCATAAATTCGGTGTCATCGATCGGCGCACCGTTCTCGTTGGTTCCCACAACTGGACTGAAGCCGCCAATCGGGGCAACGACGAAGTGCTATTGAGCATTACCAATCCGACGATCGCGGCTCATTACCAACGGGAATTCGATCGACTCAGCATCGGTGCGATCTGGGGCATTCCCCCCGCTATTCAGAAAAAGATTAAAACGCAAAACTGCGATACACCAGCCACATCAAGCGCACCCAATTCAACCGAACCGAATCCAGCCAACAAAATTAATCTCAACACCGCAACGATCGAAGAACTCGATCGGCTTCCCGGCATCGGCAAAAAGACCGCCCAACGGATTATCGAACAGCGGCCCATCCGGTCGATCGACGATCTCCGCCAAATCCCCAACCTCAAACCCAAAACTATCCAAACACTAGAAGCACAAGCAACCTGGTAGTCTTCAGCAATTTCACCATTCAATTCGAAAGCGGGCAGGGGGAATCGAACCCCCATCATTAGCTTGGAAGGCTAAGGTTTTACCACTAAACTATGCCCGCGCGGTTAGGTATGCATTCTAACACAATCTGAACCAGATTCAGTCAAGCCCGATCACTAACTGTATCTCCCACTCCGTCAGCTCCGCTGGGCTCGTACCCACACCTTCATACTCAACCGAAAATCGGTAGGCCAAAAGTGCTTGCTTCACAAGCCTGGTTAATTCCGCTGGGGGAATTTGCTGAGTTTTTAAGGCGGGACTATCCGGTAGAAGCGTAATCTCAGGATTGCCATCACCATCGACATCAGCAATTTGCTGAGTTGGTGCACTGACTGCGATTCGCACATTCACATCAAAGCGACTACCGGGATCAACTTTAAGCCCTGGCGGAAATTCAAATGTCAACCCTGGCGCTTGAACCGTTAATAGAGTCGCCTTCCCACCACCCGAACCCTGCACAGAACCGGCTGATGCCGCTGTCATTTGAGACTGTCGCACGATCGGGGTAACCGCAAATTTAGATTGCGATGGGAGAATTTTCCCAGGCGGCTGGTCCGTGATGGGAGTCACCTTCGGCCCTTTCGGAGGCGTTAAAATATTGCCCGATGTAACTGGCTTTTGGGGAGCAGGCGGGGCAGTGCTGGGTTTATTGAGAGATGGTTTAACGGGTGAGGATTTGGGTTTATTGATGGGCTTAGCTGGTGCGGATTTCGGTGGTACAACAGGCTGCGGTGCCGATGGCGATGGTTGTGGCTCAACGGATGAAATTGGACTCGGTGACTGGGTTGGACTAGGAATCTTGGTCGGCTTTGGCTCTGGGCTGGGACTTGGCAAGATTTCAGGCTTAGCCTGCGGGATTACTGCCGTTTCGTCAGGCACGATTGCCGCTTTCGCCTTCGCACCGGGCTTCAATGCCGTTAGGGGTGCAACACCTTCCGCCTTAGGACTCGTTGACTGATCATCGGCTTCGCCAATTTCGATAAACGCGATCGCGCCGCCATCCCCCGAGTCCTGCGACACCACAATCTCCGCCCAAGCCAACCGCACACCCAAAAACAGCAGCGCATGCAACACCAAGGCCCCAAACAATCGCACCAGCCATAGCTCTGGCGGTTCCGGCGATCGGGGCAACTCAATTGGTAATCCAGATTCAGCGGAATCCGGAATCATCGGGGTGGGCATAGCGGCAACAGGAGGGTCATCCGGCATCCAGTCTAGCCCAGAGCTGGCTCGATCAACCAAAACGCCCGCCTATACTAAGGTCGTGAACGGCAAGGGAACTGGCGGTACCCAGAAGGTCAGAACCGTTTCGTCGATGCCTTTCAGGGTCAGAGGTTCACCTTTGTCGATGCCATCTTCATCGAGATAATCCGCCACCGCTGCGGAAACCAAGATGCGATCGGGGGTGGCATTCGATTGCAGGCGAGAGGCAATGTTGACGCAGGGGCCAATCGCGGTGTAGTCCGATCGTTCCGCGCCCCCAAACATTCCCACGACAGCGGTACCTTGATGAATCCCGCAGCGGAATTGCATTTCAGGCAGTCCTTGCTCCGCCCACTTGCGGTTGAGGTCATCCAACGCACGATACATTTGGCGGGCCGTGGCGATCGCGCGGCGCACTTGTTCATTCGGGGTCAGGTCTTCCGGCGCACCAAAGAGCGCCATGATTGCGTCACCCATGAACTTATCCACCGTGCCGCCATTATCAAAGACCGCCTGGGTCATCGTGGCAAGATACTGGTTCAGCATTTCAGCCATGCGGCGCGATCGCAGCGTATTGGATAGCTGGGTGAACCCAACGATATCGCTGAACAGCACCGTCACCATGCGCGGTTCCGGGCGCAGATCAAGGGAAAGTTCGCCCTTCGCGGCACGTTCAACCAAAGCGGGCGGCAGGAATCGACCCAAAACCGATTCCGTCAAGTAGTGATTCAAATCCGCCATCTTCTGCTCTTTGGCCTTGAGCGAAAGCAGGTTTCGAACTTCTGCCAGGAGCATCCGATCGTTGAAGGGTTTCGATAAGTAACCGTCAGCACCGCGTTCCAAGCCTTCGAGTTGGGTGTCTTCGTCGGCCTTCGCCGTGAGGAGCACGATCGGGATGCCCTGCACCGCTTCTTCGTTCCGCACCATTTGGATCAGCTCTAGGCCCGTGACCTTCGGCATCATTAGATCAGTGATAATCAAGTGCGGTTGCTGGGCAAAGGCAATTTGGAACCCTTCCGCGCCGTTTTTCGCGGTGATCACTTGATAGCCCTGCTGGCGCAGGATGCCCGAGATGTAGGTGCGTAAGTCACTGTTGTCATCGACCACGAGGATTTTTTGGCCGTTGGCGGCGACTTCACCGATCGGATCGAGGATTTCGACTTCACTGGTATCGACATCCAACAGCTCGATTTCCAGATCCGCCAGTTCGACGGCCGCACGACCCATTTCGAGATCGGCTTCTTCCTGGACAATTTGCGCCGCCGGGAGATGCTCCAACCCCGTTTTGAGCCAGACACTGAAGGTCGTACCGCGTTCGTATACCGAATCAACGGTAATCTCGGCGCCATGGAGTTCGACCAACTCTTTGACTAGGGATAAGCCAATCCCCGTCCCTTCGTAGCCCCGATTCTCCGAGCCTTCCGCTTGACGAAACCGTTCAAACAAATGGGGCACCTGATCAGGCCGGATCCCAATTCCCGTATCCACAACTTGCAAGAGGCATTGATCCCCCAAGGGCCGCAGGACAACGGTGATGCTCTTCCCCGCCGGGGTGAACTTCATCGCATTGGACAAGAGGTTGTAGAGGACTTTATCAAACTTTTCAAAGTCCAGATAAATCGGCGGGCAAGCGCTCAGATCACTGAGATCGGCAGTTAAGCGGATTTCCTTCTTCTCGCAGTAGGCACGGAAGGTTTCCACTATCTGGGAAACAAATTCCACCAGGTTGCAGGGCCGGAAGGTCGGCTGCATCCGGCCCGCATTCAAGCGCTGGAGATCCAACAGTTGATTCACCAGACGCAGGAGGCGGCGGGAGTTGCGCAGGACGATCGCGGCTTGTTCGGCGGGCAGGGCTTGCTGCTCTTTGACCACTGATTCCAACGGCCCCACCATCAAGGTCAGCGGCGTGCGAAATTCATGGGAGATATTTTGGAAAAATTCGGTTTTTTGCCGATCGAGTTCGAGCAATTGCTCCGCTTGTTCTCGGGTTTTTTGATAGAGACGAGACTGTTGCACCGCGATCGCTGCTTGCTGGGCCACGACTTCGACCAAATGCAATTCCGACGGATGCCAGACCCGCGCTTTGTGAGTTTGGCGGAGAGAAATTGTCCCGATGATTTGACCATCGGCGAGCAACGGTGCCACCAACAATGCCCGCGCCGGCGGCTCAAATTCCGCCACATTCATCGACGGATGCCGGGTCAAATCATCCAGCACCACCGCTTGTAAAGTGCCTTTCACCTCTTGCAGCACAGCATTGGCCTCGATCGGCACCTTGGATTTTGGCAAGGCGGGTTGATCGGTCGGTTGCTCCAGATCGATCAGCCCTTGATTTGCATCGTACAAACCCACACATTCAACATAGCGATCCTGGGCTGTCCACAGCGATAAGGCACACCAGTCCACCGTCAGGGCCTGCCCCAATTGCTGCGTGATCGCCGCGAAGATCTTCTTGGGTTCCAGACTCGATCGGATTGCGGCGGTGATGCTATTGATCAAAGCCTCCCGCTTAGCTGAAGCGCGAATCTGCTCATAGGCATGGCTTTGAGCCAGTGCTAAGCCCGCTTGGGCCGCAACTAATCGCAGGAGATCCAAGTCTTCTTCTTCCCAAACCGCTTGTTTGGGTTGAGCCTCAAGACTGGTTTGAGTGCGATGTAAGGCAAGTACCGCAATCGGTTGACGTTGTGCAACCAGTGGCAACAGCACACTTGACCCTAAACCCAGTTCAATAAAGGCAGCTTTTGCCTCAGGAAACTGGGCCAGCCAAGCTGATTCATTATTCATGTCATCGATCACAACGAGCTGATCGATATAGAACGCCGATCGCGCCAACGCATGGCTTGGCATCACCTGGGTCACATGGGGAATCAAATTGTCTCCATCACCATCCGACCGCAGGCTTTCTTCGCGGAGATTGACTTCGGGGGTGCGGTGATAAACCGTCGTTTTACCCTGCGACCGTGGATCTTGACGCGTCGATAAAAGACAGTAATCAACTTCAAACGCCTGTCCAATGCCAGCCGCAATCGTTTTGAGACTATCTTCGTAGCTCAGGGCACTCCGAATCGTCTGAGTAATGGTGTTGAGCAAACTTTCGCGCCGTAGGTTACGCCGCAGTTCCAGCGTCCGCGCTTGGAGTGCGGTATGGAGATCGATCGCCTGGTGCACAACCTGGCGCAGATCTTCATCATCCCAGGGCTTAGTAACGTATTTGTAGACCTGGCCTGTATTAATTGCTTGAACCAGATCATCAACATCGGTATAGCCCGTCAAAATAATCCGAATAATCTCCGGATATTTCTGTGCCGTTAAGCTCAAAAATTCCGTCCCACTCATCATGGGCATCCGTTGATCGGAAATAATGACACTTACATCACCTTCTGTTTCTAGCAGTTCCAATGCCGCATGGGCATTATCTGCTCGGAGAACACGATACTCACGATGAAAGGTTCGATAGAGTAGATCCAGGTTATCTGGCTCATCGTCTACGACTAAGATCTTGTGTTTTTGGGTACTGGAAGCCACGCACCAATCTCCTGATGCCGTCAATTGCAGAAGTCAACATAAAAAATCTCGGGGAGGAAGTTTCAGCATTAAGCTTGAAACGGAAGATTCATCATTACCCCCAAACCACCAACTGACATTCCGTAGTGCACAAAATCTAAATCACTGACCTAGACTTAACTTGCCCAGTCTGAATCGGCGAATAACTGTCCTAATCAAAATTAAGTGATTACCGTCACAGGTGAATCTCGTCGATCGCAGTACTGACCTCTGACCGCTCATTCTCAATTACAAAACGGGTCTTCCTGATCCAGACTCAACAAACTTCAAATTTGTTTAATCATTGATTCTGGATCAAATCCAAAACTAGATCAAAATAACTAACGCTAGGTCTGGGCTAGAAAACTAATATTTCCTAGTTTCTGCACTACCAGTATGATGGTTAACGAATAACAGTTGTCGTTACCCGTGAAGCTGCGTTATGCGCTGTCCCGCCTGTCATAACCTTGAGAACCGCGTCTTAGAATCCCGATCAGCTGACGGAGGGCAAAGTGTACGTCGTCGTCGGGAATGTCTGAAATGCAACCATCGGTTCACAACCTATGAACGTGTTGAGCTGGCACCAATGATGGTGCTGAAGCGCAGTGGACAACGTGAAGTCTTCGATCGTCAAAAGTTGCAACAAGGAATTGCGCTAGCTTGCGGGAAGACCACGGTATCACAGGTGGAAATCGAGATGGTTGCGGTTAACGTTGAGAATGACCTGCAACAGCTTCCAGGGCGGGAAGTGGATAGTGCGAAGATTGGCGAGCTTGTCCTGCAACATTTGCGTGGGTTGAATGAAGTTGCCTACATCCGGTTTGCCTCAGTTTATTCACAGTTTCAGTCAATCGATGATTTCGTCCAGGTACTCGACCACATTCGGTCGCGATCGCCAGAGCAATTAACAGCAGTTTCCTAAAACTCCCAACTTCCTACAATTCTCACTTATGGCCTATTCCCATAAGTCCAGACTGTGCGACACAATGGAAACAGATTGTAAGGGAAGGCTGAGAGAGGCGAGAATGTCATCGCTGCTGCCATCAAGTCAAACATCATTGAATTCCAGTCCAGTCCGGTTATCGGGGGTGGAAGAATTTGCATCGCAACAGTTGGGATCATTGCAGGTTGGGCAATATATGGCTCACGTTAGTGCAACGGTTGGTATCTTGTTGCAAGCCGTTGCACAGCCGACTAATCTAGTTGCGAAGCCTGCCCTCCTTCTTCAAATTCCGCCTGCACCCTCCAAGCCAGTGGTTGATGCGGTTGCGGTTGACCGTGCGGTCAGGGCGATTCAAGCCCATCAATCGATCGAAGTAATTGGGTCGCCGGGGGTGGAGAAATCGGCATTTATTCG
>JBJORF010000121.1:0-11188 GCA_046049545.1 Cyanobacteriota bacterium | reverse complement strand
AAGATTGGAAAGCCGCCGCTTCCCATTTCGCAATTATGTTCCCTGAACGCTTCACTTATTGACGTTCAACACCCTTACACAAAAATCCGAACGCTCTCCCTACGAAATAACATACCCTACGCGATCGTTCAACGTAGGGTGTGCCGTTTCTCACAACGCAAAAACGCACCGCCATTAATCCCATAACCTTTTACTTAGGGATACAGAGCTCCATGCCATTCTTACAGTTCTTCTGGCCTTCAGGAACATTTTAGGAAATACCCAGTATTTTCCCTGAAGAATAGTCCTAAAAGTAATTCCAGGAATTTTCGATCGTGTTTTTGAGCAGAATTACATAGCAGGAATCAGACCAAAATCCACAGTTTCGTATTTCCATGTAACCTCAACTCAGCCGATCGGCTGACCCTTATGAATACTCCCAAAAAATCGCCCACTGCAATCAATGCAATGGGCGATTAAACATCAAAACAACTGGCTTGAAGTTAGTTGTTTATTCCTCGTCGGTCTCTACGGCTTCCACATCGATCACCTCAGCATCGATCGGGTCATCCGTTTCACCTTCCAGTCCCTCCAGACCTTCCAGTCCATCTTCCCCATCAGCCATCGGCACCACTGCGATCGCCGCAATTTCATTCCCTTCATCGAGCCGCTGGAGCCGCACCCCGCTAGCCGGACGGGACTGGATCGAAATCGCTGCCGTTGCCTGCCGAATAATGATGCTGCGATTCGTAACGATCATCAGCTCCTCGCCTTCGGTCACCATCGTCAGTCCGGCCAAGCTATCGCCTTTTTTGCGGAATTTTGTCGCGATGATCCCCATCCCACCGCGTTTCTGCAAGCGGAACATATTCACGGGCACCCGCTTCCCAAAACCACCCGTTGTCACCACCAGCATCCACGGGCCTTGCTTCTTGGTATCACTGATTTCTTCGGAGTCGTCGTCCTCCTCAGCACTTTCCAGCAGTGCGGCCTGGTCAGCCAAGATTTGACTCGAAATGATCGCCATGCCGACCAGTTTATCGCCATCGCGCAGGTTCATCGATCGTACCCCACGGGTCGCCCGCCCCAAGGGGCGGAGTTGCTCATTATCCACCCGGAAGTGAATCGCGCGGCCCTGACTCGAAGCCAGGATGATGCTGTCCTTGGCAGTGGCCAACCGCACCCAACGCAGTTGATCGCCTTCTTCGAGGACGATCGCGATAATCCCATTCGATCGGATATTGCTAAACTTCTCGACGCTGGTTTTTTTAATGAATCCCTGCTGGGTGAGCATAACTAAATACACATCATCGCGGAATTCACTCACCCCAACGACGGAAGTAATCTTCTCGTCATTGCTGAGGTTAATCAACTGCACCATCGGCGTGCCCCGTGCGGTGCGCGAACAGGTTGGAATCTGATAGGCCTTCAGCGCGTAAACGACGCCCCGATCGCTAAAGACCATCACCACATCATGGTCGTGACAAGTCAGGAAATGATCAACGGCATCATCCTCCTTCATATTCGCCCCCGCTTTACCGCGCGTATTGCGGCTTTGGGCAGCGAAGGTGTCAACGGGCATCCGCTTAACGTAGCCCTGCTCAGTGATCAAAATGACCGACTTATCATTCGCGATCAGATCTTCATCGACCAATTCATTTTCTCCCGCTTCCATCCGCGTCCGGCGCGGGGTCGCATGGGTTTCTTTGATTTTGGTGATCTCTTCCACAATGATCGTCAAAATTCGCTCTTGCCGCGCCAGAATATCCTGATAGTCAGCAATTTGCGTCATTAATTCATTGTGTTCACGCTCGATTTTCTCAGCTTCTAGGGCAGTCAATCGCCGCAACTGCATTTGCAGAATCGCATCGGCCTGCACTTCCGACAAACCATAGGTGTCGATCAATTCACCCTTGGCAATACTGACATCCGCCGCGCCCCGAATCAACGCAATAATCGCATCCAGATTCGCCAGCGCCGTCAACAAACCCATCAGCAGGTGATCACGGTCTTCCGCTTTCCGCAGTAAATACTGCGTGCGGCGCGTAATTGCCTCAATCCGAAAATCCAGGAAGGTCTTGAGGAAGCCACTCAAGGTCAGCAACTGCGGCTCGTTGTTCACCAACGCCAGCATGTTCGCGCCGAAGTTCGATTGAATCGGCGTGAGTTTGTACAGATTATTCAGGACGACGCGGGCATAAGCATCACGCTTCAGTTCAATCACGATCCGCATCCCGTCGCGATCGCTTTCATCCCGAATGTCCGCAATCCCATCTAAACGCTTATCGTTCACTAAGTCGGCAATCTTTTCGATCAGCGCCGCCTTGTTGGTTTGGTAAGGCAACTCGGTGACGATGATGGCATCGCGATCGGGCCGTCCGGGGGCTTCAATGGTTTCGATATTCGCTACACCGCGCATCGTAATCGAACCGCGTCCAGTCGTGTAAGTATCCCGCGACCCGGTGCGTCCGACGATCAAAGCCCCGGTCGGGAAGTCCGGCCCCGGAATGTATTCCATCAGCTCCAGATCAGTGATGTCGGGATTTTCGATCAGGGCCATCACTCCATCGATCAATTCGCCCAAATTGTGGGGCGGAATATTTGTCGCCATCCCCACCGCGATTCCCGCCGAACCGTTCAACAACAACTGCGGAATCCGCGACGGCAGCACCACCGGTTCCTGCTGGGAACTGTCGAAGTTATCAGCGAAGTCCACGGTCTCCATTTCGATGTCCGCCAACAGCGAAGCGGAAGTCAACGCCGTAAGACGAGACTCGGTATATCGCATCGCCGCCGCCGGGTCATCATCGATCGAGCCAAAGTTCCCGTGACCATCGATCAACGGCGCCCGCATCGAGAAATCCTGCGCCATCCGCACCAATGCGTCATAGACCGCCGTATCGCCGTGGGGGTGGTACTTACCCAGCACTTCCCCGACCACACGGGCACATTTCTTGAACGGCCGATCGTGGGTCAACCCCAACTCATGCATCGCGTACAAGATCCGCCGATGCACTGGCTTGAGACCATCGCGGGCATCCGGCAGCGCCCGACCCACGATCACGCTCATGGCGTATTCCAGATAGGACCGCTGCATTTCACTTCGCAAATCGGTCGGGACAATGCGCTCCTCGTTTGGCGACTCCTGCGAATAGGTCATAGGTTGAAATACTCCACAAGCGATTGCTTCATTTGAATGCGTCTGACGTTAACGCTTTGCACCCTGACTGATTTAGACCTAGCCAGAGCTGTTCAATTATAACCGAGAAAACCCAGTCTGATTGGTCTTTATTTTAGCAGATTTGGGGCTGTTTTAGACCACTATCTACGACTCCTTCAAACCCCCTGTCAATGCTTTCTAAGCGGGACTTTCAAAGGCTTGCCAGCCAAGGGGATCTAGATCAAAAATTCACCCTCTAATTGCGCCGTTATTGTTATTAATTAATCAGCGGCTTGACAGGTTTTGGAAATGTGATTTTCTGGGTTTTCAAAAACAACAATTCAGCCACTTTTAGCGCCCCTTTTGCGCCTCGATTTCCCATGAATTAATCCAAGGATTATCACATTGCCCAATCAGCCACCCGCCGGGAAAGGATTTGGGCGACTTCGGTCTGTGTCAACCGCGCCAATTCCCGATTAATTCATGACAATAGAGCGGCAACCTGCAACATCACCACGATCGCGCAAAAAAACCAAATTTCACTGTTTTATTGCCAATTTATTACTCTACATCTAGCGTCGGCAATGCTTTGCTCACGCTGAAATACTCTGTACTTAGAGTTTGGCTGAGGGTTTGACTGAAGGTTGGGCTGAGGGTTTGACTGAAGGTTGGGCTGAGGGTATGGCTGAAAGTTGGGCTGAGGGTTTGACCTAGCGTTTGACTTGAACTTCTACACCAGACTTTACGGCGCATTAAAGGCCGCCACGATCGTATCGGCATCCTCCCCATTAATCCGCCAGAGCGCCCGGCTGGCTTCCTTCGCCACGAGGCGGTACTCGCCTTTACCAGCGGCGATTAACGCATAGACCGCTGGCTTCGCATCGACGCCGATACAGCCCAACGCGTAGGCCGCCACCCACTGCACTTGCCAATCGGGATCATGCAACGTCTCAATCAAAGCGGGCACCGCCGATCGGGCATTCGCTTCAAAGCCCGCCAACACCCAAGCCGCACAACTGCGGACATAGGTAATTTGAGAATCCAGGGCATTGATTAGGCTGGGAATTGCGGCATTGCCGATTTTGCCTAAACTGGCGATCGACTCACAGGCCACACGGCGATCGCGATCCAGCAACCGATCATTCAGCCCCGGAATCGCCGATCGTGCTTCGGTGCCGAGATACCCGATCGTCTTTGCCGTCTCATACCGAATCCGCCAGTCTGGATCTTCTAGCGCTTTTAGCAGCAAGGGGAGTAAGGGTTTCGCGGCGATGCCCAGTTCCGCCACTGCCCGCAAAGCCCGCAGCCGCACGGGCAGCTCACCGTGCAAAATCCGGGGATGCAGGCGGGCAATTTGCTGTTCTACCTGCGATCGGCGCAGCATTTCCGTACTCAGCCCAACCCGACGACCCAGCTCATCAATCACAAACTCAGGAATCTCCAAGTCCACCGTCCGATGCAAACAGCAGTCGCGCATCGCCAGTAAAAAGCCCTGGATGCTATCGGGATTTCCCGGCATCCGATCGGCCTGCATAAACCATTGATTCCAGGCCGTTACATCATGACCATAATATTCCACCCAATGCAGCGCTGCCAGACATTCGGCCAGCGGGTCAAGGGCGAAACAGATTTGGTCCTGGGCCGGCCCCACGGTCTGGATGATCCGGAGACGGTTTTCCAGGTGGGTGAGCCAGGCGATCGCTTGGGCTTCGTCCACCCGCAGTTCCCGCTGCAACGTAACGATGAGCGTTTGGCGCTTGGCCGGGGCGGGGCGATAGGTTTGCTTGAGGCATTCCCAGGCAATGATTTTCGTGAGTTGGTGAATGCGACGATTGTCTGGCTCATGGTGATGGTGATCCCGGTTGAGTTCGTTGAGGTAACTGAGCATCAGGCTCGGAATGTTGTCTGGCAAATGGCCATCGTTGACACCCGACTTAATCGCAATCATTTGTTCGGCGTACAACTTGGCCAGTAAAACCGTGACATTCCGCTGCCCGACCATCTTCGACAGTTGGCTACAGGCATCAAAATATTCCGCGTCCGTAAACAGCTCACGTTTCTGGCATTTGACCAGATAGGCTTCGAGGAACGAAGACAGGCGGTTGCCTTCGATCCGCAGGGGCTTGATCACGGTTTTCGGCACCCGATCGAGGGTTTCCTCCGCCCGCGAGGTGACGATCAGGGCATTCGCCGGAAAATCCGGGTGGCCGGGCCGAATTGCCGCGCGGCTTTCGGGGCTCATCTCCGACAAGTGATCAACAATGACGAGAATTCGCCGCAACCGCAGCAGCCGATCGAGAAAATCATCCGCCAAAGGATGGGCCGAATCGACCAACGCTTGCAACTGGCCCCGAATCGCCTCCCGAAACGGATCGCGGCCCGCTGGTACGCGGAAATCCAGTTCTTGCTCGATCAAAATCGGCAGCATTTTGTGTTTGGCGAGCCGCTGGGACTTGCGGCTGGACATCGCCCACTTCGCCAAGTGACAAGCGAGGCTGGTTTTGCCACTGCCGCCTTCGCCCCAGATCAGCAAACATTGCCGCCCGTCGCCAAAGGTGGTTTGCAAATTGGGGCTGCCGACTTCAGGGAACACTTTGCCGTCCAAAATCACCGGAATCGGGATATAAACCTGCCGATCGCGCACCGTAGATTTCTGCGTGAAGGCATAGCGCGCCACGGCAATTTGCTGCTCAACCCAAGCATCCAGCACCCTGGGATGATGCCGAAACCAACCGAGAAACAGCACAAATCGCAGGGGAATCCGCAGGGAGTTCCCCGTCGGCAGCGGAATTTCAAAGTCTGTATAGGGTTGCAGCGTGTCATTAATTTTCAAAATCCACAGCGGCTTCCAGCCCAAAATCATCAACCAAAACAGCGGTGTCACCGTGCCGTAGATCAAAATCGCCGCCAAAATCCAGTTGCGCTTCGACCATTCACTGACCTGCACCAACGGTCGCTGATCACGCTCATGTTTTAATGCCGCTAGCGATCGCCGCACAGCCCCCCGAGTCGGCTCACCAAACCCAGAATTCGCCGTCTCAAAGACTTGCTGCGCTTTCTCCAACTGGACGATCGCCTGGGTAAGCTCCGATCGCTTAATCTGTCCCGTCTGATCTTGCAAACTTTCGGCAATTTGCTCGATCGCCCCGCCTGTACGCAGTTTCACATCGCCATTGAGATCCTGAAGATTCTCCACCAACTGCGGCAACGCCGATCGCGCCGCCGCCCCAATATTCCCCAAAGCACCTGCGGCATTCTGCCGCACCCCTTTCTGGGGATCACGCAGCGCCCGCGTCAATTCCGGCACCGCTGACCCCGCCGCTGACCCGATATTCCCCAATGCCTGCGCCGCAAATGCCCGCAACTCCGGCTGCGGATCGGCCAACTGCCGCGCCAATTCCGGTACCGCCAGCTTCGCTTCCGGCCCGATCGTCCCGAGCGCATTAATGGCTGCCACCCGCAATTGGTGATCGGATTCCGTCAACAATCTCGCCAGTTCCGGCACCGCTGCCTGGGCGGTGCCCCCCAAGCGGCCCAAACTGTTGACCGCCGCTAATTTAACCGCCGATTGGGGATCACGCAGTAGTTTAATTAACTTCGGCACCGCCGCCTGGGCGGGTAAGCCGATCGCCTGCAACGCCTTCATCGTCTGCAACTGCACCTTCGGACTGGGATCGTTCAGCGCCAAAATCAACTCCGGCACCGCAGGCTGCGCTTCCGGCCCCAGCTTAATCAACAAACCCAAGGCTGAAAGCTGCACCGACTCATTACTATCTTTCAGCAACGCCCGCAGCTCCGGCACCGCCTGCGGCTTCACCCCGATCGCTTGCAACGCCTGCAATGCCGCCAATCGAACTGCGGGAGATGGATCATCCAAAGTCTGAATCAATGCATTGACGGCCATCTCCGCTTCTGGCCCCAGCTCCCGCAACTGTTCCATCGCCGCCAATCGCTGCGCCTGCGTCGCCTGCGGATTGGTCAACGGCGCGATCAATCCCTCCACCGCTGGGGTCAGTACAGTCCCCAGGAAAGTTTCACCCTGAGTCCGCACCTTCACATCGCGAATTTGTTGCAGCCGCGTAGACAATTTGGGGGATGGACTCTGCGCGCCACTGATCGTCAACGGGGCCAATATCGCCAACACTACCAACGGCATTAATCGTGGCGGCATTAATCGTGGTGGCATTAATCGTGGGGCAAATTGTCGCATTGAAGCTAAAGCCATAAACCGCACACCTGACGAGACGCAATCACAGAAGTCGTGACAGGTTAGCACGGTGCCAAAAAGTTGCTCGATACCCGATCGAAATAACCCGGAAATTGCGGAGACTGGCGCACCTTCGCCCCATCGGCATCCGCAGATCACCCAAACAATTCCCCTAAAACCAAACTAACCCTGGAATTTTCCCACTGAACGAATCGAGCCGCGTTAAGCTAGCAAGGGTGAATTAACCCGCAAGGGATGAGCACAGGACAGCAATCGTCATACCTTATGACCGTCATACCCTATGACGAAAGTCATACTTTGTGACGAAATTTGTCAGCATCCTGAATGCTTCAGTCACCATAGGCATCATAACAAGAACACATTTTTCAGTTTGGGTTAGGAGTGATGGACAAGCTATACCAATATGCCTGGCTGATTCCGGTATTGCCGCTGCTTGGGGCGATGCTGGTCGGTATTGGGCTAATTTCATTTAATCAAGCCACGAACCAGCTACGCAAACCAATATCCGCTTTTTTGGTCAGCTTAATCGGCACCGCCATGGTGCTATCGCTGGGCATTTTTGTCAGCCAATTCCAAGGTCACGCGCCCTACACCCAAATGATCGAATGGGCGGCGGCGGGCGACTTCAAACTGGCGATGGGCTACACGATCGACCATCTGACGGCGATGATGCTGGTGGTGGTGACGACGGTGGCGCTGTTGGTGATGATCTACACCGATGGCTACATGGCCCATGATCCCAGCTACGTGCGGTTCTACGCCTACCTGAGTCTATTCAGTTCATCGATGCTGGGTCTGGTGCTCAGCCCGAATTTGATTCAGGTTTATGTGTTCTGGGAATTGGTGGGGATGTGTTCCTACTTGCTGATCGGCTTTTGGTTCGATCGCAAAGGGGCCGCCGATGCCTGCCAAAAAGCCTTTGTCACCAACCGCGTCGGGGACTTCGGGCTACTGCTCGGGATTCTCGGCCTATACTGGGCCACCCGCAGTTTCGACTTTGAAATTATGGGCACCCGGCTTCAGGATATGGTCGAACGCGGCGCGATCGGCGGTGGCTTAGCCGCATTATTCGCGATCCTCGTCTTCCTCGGCCCCGTAGCAAAATCGGCGCAGTTCCCGCTCCACGTTTGGCTGCCCGATGCGATGGAAGGCCCGACTCCGATTTCCGCGCTGATTCATGCGGCAACAATGGTGGCGGCTGGGGTATTCCTGGTGGCGCGGATGTTCCCGGTGTTTGAGCATATTCCGATCGCGATGGACACGATCGCCTGGACCGGGGCGATCACCGCCTTCATCGGGGCCACCACCGCCATCACCCAAAACGACATTAAGAAAGGTCTCGCCTATTCCACGATGTCGCAGTTGGGCTACATGGTCATGGCCATGGGCGTAGGCGGCTACAGTGCGGGGCTATTTCACCTCGTCACCCATGCCTACTTCAAAGCCATGCTATTCCTCGGTTCCGGCTCGGTGATCCACGGCATGGAAGAAGCCGTCGGCCACAATCCGGCCTACGCTCAAGACATGCGCTTGATGGGCGGTCTGCGGAAATACATGCCGATTACCGCCACGACGTTCCTGATTGGCACCCTGGCGATCTGTGGGATTCCGCCCTTCGCCGGGTTCTGGTCGAAGGATGAAATTTTGCACCTGGCCTACGAAGCGAATCCCCTGCTTTGGCTAATCGGCTTCCTCACCGCTGGGATCACGGCGTTCTATATGTTCCGGATGTATTTCTCCACCTTTGAGGGAGAATTGCGGGCCGAGGACAAGGGCGTTTTGGCGACAATTAATCAAGAACAAGCCCGTCTCGGGGTGGCCCATCACGACGATCATCATGCGGGCCACAAGCCCCACGAATCCCCGATCGCGATGACCTTGCCGCTGATGGTTTTGGCGATTCCGTCGATGTTCATCGGCCTTGCGGGCACCCCGTTCCACAACTATTTCGAAGAATTCATCCATGCACCGGGGGAAGTCTTCCACGCCGAAGCGGTGAATTTGCCGGAGTTCCTGCTGATGGGCGGTAGCTCTGTTGGGGTGGGCCTGATCGGGATTAGTCTGGCGATCGTGATGTACATGCAGAAGAAGATCGACCCCGCCAGCATCGCCGCCAAGTATCCAGCACTCTACCGCTGGTCGAAAAACAAATGGTACTTCGACGAACTCTACGAAAAGCTCTTCGTGCGGGGTTCGCGGCAGGTGGCGCGGCAGGTGCTGGAAGTCGATTCCAAAGTCGTCGATGGTGTGGTCAACTTGACAGGTTTAGCCACCTTGCTGACGGGCGAAGGCTTGAAATATCTGGAAAATGGCCGCGCTCAGTTCTATGCGCTGATTGTGTTTGGCGCGGTGCTGGGGTTGGTGATCTTCTCCGGGATTAGTTAGACTTTGATCATTTGTTCAACGTAGGCAGCGTCTGCGGGCGCTGCTTTTTTGTGGTAGTCGGGTTTCGACTTCGCTGCGCTGCGCTCAACCCACTGGGATGCAAAGCCTAGTTGCGCCGGGTTTCGACTTCGCTGTGCTGCGCTCAACCCTAGGCGATCGCTGTTGCATCGCCACCCCAACCGATCGATTAGGGTGGCTGAGCAACAATCAAATAGGGTGGCTGAGCAACGCCGAAGCCGGCTTATTCTGCTACCATCAAAGCCAAATATCTGGGTGATTTGGGGCCGATCGATGCGGAAGCTATATTTCTTAGTACCAGGAACCACGGGCAAGTTCTACTGCGGGGGCCTGTTCGCTGAACTCAAAACCCTCAAAATCGCCCAGCAAATTTGCGAAGCCGCCGTCGTCACCTATCGCCAACGGGAAGAAAAAACATTATTTCTCGCCGATCTCCTAGCCCAAGGCACCCATCCTGACGCAATCTTCGTCGTGAGCTGGGGCTTTGATGTGCCGAAATTGCTTAAGCAACTTCGCAGTCAGCAGGTGATTTATCACGCCCATAGCGCGAATTATGGATTTCGGATTCCCGCCAGCGTCCCGATCGTTACTGTCAGCCGCAACACCATGGGCTACTGGGGCCAATTCGCGCCCAATGCCCTGATTTACCATCTGCCCAACGAAATCTCCCCCGAATTTACGAATCAGCACAAAACTCGCGACATCGACGTACTGATCCAAGCCCGCAAGTCTTCTAGCTACGTCATGCAGCAGCTCATTCCGGCCCTCGAAACCCAATGCAATGTGTATGTGATCGACCACTTTGTCGAGAATTTAGGCGAATTATTTAATCGATCGCAAGTTTACCTCTACGACTCCGCCGAATATTGGGCGATGGCGGGCGTGACGGAAGGGTTTGGGTTGCCGCCGTTGGAAGCGATGGCCTCGGGGTGCCATGTGTTTTCCAGCGTGAATCATGCGTTAGCGGACTACCTTGACCCCGGATTTAATTGCCAAAAAATTGCGGGGGGAACGCTGGACTACGACCTGCACCGAATTCTCAACAAAGTTCAAGCCAGTCAACCCTATGAATTACCGACTGATTTTCTTGAGCCTTATCGGGTGGAAGCGATCGCCGATCGGCTCCGCATCATCCTCGGTGAAATCAATCAATTCTTCGATCGCTACGACCCGCATCAACCCAGCATTCCCAACCTCACACCGCTAAGATTGCGCCAACTCAAACTCCAATCCTTCTGGCAAAAAGCCCAACGGAAATTAAAAGTTAAATAAATCGCCAGTGACTAAGCCAGCGTATTCAGGATTGCATAGGTTACAGCTAAGAGAGCGCTATGCATAGCACAATGCTAACTCGCCCCCTAGCCCCCCAATACTGGGGGAACCGGAATCATAGCCCCTAGTATTAGGGGTTTGGGGGC
>JBJORF010000120.1:0-11260 GCA_046049545.1 Cyanobacteriota bacterium | reverse complement strand
AACTGGAGTCTGGAAGCAGTACTGCACGGTGCAGCCCAGATTTTGGCGACACTCAGCGGCTACATTACCTTGGTGACGCTGCCGATTAAGCATCCAGCGGAGGTGCGGCATGTCCAGTTGGTCAAAGTTGATGCCCAGCAGGTGATGCTGATCGTAGTCACCGACACCTATGAAACCCAATCGGCATTGGTGCAGCTGACGATCGTCGAGGGTGAATCGGCAGACCCAGACTTGCTCGATCGGGAGCTGCAAGTCTTATCTAATTTCTTGAATGAGGCCCTGCGAGGCCAGAGTTTGGGTGAGGTCGGGAAGCTCGATTGGTCAGCCTTGGGACGCGAGTTCGATCGCTACAGCCACGCCATGACCCAAATGCTCGAAGCCTTAGCGCTGCGGTTTGCACCCGTGGCGGGGCCGACACAGTTGATGATCAGCGGGGTTTCGGCGGTACTGCGCCAGCCGGAGTTTACGGAGCTGAATCAGTTGCAGAATTTGCTATCGCTGCTGGAAAGTCAGCAGGATCAGCTATTGCCAATCTTCGGGGCGCAGATGGTGCAGGAAGTTGAGCAGCGGGTGAAAATCACGATCGGCGCCGAAAATCCCCTAGAACCGATGCGATCGTGCAGTTTGGTGTCGGCGGTCTACATGCGTGGGGCACAACCGATCGGCAATGTGGGGGTGCTGGGGCCGACCCGGATGGACTACGCCTCAACGATCGCCTTAGTGGAAGCGACGGCGGATTATCTGTCAGAGGCAATGGGGTAGAATACGGCACGACCTGTAGATTTTGGATGTTTTCCATGGCGGCAACTCCCCCTCTCTGGCAACGCCTCAAAACGCTCCAAATTTATTTGGATGTAGTCGCGATCGGGCTGGTGGGGGCGCTGCTAGTGAGCTACTGGCTGACTGGCAAGCTGAATCTACTCCTGCACCCGAATTATCATGGTTTGACCTTAGTCGCAGGGGCACTGTTACTGTCGTTAGCGGTCTGGCGCGGGTGGGAGCTGTGGGAACGGCGTAAGTCGGCGCGGGTGCAATCGACGGGTCAGCATTTGGCGCTGTTGCCGCCGGGGTGGGGCAGTTGGATTTTGATCGCAGTGGCATTGTTGGGGTTTTGGATCACGCCCAAGGCGTTTACGAGTCAGACGGCGTTGCAGCGGGGGGTGACGGATGTATTGGCCAATACCCAGGTGAAGCCGCAGGCGTTTAAGGGGGCGACAAATTCCGCCGATCGCAATTTGATTGAGTGGATCAGGATGTTGCAGTTGTATCCGGAACCGGAAGCCTATGCGGGGCAGGCGGTGAAGGTGCAGGGATTTGCGGTACATCCTGAGAAGTTGCCGGGGCAGTATTTTTTATTGACGCGGTTTACGATTACTTGCTGTGCGGCGGATGCTTCGCCGGTGAGTTTGCCAGTGAAGTTGCGGCAGGGCGATCGGGCTAGTTACAAGCCGGATCAGTGGTTTGAGGTGGCGGGGAAGATGATGGTGGAGACGCTGGCTCAGGGCGATCGGCAGTTGGTGATTGATGCGGTTGAGATTCGCCCGATTGAACAACCAGCGAATCCTTATAATTATTAATATGGGCTGGAATGCATTGCGAGCGATCGTGCTTTGCTATTTGCTCAGGTAAAGGTTGGTAGCAGTCATGATCTTTAAGTAGTACGCTTCGCTGATTAATTTAACAACAGGGCGAATGTTCCAGAGGTAAATTGCATTCGCAACAAATATATATATCCTGGCATAAAGAATTCAGGCATCATTAACTGAGTGGACTGATAACGATGACTAATTGCTTATTGCTGGTTGGGTCAGGCATGAGCATCAATTGGATATTGAATTAGCCGTGCATCGAAATATCGGCCAGTATTATCCTGTCTGGTATTACAACATTAGTTATGAATATTTCGGATTAAATCATTGCTTTGGGAGGAACTATGAGTGCTTCTGTTGTATGGTTACGCAGGCAGCGACGGTGGTTCATTCTTTTAAGTTTAGTTATTTTCTTCGGCATTATTAGTGGACTTATTTCGACCGGTTTAGTTCAGGCTTCGATCGCCCATAACCGATCACAGTTATTAACCGCTGCCCCAAAACAAGGCTTGGGTTCCTACGATTATTTTGGCAAAGTTCTATCGCCCGAAAAAGCTGCTGCACTGGTTCGGAAAAAAGGGTTAGACCCGAATGATCCAAAATCCTATCAAAAAATTGGTGCGGTTAAAATTACTCAAGAATTGATCGATGTCGGTGAGAAGATATTTTTTGAACGTAAATTGGGCGATACTTTTGGTTTGCAGCGTGTGTTGGGATTTCAGTTGGGATTGGCCCAGATTTTGCCGGATATGGCGGTGGCGATCGCTGCTCAGCAAGGGCGACCGACGAGCAATATCAACATCACGCTGTCCCGCGATATTGCGATCGGTAGTCAGATTTTTCCCAAGGGTACAAAGTTTCCCACCGGATTTGATTTGGCTAGCGGTGGTGCGTTTCCGATCGGCTTGAAACCAACAGGCGAAATCACCTGTGCGGTTTGTCATGTGGCGGTTTCACCGGAGGGTAAACAACTCAAGGGGGTTCCCAATGGGGATTTGGCAATTCCATTATTGGTAGCGTTAGCACCCAATTCGGCAGCGGGATTTGCGCGGCTCCAGATTAATCCCCTTGATCCACGGTTTCAGGGTAATGGTAAAACGATTCTCAACAGCAAAGGCGTTTCGGTCAAACTTCCCGATCCAATTAAATTTGAACGGGCCTTCGATGATTTAGTTTTAGCGGTGCCGTTTGGTCATTTTGAAAGTTCGCCGGATGGCATTAGTAACACAACGCAAATTCCACCCGTATTTACATTTAAAACCGGGCCTTATACCGCTAGCGGTGAGTTTGCCGTGGGTCCGTTTGGCGGATTAGCGGCTGTGAACAATGGTGTGCATTCATCCGAAATTAATTTGCTAGCGGCATCTCAACGCAGTGCCGAAACCACTGGCATCGATCGTGAAGTTTACCTGGGTACAGTGTTGCAAAATGCGGCTGATCCGACACTACGACTCCCAAATCGGATCGTCAAACCGTCCGAATGGCTACGACAAGTAGCTCCTGATTTGGCCCAGGCGGAATTGGAAGACCAAGTTGCAGCACCGGGTTTAGGCCGTTATCCCAATTTGAAACTTTCGCTCTTGACTTATAACGGTTTAGTTTTCAGTCCAGCAACGAACGACCAAAACGATATCGCCAAGGGCAATTTCTTCTTCGCAAATAACGCCATGGCGGCTTGGCAAAATAGTCTAGTAACCCCGTCGAATAAGAGTCCGGAGAATTTTAATGCGTTGAAAAGTGGTTCGGTCGATCGTGGTGCGGCAGTATTTAAGAATTCTAGTTGCATTACTTGCCATCATCCGCCATTCTTTACCGACAACAAGATTCATCCGGTCGCGGCCATCAAAACCAATCCCGCTAGGGGGCAGTCGCGCTTGAAGCAAAATGCGTTACTTGCGCCACCCAAAATCTATTCGTTTGACACCCCAGTGCCGATTCCGGCTCGGGCTAAGGTTTTGAATGTACCGACGGACGGGATTGCCGAGAGTCCAACCCGGTTGCCAAAAGGTTTACTACCGAATGGTGGCTACAAAACGCCGACGCTGTTGGGGCTTTATCTCACGGCTCCCTATTTGCATGATGGTGGCGTGGCGGTACGGAAAGGGGCAACGGATACCAGCGGGATCGGATTGTTGGCAACGCTAAGTCAGGGCATTTTGCCAGATGCGGAAGCGAGTTTGCAAGCATTGCTCGATCGTCATCTCCGGCAAAAAGTCGTTGCAGTTAACCGTGCCAATCCGGCTTTGCGGGTGAGCAATCTCGATGGGAGTGGCCATGACTTCTACGTGGATGATCCGAAAAAACGGCAGGATTTGATTAATTTCCTCTTGGCGCTGGACGATCGCCCTGCCGAGTATTAGGTTTATGTCTGAAAATGCCTGCGAGCCAATGCTCGCAGGTATTTTTATGCTTAAAGGCTACAGGCCCGTGGATGCGAATGGGTGTTGATGTGAATGGGTCGTGTTGGGCGGTGCGCAATCTACGATTTGCAAATTTTTGCGGGTGGGGTGGGGGTTGCGGATTATTGTGGTGGGGTTGGTGCTTGAGGTACGACTAGGATGAACGGTTGGTGGACACAGGTTGCAGGGTGGATTCCGGCGCTGATTTTGCCGCTGGCGACGGTGACGCAGATTGCCAAAATTCTGCGCGAAAAGTCGGTCAGGGGCGTAAGCGCACTGACTTGGATGTTGTTTGGTGTTGCCAATATTGGTTTGTATCTATTTACGGAAAAATATTGGGCGTTGCAGTCGCTGATTGGTTTGCTTGGAACGGCTTTGCTGGATTTTACGATCGTCGGTCTGGTGTATTTCTATCGCACCCACGATCGCGCCGCATCCCGCCGATCGCCCTAAAGCGAGGATGCTGGGCTGGAAGTTGGGACGGGACTGGGAGTTGGGACGGGGCTGGGAGTCGGCATTGCGATGGAATCTTTTGGTTTTGGGCAGGTGTGTTCACTGAGCGCTTCGAGTTCTTGTTTGACGGCTACATTCTTGCGGCTTAGGTTGTGCAGTTCTTCGATCGCTTCCGATCGGAGCTTTGCCTCCTGATAAATTTTGATTCGGGCTTGGATGGTCGCTTCGCTTTTATCGGTGAGGGATGCCAGTTGATCGGTGATGCTTTTCCGGGCATCGGCATCTAGGATCGTAAACTCAGCTCCGGTGGGTGTCACACTATTGACAACCCATTCGTAATTGCCAGGGGCGAGAGGTTTGCCGCTGTAGCGAATTTTCTGCACGCCGGGACGATTGCTGGGGGTGGTTTTCCAGAGATCGCGCAGTTCCCCCGATCGCCGCAGCGCGATCGTCCGGGCCGGTTTATGCCAAATCAAGATGGGATTGGTGCGTAACGTGGCGTTGGTTGCACCTGGATCTTGGTTCATCGACAGCAGACAGGCTGCACCATCACGGGTTCCACCTTGGCGGCGGGGCGGGGCCAAAATCCGCATGATATCGCCCCAGGAAAAGCCTTGGCTGATGTGATAGGTTTGGGTCGCTGGATGGGGAAGGGCGCTGCTTGTATTGTGACCAATCGCCAAGCTGAGGCTCCCGAGGAGCAAACTGGTGGAAAGCACAGTAGCGGGGTACTTCAGCATGAAACAAAACTCCTAAAATCGTTGAACGAATGGCGTTTCTGAACGACGCGCATACAGCCAAAACACAACGGCGGGCAAACCGATCGGCAATAGCAGCCCTATGCCTATATACAGTTGTAGTGCGCCGATTCCGTATAGCCCCGCGATCGCGCTCTTGACTAAGACGCGCTGTCGTCGGGAAAGGTTCCGCTGAGGGAAATTCGCCGATGCTCCCCCCAGTCGCACCAGGGTTCCCGCGATCGTTGCCAGTCCGATACACCAAAGAGTTGGAATCGGCGTGATTTGATGCGATCGCAGAATTTGGTCAATCATGTAGGCATGGTTTTCCGCTCCGGTGAACAGGCCATTGCGATGGTTGGGCTGATTCCAGTAGCGCAATGCCAGCGGCACCGGGAAGATATCTTCGCCCACGCGACTGATGCCCGCCTCTTCATAGCCCCCAGCAGCGATGATGACGATCGGGGATGACGGGAGATTCGATTGTGGCGGGTGATTCAGAAAATCCCCGGCACTAATGGTTTGATAAATCTGTTGCGGTGGAATTGAATAGTCAACGATCGGACGTAACCACAACTGACCCACTTGTTCTGCGATCGGGGTGAGCGGATTGAGACGCTGATCGTTAATTTGCTGCAAATCAGGATTGGGACTGATCGCCATTTGCTGCAACAGTTGGCGGCGAGCGGTAAATCCAAACGGTGGCAGGGCTTCCGGGTGTTGCTGCATTTGATGGGTCAGCGCCATTAAGTAGCCAAAGGGACAGCTTTCATCACAGGATTGGGAGGGCTGGGGCAGTTCCATATAGTTCAAATACAGGCCAATATGACCTTGCAGCGTTGCTTGCCCATCCGTGATCGCGGGAATTGCGCCCATGGATTGGCCGTTATTTTTGAGCTGCGCGGCAAATAGCAGCCAGTTTTGGCGATCGACCGCTTGCCGCACGGCTTTGGCCAGGAGGGGATCTTCGGGGGTCGGGCGATCGAGCAGAAAGTCAATGCCGATTACCGAGGGTTTGAATTCACCGGAGAGAATTTTGGTTTGCTCAATCACTTGGGCTAAATAAGTGCGATCGATCGGATTGATTTTGCGCGCGTCCAGCCCCCGGATCGAGTCTTCATCGATTTGAATCAGCAAAATTTTCGCTTGATTTTTGGGCAATTGGCCCGTACGATCGCGGTAGATTGTCTGCATTCCGACCCGTGCTTCGAGCATCAAGTTTTGGATTGGGGGCAACACACTGACGAATGCGGCACCGAGTAACCCGAAAGTTTGCTGTCGCGTGGGCTTGAGGCTTTGGAGCCAAGTCTGGAAACCCCGACGTTCGAGCCGAAAGGGGGTCGCCTCCGGATGACGGTACAGTGAAGGAATCAGATAAGCTGACGGATAGGTGAGATTACGATCGGTTTTCAAAAATTCGCAAGCGCGCAGCATCGCTGTATGGACATCACAATATTCGCTTAAATGCTGAAGAAATCGCAGCAAAAATTCCTGGGCAACTTTATTGTGAATTGGCTCACGCATGATTGCGACTTGGCTCAGACCTAAATCCACCAACGCATTCGCAATACTCAAACCACTGCAAGAATTAAAAATCGCAAATTGCAGCCCCCGATCGCGCGCTTGGATCAACTGCGGTGCAATTTCCTGCACCAAAATGCTGACATTCGGTGCGATCGTTAGTTCCCCGCCCGTAATGCTGGTCTCGTTGCTGTGACCCGCAAAAAATAAAATATCCCAGCCCTGCGGGTCAGCGATCGCCGTCGCAATCGTTTCTTTTAATCCCGTCGGATCTTGCCCGGCTTGCCACCCGACAAATATCACCTCTGCCTGTTTCCCCAGCGCCGCCATCGCCTGCCGATCGGTCTGAAAATCCAATCCTGTATCGTCGCCAAGAATTGCTAAGATTCGCAAGCGACGGCGCGACTGGCGGGGACTGGCCGTTTTGCGTAAATTCGCCGGAGTCCGCGCGATCTGAATTGATCGCTGGGTGCCAAACTCTGTGCCAATTTCCCAAGCCTCCCAGGGAAATCGCGCCAATTCCAGCGGTTCACAGGTCAGACAAATCGCGATCGCACGTTCAGCCTGATTATCCTTGGCGATCGCCGCCTGCGCAATCTGCGATCGCACCCCCAACAGTTCCGCACTACTCAGCCAGAAGTAAAAAGCCGACAGAAAGCGGGCCTCCGCTTCAACCAACTGCGCCCGCCAATCGATCGGCGGTGCGGCAATATCGCCACTGCCCTGGACTCTGGCCCGCAGCGATCGGCTATAAAAATTGAGATAACTCGCCTGCCAATCCTGATAAAGCTGGGTCAAACTTTCCGGATAGGCCAACTGCGCTGTAATCTGCAAGCCCGCTTCCCAGCCCAGCTCAAAGATACAAGTCTGCTCCACCCGCCAAATTTTTAACCGAAAGTCCGCCATAATCTTTCAGCGATTTTGCTTCACTCCTACCACTGCCACCCCCAAGCCTATGCAATTCTAATGCAAACCGGATAAATGGCAACAAACGATGCAGGGACTCCCGCTCGGAAATCACCTGCATCGCATTAGGGAAGAAGATTCAGTTCAGACGCTAGCCCATAGCACCCGCATAGTCTTGCATTTCCAGTTCCGGATCGTTCTGACCATAGTCACCGGGGAATTGGTGAATCGTGGCCGATCGGCGCGGTTGAATCACCCCATAACCGCCATGGTTGCGCTCATAAATCACATTGATTGCGTTGGTTTCCGCATTCAGGAACATATAGAAGTCGTGATCAATCACTTCCAACTGGCTCAGGGCTTCTGCCGTTGTCATCGGAGTCATCGCAAAATACTTCGATCGCACCACATCCTTCGGTAACTTCGGTTCCCGACCCGCAGTAATTTCAGTCACGGTCGGCTGATCCGCTAAGGCAACGGAAGTTTTCACGGGTTCGCGCTTTTGTTCCCGGCGCTTTTCCTTGTACTTCCGCAGTTGTCGCGCAATTTTATCCGCAACTAGATCAATGCTGGCATAGAGGTTTTCGCTGCTTTCCTGGGCTCGCACGATCGAGCCATTGACATAGAGGGTGACTTCCGCTGATTGCCTGGTGGGGTTGATGCGTGGGTTCTTGGCAACGGATAAATTAACATCAACCTGAGTGAGTAAATAGTCGAAATGTGTAACCGCTTTCTCAATCTTTTGGTGAACGTACTCGCGAATTGCTTCAGTAATGTCAATATTCTTACCCTGAATAACCAGCTTCATACAGCAAACCTCCAAGTCGGTTTTGAGATTGGCATCGGGACTTAAAATCACCCGGGCTCCAGCCAGCGAACGAGATACGGGGCAAACGATCTGAAATAAACGTCGGTAATGCGCGACCCGACTTTAGCGCTGAGGTCAGAAACTCCTGAAACCTTCAGTGATGATGGGACTGATGCAGCGTTTCGCGCCATCCGTCATTTCAGAAACGTGATGTTAGGGGGTAGGGAGTCGCTCGCGATCCGGCTCAAAAACAAACAATCGCCTGTCTTTGGATGCCTTTTTTCACGCAGGGAAAGGAAGGCAGAAGACAGACGACTGTGATTGAGTCGAATATGGTCGAGTTGAATCTTCAAGGTGTGGAGCCTGTTTGATCAAGTTCTACAATCAAGCTAACACTTCCCCAGCCGGACGGTAAATCTTTTAAGCGGCTGTTGCATACTGTAATGTTCCGTTACATAAGCGGGGGTGGATCGTTGTACTTTGACCTGGGGATGCTGGTGAGATCCCTATGGGGCCGAGGATTGCTCATTGCTGCTGTGGGTGAAATCCCACTACCGCAAAAGTGGTAACAAACCTGTTATGATCACAATTAATTAATAATTTTAAGTAATGCCCTTTCCTGTTGAATGGAGTCATGAATGTTATGCCAACTATCGCTGTAATTGACTACGGTATGGGTAACTTGCATTCCGTCTGCAAGGGGCTAGAGCAGGTCGGAGGGCGGACGATCGTTACCGATGTCGCCGCCGAAATTGCCGCCGCTGATGCGGTGCTCCTACCGGGGGTGGGTTCGTTTGATCCAGCGATGCAGCACCTACGATCGCGGCAGCTCGAAGGGCCAGTCAAAGCGGCGATCGCCAGTGGCAAGCCATTCCTGGGTGTTTGTTTGGGATTGCAGCTCTTGTTTGAAGGCAGTGACGAGGGGCAGGAATCCGGACTGGGGATTTTTCCGGGACGGGTGGTGCGTTTTCGATCGGAGCCGGGGTTGACGATTCCCCACATGGGCTGGAATCAATTGGAGCTAAGTCAGCCGCATTGTACCCTGTGGCAAGATTTGCCTGATCACTGGATGTATTTTGTGCATTCCTATTATGTAGCCCCTGCTGATCCGAGCTTAAATGCCGCCACGATTACCCATGGCACTCAGACCGTGACTGCCGCGATCGCCCGTGATAACGTCATGGCCGCTCAATTCCACCCAGAAAAATCATCGAATAGCGGTTTGAAACTGCTGGCTAATTTTGTTGAGCGAGTGAATCATTTAGCATTGTTGCCTGTGTAATTTTGGCATTAATCCTATGGGCCTTCGGATCTATGGCAATCGCTTAATCAAAACGCTACCTGGGGAAGCCACCCGTCCGACCTTAGCGAAGGTGCGCGAAGCAGTGTTCAATATCTGGCAGGGCACGATCGCTGATTGTCGCTGGCTGGATATTTGTGCAGGCAGCGGGGCGATGGGCGCCGAAGCACTGTGCCGGGGGGCTGCTTCGGTGGTGGGCATTGAACAAATGGGGGCAGCCTGCGCAGTAACCCAGGCCAATTGGCAGCAATTAGCCCAGCCTCAGCAACGCCAGCAACTGCTGCGCGGGGATGCACGGAAACTGCTTAAAACTCTAGCAGGACAGCAATTCGATCGAATTTATTTTGATCCGCCCTACGATGGCGATTTATATGGCGTGGTGCTTCAGGCGATCGTGGCGCACAATTTACTGGCTCCTCAGGGTGAATTAGCCGTGGAGCATCGTCCCGGACAGTTAAGCCCAGCGATTCCAGCGGGCTTAGCGATCGTGCGCGAGAAACGCTATGGTAGCAGCGCCGTCACCTTTTTGACCCCAGCCTGACTCCAATTCCAATTCGCCTCCGACTGCCTGTGATCCGCTCGGCCTTGGCAATTGCTCAAGACAAAATCCGAGGCTTCTGGTAGAGTATGGGGCATTCGGCTCGGAGCAAGGATTCATGCAAACTCAGGACAAACCCCAAAGCACCAACGAAACAGCTTCAGAGAAGGCATCTTCCGCTGCCTCTAAACCGCTCCGCTCGATTCCCTGGTGGGCTTCGCTGTCGGTGGCCTTGAACGGGGGACTGTTGTTAGCGATTTCCTTGGCTTATTGGAAACCCGAGTTAATGGGGTTGAACGTGCAGCCTCCGGCCCCCGTCGAATCCCCTGCCCTGGAACCAGAAACCCAACCGACCGAACGGGCCACTTTAGCCTATGAGCAGTGGGTAGAGATTTCGGCGAAGGAAGCCAAAGCGATCGCGTTGAAGAATCCCGATCGTTTGACGGTCCTGCTCGGCGATTCACTCACCCTGTGGTTTCCATCGGAATTATTGAGCGACAAACGCACTTGGTTAAATCAGGCAATTTCTGGGGAAAATACTTCGGGACTCTTAAAGCGGCTCAACGTCCTCAACGATCTAAAGCCCCAAACATTTTTACTCATGATTGGGGTGAATGATCTGATTAAAGGTAGCAGCGACGAGCAAGTGCTGACCAATTATCAGAAAATTATTGATGAATTAAAGACGGCGCATCCTAATGCTGAAATTGTTGTGCAGTCGATTTTGCCCCATGGCGGCGATCGGCTAACCGTTGAAGATGCTGTTCAAGTAGCGCAAGTATCCAACGCACGAATTGTGCAAGTAAACCGAAAATTACGGGAGTTAGCAACGCAGAAAGAAGCAAAATTCCTTGACCTGCAACCCGTATTTACTGACGCACAGGGGTTACTGCGGGCCGACCTATCCACGGACGGCTTGCACCTCAATTCCCAGGGCTACGCGGCTTGGCAAGCGGCATTACAGACTTTCGATCAACTGAGTTTGAAACAGCCAGCCGCCGCCGCATCT
>JBJORF010000119.1:0-11311 GCA_046049545.1 Cyanobacteriota bacterium | reverse complement strand
ATCGGGCCAATGCCTATGAGTTTATTGAACAAATGCCCCAAGGCTTTGATACCCAAATCGGTGATCGGGGGGTGATGCTTTCTGGCGGTCAGCGGCAGCGTTTAGCGATCGCCCGCGCGATTTTGCGGAACCCGGATATTTTGATTCTTGACGAAGCGACTAGCGCTTTGGATACGGTTTCGGAACGATTGGTGCAAAAAGCGCTGGATGAGCTGAGCCGCGATCGCACGGTTTTGGTGATTGCACACCGATTGTCTACGATTCAAAATGCTGACCAAATTGCGGTCTTCGATCGGGGGCAAGTGGTCGAAATTGGTAAGCATGAAGAATTGCTTCAGCAAGATGGACTTTATACTCGACTTTACAAAATGCAATTTGGGGAAAGTGTCGAGACTGTGCCTGTGGAAAGCGCGGTTGTTGGGGCAACTTAAGATTGGATTAATGTTGCATCTGCTATGCTCGGTTATTCATGATTTGATAGATTTTCCCATTCCAGCCCAAGCCATTTTTCTGTATGAACCCTACGACGATCGGTATGATCAGCAGCTACAGCGGACTTCAGCCCTGTCCGGTGGATTGGCTCTGGCAACAGTCGCCGAAGCCCTTCGGCCGTTGGGGGAATATTCAGATGCAAGCGACTAATGCCCAACCAGATTACTTGTTGCTGTATCAATTTGATTTTCCCCAGCCGCCCAAACCGCAATCCTTAAATACCCAAATTCGCAATCGGTTGCGGGGCCGCAAACCGCTGGTTTGTCGACAGATCGATCCGGTGCAAATATTTCGGGATGTGCCATTTGAACGGCGAATTTCCCTCCTGCGTGAACCGCCATTGGATGAAGTGATCGCGGCGAATACTTGGAATTATAACCAGGCTAGCCAGCACTGTGCCTACGTTTCTGGCCCCGATGATGCCGCGCCAACGCCGGATTATATGCCCGCAATTTGGTACGTGGATGTTTCCTTTCGCGAACTTGATACAATGGCTCCCCCGGTGAAAAGTCAGACCTGTAGCTGGATTACCTCGGGTATTAACCGCACTGAAAATCACCGTAAACGCCTTGCCTTTCTCCAGCAAGCCAGTAACAGCAGTTTAGACTGCGACTATTACGGTCGGGATTTGCCGGATTGGATTAAAGCTAGTGGTCGCTTGAATAATAAATGGCATGCTATGGCTCCCTATTTCTATAACCTGGCGATCGAGAATTATGCGGATAATGATTGGTACGTCAGTGAAAAACTGTGGGATTCGCTGTTGGCTTGGTGCTTGCCGATTTATTACGGTGGATCAGCGGCGGATAAACTGCTGCCGCCCGGCAGTTTCCTGCGGTTGCCGAGTTTGGATGCAGCAGGTCTGGCTTATATTCGGGAAATGACCGCTACGCCGGATGCTTGGTACGCGGCCCAAGACGCAATCGCTGAAGCGCGGCAAATTATTTTGCACAAACTCAATTTACTCAATTGGCTATCTGAATATGTCGAGGCTTCGCGCTAGTTATGTCTAAGTTCACGCTTCCTCAAAAATTTATGCTTCCCTACGGCATTTGTACCCTCGGCAATGATTACGTTTTCGATCAGATAATTGCGTTGCTCAATAGCATTGAAGCAATTATGGGGGCAGATTTCCCCGTCTGCATTTATCCCTATGATGATCGCATTGATCGGTTGGCCGAGGCGATTCAAGATCGTCCCAATGTTCAAATCTACCAAGCAGCGGAATCGATCGCTTATTGGGATCGTCAAGCGCAGCGAATTTGGGATATTCATCCGACAGCGGCGGCGACATGGGCGAAAGTCACAACGGATAAATACCATCGTATGGGCACTCATCGGCGGTTCTGTGCGTTTGATGGGCCGTTTGAGCGGTTTATCTATATGGATGCGGATACGCTGTTGATGGGTGATGTGCAGCCGATTTTCAATCAGCTTGATCATTGTGATTGGTATGTTTATGATTTCCAGCACGCCGATATTACCCATGTTTATAACCATCAAGTCCCGCAGTTAAATGCAGTATTTTCGCCTGATCGGTTGGCACGCGAAATTTTCTGTTCCGGCTTCTACGCCAGCAAGCGTGGTGTGTTTGGCCCGGAAAAACTTGATGAAATGTGGCAACTGCTCGCCGCAGGGGAAGCCGAAATTCTCTACAGCATGGCTCCGGATCAAACGATTCTGAATTACTGGGTGATGCGATCGGAAATTAAATCCTACAATGCCGCGCTCGAATTATCACCAGAGAAAACGACTGGCTGCTGCGTTACCTCCGATCATTTTGAAGTCCGGGATCAGATTGTCTACGATCGGGGCAATCGCTTGACTTACCTGCATTATATCGGTCTACCATCCGGTCTATTTCGGGAAATCTGTGCGGGCCAGAATTGGTCCTGTGCTTACCGTGACGTGTTTTTGCACTACCGTTATTTGCGTGAACCGGAGGCAAGACCGCAGTTTAGCGGCAGTCCCCAGGTGCCACCGCCGAAAGTTTCTCGCCGCCGACAACTGTTCAATCAGCTTAAGAGGCGTACCGCTAAAGTTTTTCGCCCGGCTTGATTTCATCCCACTACCCCAAGGAGACAATTCCCATGACCCGTGGCATTTATATCACCGCCAATAATAAAGTCACCGACCACGCGATCGCCCTGTTGAACAGCATCCGTAAATACGACAACGAAACGCCGATTTGTCTGATTCCCTATGATGAGAATTACGCTGAATTGGCGGAACTGTTAGCCGATCGTTATGGGGTGACGGTTTACGAAGATATGGATTTGGTCGATCGGGTTTCCAAGCGCCTGCATGAGACCTTTGGCGGTGACTTTTTTGCCCGACCGAATCAGTTCCGGAAGCAGGCTTGCTGGTTTGGGCCATTTGAGGAATTTCTCTACATTGACACGGACATCGTGGTATTTGAGAAAATCGCGGATAATTTGGATTACTTCAGCGAATATGATTTCCTCTGCTGCGACTATCAGCACCTCGGCGGGATTACCAATGTCTTTAGTCAAACGGTGATTGACCAAAATATCTTCACGCCGGAAGAGCTCAAAGATATGTTCAACGGGGGGTTCTGGGCTTCTAAGCGCGGTCTGCTGACGGAGCAGGACTTGTACGATACCTTTGCCGAATGCGCGCAACATCCCGAGTATTTTGATTTCTCGCAGAAGACCTCTGACCAGCCGATTATCAATTACATGATGCTGAAGCGGTTTAAGCGGCGGTTTAACATCGTGCGTCGTCCCCAAGGTGGCCCGGGTAACTGGGCGGGTTCGCCGCAATTTGTGCAGGAAAACGGAATCTGGGTTGATCCCACCTGCGGTCAGCCATTGCAATATTTGCATTGGGCCGGAATTCGGATCGAGCCGGGTTGTCCCTACTGGGATGTGTGGGCGGAAAGTCGGTATGCGGGTGAGGTGATGCCCCAGTTTGAGGGGGCCCCCAAGAGTGGGCCGACGTTTAAGCAAGGGGTGAAGCAGTTGTTGACCAATTTGCGCGGGTAATCCACCGTAGGGGCGCGCTTTCCGCGCCCATGACACCCATTCAACGTTGAGATGTTTGCATATGTTGGTTTGGTGGGCCGATCGGCCCACCAAATATTCGATCGAATGGTTTGTTGTGGAGATCTGACTGAGGGCGCGGGATGCGCGCCCCTACGGGGGATTGGCATTCCCGATTCTAATCAATCATCAGTCCCGATACCCCGATCGGGCCATCCCCCCGAAAATTTCCGTGCCTGTAAATTTCCGTAATTTGCCCTATCCGACCGATCGACTCAGTGGGCAGGTTAAGATAGGCATCTCTACAGAAGCCTGTAGACCGGATAATTGCAAAAGGATAAATGAGGCGTATGGTCAGCATTGTCACGGGCGCGGCGGGATTTATTGGTTCCCATGTTGTCGAAGCGTTGCTCAATCAAGGCGAAACGGTAATTGGGGTTGATCAGTTCAATGACTACTACGCTCCGGCAATGAAGTGGAGCAACATCGATGCCTTTGCCGATCACCCGAATTTTCGCTTGGTGGAAGGCGATATTCAAACCCTGAACTGGACAAAACTGCTCGATGGTGTGAGTGTGGTTTATCACCAAGCGGCCCAAGCAGGGGTGCGGGCTAGCTGGGGCGAAAGCTTCCGCCACTACACCGAGCGTAATATCAACACCACCCAAGTCATGCTCGAAGCGGCTAAGGATTCCCAATCGCTCCAACGCTTCGTCTACGCCTCGACTTCCTCGATCTATGGCAACGCCGAAACTCTGCCGACTTCAGAAACCATCTCCCCGCAGCCTGTTTCGCCCTATGGGATTACCAAATTAGCGGCTGAACGCCTAGGCGGGCTGTACTACGATAACTTTGGTGTACCATTCACCTCGCTGCGCTACTTCACCGTCTATGGCCCGCGTCAGCGACCGGACATGGGCTTCCATAAGTTCTTCAAAGCGGCGATCGAAGGCACGGCGATTCCGATCTACGGCGACGGTCAGCAAACCCGCGACTTTACCTATATCAGCGACATCGTCAATGCGAATCTCTTGGCCGCGAAAGCGCCCGGCGCAGTGGGTGAAATCATCAACATTGGTGGTGGCAGCCGGGTGGTACTGGCAGATGTGCTGGACATGATGGAAGCGATCGTCGGTTTCCCGATCAAACGCAACCACATCGAGAAAGCCCGTGGCGATGCCCGTCATACGGCTGCCGACGTTAGCAAAGCTCGGCAAATCTTGGGTTACGAACCCCAGGTGGGTCTGCGCGAAGGTCTAACCAACGAGTGGGAATGGATTCAGCAGCTTTACCCTTTCGTGGATGAGGCCGCTGTCGCCTTGACTTGTTAGTAGCATGGCATGGCTTCGGCTGCGCTCAGCCAGCGGTGGGAGGGTGGTTTGTTATGGAACCGGGCTTCGGCTGTCGCTCAGCCCTCCATCCCCCCACTGACTAACCAGTGGGTTGAGCGTCAGCCGAAACCCACGGCCACGATCAAAATTTTAGATAGTGCATCAAATCGGAAGTCAGCGCATTCGGCAGTGAAAGCCGTTCCTGTAAATCTAACAGATGCAAGAATTCACCTCGGGAAGTCCGATCGCGGACGATCGCCCGTGCCATCACTGGCCCAATTCCCGGTAGCCCAGTCAGCGCATCAACGGAGGCACTGTTCAATGCCACGCGCTCGACATGACCGAGGCTTTGGGTGTCGTAGTAGCAGAATTGTAAAATTACTTCGATCGGTTTGAGCCGCTGAATTGATGTGCCTAGGGCCGTTGCCACATCTTCGATGCAATAGAAGTGTAATCCGGCATCCGTAAGCTGCGTCAACAGTCGGGCTTGGTGGATCGATAACCCCGGCAAGCGTAACCAATCATCGATCGTTGCCGTATTCGCATCGATCCGAATCCCGTGCTCCGCTGCAATCCGAATTTCGGCGAGGGATTGAAACCGATAGTAGGGGTCGTTGGTAATTTTCTGGCGCAGCAGTTGCCAGGGCATGATCTTTGGTGGCTGCGGCCCGCGTGGGCCATCGTTCAGCACCAGGCGACCGACATCCGCCACCCGATCGAGCACCCAATCCACAATTACACGCTGTAATAAAGCCATAGCCCTTTATCCAATCCGATCGATTAATCGCCGTCGCTTTTGCTCAAACTCGTACTCCGAGATTAGCCCGTCCTGGCGTAATTGATCCAGTTCCCGCACGGCATCGGAAACATTGAGTACCTGCTTTACTGGCCCAGCGGCTGCGGTTTGGATCGCGAGTTGCGATGCGGGCACGGCTTGATTAAAATTGGCATCAAAGGCTTCTGGTTCTTGCATCAAATACCATACGCCTTCGATCACACTGGCGACCCAGGCAATCTTGGCGATCGCCGGAATCGGCACGATCGCTAGCCCACCATAGAGCAATGCCCACCGCCACTGCCGTAAATAGACCTTATGGCCTGCGGCCACTAGCGGCAACATGGGGATCTCGCTGAAGGCAAACGGCAACAAGCTCGCAAACGCCAGCACCGCCGCAATTCGCTGATTTCGAGGAGAAGTGAGCATCGATGCATCCTTGAAGGTTTCAAGTCCCCCCTATCCTACTGTAGGGTTCGCTGTTTCGCGCGGGTCGGATGACCGCAATTTCCGGGATATTTCTGCATTCTATCCCGATGCTTTTACCGATCGGGCGAAGAGCTAGTTACAATGAATGTCTAGACAATGCATCACCCGCATCCGCCATGTTGGCATCCACTACATCTTGGGTTGAGCGCACCAGCACATCTGCATTTTGATTCGTCGGTACTTTGATTGATCGACATTTTGGTTTTCCATTCACCACTTTCCCTTCTGTAATTTCCGATGGCTATTACTTTTTCTCCCGCTTGGCTGGAATTGCTGAGCGATCCCTACGCGCTGCTCGGTGCATCCCTGAGCGCGGATGACCAGACTCTGAGTAAACAGTATCGCCAACTCGCCAAGCGGCTTCACCCTGATCGCTATGCCCAAGCCGACCCGCAGCAACAAGAATTTGTCGGGCAATTGGTGGCACGGTTGCTAAATCCGGCCTACAGTGCGATCAAACAACCGAAAGATCGGGCTGAACAGCTCGTTGTCATGCGCCTCCAAGCCCAACAACTCGGTAACAGTTGGCAGCCTACCAGCGAAGTTGCCCGTATGTTGCAACAGCAGCTGCTCGCTGGAGCGGAGATTTTCTACGAACAGCAAGTGGCGCAATTGGCCGACCAGCAGTATGAGTCCTTTACCCAGTTCGGCAACATTACTCACCAATTACATGAACTAAATCTGGTTTACTTGATTCGGAAAATTGGTCAAGCGGCCCAAGGTGCTAGCGTTCAAGATCTCGTCCGTAAAGCCGCACCCACGACTTCAAAGCCAATGGGCCAACCAATGGGCCAACCAACGGGCAATCATCCCGCTGTCCCAACCGCCACACCCCAAACTCGAACAGCCCCTCCACTTAATGCCGTTCCGACTAATGAACCCGTCGAGCCAATCGATAACGATCGCGTGCTCAAAGAAGCCTATGCCAAACGGCATGCTGAGCGGGCGCAGCAATATTTGGAAAAAGGGGCCTACGATCGGGCCGTCCAGGAAATGAAAGATGCCCTCCGCATGGTCGCTGACAAAGCGGAATATCATGCGTTGTTGAGCTACAGCTATTTCCTTCAGGATCTCTCGGGCATGGCAGCGGTCTATTGTCGTCAAGCCTTGAAGTTAAATCCTGATGACCCTTTAGCGAACAAAATGGCCAAACGCTTGAAGCTTAACGCTAAGGAAACGCCTAAATCCGCCGCTCCCGCGAGCAAGCGTCACGGTCTCGCCAACTTCTTCCGCCGCTAGACCCCGCTGCTGCCTCAATCACCGGGAAGCCCTACTCTTGCTAGGAATTCAGTAGGGCTTTCCCTACATGCCTGTGCTGGGCTGCCTCAAACCCCTCGATTAAAATAGAAGAAACTCAGCCCTAAGGCTGTTCTCCTCTCCCTGCATTAATCATGAGCTTTTTTGATTCAGAAATTGTTCAACAGGAAGCTAAAAGCCTGTTTGAGGATTATCATTCGCTCAGCCAAATCGGCACCAATTATGGGAAGTTCGATCGTGAAGGCAAAATCATGTTCATTGAGCGCATGGAAGCGATGATGGAGCGTTATAGCATTTTCATGAAGCGCTTTGAGCTATCCGATGATTTCTCTGCCCAAATGACGATCGAGCAACTCAAAACCCAGCTCAGCCAAGCCGGACTCACGCCCCAGCAAATGTTTGCCCAGATGCAAATGACCCTTGATCGGATGAAAGCCCAAATCGATCAACCCAAAATCGGGGGTTAAGGCTTAGTAAAATCGCTCATTGGCCGGAACTGCTCCACAGGTTCATTCCGCATTGCGTCGGCCATGAAGCGACCCCAAATTGGGGCTACGGTTGTACCGCCCGTTGCGCCCCGCCCGATCGTGGTGTAATCATCATTTCCGACCCAAACAGCGGTCGAGAGCTGCGGCGTATAGCCCGCAAACCACACGTCGCGTTCAGAAGAGGTGGTTCCCGTTTTTCCGGCTGCGGGACGGCCGATCGCGGCATTTCGTGCTGTGCCTCGGGTAATCACACCCTGCATTGCATCATTCAGCGCTGCTGTTGCCCAGGCATCCAGCACCGGACGCGGCTTCGGGCGATTGTCCCAAATCATGTTGCCACTGCTATCCGTCACCTGCATCACCAGCGAAGTATCCGAATACCAACCATTGCTGGCAAATGCGGCATAGGCCCCGGCCATCTCCAGCGGGGTCAAGTCAACCGACCCCAAGGGCAAGGAAACGACTGGCTCGATCGGGCTTTTAATTCCAATGCTACGACAGATTTCGATGACTTTATTTAGACCGACTTCCTGTCCTAACCGCACAGCAGGAATGTTGCGCGAAGTTTCCAGCGCGCGGCGCACGCTCATCGCCCCGGCAAAGCTGCGATCGTAGTTCTGGGGATAGTACATGTCATAGCCGTCGGGATAGCCCACGGGGGTATCCATAATCGTGCCATCTGGGGTGTACTTGCCTGTGGCAAAGGCTGCGTAGTAAACAAAGGGTTTGAATGCCGAGCCGGGTTGTCGCAATGCTTGGGTGGCTCGGTTGTATTGGCTCTTGCCATAGTCCACCCCGCCAACGATCGCCTTGACATAATGCGTTCTGGGATCCACGGCCACCAACGCCATCTGGTCGGCGTAGACCCCGCTGTAGCGGACATTGGCGCTCTCACGCTGGACAATATCCTGGGCCTTGTTCTGCATCTCGTTGTCGATCGAGGTCTGAATCCGCATCCCGCCTTTGAGCAGTGAATCGCGGCCAAACTTCTTGGTCAGTTCGGTCACCACGGCTTCGGTGACGTAGGGGCTTTTACTGCGGCTGAAGGAGGTAATCTTGCCGTACTTGATCGGGAAATTAATCGCTTCTTGGTATTCCTTGGCGCTGATCCACTTGAGCTTCAGCATTCGATCGAGGACGATTTTTTGGCGTTCGATCGCCGCTTTTTTATCAATAAATGGACTCAGAGACTCCGGTGCCTGAATCAACCCCGCCATCATTGCCGATTCGGCCAGGTTTAAGTCCCGCGCCGACTTGTTGAAATAGCTCCGTGCTGCGGTTTCCGCTCCGTAGTTGTTGTGGCCCCAGTAAACTTGGTTGAGATATAGACCGAGGATCTGTGGCTTGCCAAATACCTGCTCAATTCGCAATGCCAGCACCGCCTCGGCAATTTTCCGGCTATAGGCCCGCTCGGGCGACAGGAACAGGTTCTTGACTAACTGCATCGTCAGGGTCGAACTGCCCTCTACTGTTTGTCCTTCGCTCATGTTGGCGCGCATCGCCCGCGCTACCGACACGAGGTTGATCCCCGTGTGTTGAAAGAAGTTACTGTCTTCCACCGCGATCACCGATCGCTTCAAATGCGGTGAAATCTCATCGAGCGGCAGCACTTCCCGGTTTGCTTCCCCATGCAAACTCGCTAACAATTTGCCCTTCACATCGTAAATATGGGTCGTTTCACTCGGCGCGTAGTTTTTCAGGCCGCGCACATCCGGGAGGTTGCGAAAACTAATCGCGAGGCCAACTAATCCCCCGGCGACGACGGAACTGGCCAACATCGTCATCCCGAGCAACGTCCCGCCGGTCACTTTGCTGACGCCTTGCATGAACGACAAGGCCGATCCAGATTCCGATTTTTTGTAGTAAGTGTTGGGTGACACAGGGGCTCTCTCAGTCGGCGGTAAAGGGGACATACAGGGTAGAAGACTTATCAGTAGCCGGAACGTCTCAGTCAGATCAACTTAAGTTAGATAAAACTTTAGTCAGATAAACGTGTCAGTAGGATAAACGATCGTCGCTTGATCGGGGCAGGATTTTCGAGATTTTGGCCGGGAGGAATCTCTGCACCGGACGACCTGAACCGGATTACTCTGTCATCACAATTAAAAATCTGCACAATTATAGTAGGCTGACTAAGGAATGATTGCCCTCCGAATGGGGGTTGTGTCCTTTATTACCTGGGGAAAGTGGGTTCATGGTAGATGGGTTTGATTGGCTAACACGTGGGATCGTCGAAATCTTCCCGGATCAACCCACCGCGAAACTCCCCACGGAAAACTTGCGCGAGAAGATTCAACAGCGCGATCGGCCCCTGCGCGTCAAACTGGGGATCGACCCCACGGGCAGCGACATTCATCTGGGACACAGTACCTTATTCCGTAAGCTCCGGGCGTTTCAGGATGCGGGGCATACGGCGGTGTTAATTATTGGGGACTTCACCGCACGCATTGGCGATCCCACGGGCAAATCGGAAGTGCGGAAGCAGCTCACTGAAGCCGATGTGAAGGCGAATGCGGCTACTTATCTGGAGCAACTGCGACCGATTCTCGACTTCGACACCCCAGGCCGCTTGGAAATCCGCTACAACTCCGAATGGCTGTCCGGCATGGACTTAGGTCAAATTCTCGGGCTGTTAAGCCAAATGACCGTCGGCCAAATGCTGGCCAAAGAAGGCTTCGCCGAACGCTACAAACAGGAAAATCCGATCTTCTTGCATGAGTTTCTCTACCCCTTGATGCAGGGCTACGACTCCGTTGCAATCCAGTCTGATGTCGAACTGGGCGGTACCGACCAGAAGTTCAACCTCGCTGTGGGCCGTGACTTGCAGCGTCACTTTGGCCAGGAGCCGCAGTTCGGCCTCCTGATGCCGATCCTGATCGGTACCGACGGTGTGCAGAAGATGTCAAAGTCGTTGAACAATTACGTCGGCCTGTCAGAAGATCCGCTCTCGATGTATTCCAAGCTCGAGAAAGTCTCTGATAGTCAAATCCGCAATTACTTTGAATTGCTCACCGATCGGCCCCTGGACCAACTCCCCGAAAATCCCCGCGACTGTCAGAAATTGCTCGCGATCGACGTTGTCACCCAGTACCACGGCCATGCCGCCGCCCAGCAAGCCCAAGAAACGGCGATTTCCCTGGTTCAGCGACCTGGCCAAAGCACCTCTACGGAATCCGTGCCGGAGTTTTCGCTAGCGGGTGTTGAATTTCCCGTCAAAGCCTTTTATCTCGTCGCTGCCTGCGGCTTGTGCGCTAGCTCCTCCGAAGCCCGGCGACAAATTCAGGGCGGTGCCGTCCGGTTAAACGGCGAAAAGCTGACCGCAACCGATCAGCTTTTTAGTGTTGCCGAGCTTGAAGGGCAGGTCATGCAGCTCGGCAAGAACAAATTCATCACAGTCCCCCCAGAGCCAGCCTTCCGGTAGTGGGCTGTGCCCACGTCATCAGCGATCGGCCTCAATACGCCAACGTCTCCCCCGGC
>JBJORF010000118.1:0-11578 GCA_046049545.1 Cyanobacteriota bacterium | reverse complement strand
CCCAATCCCCAAAACCCCATCCCCAAACCCCGTATCCTGCCTCACCGCAGGCTCATGAAACGCCAAAACTATAGTAGTACCCCATCAAAGATTAAGAAGCTTCTTTTTCTGCGCTCCCTAGAAGGTCTTGGCGTTTCTTCTCACGTTCTTCAGCACGTTTGTTAGTTCCGTAGATAAAAGTTGAAACTAACGTTGCCAAGCTACCTGTTCCGAGAATCGTCCCAGCCACTTGTTTATCATTCTTAATTAGATCATAACTAATTCCTGTAAATAGACAGGAAAGGCAGAAGGCAGCAACTAAACCGGCCCAAGCGCGTTTGCTATCTCCCAGTACCACAGTTTTTTCCAAACTCATACGATGCCTTGCTTGCTCTTCTGCCAACCCCACAATCCGTTCGGCAAGTCCAGATTGCACTAGGTCATAGGCTTTCAGAACCTGTGGAGGAGGCAAAGGCCCAGAAAAGCCATATTGATATATCCCCGTTAATGTATCACTTGAATCGAGCTGATCTCGCCGATTTTTACTAGGTGATAATTTAATCGTCTCAGGTTCTGTTTTTGAAACCGAAAGTTCTTCAGATCCAGAAGTAGAATCATTTGAGGGTTGATTTTCAGCCATTTTGCATCCGCTGGAAATAGGCAACGGCTACTCACCGTCCAAGTAATATTGCTCCATTATCAGTGCTTTTTGCGCTTCTTGAATTAACTCTTGAGAGATCTTAGAGTATTCGGCTTCATAGCTTTGCATCACTTGTTTCATATCAGCACCGATGACACACCAATCAGAGGCGAGTGCTAAAGCATCAGCTTGGTTAGGACTGAGAGAGGAATTATATTCTTGTAATGTTCCCCCTATATCAATAATCCTTGCGATTCCTTCTACCAAAGAAGGCTCTGCAAATAAAAAGCCAGTCAAGCTGTTCATTGTTTTGCCCTTTTTAAACCCAGTGTGAAATCAAACTGACTCCACCTATATTGTGCAACATCTACTCCCCAAATAACCTATTCCTGAAATTATTTCCTCCCAAAGAATACAGAAAAGGCTCCCCGCATCCGGAGAGCCTTTGATTAATCAGCCTTTAGGGAGACTTAACCCAAAACTGCCTTTGCCTTCGCGACCACGTTCTCAACGGTGAAGCCAAACTTCTCCATCAACGTGCCACCCGGAGCCGAAGCCCCAAACCGATCGATGCTGACGATATCGCCTTCATCCCCAGCATACTTGTGCCAACCGAAGCTCGAAGCCGCTTCCACGACCAACCGCTTCTTCGTCGCTGGCGGCAAAATCGCATCCTTATAATCCTGGGGCTGTTCTTCAAACAACTCCATACAAGGCATCGAAATCACGCGGACTTTCTTCCCGTCTTCGCGCAACTTCTTCGCTGCATCGACGCAAAGGCTAACTTCGCTACCCGTACCAATCAAAATGATGTCCGGCAGATCCAAATCGCCATCGACAATGTAAGCACCACGCGCCACACCCTCAATGCTCGAACCCGGCAAATGCGGCAACGCCTGACGCGTCATCGCCATCACCGAAGAAGTCGTCCGCCGCTCCACGGCAATCTTGTAAGCCCCGGAAGTCTCGTTCCCATCCGCCGGACGGAAGGTCAGCAACTTACCCGGCATGGAACGCAGGGAAGCCAAAGTTTCCACAGGCTGGTGGGTCGGGCCATCTTCACCCAGAGCGATCGAATCGTGGGTCAAGACGTAAATCACTTGCGTATCCGCCAAGGCCGACAAGCGCAGCGCACCCCGCATGTAGTCCACAAACACCAAGAACGTCGCCCCAAACGGAATCAAACCCGTCTTGTGCAGATAAATCCCGTTACAGATCGCCGCCATCCCGTGTTCCCGCACCCCGAAGCGCAGGTTACGACCGTGGTAGGAACCCTTCTGGAAGTCCGCAAAGCCCTTGAGCTGGGTCAAGTTCGAGTGGGTCAAGTCAGCGGAACCACCGATCAATTCCGGCAACGCATTGGCGATCGCGTTCAGGGTCTTCTCGGAAGTCTGACGAGTCGCGAGGGGCTTGTCTTCCGGCGTGTAAGTCGGCAAGCACTTTTCCCAACCGTCGGGGAGTTTGTAGTTGATCTGACGATCGAACCGGGCCGCATCTTCGGCGTACTTCGACTTGTAGGTTTCCCAAGTCTTGTTCCAAGCCGCTTCCGCTTCCGCACCGCGCGTAATGGACTTCGCAAAATGCGCCTTCGCATCATCCGGCACCACAAACGGCTCATGGGTCCAACCCAACTGCTGACGGGTCGCCATCACTTCATCGCCGCCCAAAGCCGCACCGTGAACGCCCGCAGTACCCGCCTTATTCGGGGAACCATAACCGATCGTCGTCCGCACTTTGATCAAGGTCGGCTTGGAAGTCTCCGCCTTCGCCTGCTTAATGGCATCTTCGATCGCCGCCGTATCGGTATCGCCATTTGCAACGACCAACACCTGCCAACCATAAGCCTCAAAGCGCTTACCCACATCTTCCGTGAAGGACACTTCAGTGTCGCCATCGATCGAAATATGGTTGTCGTCGTACAGGGCAATTAACTTACCCAGACCCAAGTGACCCGCCAAGGAGCAGGCTTCACCGGACACCCCTTCCATGTTGCAACCATCGCCGAGGATGACGTAGGTGTAATGGTCGATCAGCGTGCAGTCCGGCTTATTGAACGTCGCTGCCATGTGCGCCTCGGCCATCGCCAAACCCACACCGTTACAGATCCCCTGTCCCAGCGGCCCCGTCGTCACTTCAATCCCCGCCGTTTCAAAGTTCTCCGGGTGTCCGGGTGTGCGCGAACCCCACTGACGGAACTGCTTAATGTCTTCGATCGTCACACTGTCATAGCCAAACAGGTGCAGCAACGCATACTGCAACATCGACCCGTGGCCCGCCGACAGCACAAACCGATCGCGGTTCACCCAATTCGGATTCTTGGGGTTGAACTGCATGAACTTGTCCCACAGGGTAAATGCCATGGGAGCCGCACCCATTGGGAGACCGGGGTGACCAGATTTAGCTTTCTCGACCGCATCGACTGCTAAAAAGCGAATCGAATTGATGCAAGAGGTTTCCAGAGATTGGGTTGCAACGACCATGATATTTCTTGGGTTCTGTTGGATTGACAGCAGGATGCAGGATTTGGGCAGACGCTTGGCACAGAATCAAAACTGTATACCAATAAGCATTAATACTTATTCAGATTATGCCAGATTCCAGCAACACTTCTTCGGGTCTGCAAAAGACCAACCCTCATTATTCAGGAAAAGGGATCCCTTTCGACATTCCCGCCAAAAGTTTGTGCGATCGGTACCACGTTGGTGCGATCGGTACCACGTTGGTGCGATCGGTACCACGTTGGTGGAGCCATCAACCGACGATCCCGCACGGGGTAAATGCTACATTGGAGGAAATATCGTCACCCACACCATGCAACGACTTACGCCCATTGCTGCCGCGATCGGATTGAGCTTGACCACCGTATCACCAGGCTTGGCAATGTCCGTTCCCGCCTTCTTTGATTTCCAATGCCAACCGCTCCCGGCGAAAGGCGACGATGGTTTGGTTCTGAGAGAGCGATTTCCGCTCACGATCGCCGATACACCTAAAAGTCTCTACATCGCCTACCATCCCGACGGTAGCCCCGTCGTCTGCCTCAGCAATCCCGACTTTACCGAAGCGCAGCGCATCGAGAACCTGCCGATCGAATTTCTCGAATCCATAAAAGCCGATCCCCAAAGGCCCAACGGCTTTATCCTCGCCAGCGCCAACGGCAATGGCTTGGAACTCGCAATTCGTAACTGGGGCTTGGTCTTCAAAACCGCACAGCCTGAAGTGATTGATCTGAACCTGGGGATTCACCGAGGCAAACTAAAACCCGATCAAAAAGTCAGACATGCGTTCAACGGCAAACGCGGCCAAAGAATCGCGATTAAGCTCGACAGTCGCGCCCAGGCAAGATTTACGGTGGTGAACAGTCGCGGTGCCCGAGTGATTACGGGAGTTGCGACCAGTAGTCCCGCGATCACCCGCGCCAATTTCACTTTGCCCGCCGACGATCGCTATCAAGTGATCGTCGCTTCCACCCGCAAGGATGCAATTCAGGGCTACACATTAAGCATCAATCTAGATCAAATCCCTGGAAACCCGTAACTGCCTCAGACTACGACCCGGCTTTTGCGCTGTAAAAAATTGAGGAAGTGGGCAATGCCGTGGTTAATTTCGGTCTCGCTGTAGGCTTTGCCCTTGGCACCCCGCCCAAACCAACCGCGCAGTTGCCCCCAAAGTCCTTGATCACTCGCCAGATTGAGATACCCGACGATCGCCTTACGCACCTGGGGCGCAGGGTCAGTGTCGCCAAAGCGCAACGTCACAAAAGCCACAACATGCCGATCGAAATCATCGGCATGATAATTCCTCAGGGCTTGGGAAATTTTCAGCTTGGGATCACGGTTCAAACTATAGCCGACTAAGTAAGCAGCAATATTAGCGGCATGATCCAGATCGCCCGCAAAGCGATCGAAGGCTTCCATGACTGAGGTGAACTGCTGCGGTTGTCGGGTGTAGGTGACGATCGCTGAACCAATATCCCCGGCCCAGGAAGTATAGTCTGCCGTCCATTGGGTCAGATCTGAGAGGTTAATGCCCGGTTGATTGACCTGATCCGACAGTGCCGCAATGAAGTGGGCAAAATCCGTCGGTTCATTCGCCAAATCGATCGGGCCATTCAACTGCGAATCCCGAAAATCCTGCTTAAAACCCGTTGTCCAAGCCCAAAAGCGCGTCGTATAGTCTGTCTTCGTATGGCCGCGCAGACGATTGGCGATTTCGTAAGCGGTGGCTTGGGGATGCATCTGTTCAACTTGCTCGATCAACTGGAGGGCCTGATCAAGATGCATCAGAGGGACAGCAGTGGGGAGTTTAGCAGTCATAGGGGCAGCAATCAGGAACCAAAATTGGCCTCCCTATCCTACTGATCAATCTTTGTTTTGCACGATCTTCTTGACGATCGAATCGCGCACCGTCCCCATCACCGCTTCCACTAATCCCCATTCGGATCCAAGCCTAAAGCGCGGAGTTTTGCCGCGAGCCGATCGACTTCCGACTGCGCTACATCCGCCCGCTGCTTCTCTTGCTCGGCCCGCTGCTTCTCTTGCTCGGCCCGCTGCTTCTCTTGCTCGGATTTTTCCTGACCCGTGAGCAATAATTCGCCGGATGCGTTCCACCAACGGAGCCATTTGCCCTGCTGATTTTGGTATGCGCCTTCCCAAATACCGATCGTGATTCCCATCAAAGGCAGAAAATAGCGGCCTTGGGCATCTGGCGGAATCGAGTGCGCTTGACGATCATAGATATGGAACATTTCCAGCTCCCCGGTGGTAATGCTCAGGATCCCATAGTAGGAAGGCCGAATCACCATTTCATAGACCCATTGTTTGCCCTTATAGGGCGTACGATCACGCTCTTCACTGCCGTCCCCAGAAGCAAATTCCAGCACAATCGTCGGTGCCACAAATTCCCGCCAAATCACGTAGGAGCGACGCATCTGACCATCTAACTTCGCCGGCACCCCAGGCACATAAAACCAATCCGGGGCTGCGGCTCCCCGCTCGGGCGGATCGGTTTCACGCCAGTAGATGCCGCAGTCTTGCCCGATCGCGTAATCACCTTCAGGGTGGCGTTCAGCCAGATAATCCGTGAGCGAGTCCGTCAACAGGACGCTCTGAGGATGTTCATGGAAATTTTTCACAAAATTATCGTCCCGATCGGGCAATTGGGTATGGTCGGGAAAGCCTTTGATAACTTCGGCTCCTGACGACCGATCAATAGGTGGGATGGGGGTTTGGGTCATCGCATGATGGCGCTAAAGCGCTAGAAGTGACGGCGCTGATTTCATTCTATTGAACAAATTTCTTGAATGCCAGGGCGATCGCTTACAACTGGGCGATCGCCTCAACCAGCCGATCGATTTCCGCTGTCGTGGTCAGATAATGGGTACAGGCCCGCAGACAATTGGGATGCAGCAATTGCCGGAGATAAATGCCCTCGGCTTCCAACTGGGCAACCGCCGTTTTGTGATCGCCGGATTCGAGTTGGAAGGCCACGAGTCCTGATGCGGGGGGTGTCGCCCGGAGGCAATGCACCTGGGGCAATGCCTGAAGCTGATGCCAAAGCCGCGAGGCATTTTGTTTGATCAATTCGTAGCGATCGCTAGCTGACCCAAACTTGCGGTGCAGTTCCAATGCCTGATGCAATCCGGTGAACAGCGGCACGGCAGAGGTGGCGACTTCGTAGCGATCGGCTTGGGGTTGATAGCGTTGGGGATGGCCTTGGGCATCGGTAGTCACCGATCGCCAGCCGATGAACGTGGGATGGAGTTGCGCTTGCACTTCGGGGCGAACGTATAAGCCCCCCACACCCTGTGGCCCGCACCACCACTTATGCCCGGTAAACCCATAAAAATCCACGCCGAGTTCCGTCAAGTTCAGCGGTAGAACGCCAACAGATTGCGCCGCATCAATCAGCGTGAAAATCCCGCGCGATCGGCAAAAGGCCACAATTTCCGACAATGGCAGCACCGCGCCTGTATTCCAAAGCACGTGGCTGAGGGCAACCATGCGCGTACCGGGTTGGATCGCCTCGGCGATGATCGCCCCAAGGTCGTCGTCAGGCTGAGCGACAGCGGGCAAAATCGGACAAACATCGATCGCCACGCCGTAGCGTCGCTGCAATTCCTGGGCCGTGGCAATGATGCCCTGATGTTCACAATCCGTAAGCAAAAGCCGATCGCCCGGTCGCCAGTCGATCCCCCAGAGGGCGATGTTGCAGCCGACGGTGGTGTTTTCGACGATGCTCATGCTGGCAGTTGGCACGCCTAATTCCGCTGCCATTAACAATCGCAGCGCTGCCGTTTCCCGGTTCATGAAGGTATTCGCCGCGATCGAAAATGGTGCAATCTCCTGCATCGCGATTTGGGTCTGGTGCATTGTATCGATCGCGACCCCAGGCAAGCTGCCTTGACCACCATAATTGAAATAGGCGTAGCGATCGAGGTAAGGAAATTGTTCGCGTTGGGCAGTCAAGATGGTCAGCATAGCGATGCGAGGAAGCGACTGTGGAGCATTGCGATGAATCATTACTGTAGCCTGAATCGCGATCGTCAAGGAATTTGCCGAAAATGGGTCTGAACCGCCTTGGCAAAAATCAACTTAATTCCCCCGAATTTGCGGATCTGGATTACACTAAAGCCAACTGCGTAAACCCAAGCCAGCTCAAACAAAAGCTAACTTAACTTGTCTGCTGTTCAGGTTGCTGAGATCAGAATGTTGCTAACCGCTGAAATGCTACTGAACTATCAGCGCTGTGACCGTCGCGCGTTCCTCGATGTCCATGGTGATTCGAGCCAGAAGGATGCGCCCAGTGATTATTTACAAAAGCTATTTCAAGACAGTGCAGGCAACCACCGATCGCTCCTAGAAGCGGTCGAATATCAGCGGCCCAGCTTCACTTCCGGGGATTGGCAAACGGGCTTTGAGAAAACGGTCGAACTGATGCGCCAGGGCATCGAGACGATTTATCAACCGATTTTGCTGACAGTTGTGGATGGCGTGACTTGGTTGAGCGTGCCGGATTTGCTGGTCAAGCAGCCGGGAATTTCAGACTTCGGCGATTGGCTCTACGTCCCCCAGGAAATCAAACTCAGTAAACGAGCCAAAACCGAATACCAGGTTGTCTTGGCCTATCACACCCGAGTGCTCGCGGCAGTTCAGGGCGCTTGGCCGGAGGAAGCTTTTCTGAATCTGAAAGACAAGGGCTTATACGCGATCGACCTGTGGGCGATGCTGCCGCGCCTCGAAGAAGTCGTGGAAGGCTGTTTAGCGATGGTGCGGGGGAGGATCGCCCCAGAAGTCTTTATCTCCCGCAATCGCTGTGCCCTCTGCCATTGGTACAGTCATTGCTACGACCAAGCCACGACCGACCAACATCTGTCGCTGCTCCCCGGAGTCACCCAAGGCCGCTACACCGAACTCCAAAAACTCCAAGTCACCACCCTCGAAGCCCTGGCTGCCCTCTCGCCGAAGCGATTGGAAACATTGCCGGGGTTTGGTCTTGAAGCGGCGAAGCGATTGGCGCGGCAGGCAGCGGCGACCTTGCACGATCGGGCATTGCCAGCGGAAGGATTTCCCGATCACACTGAGCAGCGCAGCTTTTTGCAGACTCAACTGCCCTCCGCCCCGATCGAACTGTACTTCGATATTGAATCAGAACCTTCGGTGGACTTGATTTATCTCCATGGCGTGCTGCTGGTCGATCGGATGCAAAATACGACGGAGTTTCATCCGTTTTTAGCCGACCGAGCTGAGGATGAAGCGGCGGTGTGGGAGAGGTTTCTGGATTTTGTTTGGCAATATCCGACCGCCCCAATTTATCATTTTTGTCCCTATGAAGTGCAGACGATCAGTAAGTTGGCGAAGCGCTACGATACCCCCCAAACCCGCATTCAACCGTTGCTCAAGCGATTTTATGATCTGCACGTGACCGTCACCAATGCCGTCACCCTTCCCGTTGAAAGCTACGCCCTGAAAAATATTGCCCGCTGGATGGGCTTCGATTGGCGCGATTCCAGTGCCAACGGGGCGCAGTCGATCTATTGGTATGACCAATGGCTCAGCACCCAGGACAGATCGTTCCTCAATTCGATCGTGATTTATAACGAGGATGACTGCCGTGCCACCCATCACATCAAAGATTGGCTGGTCGAATTCATCACGGCTTGGGATGGGGAAATTGGCGATCGCGAAACTCGTACGGAACCCGCACGACTGGCTGGCTAGGCGGATTTTTTAGGTTTATTATTCTTCTTCCACTCGATAGCCCAATTCCGACAGGCGAGTGCGGGACTGTCGCCATTTCGGTTGAACTTTGACGAAGAGCTGGAGATTCACTTTCCCGGCGATCAGCTTCTGGATCTGTTTGCGGGATTCGGTGCCGATTTCCTTGAGCATGGTGCCCTTTTTGCCGATCAGGATGCCTTTTTGGGAGTCGCGCTCGACGTTGATCGTGGCGAAGACGTTGGTGATATTGTCCTGTTCATCAACTTGCTCGATCGCGATCGCCACTGAATGCGGCACCTCTTCCCGAGTCAGACGCAGGATTTGCTCCCGGATCAGTTCACCCATGATGAAGCGCTCGGGCTGATCGGTGACGAGATCCGGCGGGTAATAGTAGGGGCCGGGATCGAGCCGATCGATGAGCTGAACTTGCAGGTCGGGTAGGCCGGATTCCGTCAGGGCCGAGAATTGCACGATCGGCCAACCCTGTTCGGCGGCCATGGCTTCATAGCTGGCATTAATTTCGGCGCGGCGAGCTTCTGGTTGCAGGTCGGTTTTGTTGATGCCGATGATCACGGGGGTTTCGCTTTTGGTCAGCAGTTCCACGATGTAGCGATCGCCACCGCCGAGTTCCGCCGTGCCATCCACGACAAATAGCAGGAGATCCACCGACTGGATCGCAATCCGCGCGTTCTGCACCAGGACTTTACCGAGTTGATGGTGGGGTTTGTGAATGCCCGGTGTATCGACAAAAATAATCTGCGCTTGATCAGTGGTGAGGATTCCACGTAGCCGGTTCCGCGTCGTCTGGGCGATCGGGGACGTGATCGCAATCTTCTGGCCGATCAACGTATTCATCAGCGTCGATTTTCCCACGTTTGGCCTGCCAATAATGCCGACGAAGCCGGACTTATAGCCTGCTGGGGCGGTGGGGATGAGTGAAAAGCGATCGCTGTAGTCTTGCGAGGCTTCGGAAAATGCTTCTTCGTAAGGTAGGTCTGCTTGCATGGGGCGGCTCTGAAGGGAGGTGATCAACGGCGATCGCCGTTAGCGGAGGGGTTGAATCGGTTTGGAATGTGAGTTAAATAATCCGGGTAGGTTGGGTGGAGCGAAGCATAACCCAACAATCCGAAGATGTTGGGTTTCACGTTGTTTCACCCAACCTACATGTTTTCGCTGTGATTGAATCCACGGTCTTTTGTTAAAAAGCAATTTCTAAAACTCCTGAACGATCTTGCCCACGGAGGTCGTGGGGTAATAGCCGCTGAGGATTTGCTCGTATTTATAACCTTGGCTGGCAAGGGCTTTGGCTCCGAGTTGGCTCATGCCTTTGCCTTGGAAGGCTTCCATGACAATATCATCCGATGCCGCATAAAGCGACTCGACGATGCCCCCTTTGTGGCTGACGTATTCGCCGGAGGTTTCATCGACAGCGGCGTTGGTTTCGGCGGCTTCCCGTTCGATGCCGCTGTAGACCTGGTAATACTCGTCATTGCCCAGGTGATAGAAGTCCTTTTTGACCGGTTTGAAATAGTAGGTGAGGGCGTAGGAACGGGCGGCGACGGCTTGGGCTTTGAGCGCTTCTTTGCCCCAGTTGGGCGAAACTTCGCTGGCAACGACGCTCTGGAGGTAGTTGCGCATGTTGACTTGGTTGACGACCCAGAGGCCGTCGGGCTGGATCACCATCCGCATCCGACCGCGATAGGGCCGACCGCTGACGATCACGACTCCGGTTTGCGGGGCGTTGAAATAGAGTTCGTTGGGGAGGGTTTGGTCGCCGATCGTGATGCCGCTGTTGGTTGGTTGGGCGGTGTAGATTTCGTTCGCGGCGAGGTTGAACAGCACTTTGCCGCTGGCATCGGAGACTTCAACGGGGCTAGCACCGCCGATGGCGATCGCTGGGGCTTTGGTGACGATCGCGACGAGCATTTCGATCTGGGAATCGACGAGGGCGGCGGCTCCGAGGAGGGCAGCTTTGGCGCGGGCGTTTTGGGCTTTTTGTTCGGGGGTGAGCTGGTTGAGATCGACGGGTTTGAGGCTGGCGGTGGGGCTGGCGGTGGGAATCGGTTTGCCGTCAGGGCCGATCGTCGGTTGCGGCAAAGGTTGCCCGGAGGTGGCGGGTTGCATCAGTGCCCCGAGGGGCGTGGCTTGGGGCGTGGCAATCGCGGCGGATTGGGGTGGCTCGGGGGGGCGGGTACGATCGAGATGCCAAGCGATCGCGGGGAAAACACCGAGGATCGGCAGGGCGAGCCAAGGTCGGGCAGTGGCCCAACGACCGATCGCGCCGGGGCGTTGCCTCAGCCATTGGAGGGTGGCGGCGCGATCGCGTTTTGCCGGGGCTTGGGTCAGGGCAGCGAGGTCAGCTTCGGCGATCGCGATCGGCTCCGGGAGTTCCGGGGTTTCGGAGCTTGGGGTGGATTCTGTTTCGAGCTTGCGATCGTCCATGGTTTGTGTCGGGCGGAAAAGGTTCACCAAATGCCCTGTCTAATTTAGCGCGTTGGGTGGCGCTGTTGGGTAAAAAGTGGGCTATGGGTATCAGGTTTGCCAATTTATTTTTCCGTTGGGAGGAGGCTTTTCCGGACGGTTTGGGGTGGTGGGGTGATTTGGGGTGATTTTTGGTTGCGAGATGTGTGGGTGTTGGGCGTTGCCCAACCTTGTATGTTGAGGGGACGCTAGCCCGGCCCAACCAGGATGTTGTGACATCGGTCTCGTAGCAAGGGCAGCGTAAATTAAAGAAGCGCGTGGT
>JBJORF010000117.1:0-11755 GCA_046049545.1 Cyanobacteriota bacterium | reverse complement strand
TAATTTATTTTTCAAATTATCAATTTCCTTTAAAACATCTTGTTCTTTTTTAGCAGCCAATTCTTCCAATGCACTATAAGATTTCTCTGTTAAAATCTTGTAAGAATCCAAATAGATGTTTTAGACGGAATACAATAGAAAATTTACATTTATCGGAATTGGTCATTTTATAAATATCTTAGTATCAATTCGCAAAGACCATAGGAAAGTATTTTCAGCAATCATAAAGAGAACCTTACGAATCGCGCAGATTGCCGATTTATGCCTCAGTATACGGATAAGCAACTCGATAAATCTGCGACACAAAATTACGTAGCTGCTGGAAGTCAAAGAACTTCCTGAGAATTTTGACATTTTGAACCATTTAGGACTTTCACAATGAATTACTCTGCGCCTTTACGCAGGGTCAGATTGACTGGTGTTACGGCATCTTCAATGCTGGCTCTAGCTTGTTGTTTCGTTTCAACAGATTTTCTCGTGATGCAGTCGCCCCTGTTGCTCTATGTAGGGCTAGTGGCTGTATTACTTTATCTCCGCTATCCCCAAATTGCTTTGCATCCCTGGATTCAGAAAATCGGTGGAATGCGAACGATCGCTATTCTCGGTGGGACATTGGTATTTTGTGCGATCGCGCTTCACGGCGACCCAGCCCATGCCCAGCTATTCAATAAAGCTGAACAACAGACCAACAGCATTTTTGGGCAATACCTCGATGCCAGTATCGTCAAATTTATGTTTGGTTTACTGCGCGTCGTTGTCTGGATTTCGGCAGTCGGCTTTGTCCTATTTGCGGTCTACCAAGCTCAACGGGGTGAGCAATGGCAACCGCTGATGCAAAATGCCTTCATCGTTATTGCCGCTGTCGTGGTCGTTGAAGGCTTGAGTTCATTATTTTTCGGCGGCGGAACAGGTGGTACTGCGGGAGGATAACCGATGTCGGAACGTGATACTGGTCGGCAGTTCCGTCCCGTGAATCAAAGTCTGGGGCAGCAACCCAGTCTTGGGCCAATTCCCGCCAATCTTCTCGCTCCTTCCGCTGGAATCCTATTTGGGTTCTATGTCCTGTTTGTCCTGATTTTACGGGTTCCCTTCACTTGGTTTTTGCTCCTGAGTATTTGGGGCATTGCCAGTTGGTGGGTAGTTGTGGGCGAGAAGACTTGGCGATTCACACATAAATTCCAAGGTGTCCCGGACTGGAAGCGCGGACATCTCGATTATCAATGCTGTTTACGCGAGGCTGGTTATGACTCAAACGAAACATCGAATAGGCAATAAACGCTATCGATTCAAGCCCTTCGAGGATGAATCAGAATTAGAATGCATCTGCCGTCTATCATTGCGTGGACGGGATGTGGGGGCTTACTTGCTACGACATGGAAACCAGTTTTCGTTGGTGTTTGGCTTTCGAGCCGATGGCATTCATACGCTGTTATCCCAAGGTCAAGCTAAGGTCGCTTTATCACGGTTGGAGGAAGGATTGAAAGGGTTTCGGCCCAACGATCGATTGAGAATTCACCTGCGATCGTTCGCCGATGACCAAGCTCGACAATCGGAACTCGCTGACTTGATTCACCCAAATCAAAGTCTAGAAAGCCAGTTCCTTCTACTTTCCCAGCAGCGATTGACTAGAGAACTCAGCCAACGAGGAGAACGACAACCCAAGCAGATTTATCTGTTTGCGACCTATACAATCGCGCCAGGGGAACGCAGTAAAGACCAAATTGAAAAGAGTTTAGCTTGGGTTGTTCACCAATACGATACGTTCAAAGGATTAAAGGAGGAACGACAGGAGACTCACTATCGCGAATTGCTGACTCAGGGATTTAGCGATGGGTACCTCCATTGGGAACAACAACTCAACACTCGGATGGGTTTACAAGCAACTCCCATGACCGCTGAGGATTTGTGGGACTATCTCTGGTCACAGTTCAATCATCGATCGGCCCCAGAAATCCCGCAGTATTTGAACCTCGAAGAGAACCGATTATCGGAGGTGATTAACGACCCGCATCATACCATGAGTGTGATGATTCGCGGTGAGGCAGGAATGCCAACGCATCCAAAGGCCGATCGCGAATGGGTGTATCTCAAAAATAAATTCGTTGGTGCCGTGGCGTTGGAATCCAAGCCCCCTGGTTTTGTCAGCCCGGAGCATCAGCTTTATTACCTGTGGCAGGTGATTTCACAGTTTCCCGATTGTGAGTTTATTTGCGAGTTGGCCGCTGCTGATCGAACAATGGCGCGAATGACTTTGCAGCGGTTAACTCGCCAAAGTTACACGGCCATGCACCGAGCAACTGTCTTCAAGGATGTCGATGTAGCTTCGCAGATGCGGGCGAAAAAGGGGGTAGAAGCTCAGGAGAAAATCTATGAAGGTTCTTTACCCATTTGGGTTTCGGTGATTGCGTTGGTGCATCGTGATAATCCGACTACGTTGAATGAGGTTTGCCAGAAGTTGACGAATGCGTTTCCCCAAGGGGATTTCATTCGGGAGACGGAGATTGCTTGGCAGTTGTGGCTCAGGTCTTTACCCGTTGTAGATGGCTATTTGCTCAATGACGGTCGCCGACAGATGTATTTGACCAATGAAGCACCGGGTCTGATGCCATTGGCTTGCACTCGATCGGTCGATTCCAAGGGTTTGGAACTACTAACGCGACAGGGGAATATGCCGTTGCATATTGACTTTGTGGGCAAGCATCGGGGCATTCTCATTTTCGGTGAAACCCGAAGTGGGAAATCAGTATTAGCCTCGGAGATTTTCGTTTGGGCGATCGCCAACGGAATGAACGTCATCTCACTGGATTATCCAAAACCAGACGGAACAACGACCTACACGGATTTGGTCAAGTTCTTTGGGGATGCTGGCGCTTATTTTGATATTGGATCTGAGTCGAATAATCTGTTTCAGATTCCTGACCTGCGGCATTTACCGGAGAAGCAACGATCGGAACGACTTGATGATTACAAGGAATTCCTGGTCAAAGCGCTCAACACAATGGTGATGGGGACGGAGACTGAGGGACAACTGGGTAAACGAGTGCATACGGTTCTCTGGCAAGGACTGGCGGCATTCTTTGCCGACTCGGCATTTCAAGCGCGGTACGATCGGGCTTTTGAAGTGGGTTTCAATACTGATGCTTGGTTTCAAATGCCTACTCTGGTTGATTTTGTCGAGTCCATCCGACGGCTTGATCTAGGCGTGGAATCAGAATCGGTGCGAGAGGCGACAGCGACAATTATCCTTGAACTTCAGGGATGGTTGACCAGTCGGGTGGGGAAAGCAATTTCTCAGCCTTCAACGATTCGGACTGATGCCAAGCTAACGGTATTTGCCTTACGGAATGTTGGCGATAACATCGAAGCGGCAGTGCTGGCTCTATCAGCCCAATCAATGGCTTTTCGTAAAGCTCTTGAAGTGACAGATTCATTGTTGGCGATCGATGAAAGTCCTATCCTGTTCAAGTACAACGGCATCGCCCAAATCATCGGTCAAGTCTGCGCCAACGGTGCGAAGTCAGGAATTCGTCCGCTGATTATCGGGCAAGACCCGGATACCATTGCCAATTCGATCGCGGGTTCGCAAATCCTGCAAAACCTGAATACCCGCATTATTGGTGCAATTCAACCCAACTCATTACCGTCCTACGAAAAGTTCTTCGGCTACGATCCAGCAGTGCTAATGCCCAACACCGATGAATCATTTCGGACTGATCCAATCCGGCTTTGCTCCCATTGGCTATTGGATGCGGATGCGCGATTAGTTGAATGCAGTCATCATCCTTCGCCAGAACTACTCGGCGCTGTCGCCAATAACCAAAAAGAACAGCGGGCTAGACATCGTGTTCTTGCCAAACATTCCAACAAGTTTGAAGGCTATGCAGCATTTGCTAACGCTTATGCTGCAACCGTTCGGGCCGGGAAATCAATGGATACGATCGCATCCACGTCTGAAGTTCGCGAATTTGCTGACACATCATTTCCGCATTTACGGAGGTTGAAATGAAACGACGTTATTTAATTGGAATTACGATCGCGACCGTTCTACCGATTCTAGGTGTCAGTGCGGCGACAGCTTCGCTATTGCCTGGTGGCATTGGTGATGACTGGCAAAAGTGGATTGGTCAGACAATCAGCAACCCGATGGAGCAGGTTGACCAACAAATCCAGAAGGGAAACGAAATTCTCAATCAAGTTTTGAAAGGTGATTTGGGTGGCGTTTTAGGTGGGGCAAATAGTAGTTCTAGTTCACCGACATCTGATTCTCAACTACCCGATCCCTATGAAGTGAGAACGACGCAAACGGCTGTCAGTCCTGGGGTATTGACCGTCAACCCGATCGTGAATAAGCGCGATACGGCAAACCTTTACGATCAAGAAATGACTCGTGCGACTGCGGCTCCGGTGTTGGGAAAAACAGGCCAGAAATGGATTGAACAGGAGGTGAAGAAAACGGGTTCGATCGTGCAAAGCAATCAGCAAAGCACACAGACGGCTCAGAAACTCGCTCAAGATGCCCAAGGGCAAACAGCAACTCAAGACGTGATGAAGAGCCAAGCAAAGCAAATCGCCTCGCTAGCGGGGATTCTGGGCAATCAATCTAAGCTGACAGCGGAGAATCAAACGGCATTATTACGATTGCAGCAAATGCAGGGCACGATCGCCCAACTCTCCGCCAACGTCAGTGAGGGTATCGACGAAACCAACCGTCGTGAACGGGTTGTACGCCAAATCGAACTCAGCAGTGCAACTCAGGCGGAAGTCTACATTCCTGGCTTGTTTCGCACCAATCAGCAGGGAGGTCAAAAATGACAATTCTCGCACAGGTAACAGGTGGTCGGAGCATCATTGAGGATAGCATTCAGCAAGTCCAGAATGTACAACAGGCTTGGGATAAACGTTGGTTGGATATTTTCAACGGAGCGAATGGGCTGTACCTCGGTATCAATAAATTCGCGGCTGTGATTTTGGTCGGTGCATTTCTATTCTTCGCTTTGGAATGGATTAAAGAAGCGATCGAACGCGGCATCTTACCCGCAATGCCCAACGTAATTTGGGTACTCGTGATTTTCATCCTGCTATTCAACAACGGTAAGATGCTCGGAAGCCTGACTCTCAGTATTCGCAATATCATCAATGACCAAACTAAAACCGTTCTGGAAGTGCAAGTCGGCGAAGTCTCGATGCTGGAAGCGCTCAATGATGTGATTGTCTCCCAGCAGGCCAAGACTTTGATTCAGCAACAATATGCCGAATGTGAGGCCAAGGAAGGCAAAGCGCAAATCGATTGCTTTCAAGAAGCCGGAAAAAGATCGGCAGCGATTATCGATCGAGAATACCAATCCAAAGGCTGGCTGACTGCTGGATTCCAACGGTTGAAAGCCAGGGTGGATGCAATTAACCAACGCATTACCCAAGAAGCTAGCAAGAAGGACTTCGTAGACATCAATGGCTTCGTAGGACAGATGGTGAGCGAAAGTTTACTTGCCACAGCCGGACAAGCGGCAGCACAGTCAATTCTCAAGGGTTTTCAATGGGCGTTTGCTAACCTGATTGAGTTATCGATGTTGCTCACCGGATTGATTGGCCCGATCGCGGCGGCGGGTTCGATGATTCCGATGTCAACCAGACCGATTTGGGCTTGGCTGATTGGCTTTTTTAGCTTGGGACTGGCCAAGTTTTCCTACAACGTCATTATCGGGTTGGCCGCTACTGTAGTTGTCGCCGCTGATGCTCAATCCTCAGCCGATATTGGTTTTCTACTCTTGTTGAGTATTCTGGCTCCTGTCTTGGCGTTAGCCCTAGCAACGGGGGGCGGGATGGCAGTTTTCCGAGGTGTTTCTGGTGGTGTAACCCGACTTGTTTCTGTAGGAACTTCATTCTTGCCGATTAAATAAACATCAGGGAGGTGATTTATGCGAATCTCTGAACTCAAACACAAAGCTAATCACTTTCGGGTTGACTCTAGTGACATTCTGCCAATGGCTTTTGCGGGATTGTCGATCGCGACAATCATATTATCAGTGGGAACAATCTGGCTGGGCATTTCCTTTTCCAAGTTGGCGAAACAAAAGCCCCCAACGCTAGTCCAGCAGGTGGATGGGAAAGCCTTTACCGTTAGGCCATCCGCTTATACTTATCGTGAACCAGAGGTGATTCGTCGCACGATTTCCGATTGGGCCGTCATGACCTTTACTTGGGGCAAGCCTCCCGGCACTGATAAGGCTGATATTGATCCAGGCAAAGTCGTTTCTGGTAAACAGGAGCGCATTCCACAAACTGCTTGGGAGTCATCGTTTCTATTAGCGTCTAATTTTCGCGATACGTTTGTCCAGCAATTAGCGACGGAGATTGTTCCTCAGGAGGTGTTTCAAGGGCAAGTAGCCGGGGTATTGGTGCCACAGAATCTATCGGCACCGGAATCCGTGGGAGAAGGTCGTTGGCGAGTCGATATGGTTGCAACTCGGATCGTCTTCGACAATGCCAATCCTGCGGGTAAATCGATTCCCTTCAACCGCACCTTCTTCGTCAAAGCGATTCCTCCACCCCAAAATCCACTCCCTAATCCAGCCAACGACTATCAACGCATTGTTTATTCAATGCTGGAGCGGGGTGTACAAATCGAAGAAATCCGACCGCTCGATCGTGAGGTGAAATGATGGACACCAATCAATTACGCCAACTCACAGGTACAGCCGATTTGGACCAGCCACTGATTACTCCAGCGGAATTCTCAGTGGAATCGAATCAATCAGCGCGACCTATTTGGATGAAGCCATTGCCGAAATTTGCAATGGTAATGATTTTGTTGTTACCGATCGTTGCCCTTGCTGGCACATTTCTTCATGGAGGTGGTCATGCTGAACCAGGTAAAACGGCGCTGGGGCAACCGACTCAAAATCCGTCGTCGCCATCATCAAAGCCGGATACAGCTACGGCAGAGATGGAACAAGAGATTGCCCGACTCAAAGCAAAATCGGCCTTGGATGGTCAAGCAAAAATCGAGAAACAATTAGCAAAACAGCCAAATAGTAAGCCGATCAAGGCAGTGCAAAAGCCCACAGCTAAACCTTCGGCGACTGCGCCAACAGTAGCTAAGTCTCAACCCACTTCCACGGTGGCAATTCGATCGGAACCACCCAAAATCGCGACGGCACCCATTCCACGTTCATCGGTAGTGCGACCCGAAGTAATTCCCGTTCGTGAATCTTCCCTGATTTCCAGAAATGCTTCTATCGTTCGGTCTTCAGCAATTGATCGAACTCCAAAAGTTGAAGAAGCCATCGACCCCCAAGAACACTGGCAACAATTAGTTAGAGTCGGCAGCTACGGTGCTGTTCAACCAGAAAAGATACAGGAGCTGGAATTCTCAAATGATCAACCAACGCCTAACCCGTTACAAGCAACAATGACCACTTGGGAGCAGCCAAATCCGAATATCGTGCCGACGATCGAAGCTGCTACTGAGTTAGCTCCAGCTAAATTAATGGCTGGAAGCAATGCTGTTGGCACTTTAGAAACGCCAGTTCTGTTGGATGATAGCAAGTCCAGTGAGCAATTTACAATTTCGCTGGCAGAGGCAATTCCTGATTCGATAGGCAGAACTGCACTTCCAGCTAATGCCAAGCTGTTGATACGAGTGGAGGGAGTCTCGAAAACAGGTCGCGTTCAACTCTCGGCCACGGCTGCCACCTGGGAACAAGATGGCCAAACCAAGGAAATGACAATCCCAAGTGGAGCTATCCAAATTCGCGGTAATCAAGGTCAACCCTTGATCGCTGAACAGTTTGAAGACAAAGGCAAAGAATTGGCGGCATTGGATGCAGGGCAGTTTGCGTTGAGTGCAATTCGTGGTGCATCGAGTCAATTAATCCAACCCAATACCAGGGTGCAAACAGGCAACGGCAGCACTGTCATCACCCAAGAAAATCAATCCCCTAATGTCCTTGCTGGAGCACTCCAAGGCGGTGCCGACTCACTCCTAACCACAATTTCAGAACGCAACAAACGTGCGGCTGAAGAAATTCGGCAGCGTCCGCCGATTCGTTATCTGGCAGCAGGTACAACCGTTCAAGTCTTTGTAAACCAATCGATTCAACTACCGCTCTAATCTATTTTTCCACAATTTGAGGCATCGATTATGAAACGACTCATCGCAGCCGTAGGGATTTCTATGGGCATTTTTGGCTCTGTCACAGAGGCTAGAGCTGTAGAGATGCCGATCATCCAACTCTATCCGGGACATGGCACGACCATTAACTTTCGACTAGCAAATGAGAAAGTCCAGCGGCTATGGCTGGATGACCCATCGCAAGTCACGATTGATTTCGATGATGTGAACTGTCGGACTCCAGACAAGCCCTGTGCGGCGCAAATCGTTCATCTACGACGGATCAAGCCACTCAACTTCGATGGACTGCCCACAACCGCAACGCCACTACTAACGATTGTCACCGACCAAAATATCCATCAATTTCAGCTTGCTTTTCCTGCGACTGGCAAGCCGCAAAGTTCGATCGTCAACATCACCACAAGCAAACCTCGAAGTTTCCGGAGGTAGTCCATGAGATTTCTTGCTTGGATAATGGCATGGCTGGTTTGTCTATTGTTTTTGGCCCTGCCGACAGTTGCCAGTATTGCCCCAGAATATCCATTACCAATTACCTCGATCGCCTCTGGTGATCAATTTGCGCGAATTCCAGACTGGTCACAGATTACCCTACGATCGCTCCCACCAATTCAGGGGGATGGCGGATTTGAATCAAGCTCAGAAGTCAATAATGCCGCAGGTTATAACTTGTCGCGTAGTTGGGTTACAGGTCAAACACCCGATCAGTATTTGAAACTAGGCGATCTCCAAACCAGTCTGTATCCACAGATTTTCAATCTTTACAGCATTGGTCAAATCACTCACCTTGATGTTCAACAAGTTGCACTTTCAGCACTAGAATCAGCCGCTTGGCAAAGAATTGATGATTTGGTTGCCGCAATTCCAGGGCTGGGGAATTTGTCAATTCAGCAGATGCCTGCGATCGATGCCCTGCTGAAGAAAGCCGGCACTCCGCCATTCAACCCCAACAGTAGTCTGGGGCAATTGCTACAAACTCAGCCGGAATTGGGACAACTCAATTTAGGTGAACTGGGCAAAGGTTTGGATAACTTCGCGATCGCCGATATTCCTGGCCTGCAAAATGCACCACTGCAAAATCTGGCCAATTGGGAAAATACCAAAATTGCTGGAGTTCCAGGATTAGCCGATGTGCCTCTAGCCCAAATGCCCAGCCCGATTAATGCAGTCGGTATGATTGGCAAGGTGGATGTGGTTTATGGGGCGAAGGAACGCGATCGTAACAATACCATTTCCGGTAGCCATGAGGAAGGATTTCAGGTCGCTTGCAAGGAAAACTGCGCCCATGTTGAGATGGCTGGTGATTCGGCACTCTACGGCAAACAATGGATTTCGGGAAAATATCAAAAAGTGAAAGGTGGCTCTGGAATTCTGGGTGCAGTCAATGCTGGAAAGGAACCGACTGGCCGTCATCCCTTTGGTGATGTGTTCAAGGTTGCTGTCTGGGATGTCGATGAGTCATCGGGTGAAGCCTCAACTGCATTATTTTTCCGCATCTGCAAGCGAGGTATTCCTGACTTGGGCTGTACACCATACTTCTTGGGGCCAGTACCATTTCTCAACTACAACGAGAAGCAGCCAATGTTTACGGGGTTACTTGATAACCAAGGAGGTGGAACGAGTGGGGTTTCAATTCCAGAGGGTGTGATTGAACGAGCGAGGGCACTTGGAATTCCTGCTTCTGCTTTACCAGGGGGTGAGATTGATTTCCTCGGTGATGATTCACTTTGTGGCGAAGGCTCTGGCGATGTTGATTTCAATGCATTAGCCAAGGCTTTTTCTGGGATTGAAGGTGGATATAGTTCTGTGGGAAGTTACGTTTGTGATGGCGATGGGAATTGTGGTCGAGGTTTAGGCCGTTACCAATACATGACCTATAGATCGGATGTCCGTACCGCGATCGTCAAACAAAGTGGTGGTTCAGGATTCCTGTCCAAAGTTGATTCTGGTGCGGCGTTGAGTGGGGCCGAGGTCGATCGCTTCTTCCCACCATCATCTCAGGACAGTATTTTCAAAGCTGACCAAAGCCGTAATATTCAGCAAGCTAAACGGGAAGGCTTTTCCGGTGGCCGTCTGATTGAGCGAGTTGGACAGATTCACTTTGGTGGTGCGGGTGCCCCGATCGATGGTGGGGCATCGGACGTTCATGGCCGACTCAGTTTAAAAACCTATGGCCAAGAGCTACGGCGCAATTATGAAAGCGCAGGCAAAGGAGGAAAATCTTGCTCGGTCACAGCCGGTGATAAACCGGGAAAGATTGCTCAAGTTTCCCAACAGATGCGCGGTATGGATACTTCCGCAGGCCCAGACGGTGGGAATCTAGCCTGTGCTTGGTCGGTCAATAAGGTGCTGAAAAAGTCTATTGGCAAAACGATCGGCGATAACACCGATTATGTGCCATCGGTTGAAGCGGCATTACAAAGGGGTGAAGGCATTCAAGTTGGCCGAAGCAAAGCCGTCGCGGGTGACATTGTAATTGCCGGGAATCAAGGCCATATCGGGATTTGCCAGAATGCTGGCTGTACCCGTGTGCTGTCCAATTCCTCCACTAAAGCCCGTTTTAGCTGGGAATCAGATACTGACTTTGGTGGTGTTTATGGCAATGAACCCAGTCGAATTTATCGTGTTAAATAACGGAGGATATAACGATGAAACGCTTTTGGATATTCATTTTGATTGCAACGTTATCGCTTTCTTCAATTCTTGCAGTGACTCAAGTTCTGCCCAGTCTAGTTGAACGAGCGATCGCGAAGCCAATCGCAGCCCAGAAGGATTCTGAAATTAGCAAAGTAACCATCTCACAGCTTCTTGGCAAACAAAAGCCCAAAATTCAACCCGTAGTGCAACGCACGATCGTGGAAGAAAAATACGCGATCGCCACTTGGCAATGGGATGAAGCGGGAGGTCAGTCGATTTTGATAAAGCAAGGCAAACGCTGGAAGGTGATTAGTTCTGGTGGTGGAGCCGTCAATCTGGAAACGCTAAAGCAAAAGGGTATTCCTGCTCAAATCGCTGAACGACTGATACAAAAAGAACAAGCAGCAAGGAAGCGATAATTCCTGGAGGCACTATGAAATGGCAGTTTCGGGTTGTAGTTTTATCAAGCATAATTTTAATTCCTGGTCTGTTCTTGCTCTACCGGGGGCAGGCACAGACGCGGTGGCAGATAGTTGCGGAAGTGTTACCGATCGATTTCCAACAGCAGATTCTCAAGGAAAACCTTCAACCGAACACTCAGGCTAATGTCAGTCAAATGCAAGTGTTGAAAATGGGGCAACTTTATTTGATTGATACGCGCCTCCGACAAACCGCAAAAGAGTCGCAGCCCAATCTCCTATGTGGAGCTGAAAACTGCCTTTTTCTGGGGTATAACATCGAGCGACAACGAGTGCTGAATATTTATCTGAATCCGAAACTGCCGCCAAAAGTACCGCTGATCCAACCGATTGCAGAAGTCAAAGAAGGATTGCCCTGCCTACGCATCAACCAACTGGAGCAACATAAACTCCGCACTGCCAAACTTTGTTTGGTAGTGCGTCAAATTATGGTGGGATAGGTAATGAGATCATGCCAAGTCCAAGGTGATTGAGTCAATCCCGCCCGTTGTGCCGCCGTTGTTTTCATGCG
>JBJORF010000116.1:0-12043 GCA_046049545.1 Cyanobacteriota bacterium | reverse complement strand
CTCGAAAGCCTTGTTCGTGCCGGTTTTCGACCCATTTTCACCAAGCCAGCCCGTTGGCGACAGTGGCACGGCGACCTTCTGACCGGGTGCCGGGGCGAAATCCTCTGCCCCGAAACGGAGTAGCCGCACCCCCGCTTCCGCCACGCCTGAAGGTCGTGTATCCTCCAGGGCTCGCCTGAGAACTCCCACAGAGAACATTCCGGTTTCTGCATGCCTACGATCAGCCACGTTGGGTAGGCGAATTGAATCTGCCGATCATTGATGGAATTATTGGCTATCACCTGATTCAGTCTCAGCCAATGCAGTTGCAGGTGGATTGCATTCAGCCTTTAAAGATTAGCGATCGGGAAAAACTGCAAATCTGGCTCTATGAAACCTTGGGGCTAGGCGCAACGGCGTTAGTCGAAAATTTAGTGCAATTCCCAAATCTGACTGCTCTCCAACAACCGACACCAACTTCAGCGCAATGGTTACAACAGATTTTTTCGCAACCTTGGTCGAGTTGGATTAATTCGCCATTGCCTCAGGATGAAGCCGCTGCGATTGCGGCATTACTCCAGCAATGCGTCGCACCGAGGCGAATCGGGATTGGGCCAGCGTTATGGGAAATTCATGATTTACTCGATACGCCGATCGCGGAAAATCGCGCACTGGAAGCGATGAAAATCCGTACGGCTTGTTGGGCCACGGGGCAATCGCCGTCGCCAAATCCCATCCTGTATCAGCAAATCCTCGATCGGGTCAATCATTGGGCCGCATTATGTTCGCCGGATGAATTGACACAATCCTGTAGTCTGGGATTTGATTGCCTTGCGCTGCTTTTCGTGATGCGATCGAATGAGGCTAAAACGGTTTGGAGGCAATTGATCGAACTTATTCACCATTATTGGCCCGTTGGAATTCAGGTTGATGCGTTTACCTTGTACCATTATCTCGATCGGCTGCATCAAGTAAAACTCAAGCCGGAGAAATCGCTGTGGCGACCCATGGCGGCGGTATTAGTCGGTGATTTGTGGCGCATTGGGTCAGCGTTGGATTTGGGGACAGTGGGTTTGTGGTTGGAAATGTGCCATGATTTACCCGGAGAATTTGTCGTGGAATCGTCTGCTAATTCGGTACAGCAAGTCTGGATTGAATTGCGTCGATCGTTATTGCAATCCGACGAATCGCGGGCAATGCGGTATCTTGAAAAACAATTTGCCTTGGCTCAAACTGATGTAGAAAAAGCCCACTGCTATCTGGAAAAGGGCTACGCGGCATTGGTTTTTGGCCACGAATTTGACCCACGGTCATGGCAGCTGATTTTACGGCAATATTTGGGTTTACTCACCCCAGCGAGTCAAACGGTGAATCCCTTACCTTGGATGCCGATTTTGCGATCGGCTGCCCCCGCTTTAATGACGATCAATCCGCAATTGGCCTATGCTTGCCTGGTCGCAGCGGCGCCGCCGAATCACTGGCAAGGTAACTTCGATCGGCAGACTCGGCAGGTTAATCAGAAGCAATCGCTGATTCGATCGGGAGGTGAACCATGATTTCGCCTACGGTCACCATACAAATTAATCCGCCAAAACTGCCATTGCCAGAACTGACGGCAACGCTTTTGGATTCATCGCTGGAAGATTGGGCATTAATGCACCGCCAAATTGATCACTGGGAATCACAGGGGCAACGGATGAATTGGCATACAACCAAAATTCCCGAACCGAATATTGCCCCGCAGCCAAAACGTCCGTTTTATCGTTGGCCCGAGCAGCCTCGGATATTAGCCTTGGTGCCCCATCGGGGCTGCGAACCCTGGCTCCATCGCTGTTTAGCTTCATTGTGCGATCAGACCCGTCCATTAACGCAGATCGTGGTGATTGATGATGCCTCGCCAGAACCGCCATGGTCGATCGTGGCGGAATTTCCTCAAGTAACGCTGCTGCAAGCCTCGGCGCAAGTTGGGCCTTATCGACTTGTTCAGACGGTGATTAATCAAACGAATTATGATGCTTATTTATTTCAAGATGCGGATGATTGGTCGGTGCGCGATCGGCTCGAAACATTGCTAAAACTGGCTCAAATAAGCGGGGCGGAATTAGTCGGCAGTCAAGAATTGCGCCTGTTGGAACCCGAACAAATTATACAAGCCTTTGGTTATCCGATCGATGTGAATCAGGCACTCAGTCATTCACCGGGGCATCCGCTGCTGCATCCAACGAGCTTAGTCACGCGGGATTTGGTTCAAAGAATTGGTGGATTTGCGATGGGCTTAAGGTTTGGAGGTGATACGGAATTTTTGCTACGGGCGCATTGGGTGGCACGGGTGGTGAACAGTTCGGGCTATTGTTATTTTCGGCGTAAGCGACCCAACTCACTGACGACCGCGATCGCGACGGGACTCGACTCGCCCATACGTCAAGCGCTAATTCAGCAGATTAAACAACGCGCGATCGCGAATCAAATCCGCTATGCGGCAGGCGAATCATTGGATCTAACCCCGCTTGTTCCCGATTTTGTAGATGATATGCTGCTTAATGATTTTCGCTTGGATTACTGCTGCGGCCCACGGGTTGATGGGCTAACTCCATGAATATGCTCACCTTTGATGTGGTTATTCCAATTAAGAATCGTGCTACGCTCCAGCAGTGCGTTGAATCATTGAATCAGGCTACCGTCAACCTACCATTGCACCAAATTCTAACGTGTGATGGTGGTTCGCAGCAATTGGAATGCCTTCAACAAATGCAAAATATTCAGCAATATGAATGGGTTCAGCGTCTCGATCGACCCCATGAGGGCTTCAATAAAGGTTGGCTAATCAATCAGGGAATTCTGGCATCGACAGCGGATATTATTCTGATTTCTGATGTGGATATTATTTGGAATGAGGTGGCGGTTTCGGCTTTGGTGAACGCTGTGAGCAATCGTGAAAAGCAAATTGCTTGTGTCCGATCGGTGGTCGAATCAGTGGCTCAAAATGTCGCCTTGACTCGTTCGCGTTACGCCTACCGGATTAATCCAAGCCCCTTTCAACTCGAAATTTATCATGATTTCTCCCAGCCCCTAGAACGTCCAGGCTGTGGGTTGCTCTGTGCGCGGCGATCGCAGTTGTTGGAACTCGGTGGTTATCGTGAGGATTTTCAAGGTTGGGGGTGGGAAGATCAGGATTTGTTGATTCGGGCGCAGCTTTTAGGTGATTCAATTCAGACTTGCGGCGAAGTGATCCATCTTTCCCATGACGATCGCCAGCGAAATGCCTATTCGCCGAACGAGTCACCGCAACAAAGCCGCGATCGTAATATCCAGAAATGCCTGGCAAGGTTGGTGATCGGTCATTTCTGGGGTGATTTGATCGGTGAAGTCATGCCGCGATTAAACCCCATTGAGATCGTCTATCCCCCGGAGCTAGGTAATGAGCAATAATCCAGCACTGACTTTGATTACGCCCTATCGTGATCGGGTGGCGCATTTGCAGACCCAGTTGGAATGGTGGCGACGATTACCCGATCGGACAAGCTATCAATGGATTGTAATCGAGGTGACGGAAGCGCCATCGATCGAATTGGTTGATCTGCTGAATCAAAACCAAATTACTTATGTGCATCTTCCCAGCCCTGGCCTGTTTCACAAAACTAAAGCCTTAAATTTGGGATTGAAACAGGCCGCTGGACAGTGGATTGCGCCTTTTGATGTGGATCTGATTCCGTTAGGCCAAACATTACAGCGGCATTTGGCTTTAGCCCAGCGATCGCCGCAGTTTTTGGTGACGGGTTATCGATTAATGGCAGAAACAGCAACGGTAGACTTAGATAACTTAGAGCTGGTGCTTGAACAAGCGACGATCGGCCCGGAAGATCAACCCACGGCATTACGGAAGCATCTTTTGCAGGGAGAATGTTTTGGGGTGATGCCGATATTTGAGCACGATCGGTTGGCGGAAATTGGTGGCTGGGATGAGCAATTTATTGGCTGGGGTGCGGAGGATCAGGATTTAATCGAACGCTATTTGCATCCAGAACGAGCGATTTGTCGCTGCCCTGAACTGTGCTATTTGCATTTGCACCATGGGCCTGCGGCGGGCTGGAATGAGGTGGCGTTAACGGAAAATAATCGTGATCACTATTATCGAACTCGTCGTGATTTTAATTAATAACGGTGCGTTTTGCTTCGCAGAAACACACCCTACATGGTTTGTGCTAATGAAACTGGCGGGTGACGCGCGATCGGGTTAAATAAAATAAAATTACGGCGATGATTACCAAAATCCCGATTTCTACGGGAATCAGTAATGTATTGGTATGCCAAATGTTGATCAGCAATTCACCGCCCCGCACAATCATCAAACCCGCTAAAATGTAGCTCAGTAATAATCCCCAACGCCGCTGTTGCCATAGCCCGATCGCGATTACCCCTGTCCCCGCCGCGATCGCGATTGCGGTCAGCAAAATTGAGGCTAAATAGGGAAACATAATCGAAACATTCGGCATATTTTTGGCACCGAGGGCAAAGCTCCCCATGATACTGGCCACGCCAACGGCGATCGCCAGGTTGATCCCACCCACGACCAAAAATAATCCTACAATCAACTTGATCCCCAAAGGACGGGCAACGGATGGGCGGCTGCTTGGTTCAGATGTGATTGGTTCAGATGTAACTGGCGGAGACGTGATGGGCGACGGCACCGGGACTATCGGGGTTACCTGTAGCCGAGGCCGTGGTGGTAGCGGGACAGCGGGCGGGGATGCCTGGGGCGGTGGCGGTGACTGAAGGGCGCGGTTGATCGCGGCGGCGGCATCACGCGGATTACCTGCGGGCGGCTGGGAGCGGCTGGTACGGTAGGGTGCAACTTCATATTCCCAACTGGGTGCTGCATCGCCGCTGCGATAGCTGGTGATCGTCACCGATCGCTCTCCTAGCTGCATCGCCCGGAGAATCTGGAGAACTTGCTGGGCAGTGGGTTCCCGCTCGGGGACATCGAGGCTGGCGAGGGTGATCTGGAGACGATTTGCCCGATCGAGCACCGCTGCTTTAATCCCTTGGGGCTGAAGGGCGCGATTCAAGCGGCTACTAATGGCTTGAGCGTCAATGGTGCGGGGTGATGGCGGTTGTGCCATAGCGCGAGACTTCAGGTCAGGACTCCTTAACGTCCTCTATAGTGACACAAGTTTGAGTCGATCGATACTGTGCGATCACCCATGGAATTTTTTGCAGCAAAGGGGTACTGTCCCCTTAAAATGCTATAGAGCAAGCATTTTAGAAGGAACCTGGCATGTCCCATCCGATCACCACCGTCGCAACTCAACCGATCGCGGGCCAGAAGCCCGGTACCTCTGGACTGCGCAAACAGGTTCCCACCTTTCAGCAGCCGCATTATCTGGAGAATTTTGTCCAGTCGATTTTTGATGCGCTGACGGGCTATGCGGGACAAACCCTCGTGGTGGGCGGGGATGGCCGTTATTATAATCGTCAAGCGTTGCAAATTATCCTGAAGATGGCGGCGGCGAATGGCTTTGGGCGGGTGCTGGTGGGTCAGGGCGGGATCTTGGCAACGCCTGCGGCTTCCTGTGTGATTCGCAAGTATAAGGCTTTTGGCGGCATTGTACTGTCAGCGAGTCATAACCCCGGTGGCCCGGATGGGGACTTTGGGATTAAGTACAATATCGGCAATGGCGGCCCCGCGCCGGAGAAGGTGACGGAGGAGATTTATAGCCGGACGCAGACGATTTCCCAGTACAAAATTCTCGATGCAGGGGATATTGATCTCGATCGGCTCGGTACAGTGACGCTTGGAGAAATGTCGGTCGAAGTGATTGACTCGGTGAATGATTATGCAGAGCTGATGGAGTCGCTGTTTGATTTCGATCAGATTCGGGGATTATTCACCACCGGCAATTTCCGGATGTGCATGGATTCGATGCATGCGGTGACGGGGCCTTATGCCAAGCGAATTTTTGAGGGGATGCTGGGCGCGCCAGCGGGGACGGTGATGAATGGGGTGCCGCTGGAGGATTTTGGAAAAGGTCATCCTGATCCGAACTTAGTCTATGCCCATGATCTGGTCGAAGTGCTGTTCGGGGCTGATGCGCCGGATTTTGGGGCGGCTTCTGATGGCGATGGCGATCGCAATATGATTTTGGGCCGCAATTTCTTTGTGACCCCGAGTGACAGTCTGGCGGTGATGGCGGCGAATGCCCATTTGGTGAAGGGCTACAAGTCCGGGATTGCGGGGATTGCCCGATCGATGCCGACCAGTCAAGCGCCCGATCGGGTGGCGGCGAAGCTGGGGATCGAATGCTTTGAAACGCCGACGGGTTGGAAGTTCTTCGGGAATCTGCTGGATGCGGGGAAGGCGACGCTCTGCGGGGAAGAGAGCTTCGGGACGGGTTCTAACCATGTTCGCGAAAAAGATGGCCTCTGGGCGGTGCTGTTCTGGCTGAATATTTTGGCGGTGCGGGGTGAGTCGGTGGAAGCGATTCTGCAAGATCACTGGCGCACCTATGGCCGCAATTACTATTCGCGTCACGACTATGAAGCGATCGACTCCGATGCGGCGAATCAATTGGTGGAGCAGTTGCGATCGGCGATGGGTTCGTTGCCGGGGCGGAAGCTGGGCAATTATGAAGTCGAATATGCCGATGACTTTAGCTATACTGACCCGATCGATGGCAGCATTAGCAGTCGTCAGGGGATTCGGATTGGCTTTAAGGATGGGTCGCGGATGGTGTTCCGGTTATCGGGAACGGGAACGCAGGGGGCAACGCTGCGGTTATACATTGAGAGCTATGAAGTTGATCCGGCGAAGCATGGCCAAGACCCGCAGGTGGCGCTGGGTGAGCTGATTCAAATTGCGGATGAGCTGGCGGGGATTCGGAAGTTTACCAGCATGGATCAGCCGACGGTGATTACATAGTTGGGATGTTGCCCGATCGGTTTTAGATCTCTCAGAGGCCCCCAGAATCTTCAATTCTGGGGGCTTTGAGATTGATTTTGGTTTGGCTCCTCCAGAATTGGGGGGCTTTAAATAGCGATCGTGGGTAAAATTCCGATTCAGTTCACGATTGAGCATCGATCGATGCCCTTATCAACGATCGAACATCGCTTGTGCTGAGAAGTTCGTTAGAATAGTGACTATCCATTATGCTAGCTCAAGCGCATGACTGCTGCGATTCCCCGCTTAAATCCAGACACACTTCCCCAATGGCAATCAGCGACTTGGGCCGACTATGAGCGCGATCGTGATGATGCGACCTTGCCTGATCGGGCGCGCCTCTATTTTAATGACGGCTATTTAAAGGTGGATGCGATGGGCTGGGAAGGCATTGGTCATGCGCAAGTGCGCGATTTATTCGTGATGCTGCTGGCCTTCTGGTTTACCCGTCATCCAGAATTGACGGCGGCAACCCTGGGTGGCTGCTTAATCGAAAAGCAACCGTTACAAGCGGCTGCCCCCGATTTAGTTCTCTACGTGGGCGGGGATGTGCCACAGTGGTCAAAAGGTGAGCCACGCCGGATTGACTTGAGTCGATGGCGAGTGCCGGATTTGGTCGGTGAGGTTTCGGATACGACCTTGGCCAGTGACTTAGATGAAATGAAGCAGTTATATGCAGCTTTGGGAATTCCTGAATATTGGGTGATTAATGTCCCAGGAAAACAGGTTTTGGCATTTCAGCTAGTGGATGGACGCTATCAACAATGTGATACATCGATCGTGTTACCCGGATTGCCGATCGCGCTGCTGGAGGATACCCTAGAGCAACTAGACCAAGGCACGAATATTAGTGCGGCAGCTTGGTTTATGCAAGCGATCGGACAGTTATCGTAGATGTGCTTTACTCATCATGATTCACTTCAGTCTCCATGAGTTGTTGGATATGCTGTTGTAGAGGATGAATCTTATGTTGCACAATATCCCAAATAATCTCATCCTCAATTTGAAAGTAGGCATGTGCCAAAATATCGCGTAATCCTGCGATTTTGCGCCACTCAATTTCAGGATTACAATCGCGTATCGGTTGTGGAATATTTTTCACCGACTCGCCGATGATTAGTAAGTTTCGAGCCACTGCATCGTAAGTCCGCTCGTCAGTAATGAACTGCTCAAAAGTCATGTTGATCGTGTAGCGCTGGACTTTCGCGCAAGCCTGAAGAATATCCTCTAAGTACAATTGAAGACTACGCGACATGAATGGCTTCTTGTTTGACTGTATCGTGAATCTGAGGTTTTAGGGATTTCCAACTGACTAGATCAACCGCTGCTCCCAGATAATCTTCCAGATAAAGTTTTACATCCATGTAGCGGTCAAATGTTAATGGCGGTTCCAAGTCAATCAAAATATCGACATCACTATCTGGCCCAGCCTGATTTCGGGCCACTGATCCAAACAGAGAAAGTGACCGGACACCCATTGCTTTCAAAGGTTCTTGATGCTGTTGTAAAACCGCAAGTACTTGTTCGCGCTCCATGTCAACTAATCTCCATGCTTGGCGTTCCTTCATTGTACTGCGATTCAGAAGAACTTGCCAGGGTGAAAGCCTCTGTCAGAATTGCCGCAATTCCTTTTTCGTAATAAGCAGCTTCATTGATGAAAATGGGATAAGTCGGTTCACCCTCATAACCGATCGTACCACCCGAAAAATCCATAAATAAAGCATCCCCCGGCTGGAGCAATTGATAATTCCGCGCTTGCAAATCAGGATGAATCATTGCATTCAGATTCCCTTCAGCATCCCGAGGATAATCGATCGTGCCACAGTAGCGATAGACTGTCACGACTGGCATGATTGCCGGAAAGCCTTCGCAATTAATTCGTTCCAGCGTTTGCAAAATCAACATTAATAACGCTTGAGTTTGGGCATATGCCGTTGCATCCAGGACACCCTGGGCAACCGGGCCGACTTCAATACAAACGCCCAGAGGCGCGATCGTGCGGAGGGCATCCCGCCGACTCGATCCCCAAGAACTGTAAACTTTCAAGCTCGGGTCTTGCGCACTGAGTATCGCAGCAAGGGGCAGCGCATCCGGTGAGACCTCATCGATAATTAGGGTTTTGCCCATATTTGCGGTCGTGGTGTGCAAATCAATAATCACATCCACGGGTTCACTGCCGCCCGCGCCAAACCGCTCGCGAAGTGTCTGCGCTAATTCCGCTTCCACGCCTCGCGCTGTGGATTCTGACGCAAAACTCCGGTTTAAATCATGGTCAACATAACGCTGATTGATCGCGATCGCGCCGGGATTCGCCAGTAGCGTCACGCATTCAAAGCTGAACTGATCGAGTTTGTGCCCGAGTCCCGATCGGACTACGTATATCCCCGTCAATTCATTACCATGGGTACCCCCGACGATTAGAACCCGATTAAACTTTCTGGAATTCGCGTTACGCATGGCCCCGCCTAGACCGTTAAAAAGTCCCAGAGCAACGGCGCTTCCTTGCCGGGAAACTGCATCAGGCCCCAGCGCACATCATTGGGAGCCATCGCGAACAGCCGCACCATGGCCAGGACGAGTTCGGCTGGTGTGAGATTATCTGCTAGGAAGCCTGCCCATTGTGACTGGGGTAGTTCAAAAAAGGTATCGAAGAAATTTTTCAGTCGGACTTCATCAAACCGCATTAACTTCTCCAATCCAAATCGATACAAATAATATTTCCGCAATCGCTCGTTCGGCCATAAACCTTCCCATCCCGCTTGAGCAATTTGCTGGGGAGATGCGGTTTCGTCTTTCAATGCCTGGGCGATCGCCTGGGCCAAATCCGGTGCACGGCGTAACTGCGCCCCGATCGAGTAGCCCGACCCCGGATGCACCATACTGGCCGATCCGCCGAAGCCCACAACCGATTGATCAAAACGGGGCATGGGCAAATTCATCGGAAATAGACAACGCTCAACCTCGTGGGTTTCCAGAATTTCGATCCCCCGATCGGCGAGGCGCTGCTTTAATCGCTGTTCCAGTAACTCAAAGCTCACGGCAGGCGCAGCGGCTAGGGATGTTTCTTCCACGAAATAAATCCCGTCACCAAAGTCCGCTGCATAGACAAACGTGGGGGGATTTTTGGCTTTGTCTTCAGTGCTGAGGTGCTCGCTGCGGAAGTCCATCAAGACAAACTGATTATCTTCAACCGGGGGTTTGGAAAATCGACCGACCACACCATAGGCCGCTTGATAAGCGATCGGGTAGGAATATTCCCGTTCAATAAACACCGGACGATGCCCACTGGTATCAATCACCACCCGCGCTTGGAATTCTTCTCCAGTAGCTGCCGTTACCGTGGAGCGATCAGCGTGATGGGTGATGCTTTTGGCTTCGGCTTGATACCAAGTCACGTTACCTTGGGCACACTTTTCGAGGAAATGATTTTGCAGTTTGGCTTTATCGAACAGACCGTAGCTGCGATCGTGATTGATTTCGCCTTTGGCGAAGTAAGAATTGCACTGGCTCCAGCTGTAGCCGAGGAGGTGCGTCAGATCGAGAGCTTCAAGTTCATCCCGCCAGATGCCGTAGGTATTGGGCCAGGGAGCGCGGAGCGGTGTGGCGGTTAGACCCTGTACCGTCAAGCCCTGTGCCGACAATGCAGCAGCAATGATCACACCAGCGGGGCCAGCGCCCACAACCAAAGCGTCAAAAATTGGCGGCTCCGCCATGATCCGCACTCCTGAGTACATCGAAGAATGATTCAATTATCCCACATAAATTTGCCCCTGCCCAGTTGATAACCTCGCAGATGGTTCAATCCAGTCTGTCTACTTTAAATTGAGGCGAGTCTCTATGAATCGATCGCATCGCAGTGGCCAATGGCCGATTGTCGGCATTGTCGGTGGCGTGGTATTGCTATTTCTGCTGGGTGGGAGTTTTGCCGTGGTGCCAGCGGGGAAGCGGGGGGTGGTAATGCGGTTTGGGAAGGTGCAGGACCGGATTTTGGATGAAGGGATTCATGGGAAGCTGCCGTTTGTCACGTCTGTGCATGTGATGAGCGTGCGGGTGAAGCGAACAGACATTAATGTGCCCGTGGGGACAAAGGATTTGCAGACGATCGATACGACGCTGGCGCTGAACTGGCATATTGATCCTGCTCAGGTAAATCGCATTTACCAGCAAATTGGCGATGAAGACCAAATTGTCGAACGAATTATCAATCCAGCGATTAGTGAAGTGCTGAAAGCGGCAACTCCAAAGAAAACGGCGGAGGAAATTCTGAAGCAACGATCGGATCTCAAAAATGAAGTCGATAACGAATTGAAAAATCGCCTTGCAAAATATGGTCTGTTAATTGATGATGTGTCACTGGTGAATGTGGCATTTTCACCGGAATTTGCCAAGTCGATCGAAGCCAAACAAATTGCTGAACAAGATGCGAAAAAAGCCGATTTCGTGGCTCAACGAGCGATTAAAGAAGCCGAGGCTGAAGTCAATCGAGCCAAAGGTCAAGCGGAGGCTCAACGCCTACAACGAGAAACCTTAACGCCGACATTGCTGCAAAAGCAAGCGATCGAGAAATGGGATGGGCGATTCCCGACGGTGATGACGGGCGAAGGCAGTCTGCCGATGATTAACGTTAATCCAGGGGCCATCGATCGGGCAAGACCGTAGAAATATGGGTAATACTACGCTAGAGTGTTGAGACTGCGCTGAAAAGGAACGATCGATGGTTCAGGATTGTGATTGTGCGAGTGGGTTGGCTTATGGTGATTGTTGCGAACCCTATTTGACGGGAAGAGCAATGGCACCGACGGCGGAGGCTTTAATGCGATCGCGCTACACCGCTTTTGTGCGCGGCAATGTCGATTATTTAATTCAAACGCTGCATCCTGCCCAGCGCGAACCCCAGGATCGCCGCTTGCTCCGCCAATCCATGCAGCAGACCCAATGGCTCAAACTCACCGTAATTAAAACCCAGAAAGGTCAGCCCCAGGATAAAACAGGCGTGGTGGAATTTGTCGCGCAATATCGGGAGACTCAGGCTCAGGGCTTTGACGCGGCAACCGTGCATCAGTTACACGAGCGATCGCGGTTCATCCAAACATCAGGGCAATGGTTTTACGTCACGGGCGAGCATTTACC
>JBJORF010000115.1:0-13954 GCA_046049545.1 Cyanobacteriota bacterium | reverse complement strand
GATTGGAAAGCCGCCGCTTCCCATTTCGCAATTATGTTCCCTGAACGCTTCACTTATTGACGTTCAACACCCTTACACAAAAATCCGAACGCTCTCGATAGTACGCGCAACACTTGTGTCGCTGGCTTAGCGCCGCTGGTTAAACCAGCGATAGGTTGCGATCATTAGCACGATCGTCATCGCCATTAAGTATTGCACCGGAAATCGCAGGCCATCCACTGTGTAACTAAAGCAAGCTGAACTGAGTAAAAACATCATGATCGCCCCGATCGTGATCCCTTTCACCCGCTCAAATTCCTGCAACTTTCGGTAATGCAGTACAGTCGGCACTAAATAGATAAACTGGGTCAACCCCGGCCAAGGTAAGACCAGGTTAATTAATGGATAGAGTGGATTATCAGCACCCACAATCGATGAAATCAACAGCAGCAGCAATGTCAACCCGAGGTTCAGCAGAAAAGCCAATAGAAATCCGGCGATTAAAGCCTGAGCTGATTTTTTCATGGGTGTATTGTACTATTCTTTCAGCATATCTATAATCACGATAAACCCGACAACCAGGGCAATCGCAATTGTGCCAAAGACGAAGGGCGGCGACCCGCCAGTCCCAACAATAAAGCAACCGCTGATGTTAATCAGTGCTGTAATGGTCGATCCAGCAAGGATACCCTTTGCCACCTCGCGGCGGCGGTTGATGATAAAACCGCCAGCGATCGGCAGCGCATAAACCCATTGCCATAACCAAAGGTTACCGATGAGTAAAGCAAAGGTGATGCCTCTGGAATATCGTTCTCCGAACGTGTCATTGCTGCCGCTGTAGTAATAAAGATATAAAGCGACCGTAGCCAACACATGCAGGTAGAGAATCAGCGCTACCCCAGTTGCGAAGTTGAGATATTTTTTGGTTTTGCGAGACAGGCGACGCATGATTTTTATCCCTAAACTGATTGATGAGTCTAGCGCGATCGTCTGGTGAACCAATAGGCGATCGCGCTGCTCACTGCGGCTAGTACGGGCAAGACACCGAGCATAAATAGACCATTCACCCCTCCCACCAGCATAAAACAGCCGCTACTCAGCAAGGCCGTCACGATCGCGCAAACGGCAATTCCTTTACCCAGCTCTGGCCTCCCGCGATTGACTGTGATGATGTAGGCAGGCAACAGATAAATCATTTGCGTTGCTCCTATGAGCAATAAGGGGAACAATAAATAAAATACATTGTAATCCTTCTGGAAATAACCAACATTCATCGCTAAAATCCATGCAATTCCTGCCCAGATCATGCTGAACGTAATATGGAGTCCTATACCAAGCAGTAGGCCGAGGAGGAAATGGGCTTGCGTTTTAGTGGATCGTCGATCGTGCTCTTGCATCAAGAAAATTCCTTGTTGAATTAGGTGGGTTAACTATGGTGATGTGAGTATTGAATCCATAATGGCGTAACATGCCGCATTGATCAAAATCATCAGTACTGCTCCAGTGGCTATGCCTTTCAAAACCTCCCACCGTTTTTTCTCCAGAAATAAATCACGAGCGGGATTAAGTAAAATAACTGCGAAATACCTGGGAAAAAGATGATGCTAAATCCAATGGAGTTGGCAAAATTATTGAGTACCAATGTCGCTAAAGCCCATAGGATCATTGCCACAACCATATAGCTAGCGAAGACCAATAGCACACCCCCAATATAGTCCAACCAAACCCGCCGATTCATCGTCCTACCTCCACTAAGCGATCGCTCACCGGATTCACAATGTCATAGCCCTGCGCACCCTCTCGATAAAACATATTGAATGTGTCAAACGGGATAATCCGGCCATCAGGATGCGCGATATGAATGCACGATCGCTTCACCGATCGGACATCAAAGTTGTAGGGGTCAAGAAACTGCATCACAATTACCCGAAACACATTCTCATAGCTCAATCCCTCCGGCACTGCCACCATCGGTAAACAGCACAACAATTGCTTCAACGTAAATGCTGAAGACTCCGGCGAATGCCCTGTGGAAAGCAATTTAAAGAGGTTCTTTTTCAGCGTCTCATTCTGCTCATACAGCATCGAATTTGGCACCATTTTCAAGAAACTCATCGGGTCAACTAACCCCGTCAACGGCACCACCTTGCCCTGAATCTTCAACGCATAGCCCATCGCCAAGCAATCTGGGTGACAAGGCACTGGCAAAATGTCCTCCGGCTTGAAGTGATGCGTTTGCGTCAGAATCGATCGCCGCACCTCACTTAACGTATAGCGATCGCGCTTTGGATCAAAGTCTGTCAGTCGCCCTGCTGCCTGAATCGGCTGGAACGTCACGCCCCGCACACAGCGCTGTGCTAAGCCGTAATCGATAATCCTACCAATTTCGTGATCATTCAGGCCCTTTTTGACCGTCGCCACCAAAGTCGTAGAAATATTAAATTCATTCAAATGCGCGATCGCTTTCTCGCGAATCTCCCGCAAATCTTCCCCGCGCAGTTCCTGTAATGCCGCCGCTTCAAAGCTGTCAAACTGCAAATAAATTTCGAGTCCGGCTTTATGCTGGGCTAGCTCTTCTACAAACGCCCGATCGGTCGCAATCCGCACACCGTTGCTATTCACCATCAAATGCTTAATCGGCTTACGTTTGGCCATCGCCACAATCTCAAAGAACTGCGGATGAATCGTCGGCTCCCCGCCGCTAATTTGCACTACATCCGGTTCGCCTTCATTTTCCACCACTCGATCGAGCATTCGTTCAATTACTTCCAGACTGCGATGCTTGAGCTTCGGGCTAGAACCGGAACCCGCATAGCAAATGGGACAGGTGAGATTGCATCGATCGGTGATCTCGATCAACGTCAAACAACTGTGCTGCTCATGATCCGGGCACAGTCCACAATCGTAGGGACAGCCCCGATCGATGCGCGTATTAAACTGACGCGGCATATCACCGGGTTTGATAAATTCCTGACAGAGCTTGTAATACTCAATATCATCGGCAATTAGCACTTCCTCGTGACCATGGATCGGACAATGTTTAACTAAATAAACGTTATCGTCACGAAAAATAATCTTTGCTTCAACTTTGGTAAGGCATTTGGAGCAAACGCTATTGGTCAAGCCGTAGAACAGATAGGGACGAGTTGGCATGGGAACATTCATCCAATCCAAGGGAACTGCCTCAGGTTATGCCAGATTTTATGTAGGCTTGCAGAATCGTGGGACAGTTTTAAGATCTGTCCAGTCGGAGAAAATCCGCAAAGCTCCGCCAATAATAGCCAATCCCTAAAATGCAAGCAACTTGAATCGCGCTCAAACCCAACACCGGATGAAAATCTGGCTTGATAAAATCCACCAGCAGGCGAAAACTCAGATACCCGATCGTATAAAACTTAAATAAATCCCCGGACACATTTCTGTGACGTGATCGCCATTTCAGAACAATCAATAATACAAACAGAAACAGAGTTTCATACAGGGCCGTCGGATGCCGCATCACGCCATCACCCAAATCAATTCCCCAGGGCAAGGTCGTCGCAATGCCATAGGTGCGATCGTCCAGCCCCGTCAAAAAGCACCCCACCCGCCCGATCATCATCCCAAAGATCAACGGCATTACGAAGGCATCGCCCGTCGATCGGGTCACCCCGATGATTTTTTTCGTCACCTCCACCCCAATAATTGCGCCCAGCAGTCCGCCCACAACGGTCTTACCCTGCATTGCCAGCATCGCAAAAGCCTGGGGATTTTCCCACGCCAAATTGACATGTTGCAATAGCACCAACAGCTTTGCGCCGATTAATCCGCCCGCTAATCCACCGACAATGACCGAAGTGCGTTGGCTCGGCCCGATGGTCTCCGACCGACCAAAGGTCAACGTATCCCGCCAAAAATTGCGTAGCGCCAACCGAAACGCTACCATATAAGCCAAAGACTCAAACAGCAGGTGGGGGTGAATCGATAACGGCCCCAGGTACAGATAAACCGGGAATTGCATGACTTACTTCACCACCGGGCATTTAAATGATCGAAAAACTTGATCGATTTGCTGTTGGGCTTGGGGGCCGATCGCGAACAGTTGGATGGTCGATTGGGTCGTTTTTTGTGGGTAGACCATCATGTATTCCTGCATTGGCACCGCCTGTCCTGGGGCATCAATCAGTCGGTAGGTGCCCTCACGAATGGTTACGCTGACTGATTTATTGCAGAACTGACGTTGTTCGGTTTTGGTTTGGCGGACATATTGCCAGGTGCCGACCAATGCGGAGGAGACATTAAATTCATCCGCAAGTTTCAAATTCTCATCGGGATTCGGGGTCACTTCGATCGGGGCTTGATTCACCAGCATGAGCAAATCCGGTGGATTTTTTTGATTTCCCACTAGCGCAAAGGCTTCGGTATTGGTTTTGAAGCTGCGGAGGCCGCGCGAACCACCGGGCATTTCGTAGGTCAGCACCTGATCAACGACAGCCAACGCTTGTTCAGGATTACTGGTGTTGCGGAGAAACTGCTGACTGAGTTCGTATAGTGCGAATAGCACGATCGCAGCGGCCCCCCCCGCGATTAAAAACACTTCCCAGATCCGGACGGGTCGATCGGGAATTACGGCATCAGGTGAATTGGGGTTATTCGCTTCTGACATTTCAGCATGATTCATGGCTCAAAACCTCACTTCCAATTTATCAATTCGCATCCAACGCCGCATCTAACGCCGCAACAAATCCACCCCCAAAAACCGATCGAAGAATTTCGATCGCCAGGTTAAGCGGAGGATCAGCGCCCACTCAATGGCGACTGCACCTAGAAATAACATATCCCGTTTGCCCAAGGCCGCCAGTTCATAAAACTCGCGCACGGGCGGAATCACGAAAATTAGCCCCAGCAAGATTGTCAGTACGACTGCCGCGATCGTGTAACGCCAGTCGCCGCTGTAGGGTTCGCCGCCCGTCCAAGCCCGATGGGGGGGCTTGAGAAACGGTAATAGAGCGAGGTGGCAGAGAATTAGAATCGTCACTAATGCGGTACGCGGCAATGTGTAATCAATCTGGGCAATGTCCGCACCACCGGGAAGATCCAGCACTGCTTTGACGATATAGAGCATATAGACAAATAGGGAAACTAGCGTCATCGTGATTGTCGCAGGGATTGCAAAATGCAACAGCGAATTAATCACGCTACCCGTCGATCGCTGCTTGCCTGGTTTGGCCCAGAGCGGAAACACCCCCGTCGGTAAACCCACACCAAATAATGCCAACAATGCACTGTGCTTATTAATCAGCGGGAAACTCTCCGTCACCATCGCGATCGCCAGCACCAGCATCGTCACCGTCGAAATCCGCACTAAAAATAAGGCAAGCGAATCTCGAATTCCGTTGCGAATCCGCTGACCTTCGAGGAACGCATTGGGTAGCGAACTAAATGAATCATTCAGCAAAATAATATCTGCCACGGCTCGCGTTGCCTTGCTACCGCTCTCCATGGCAATGCCGAGATTGGCCTGCTTCAGTGACAACACATCATTCACGCCATCGCCAATCATCGCAACATATTTTCCTTGTTGCCGCAATGCTTTGACCAACTGCGCTTTTTGATCCGGGGTGATGCGGCCAAAGACTGTCGCTGTCGCTGCGGCCTGGGCTAAATTGCCCGATCGCTCTAGTTCGATTCCCGAAACGACATCCACTTTTTCGAGTCCTGCTTGTTTGGCTAGAGCAGCGACGGTATCGGGATTGTCGCCGGAAATAATTTTCAGATCAATGCCCGCCCGCACAAAGGAAGCCAGGGTTTCCGTCACATTCGTCCGGAGCTGATCGCTAAAATGAATAATTCCCAACGGCTCCAAATCCGGCAAGCGTAAGTCACTCGGGTCAGCGACATTTGACCAATCCGTATCACTCGTTCGCGCAAACAGTAGCACCCGCAAGCCCTGCTGAATGCCACTGTGAATACATTGCTGCATTTCTGGAGTCAGCGTTACCTGTGCGGCCAGCATTTCTGGGGCACCGAAGACATAGGTTTGCGACCGTTGCACGATCGCGCTCCATTTTCGGGCTGAGGAAAATGGCACTTCCGATTTGATCTCCAAGCATTCTCCAGCACAGGCTTGCTGCAACGCTTCGATCGTGCGATTGGGCGATTGCGTTGTCGCGGCGTAATTCCCCAAATGACAGCGCAGTTCTGCATCGCTGATCCCGATCGGGTAAGTTGCTTCGAGATTAATTTGATTGGTTGTCAGCGTCCCGGTTTTATCTAGGCAGAGCACATTGACATTACTCAAAGACTCCACGGCGTTTGTCTGCTGAATCAGAATATCCTCACCCAGCATTCGCACCGCCGCTGTCCCATAGGCCAAAGTAATCGCAATCAGCAACCCCGTCGGCACAATCCCCGCCACCACCGCCGCATGCTGCACAATATCGGCAAAGCTATAGGAACGACTAAAATAACTAATCCCCACCAGCAACAGCAAGAAGCAAGCCAACATCAGCAAAGCCCGAATCAGCAGATTAATCTCCTGTTGCAGCGGCGTATAGACCTGCCGGAAACTCCGCGCCCCGGTCACTAATTTATAGGCCACCGTATCGCTGCCCACCTTCGTTGCCTCGAAGTAGGCTGTTCCACTGACACAATTGCTCCCGGAATAGACCGAGTCGCCACCCGTCTTCGGCACCAAGTCCGATTCGCCAGTGAGCAGCGACTCATCGACTTCCACTCGACTATCGCCAATAATCTGCCCATCAACCAAAATTTGATCGCCCGCTTGCAATAGCAGCAAGTCTCCCAGCACGATTTCCTCCGGCGCGATTTCCTGGGGCTGTCCATCGCGGATCACGACTGCTTTAGGGCGACTGAGCAGGGCGATCGCGTCGAGTTTGCGTTTGGCCCAGATTTCCTGAACAATCGCAATGATCACCCCGGTCGAAATAATCACCACCACCAGAAACGCATCACCATAACGCTTGAGTACGAACATCAGCAGACTCAAGGTGAAGAAGACGAAGTTAATAAATGTCAGCAAATTCTCGCGGAAGATCTGCCAATAGGAGCGACTGGTCGGCAGTTTAGCATTATTGCCTTGACCCGCAGCGCGGCGGCGGATTACTTCTTGAGCAGTCAGTCCTTGGAGTTGCATCGATAACAAGCACGGGGTGGAGGGGCAGTCTAAGCAGTTAGTCTAATGATAAAGCCAAGTTGTCCAGGCGTATTTCTTGCCTCGGGTGACGGGCAAGGCTTGGTGCGGATGGGTGTAGCAAGCCGGGAACAGAATCACGCTGCCTTGCTTGGGGGCGACTTTGATGTTTTGCCGATCGAAGAAGGTTTCGCCGCCTTCGCAGTCATCGCTTAGATAACCCACAACGCTCACATCCCGCGTTGGAATGCCCTGCTCAACTTCCTGAAAGCGACTGGCGAGCAAAATATTATCCACATGGCGTTTGTATTGCTGCCCCGGCAGATAGCGCAGCACCGAACAAGTCTCCGCATGGGGAAACTGAATGCCGTAGGCCCGGTAGAGCGCTTCCTGAATCACCTTGACCGATCGCATCAGCAGTTGATTGGTGGATTGCTGTACGGGGTCACGCGGGTTGAGCGGGAGCATTCCACTGTTACGGACATCGGTATCGACATCCCCGACTAGGATTGCCGCTGCATTGAACTGACAATGCTCCGCGACATCGATCACCTGCTGACAGGTATCACGATCGAGCAAATCTTCGATGAGTAAAATTTCTGAGCCAAGGTCAGTTACGGTATAAGCCACGGATATTGTTTCGCCAGGAGCATTCACTCCCATTTTGCCCCAAATTCCACTAACTGCTAACCTTTGCCTGCTTAACCTTTAACCCCGCTCCCCGCCTCACTGGGCACGATGTAGCGCTGCATCACCACAAAGAACGTCAGAATCGGCGCGATCGACAGCACCGAACCCGCCGCAATCACCCGCCAATCGGTATCCGATAGCCCGGTCAGCTTTGCCACGCCCAAGGGCAGGGTGTACATCTCCGGTCGATTGACAATAATCAGCGGCCACAGAAAATCACTCCAAGCCCCAATGAACACAAAAATCGCCAGGGTCACCAGGGCCGGACGCACCGAAGGCAGCATCACATTCCACCAGATCCCGAGTTCCGTACAGCCATCGATCCGCGCCGCTTCTTCGAGTTCCTTGGGCACACCTTGGAATGCCTGACGCAGCAGGAAGATCCCGAAGGCAGAGGCGATCGAGGGAAAAATCATCCCCAGATAGGTATTCACCAAACCCAGGTTGCGCACCAGAATGAACAGCGGAATCATCACGATTTGGAAGGGAATCAGGATCGTTGCCACGATCGCGGCAAAGATCAGATCCCGTCCCGCAAAATTCATCCGCGCTAGGGGATAGGCGGCGAGGGAGCAGAATAGTAGATTTAGACTAACGGTGAGTCCGGCGACGAGAATGCTGTTGAAGAAATATTGGGCGAAGGGGTGATTTTTCCAGACGGTGATGAAGTTATCCCAGGTGGGCTGTAAAGGGAGGAGGCGCGGGGGGAAGGTGAAGAGATCTTCCGTCGGGCCTTTGAATGCGGTACTGACCAACCACAGCATCGGCGTGAGCATCAGCAGCGCGATCGCGACGAGGAGTAAGTAGCTCAGTCCCTTTTGCAGGAATTTGACCTGGAGGCGCGGCGCGGTAGCCATAGTGAGAATTAATTGCAGACAGTAGCGTTAATTTACCATGGAGATTACATAAAGGCCATCGTTCCTCGCATTCAACGGCAAAGATCGAATCCTAATCAGCGGGTCAGTCGGGATTCTCACAGTGGATTATTTCAGTGATCAAGCATCAATTAGTTGCGTTCGATAATAATCGCGCACCTGATCCAAATCGATTACCCCAGCCGCGATCGCCTGTTGCCAAGGGACTTCATTTGCTAAACCATCCGCTAATTCGCTCAATTCTAAATCAAAATACTCCCGCACGATCGCGTGTAAATAAGCCGCTATCTCCGGCGAGAAATTCACCTGAACCGTTGCCACGATCGGCTGTTCTCCAAATTCTGCATAGGCTGTCTGCACCGCTACGATCATTGGGCCATTAGGCGTTGCCCCGATTTCATCGGCAAAGATTGGCTGGTCGTACATCGCCAAATGCCAAGCCTGCGCGTAGTAGACCAAATATTGCAGCTTTGCAAGATTAAGCGATCGGCCCATTTCATTGGCGAAATCGAGGAAATAATTAGCAACTTCAAGAGCCGGGAATAACTTGGGTACAGACATGCGATCGCGCCCGACGGGGAATACCGCTTATTATAGGATGATTCGTTCTTCCTCAGGATACCGAAATGCCCCGCCACCGCGAAAAAGCCTGCGATCACTGTCAGCAGATTGCCAATGCATTATTTCGATTACAGGTTTCCCAGGCCCAAGATTGGCAATTGATTTGTCGATCGTGCTACGACCAAGTGCTAGTAGACCATCCAGATGCGCGTTACGGCGGCACCTGGAAAGCGAAAAAGCGGCAGTAGCTTCGGCGTTGCTCAGCTACCGGAGTTTGGCGTTGCTCAGCTACCGGAGTGGGGAGGCTCCGCCACTGAGCCGAGCTTCGGCTTGCACTCAGCCCTCAATGTTGGTGAGCTACCGGGCTTCGGCTATGCTCAGCCCTCGGTTGTGGGAATACGATCCCCCAGTGGGTTGAGCGTCAGTCGAAACCCACGGCGCACCCCCCCAGTCGGTTGAGCATTAGCCAAAACCTGAGCCGAAACCTACTTTGTTGCCACCACTGCGATATTCCACGCCATTCGCTTCATCCCCGGAATTTTCTTTAATATCCGATCGCACCATTCTAACCGCTGATAAATCGGCTTCAACCTTGCTTGCTCCGCAATAATCTTTTTCCAGTAGCGTTCCTGATTCGGATTCACTTTCTCGATTAAATAAAACTGCAAGAAAATCCACAGCGTCGCGATCCAGAATGTATCCGCTTGGGTTCGCGAAAAAAGTGATTTAACGTTACGCAGAATATTAATATTCAACGGCGTTTCATCTGCTGTTCGTACTTCCGTAGCAATCCGGCGATATACATTAATCACCGGATTATGCTTCAAGGGATCCCAGAAACACATTTTCCCGCCCGGTTTCAGCACCCGATAAATTTCCCGAATCGTTACCATCGGGTCAGGCATGTGGTGCAGCAAATTCGCCGCATAGACAATATCAAAGGTATTATCGGGATAATCGATCGCCATCGCATTGATCACCCGACCCTCGATCGACACCCCATTCGCCGCCGCCAACTGCATTGCCACATCCACCATCCCCGGTGAATAATCCGTCGCCACGCAATGCGCCCCCCGCTGGGCAAAATAAACGCTGTTCTCCCCCGCCCCACAGCCTAAATCCAGCAACCGCTTCCCCGTCACATCACCCAACTGCCGCAAAATAAAGCGATTCTCCGGCGCGGTACAAGCCTCAAAGTAATCCGCCACCCGAATCCCATCCACGACGATCGTGCTGGCCCATTGATCATGAAACTCCTGTTCTCGTTGCAGGCAGTCGATCGGCGTTTCAGAGAGGGACATAAAGCTCGCAGGATAGAACGACAATCCTCATTCTAAGCCAAGGGGCGTTGGCCTCTCTGCAAAAGCCCTGTAAACTAAGGAGACTGTGAACTTTTTCGTGCGAATTTAACTAGGAAGGGGAGATTGCCATGGATGTTGTTGATCAAATGAAAAAAGCCGTCGGTGACGCGGCGGCTCAACGGGTACAATCCGGCATGGTCGTGGGCCTTGGTACGGGTTCGACGACCGTGATGGCGATCAAAGCGATCGGTGAGCGCCTCGCTAAAGGCGAACTCAAGAACATCAAAGGCGTACCCACCTCCTTCCAAGCGATCGTCCTCGCGCGCCAACTCGGGATTCCCCTGGTCAGCCTCGATGAAGTGACGAAAATCGACATCGCGATCGATGGTGCCGATGAAGTTGATCCCCAGAAAAACCTCATCAAAGGCGGCGGCGCGGCCCACACTCAAGAAAAGATCGTGGACTCCCTCGCCGAACAATTCATCGTCGTTGTCGATGCCGGGAAACTCGTCGATAAATTGGGGTCTACCTTCCTCCTGCCCGTCGAAGTCCTGCCCATGGCCGTCACCCCCGTCAGCCGCGCCCTAGAAAAGCTCGGCGGCCAGACCGCCCTCCGCATGGGCGTGAAGAAAGCGGGTCCCGTCGTCACCGACCAAGGCAACTTGGTAATTGACGTAAAATTCAACGACATCCCCAACCCCGCCGAACTCGAACGCACGATCAACAATATCCCCGGCGTACTGGAGAACGGTCTCTTCGTCAACGTCGCCGACATCGTCCTGATCGGTGAAGTCAAAGACGGCCAAGCCACCGTCCGCGAGATGTAAAAACGATTCCCCGTAGGGGCTCGCATCCCGCGCCCCTACCCCCCCCGCAACCCACCCACCGCTCCGCACACCCCCACACCCCCGTCCCCATGCGCTATCGTCGGTTTGGTCGCACAGAACTGCAAATGCCCGTCTTCTCCTGTGGCGGCATGCGTTATCAGCACAAATGGCAAGACGTGCCCCTCGCCGACATTCCCGCCGAAAACCAGCGTAACCTCGAAGCCACCATCCACCGTGCCTTTGAACTCGGCATCAACCACATCGAAACCGCCCGCGCCTACGGCTCCTCCGAAATGCAATTGGGCCTAGTCCTGCCACAACTCCCGCGCGATCGGCTAATCGTCCAAACTAAAGTCGTCGTCACCGACACCCCAAAAATCTTCCGCGAAACCTTCGAGCGATCGCTCAAGCTGCTCAACCTCGATTACGTCGATCTGCTCTCCGTCCACGGCATCAACACCGATAGCCACATCGAAGCCTGCCTTGCTCCCGGTGGCCTGCTCGACGTGATTCACGAATTTCAAGCCCAGGGCAAAGTGCGGTTCGTCGGCTTCTGGCCACGGCCCGCGACATGGGGGTATTCATCATCAGCCCCTCGGACAAAGGCGGTCATCTCCACACCCCACCGCCGAAACTCGTCGATCTCTGTGCGCCGCTCAGTCCCATGGTATTCAACAATCTCTTCTGCCTCAGCCACCCGGAAGTCCATACCCTCAGCCTCGGTGCGGCCCAGCCCAGTGACTTTGATGAGCACATGAAGACCCTGGACTTGCTCGATCGGCCCCAGGATTATCTGCCCCCGATTCTCGATCAGCTCGAACAAACGGGGATCGCGACCTTCGGCGCGGACTGGTGGCACAATTGGCGCAACGGTTTACCGCGTCCCGAGCAAACCCCCGACCATGTGAATATTCCGCTGATCCTGTGGCTACGCAATCTCGCCCTTGCCTACGACATGACCGAATATGCCAAAGCTCGCTATAACCTGCTCGGCGGGGCCGCGAGCCATTGGTTTCCGGGCGCGCGGGCGGAAGTGGTGGACGATCAGGCCATGCACAAGCTCCTCCAAGCCAGCCCTTTCGCTGACCAAATCCCCCAACTCCTGCGCGAAACCCATGCCCTGCTCGGGGGAGAAACCGTCAAACGCCTATCGCAGCAGGATTAGCGCTGGGGATGCAGTTCGATCTCGGTGCGCTTGATCTTGATATCATAATTCCCAAAAAAGTCGTGACCGAGAAGACCGACATCCGCTTGCTCGGCTACCGTTACTTCCATGTTGCGATTGGTCAGGCCACCCGCACTGACGCGCTGCACGGAACTCACAGGGAGCTTGAGGCTGGAGCCATCGGCGATCGTCACTTCTCGGTAGCCGATCGGTTGCAGCTTGAGCGCATTTGCCATGGGCTGGGTAATTAACGTGCTACTTGCTCCGGTATCAAAAATCATCTCAAAGTTCTTGCCGTTAAAAGCCACATCAACAACAGGCGTTGAGGCATAGCGTTTCTTAATCTTGAGCCGAATGACTTTACTGGGGCTGGCTGGGTTGAGCTGAATTGGGGCCATGTTCTCTTCGCCGCAGAGGCTACCGAGGTTCAGTTGCTTGCCTGAAGACGTGAGCATGAAGCAAGCCGCATCGGTTTTGGGGCGGGCGGTGGTCGATCGGCTGGGGGACTGGGCGATCGCGGGCGCCGTGCCCATCACGGCAATCACCACAGCGCTGCAAAAGCTGAGAATTGGAGTACTCAGCGATCGGGAATCGGTTGCCAAAACTGCCTTGGGTTGCATGGGAGCCTCAATGTTTGCACTCATCTAAATCATCATTCAATGTTGAAAACAATGCTGAAAAATTGCCCAACTGCACCCGGTCTGCCATTCAAACCGACTACATCATACTAGCTTGCCCATTGCCGCCTCAATCTATCCTTCGGGTGATATGCCAGATGGGACAACTCGTTGGGTTATTTGTTGATCACCTCAGTTGGTAGGGGGATGAAGCAATTGTTCCGTTGACCAGCTAACTCACACATTCCAGGGCATCTCCCATCCAGCCGATGAACATTTGGCGTTGTTCGGGAGTCGGGGCGCTCATCGGCACAACAAAATATTGTGTGGCGCGGGGTGCTTTCAGCCCGATCGTCACTTCCCGCAGGACATCCTCATGAAAAATCTGGAGCCGAATTGCGTCGCCCGATCGATAGTCTTGCAACTGCGCTAACCAGCGATCGCCCGTGACGCGAATATTATCGATCGCGACGATCTGATCACCGACATTGATTCCCGCCATTTCCGCTGGCGATCCCGCTTCGACAAATTTCACCGTGTCTTTTCCAGGATGCAGTGTCAGCCCGGTGAATGGTGGTAACTTGCCTTCGTCAGCATTGGAAACTAATTGCAATCCAAAGGCCGACAATGCTGCCGTAAATGGTAATTCTTCCAGGCCGTGAACATAGCGATCGAAGAAATTTGTCAGATCGCACTCCGCAACGGATTCGATAACGGTCTTTAAATCATCTGGCGTAAATCCAATTTCCGATTTGCCAAATTTTTGCCACATGATGGGCAGCACGTCATCAAAGGATTTTGCATTTT
>JBJORF010000114.1:0-12210 GCA_046049545.1 Cyanobacteriota bacterium | reverse complement strand
AGACCAATCCAGAGATATTCCCAAGGGTCAGACCAAGCCCGAATCAACGGTCGCCCATCCTCACCTGCACTAATCAACTGACTAATCGCGTGGGCCTGCGCTTCCACACCATACAGCAAAGCCAACGTCGAACTTTGCACCGCCTGAGAATTCACATAATCGCGCACCGATGCCGCCGTCACACCAATCAGCACAACCTTGTCCTGAATCCACTCCGGTTTAACGCGCCTTGCGGCCACATCAGCCAGAGATACCACCCGGAACGGTCGATCGCCGGAGCGAAAGTTAATCAACCCCACCAAACCCCCTTGATCCGGCTGATTATAGCCACCAAACCGCTCAGTGAGCCGAGGCACTTCCACCTTCCCAATCCGAATCGACTCTGGATCACGCACACCAGCCTGAATCGAAATCCCACGACTTACCAAATAGCGCTCCGCCAACACCATCGAAAGCGATGTCCGAACTTCATCCGCATCCCCCAAGGTATACAGTAAACTCCGCCGCAAAGCCCCATCCTGATCCAATGCCGCATCAACAAATCCAATCCGCTCCGGTGGCAGATCCGGTGGCGGCTTAACGGGAGATTGACCCGCAGCAAGAACGATTTTTTCAACCCCAATCACATTATCCTGACGACGCAATAGCTGCTTTAACTGGGATGCCCCTGGCGGAACCGCTTGATCACGAAAAATATCAATGCCAATCACCGCTGGTTTTGACTGCTGCAACGCATTAATCGTATCGGCAAGTTGACCATCCGATATGGGGTAACTCTGCATCTGCTGAATATCTTGTTCATTAATCCCCACAATCAGGATTCGTTCATCCATCGGTTCTGTGGGTCGCCAGCGCAGCAATCGATCGAACATCGCCAGCTCCAACCCCTGCAAAGCCCCAAACCATCGCAAGGCCACCACGACCCCGATCGTCGCAACACCCGGCAGCAAACTGATCTCCCAACGGTTCATGCCTCGCTTCAACCGCTGTCGCAACTCATTCGGCATTTCGCACCGCTCCCATTAATCAATCAAGCCCTCTTCCCTCGCCCGCCTTTCCGTTTGAATCCGAATATTTTTGCCCTCATCGGGATACACATCAAGCACATCCTGAATCTTAGTCCAGTAATGTCGCACTGTTCGTTCTGCCACATTCATTCGCTGGGCAATCACCTTATCTTGCAACCCCTCATCAAACGCTAGTTGCAGCACCTCCAGCCACTCCGCCTTCATCTCAACCCCATTGCGCATTTCCTTCGGGGTGAAGACCACGCCATCAGCTGCCCAAGCCACTTTCTTCAGCATCTCTTGCATCGATAGACTCTTATCCACGATCGTGAAGCCACCTTCGTGACTCGCGATCGCCGACTTAATCCGAATCAGCGTTTTGACATGAGCACTCTGAACCACAATGTTTTGCAAAGGATTTTCCGCCATAATTTGGCGAAGCAATTGAATACCAGTATCGACTTGCGCCGCATCACCAACGCCATCAGGCATGGATAGGTCAACGACCAACAGATCAGGATGGACAAACTTGAGTTGTTCCAAGCCCTGCTGGGCCGTATTAGCCGTGAAAATTTCAGCCTCTGGATAACTGGTTTTCAGCGCCGCAGTCGTTCCACCCAGAACCATCTCATGGTCATCAATGACTAAAATCCGAAACTTGCTCATGATCTGTCCCTAAAAATGGCATGGATATCAACCTTGGATTTGTCTGCGGTGGCCATCGGATCGAGCAAATCAACTGTTCGCCTTCAGACTGCACCTGACAATGACCTTTCGTTAATACACTAAAAGTTTGGCAGAGATAATTCAACGTGGTTGATCGATGTAGCTTAGAGCACTCGGACTCATGATCAAATTGCGTGATTAACCGTATTTCAATCTGCGGCTGAATGTTTAGCTCAACGAGCTGAATCTCAATATTTTGAGTCGTCTTGCTCGATACTAATATGCATAATAGCTCTCTTATCCAAACCAGCAATGTATGTGTGTTTGTATTATTTGCAACTGATGACTCCAAATCCCCCTGCACCCGAAACATCACATCAGGGAACTTGCCCTGCATTTCCTGTGTCAGCTCACCAAGAGCCGATAAGAGGCTGTCCTGGGTATAGGCCGAGAATAACCGATCGCTAAGCTGGTCGAGGTCTTTTTGACATTGTTCGACAACAGTCAACAGATCATTGGACAACTCCACATGCTGAAGCTGTAGCAATTCCAACTGTCGGCGTAGTCCAAATAAAGATTGAATCGTCCCATCTCGCAGCTTTTCCGCCTCAGTATGACGCCAGTTAGCCTGACGCTGATACCACCAGCGAACCACCTGATGTAACCGCCACAAGCGATATATCAGATAAATCACCGCAAGACCTAGAACTACAACCAAAATTGCGTCCAAATCGCCACAACCAATAAACGACTACCTATAGGATACGCGAAGTTCTTGAAAAACTCTCGCACTAATCAACCAACTCACTGGCCGTAATCAGCCAGAAAGATTGCCGAAAACTGCAATTCCTCTGGCTGGCAAAAAGTGAGAGATGGAGAAAATCGGTCGTGCGATGGCTCCAATCAACTATCGCAGCTTTATTTTACAGTCAGGCTTGCTGTTCTGCTGGCATTGCAGTAGCCGGTCACTGTTGATCTGCCAAAGCCTATCGAGATATGCCAACTCCGCTGGGCCATAGTGCTGATAGACCTGGGCCGATTTCATATGCCACCCACTCATTAACCCCAAACAAGCAATCAACGATAAACTCGCTAGGTATCCTAGACTGCGCCAATTCCCCGCTTCAAAGCTCCATATCGGATTCTGGTTTGGTTGAGGCTTTTGGCGGTTCGATCGCAGGTCTTTTATTTCCTGGAGGACGCTCTGGAGTAGATTCTGGTCGTTGTCCGAGAGTACTGCTGGCTTGGCGTTGTTCCATTGCTTGCAAATGCTGGTCAATTGCTCGACTTGCTCGTTCAGTCTGATGAATTGCCTGTCGGATTGATTCAAGGCATTGGCGAGCTTGTCGCAGCGTTGGGTCGTCTGTTGAATCGACTCGGCTTGTACTTGTAGGAGTTTGATTGCTTCTAGGAAGGTCTGATGCCATTCGGTTTCTTCTCCTTTCGCAGTTTCGATCGCGACTAAGATATTCAGCACCGGGTCATCGAGCGCCACTTGATATTTGAGCGATACGTTTTCCCGTATTGCCGTCTGTTCCCGATTGGTCATTATTTCACCCACGGTGTCGTTTCAAAGTTGGCATAGGCTTGGGTCAGATAGCCTCGCACCGCCGATTGCTGAACGATGCCAAAGCTCGGACTGTGGTAGGTCAAGGCATTACTAAAGGTCAGCCGTTGTTGCAGCAGCGTGCTGGCAATTTGCAGGGGGAGCTTGGGTAAAGTAATCACTGGACAATGGTATTGGCGGATAAGGGTTTGGAGTTCTTCATCTTGCTCAAAGAAGGCCCAATCGCTGTATTTGAGGTTCTTGACGATCACATGGGGAATGGTATTACCAAGCGTTTTCAAAGACACGCCCAAGGACTTCATGGAATCGTATTCCCCGGTGCAGACAAACCATTTGACTAAATCTACCTGAGAGGTTTTCGCGAGGTCGAGAATGTTGTAGTTATTCAGCCATGCGTAGAATGCTTTGTGAACGGTGGCTGGAAGGTTGACTACGATCGATTTCTGTTCGTTGATCGCCCAGTTGAAGATGTCACAAGGGCGATAATCTTGGGCTTCATCTTCGGAGAAATAGGTCACGCTGGCATCTGGGTAAATGCCCTTAAAGTCAGGGCTATCGATGTCAGCTTCCACCCCTAGGATTGGCTTATCCCGATCGAGGCAATACTGATAAAGCGTCCGTGCTAGAAATGATTTTCCAACACCGCCTTTATTACCGTCAGCGAAGTGGATTCGTAGTTTCTGAGAACTGGCTTTTTGGGTTTTTGGTTCCGTTTTCTTGGCTGTTGTAGCAGTCATTTTCAATCTCCAGAATGTTGGTTAGTAGGCTAATTGACTTGCAGCAGTGCTTGGTGCTGTGGTCGCGGGTTTTGCGATCGGTACTGATGCAGGAGTAGAGAGCGTTTTTGGAGTAGGGGGTTTGGGCGTTTTGCGATCGGGTAGTTTAGACGTTTTCGGTTGTTGCTTGGGTGCGTTTTTAGGACGGGTCGATTTGCGTTTTCGGTGAGACGTAGATGCATTTTCTCGTTGGACTTCCAGGTAATATTGCCGCAGACTACTGCCTTTGAGTTCGGGTTCGACTTCGACAATATTTTCTTCGACTAAACTGGCCAGGATAATCTGGGCAATTTCATCGAAGCCATATTGGTTTTCCAAGGACTGGGCAATGAATCCCTGAAGACGGGCGACGACCTGTTTCACCGAGAAAGCCGTTTGCGTTTTCGGTGGCGTTTTCGCCGCTAGCCGAATCAGTAGTGAATCAAACTGCTGCGGTTCGATGTGTAGGAGTTTCCCTGACGATTTATTGACCATCGCCCCACCTCGTCAATACAAGAGACAAATCTGTTTCCCTAGACTCGCTAAGATTCTTTTCACCTTAGCAACCGAATCTTGGGAGAAACATAAACAAATTCTAAATAAATCCGTTTCTAAATAGCTATACATCGCTCCAGCTAATCAGTTTAGAAATCATTGATCGATTTCAATAAGTTGCGTTTATCGATTCGCTATAAATCTGTTTCCCAATAGTAAGGATTCATTGGCTAAAATGAATTACAGCCAGATGCATTTCCTCGTTTCGCGATCTGCTACCACGTTTCCCCTTCTAAGCGTTTTCCATTTTCGTCATTCATCATTTTCCTCGACTGAGCTTCCTCGACTAGCGCCGAAAAAACAGGACTCACTCCGCAATTGTGATTTCCATCGGTTCAAAAATTGCCCTATTCAAGCTGGGTCGTAATCATGGCAGGTAAAGCAATCTTTCGCATTAGTAAACTCAAGAGCTTTGTGGCGATCGCAGGTGCAGAACGACATAATTACCGCATCCGCAATACACCCAATGCTGACCCCGATCGGCGGCAGGATAATTTCACGTTTATGGGTGACGCAGAACGGCCTTTGCTGGATTTGGCCAGGGAACGGATTGGAGAACAGAAGATTCGCAAGAATGCACTGTTAGCGATCGAAGTCTTCATTTCCGCCAGTCCCGAATACTTTCGACCAGACGCACCGGAACGGGCAGGCTACTGGGAGCAGGAAAAGTTTGCGGCTTGGCTGGCGGCGAATGCCACATTTTTGGAGCAGGAATTTGGGTCGCGGCGGATACTGCGGGCGGAGTGCCATTTAGATGAATCCACGCCCCATATTCATGCCGTGATTGTGCCGCTGACTGACCAAGGGAAATTGAGTTATCGCCAATTGTATGGTGGCAAGCGGACACAGTTATCGGAGTTGCAGGATCGGGCTTGGTTGGCAGTTGCTGACTTAGGGATTGAGCGCGGGCGAAAAGGCAGTCAAGCTCAACATCAAACCGTACAGTCCTGGTATGCCGAAATCCAGCAGCCGTTGGGGACAGAACTGGATGCGGAAACGATGCGGGTACAGTTGCTCGATCGTGCCCGTTTAGAACGCGAGAATCAACAACTCAAACAGCAAGCAGCGGCGTTGTCTCAAACCCTCGGAAAACGCAATCAGGAAAAGCAAGCGTTACTTCAGGAAAACACCCTGATGCAAGCGCAACTAAAAATTGCCCAAGCCCAGATTGCTACTTGGCAAAAGAAATATGGGGACTTGCTGTTACAGGAAGAGGATGATTTGCCCCGGTTTGAAGCACCGATCGCCATGTCAGAAAATTGGGACAAAGTGCGGGCAGATTTGGTGGCGTTGCAACTGCCAGGGAAGTTGATTGATGCGCTGCATGAACAGGGGCTACTGTATGCGGATGATGCGGGTGATTTGGTATTCCTTCAGCGGGATTTCCAGACACAGGCAATTACCGGGGCTTATGTGCAGCGACAAAAGGGAATTAGTGAGATGGCGTTGGGGTCTGAACCGAGACTGGGACGATTTTATTGGTTGCGGGGTGGAAAGGCGGGCGATCGGGTGCAACGAGTGGTTGTGGGACAAACGCCGCTGGATGCGCTGGCGATCGGGCTGATGCAGACAGAACCGAAGGTGCGGACGATGTATTTGTCGGCAGATGGGGTGTTGCCGATCGAGTATCTGCGATCGTTCCCGGCTAAGCAGGTGCGGATGGCGTTCAACCAGGATACGATCGGGCGACAATTAGCAGAGCAAGCCAAAGTGGAATTTCCCCGGATAAAGCAGCTTCAGCCACCTCAAGAGAATTGGCTACAAAGTTTACAAGTGGTAAGAAGACAGGAAATTCAGCAGCAGTAGCAGTTATTAGGGAGAAATCAATCAAGTCTGGAGCTGCATTAAGGGTTGCTTGCTGAGGACGATCGGGCTGAGGAAACCCTGGTCGTGCCAGGATTTTAGTCTGGGATGATTTGACGAAGAGCTTGGTAAATTTCGAGCATAGCGAGGGTGTCTAGTTGGCAGTAGGCTTGCAAGTTGGCGATCAGTTCTGATTTTTGCGATCGGTCGAAGCAAGCTAACATTTCTTCCCAGACGGCTTGGGCTTGATCGCCGCGTTGGACGGCTTGGGTGTCATAGCTGAGGTGGGGGACGAGGACGGGGAGGACTTTTTTGATGGAGGTGGAGCCTCGGAATTTGGGGTGTTTGTAGTGGTGTTTGAAGATGTCTTCTAAGTCCCATAGCCGATCGGCGATCGATTCTAGCTGTGTGGCGTATTCGGGGAAATCTTTGGCCATTTTCTTGAGGAGGCTGGCTTCAAAGGATTTGTGGTAGACGACGATCGATCCTGTGGTGCTGATGTCGGCGACGATGGCGGCAATTAATTCTGGTCTGGGGTCAGTGTGGTCGGTATGGAGATATTCGCGGTGTTCGATGGTGCCATCTGATTGGACTGTATTGGAAGGGGAATTGTTCGTAGGGTTTGAGGCCGTTGAAGCGTGGAATAGCAGGGTTTTGGGCTTCAAAGTCGAAGAAGTGAATGGGGTGTTCAAGTTGTGCGAGGCTAGTGGCGATCGCGGCTGGGTCGATTTTTGGTGTGCTGTGGCGGATGCTTTCGACGTAGGTGCGTTGGTTGTCGGTGAGGGGATAGTCGATCGGGAGGTCGTTGATGGCGAGGATGCTGTCGTTGATGAGGGTGGCTTTCTTTTTCCAGTCGAGGCGGGGGATGGTGAAGATGGAGATTTCGGGGATGTGTTGCCAGCATTGATGGGTGAAGGGGCAGGTGTTGGGGGTGTCGCAGTGTTTGCCGATCGGGGTGGTGGGTTCTGGTTGGGTGAGGAGGGTTCGGAATTGCTGGAGGTAGTGGGGGATTTTGGGGAGGAGGCGATCGACTTCGGTGGTGATGTCGGTGACCAGGAAGAGGTTGGTGAGGTCTGGGAAGATGCAGGTTTGGGTGTTGATATGCATCAGTTGGGTGGTGCTGATGGTGAGGTTTGCGCTGCTGAGGACGTATTTTTGGATGGCGAGATCCCAGTGATGTTCTTCTTTGACTTTGCTGGAGGATTTGACTTCGATGATTTCCCAGGTGTTGGGGGCGGTTTGATGGAGGATGTCGCAGCGGATGATGAGGCCGTTGAAGCTGAAGGCGGGTTCAAAGAGGCAGGTCGCGCCTGCGGCGATCGCGTTGCCTAAGGGATATAGCCATAGATTTTCCAGCTTGCTGGTTCGATCCCAAGCAAGAATCCAACGCCCATGCACGATTCACCATTCATTACAATGATGGAGGGAATGCAAATGCTTTTGGCGAGTGAACGGGCAATTTCAATATTGTTAGTCTTGAATAGCCAGTGAAGTTTGACACGTTGACAATCTTTGATGCCTGCTAGTTGCAGCTCATGCACTCTTCCACTCTTACCTGTAGACCCTAATTCCCATAAGTCGATTGTTCGCATCGGTAATACTCCAACCGTAAGACACAGATTTCAGAGAAAATAATCATGCGCTTTGTTATCATATATGATAACAAAGCGCAAAGCAACTGCTAATTCTCTACGTAATTTTTACTGCGTTCTGGTATAATGAGGGCATGGGAAAAGCAGGAAAAGCACTGAGAAAGGTTTTAGAGGTTCATGGCATTAGCCAAAGCAAACTGGCAATAGCTCTGGATCTCGATCGACCCATAATTCACCGCTGGTTTCACGAGCAAACCGATCCAACGGCTGAAACAGTTGTCAATATTGTCAATGTTCTCCGTAGTATCAGCCCCATCGCCGCTGAAAATTTCATTAACCTGTTCCTAGGAAGTCCTGATCGCACTGGCTTGGTGGCCTCCAGACTTGCAACCTCTCAAGATTTACCCGCATCAAGTCAGGTGAATGTCGCAGCGTTGGCACGTCTTTTTGATGACACGACCAATTCTTACAAATATCTCTTTTTCATTTCTCTGCTGGATATTTTGCGAAGACGACAGTTCGATGTGCTTTCGCCGATTAGCTTCAAAGAGTTGGTCATTGAGATGCTGGCAAATGCTTGGTATCCCCACATCTATTTCAAACTTTCCTTTGGTACGCAGGATAAAATTGCCGATCAGCTAGATACGCTTAATTTAGAGCTTACTGTCCCAATTCTAAAATTTACGGATACGGACAAAAAGGAGCTACGTAAAGCGATTAAAGATCAGAATATCAATAATACTGTCAAATTTATTGGAAAGTATGTTCCTTTTCGTTTAATTCGTCCATTTTTCACGGCTGATCTGGCAGGGCTTACAGACTCAAAAGTCAATCAAGGCATTGTTGATTTAGCGATCGCAAACTTTCAAATAACAAAACCACTTTATTCGTTTGATTCAACGACAGCAAGTGCTTGTAGTGCGATTACGGTACAAGAAGATTGGGCAAATTACATCGAAACCAATTACGCGATCGTTCGTGCCTGGGTATCTTGGGAGTGGCTAACTTATATGCAACGACGCAACCCAAATGTTCCCAGTATTGTTAATAAAATATTTATGCCACAAGAGCGAAGCTCCTTGGATAAGCAAACAAAATATTGGAAGCTCATCCTAGACATGTCATCAATGAATTGTATCTACTCCCAACAAAGACTAGATGCCAAAAGATTTTCGCTGGATCACTATTTACCTTGGTCGTTTGTCGCTCACGATCATCTCTGGAACTTAATTCCAGTCCCTCCAGAAGTCAACTCGTCAAAATCTAATAAACTACCAGATTCAAAATATCTACGAGGTTTCATTCAAATGCAGCACCAGGGCTTACAGCTATCTCGTGAAAAGCTCGGTGAAAAGGAATGGAAAAAGTATGCAGAACCATTTATTGCTGATCTCAAATTGAATAATGAAGAATTACTCAATCCTGATTGTCTTCAAACTGCCTATGAATCTACTATTCAGCCTTTACTTTTGCTAGCATCACAGCAAGGTTTTGTTCCTAACTGGGCATATTCATAGCCCTGCTAAAGCTGCTATCAAACAAGCAACCAACCACGTCGCTGCCCTCATCAACGCCACCCCACGGGAAATCATCTGGACATCCGGTGCCACCGAAAGCATCAACCTTGCCATCCAAGGCAGTCTAACCGCAAATCCAGCAAAACCTCACCGGATTGCATTACTCCCGATCGAACACAAAGCCGTACTCGATACCTGCCAAGTTCTAGAAAAGCGAGGTTGGGCAGAACTGATATATCTGGAGATCGACTCCCAAGGCCGACTCGATCTCCAGCACCTTGAACAAGTCTGTCAGGATGGTCTATCCCTAATCTGCGTCATGGCCGCAAACAACGAAATTGGCAACATTTACCCTATTCAGGCAATCGGACAAATCGCCCAAAAATACAACATCCCTTTTCTCTGCGACGCATCCCAAGCCGTCGGCAAAATTCCCCTTGATTTCAGCGCCTGGGGCATTACCTACCTCGCCATCTCCGCCCACAAGCTATACGGGCCAAAAGGAGTAGGCGCATTAATCGTCCGCCGAGGTTATCAGTTAGAACCCCTCATATTCGGCGGCGGACACCAACAAGGAATGCGATCGGGTACTCTCAATGTTCCAGGGATTGTAGGATTAGGAGAGGCTTGTCGGTTGCGATCGCTCGAAATGGAAACAGACGAGGCAGCGATCGCTACTCAGCGCGATCGATTACAGCAAATGCTGCTAGAACAGCTTCCCACTGTAGTTGTCAATGGTGATACAGCAAACCGTCTCGCTGGTAATTTACATATTTCTGTCCCTGGAATGCCGAATAGTGCGATCGTTGCCCGCGTTCGCCACAGGCTCGCCATTTCAACCGGTTCCGCTTGTTCATCTGGCGTTGAAGCACCCTCTCATGTACTTCAGGCGCTGAAATTACCAGAAGCGATCGTCGAAGGCGCTTTACGCATTGGCATTGGGAAATTTACCACTGACGAAGAGATTGCTGAAGCCGCAATAATTTTAATTGATGCAATTCAGACAACAAGCCGTGTGATGAATGCCTGACGTATTGAAAAGCTATATGGACAAGCAACCTGACGAAACCTAGCTTCAAGTAAAACTCACTGCCCGATCGCTTGCCGTTGAGAATAAATCTTCTCAACCAACAAATCCCGTAACTCATTCGTAATATCGATCGGCGGATTACCCGCCAAAGCTCTCCCAATCAATCTTTCCGCCTCACGCAACTCACCACATTCCAACGCCAAAACCGCCGCACTCCGATGCAACACCGATCGAGTCGGTTCTAGCGCCAGTTGGTCAGCCACCAAATCCGCCGCCGATCGTTCCTGCATAAACGCCGCCTTCGCAAACTCCTGTAATGCCACCGTATCGCCACGCTGCCTTGCTAGCACTGCCTGATCGACCAGTGCCATCGCATCTCGGTGAAGGGTCTCTACGTCCTGCATTTTTCTACAACCCGTGCTTTAGGAGTCCCAAACTCAACTACCACCACATACCCAGGCGCGATCATATTGGCCTGATTAATCCAGTCGAGGCTGACAATCCACAAACGACAACGCCTCATCATCCAAATACCCCGCGATCGCCATCTCCACGATCGCCCACACCGGATAATTCATCGCCACCGCCCGCGCCTCCAATGCCAAACGAATCTTCTCCGGCAACCCCGCCAAAAATAAATTGGCCAATTCCGGCGACAAATGTTCCGTCGTTGCCGATTGCGCTTGCATCACCATTACTCCCTTGCTGGAATGCGAACATTGTAAGGTGGGTTCACCGCCTGAATAATCAGACTCTCCAACTCCGCCGACAAACCCATCCACTCCTCAAATCCTAGGTAGTGTTTTAAAAGATTGGGCATCCTAGAATCTGTCGGCAATTGGCAAGAATCGATGACGGTAGAATCTTCAGAACGTGTCGGGCGGGGTGATTTAACGAATGCCCAATGGGCAAAGCTATCCCCGCTTTTACCCGACCAAAAACCCGCAACGGGCCGTCCCAGCTTGGCACATCGTCAAGTGATCAATGGGATTCGCTGGGTCTTACGCACGGGCGCACCCTGGCGGGACTTGCCAGCGCGTTATGGACGCTGGCCGACGGTGGCCGGACGCTTTTACCGTTGGCAGAAAACCGGATTATGGTCACAGTTGTTGGCGCAATTGCAAGCGGCGGGTGATGCGGCGGGCGAACTGAATTGGGAAGTCCATCATGTCGATGGCAGCGTGATTCGCGCCCACCAACATGCGGCGGGGGCAAAAAGGGGGCGCTAGACCCGACGAGTGAACGTTCGGCGATTGAGCAAGTCCAAGACCGCGAAGCCCTCGGTTGGTCGAAAGGTGGATTCAGTACGAAGATTCATCTGCGGGTCGAAGGTGAAGGTAAACCGATCACCTTTCTGCTGACCGTGGGCGAACGCCATGAAACGGTGGTATTTGAAGCCTTGATGACCCAAGGGGCCGTGGCCCGGTCGGGGGTGGGGCGTCCGAAGCTGCGACCCAAACGGATTATTGCCGATAAAGGCTATAGCAGTGGCCCCTTGCGGCGCTATTTGCGCCGACGCGGCATTCGCTATACGATTCCGCGCAAAAGCAATGAAAAGCACCGGGGTAAGTTTGACAAGACCCTGTACCGCGAACGCAACCGAGTCGAGCGTTGTTTTAATCGGGAGCATGTCAGTTTGGCGGCAAGTAGAAATGCTTATTCAAAGAGATTTAATGGTCAAGTCATCGGTTGAACTGTGAAAATTAGGTATTGATATT
>JBJORF010000113.1:0-12368 GCA_046049545.1 Cyanobacteriota bacterium | reverse complement strand
AGCAGCGCGGCGTCCCGGCCCGGTAACCCCGCCTTTTTGCGCTTGTCGGATCCGGCGCGGAAGCCTATGACCGCGGGATGAGCAAACCATTCCTCCCCGCCATCGGAGCGTTTCTGACCTTCCTTATCACCGCTTCCGCGGCCGAAGCGCCTCAGGTCGAGGGCAATCGCAACCGCGCTACGCTGGACGCCATGCAGGGCAAACCCGCGCCCGCCCTCGAGGTAAAGGATTGGATCAATTCCAAGCCGCTCACGATGGCCGATCTCAAGGGCAAGATCGTGGTGCTGGATTTCTGGGCGACGTGGTGCGGTCCCTGTCTGGCCGCGGTCCCCCACACCAATGAGTTGATGAAGAAATACGCGGACAAGGGCGTGGTCTTCATCGGCGTTTGCGCGCAGAACGGCGGAGAGAAGATGGCCGCAACCGTGAAGGACAAGGCATGACTCAAGTGCATTTGATCGCTGCTGGAAAATATCATGATATCGATTTCGCTCGATTGGAGCTGTTGAAGCTGCTGTTGGGTTTGTTGGATTTGCTTTTCCAAATCTTGCTGCTGTTTGACTTGGGGGATGAGCCGATCGAAATCCTGCTGGGCGGCTTGGCAACGTTCGATTTGATGATTCAGCGTGGCGAGTTGGGCGGTGCGATCGGCGGATTGCTGGATGAGCTGCTGCTTTTGCTGTTCGATGTGCTGTTGCTGCTGGCGTTGCTGTTCCAGTTCTTTTAAGGTCGCTTCGGCCTGAAGGACGGCTTGGTAGGCCGATCGGCGATCGGTGCAGATCGCAACGGCGGCTTCGCATTGGGCGAGTTCCACTTTCAACCGGGCTAGAGCGGTTTCCTGGGCAGTCACTTGGCTACTGAGCTGTGTCCATTGCTGGGTAACGGTTTGCAATTCGGCGGCTTGGGCACCCAAGCGTTCTTGCTCAGCTTTCAGGGTCGTGAGTTGCGCTTGCCATTGGGTGAGTGCGGTTTCGCTTTGGGCAATTTCCTGCTGCAAAGTGGTTTGGGCGGCAACGAGGCTATCCCATTCCTGCAATTGTTCGTCGTACTGTTCAAGTTCGCGCGATCGGCTTTCAGTCAGACTTTTGGCGTATTTTTCGAGATTGATTAAATCTTTGTAGGTTTTTTGGTATTCCTCGACTTTGAGAATTTTGTCGAAGATCGCTTTGCGCTTTTCCGGAGTGAGCTGGAAATCGGCGGTGAAGGTACCTTGGGGAACCCCGATCGTACTGGCAAAAAGTTCTGAAAGATCAACCCCCGGTGCGACCCCGAGGTTCTGGCGCAACCAAGGCAAGACTTCCTCTTTAATCCGGGTGAGGTTGAGTTTTTCGTTGAGCTGCGGGTCGTAGATCGCGTAGCCCGATCGGGTGTTGCGCTGGACTTCGTAGGTGCGATGGTCGCGGCTGGAAACAAACTGCACCGTCGCCTGGGCCGACTTTTCACCATTACGGATAAAGTCTTCGACCTTGTATTCGCCACGATGGTCAAATAGCACCCAAGCGATCGCTTCGAGGATACTGGTCTTGCCCGCACCATTTTCGCCGGAAATCGCATTAGTTCCGGGCTGAAAGGTGAAGCAGCGATCGCCATGGGCTTTGAAATTTTTCAGCGTGACCGACAGAATTTCCACCATAACAGCAGCGATCGGGGATAGGCTTCTCAGAACAAGTGTACGATATTTACTCGCAACTTGATGGGTTCACAACTTCGGAACAGCAATTCCAAATTCAAAATTTGTCCATTAGTGATCGGGTTTAAAGGTCGGCGTTGCGCGATTGAGGGCGCGGAAAATGCGCCCGTACGGGGGAGGGATCGATCATTGTCGCATCCCGTCAGTGATCCGTAGGGGCAGGCATTCCACGCCCACAGCCCACGCCCACCAACGATCACCCCCATCATCCCGCCCGATCGCGGCAATCCGTTGAATTTGGAATTGCTAATTTCTGAAGGCTGTTATCGTAGCATCGATTACTCCAGGTGCGGCATCTGGGCTTAGTGGTTTATCGGCACTGAATTGAGAGATCTCGGTGAATCACCTGTCCCACCTTGAAATGAATTTCAAGGCTAACAGCGCAAGTCCGTTGAAACGGACTGAAAATGCCAATAGTTCGCTCTCGTAACCCATTAAAATGGGTTTCAGCTATCAGCCTTGAAATTGATTTCAAGGCGGGGATAGCAACAACCGATCGCCGCCACAACCCCGCAATAACCCAGATCTAGACGTGGATCTGACTCAAAATCACCCGCAACCGATCGTAATCATCCTTGAGCAATAGATTCAGCATCCGACCCGCTTCGACGAGCCAAGCCCGATCGGCTTTACGGAGTTGGTAAATCTCTCGCATGGTCGCGGCAGCTAGCGCATCGGTCGGCGCGCCATTGACTTGTAGCAGCGTCCGCAGAAAGTCCAACTGCTGCGTAAAGGCAATCACCTCATCCACGGTGCAAGCATGAACGGCCTGGTGGATTTGCGGCGGACGGGGCGGTAAATGCTGCAAAAACTGGAACGGTGAACCCTGGCGGCTTTGGTCGGGTTGATAGCCGACGATCGTGGCGCGAAACTCGGTTTTCAACATCGCAAAAATCTGCGGCTGCTCTTCCCGCAGTTCATCCAGGCTCATGCCTAGGGCTCTAGCCCGATGAACAGTATCGATCGGGCTAGTCGTCGCGTGATAAACCACGGCGTAGATCTGATTGCCAGATTCCTCATCACACGATCGCACCCAGCTGCCAAAAGCGGGCATCACCGGAAAACTCAGGTCATCCGGCTCTAAACATTGGGCCAAAAATTCCGTTGTCGAAGTTTCGATGACTTCGGCAATATGAGTCTTCGCACGGGGCGATCGTTGAGGCTGGGCAAGCGGCAGGCGCATGGCTTACTTACCTTTGCGTGCGACGGGTTCGACCGACTCCAGTTCCGATTGGCGGAAGGTGATCAATTTGTCCCAGTTGCCACCTTCAAACAGTACGGCGACTTTACCATCAGTGACACGCTGCACCAAGCCTTGAAAGCCGTAGTAAATGTCGTCGGCATTGGTGACTTTAACAAGGGAGCCGGGAAGAATCATGGCACTTCAGTACTAAAAAACTTGATGCCACCATTGTACAGGAATGCTGGCCGAGGGGCTATCACTCAAGTTGATGGTGTGGATTGGGGTGAACTGTTGGCGGGGAGACCTTTGATGGACTGGGCGATCGCGTTGAGTTGCATTCCGGCGGGGAATTCTCCGGCTTCTTTAACCTGTCGCACTGCTGCTTCGGAAACTTGGAAGCCCATTTGCGTCGCGACGGCCCGGAAAATATCACCACAGTCGATCACCCCGGCCACTGCCCCAGCGGGGGAGAGTACAGTGATTTTCGACAAACTCTGTTCTTCCATTAGTCGGAGTAAATCAACCATGGAGGTGGTTTCTTTCACCGAGGGAATGACGGTGAGGGGCTGGGCGATCGTGGCGAGGGTTTGGGTTTCCCAGAGGCTACGTTCAACGTTTTGGAGTTGATCAATTTCGACTAGGCCCCGGTAGCGCCCTTCGGCGGCGGCGAAGTAGGCGACGGGATGCTCCGGGGTGAGCATGTAGGTGTCAGCAAAGTCGCGCAGGGTTTGATTCGCGTCGAGCACTTTGTAGTCGCGGGTCATGGCATCGCTGGCTTTGAGGGCAACGAGGCCGGACTGGACGGTGGCGAGCTGATCGTAGCGTTCGGCGTTTTGGAGCATGAAGGAACCAATGAAGATCGCCCAAAAGCCCCCGATCGCGGGTAATCCCAATGCCCGCGAAATGCCCAGAATGTCAGCGCCGCCCAGGGCGATGATGCCCCAGCCGAGGAATTTGCCCGTTTTGGCGGCGGCTTGGGAGCCTTGAATGTAGTTGCCGGATTTTTTCCAGATCGCGGCTTTCAACATTTGACCGCCATCGAGGGGGAGGCCAGGAATGAGATTGAACAGGGTTAAAGTCAAGTTGAGGCCAGCCACGCGGGTGAGCAGTACGGTAGCGACCTGCCCCCCAAGACTTTGCTCTGGCAACGGTACAAACAGTGCGATCGCACCGAAAATTAAGAACAAACTTAAGCTAACCAGCGGCCCCGCGATCGCGACTTGAAACATTTGGCCGGGGGTCTGCGGTTCATCTTCGATCGCCGCCACACCACCGAACAAAAACAGCGTGATCGAATTGACGGTAATGCCTTGACGTTTGGCAACGAGGCTGTGGCCAAGTTCATGCAGGAGGACGGAGGTGAAGAGCAGCAGCGCCATCGCTAGTCCGGCACTGTAGCCGATCGGTGCGCCCCAAATGCGTTGCCATTGCCAGCCATCGCTCAAGGTGATCCAGCCAACGATCAGAAACCAACTGGGGTCGAGAAAGAGGGGAATATTGAATAGAGAACCGATGCGGCGGGCATTGCTGGTTTGCATAAAGTTGGGTCGGGAAAACAGCGTTGTAATGCGGGGTGGGCTGGGGATGATCGCTTTGGTAGCTAATCATTCCTGCTGATTATTCCTATAGTGTAGACGGATCGCTCAGGTTGCTCAAAGCGCGCAATGAACGGATAACCGCCACACCGATTGGTGCAGCGCGGCGATCGTTGCGCAGTACCGATCGGGCAAATAATGATTGGAGGATTGGACAAAAATTGGACAAAAAAATTCTGGCTAACTCCAAAGAACTAACCAGAACCATGACACTTGACGGATGAAGTTCAAACTCTAGCGGCGAAGGCGCTTCCCGTTTGTTTCACTCCGGATAAAACTGTTTGACTCGAGCCGTGGACGAATGAATCGTGGATGGATTTCAGTTCCAAAAGGTTTGAGTCGATGCTGCAATTATAGGCAACTTGCCAAACCCAAGTCGGGGAATGGGGCAAAATCGTTTGAACAATTAACAAATCGGTGAAGTTTGGCAACGAAACCACTCTTTCCTTGAAGCCCAAACGCAGTCTGTGAAGCCGAAACGCAGTCTGTGAAGCCCAAACGCAGTCTGTTATGATTGGCCCAGCCCTTTTCGATTTCTTCTCTAAAGGCTGACACCATGAGCTTACGCGTCAAAATCTGTGGCATCACCCTGCCGGAACAAGGGCGCGCGATCGCGGCGCTTGGCGCGGGTGCACTGGGTTTTATCTGTGTGCGGCAGTCGCCTCGGTTTGTGGATGCGGGGCAAATTCGGCAGGTAACGCAGGTGTTACCCGAGACGACGGCTAAGATTGGCGTATTTATGGATGCTGATCCGGATGAGGTGATGCAAGTGGTCGAAGGAGGTGGCTTAACGGGAGTGCAGTTACATGGGATGGAATCAGTGGCAGATTGTGCATTGCTGCGCGATCGGGCCCCTGGATTGGAAATGATTAAAGCCTTTCGGGTGCGGACGGCTTGGGAGCTGGAGATGGCCGCTGAATATACCGAGGTCGTCGATTGGCTATTGCTGGATGCATATCACCCGGACCTGGGGGGCGGAACTGGAAAAACCCTCGATTGGAAAACCCTACAGGCATTTCAGCCACCGAAGCCTTGGTTTTTGGCGGGGGGACTGCGACCGGATAATGTAGCGACGGCACTCGGTTGGGTGCAACCCCAAGGAATTGACCTATCGAGTGGGGTGGAACAGTCGCCGGGAAAGAAGGATTTAGCGGCGGTGGCGGCACTTTTTCAGCGGTTAGATTCCGCAATGTTACGTGGGTAATTCGCGATGCTGAACGGTACGATCGGAACTGGTGAGCGGTTTAGGGTCGTAATCATGCTGATCTTCGCGATCGATGTCGAAGTTATTCGATGATTTATTGCATTTCGCAACAATGACGGCTGGGTAGATCTGCGGATCAATTACAGTCAAAGTCAGCCAGGGATTGCTGAAATCTTCAATTTGGCGATTGTGTCAGTTATCGAAAGTCCACACAATTACCTTCTTTTTTTAAACTCGATTCTTTAAACTAGAAGTTAATCGCAGCATTTGCACTGCCCAATCAATGCCAGTGGGCGATCGCATCCCTGTTTGACATTTATCTCCAGCAAACCCATGACCACTTGGACTCATTCATTTCCAGCAATTGCTTGGTTCAGTAGCGCCATCGGACTGAGCAGCGCCGGAGATGCGGCCTCGGAGGCCCCAGTGCGAAAATCCGTAATCTTTGATTTTGATGGGACGATCGCGGATAGTTTTGCGATCAGTTTAGCGCTGGGGAATCGATTGGCAGCTGAATATGGGATTGAACCGGTTACGCCAGAAAAGTTGGAACGCTGGCGGCATATGACCTCGAAGGAGATTTTGCGCGAGTTGGATTTGCCGATCGTTCAGATTTTGCAATTGCTGCGGCGGTTCAAAAGCGAACTGCGATCGCAGATCGATAGTTTGCCATTCATATTGGGGATGCGGGAAACGATCTTGGCGCTATGGGATCAAGACTACGTGCTGGGGGTTGTTACATCAAATTCCGCTGAGAATGTGAAGCAGTTTCTGGATCACCAGGGCATTGGGCATTTGTTTGAGTTTGTGGAGTCTTGTCCTTACTACCTGGGGAAACAACGGGTACTGCGGAAGATTTCGCAGCGCCATCAGCTCGACTTGGCGGAAATGCTCTACGTCGGTGATGAAACCCGCGACATTGATGCGGCGAAAAAGATTCAAGTGAAGTCGGTGGCGGTGACCTGGGGCTTTAATTCTTCGGACACATTGCGCGATCGCGCTCCCGACTATGTGATTGATCAACCGCGTGAGTTGCTCCAGATTTTGGCGCAGTTATACCCCCGATCAGTTTAATCCGGGCGCTGCGCGCGTTGATACAGACCGTGAAACGCATACAGCGCCGCGCCTATGAGCAGCATTGCCCCGAGACCTTCCTGGCCTAGGGCCTGGGCCATGGCACGATCGAAAATTAAGCGCAGTTCCCAGGCTTGCTCGATGCTGTTGCCAAAATTGAGGAGGGCATTCATCGCAATTCCCCCCAGGATCGCACAGCCCCAACAAAACAGCGTTTGCCGGAAAATCCCCACGGGGGTCGCGGCATGGATCAGTCGCACAGGCACTTCACCCTGCGATCGCTGAAGCATCCGCTCCGTTTGCCACCAGAGCCATAGCCCCCAAGGCAACAGCAGATAGCGGACAATCGTCCAGTTGATCGACAACGTGCTCGTTGGCCATTGCGGTCCGATTGTCCAAGTCCAGCGTCCTGGCAGCAGACTCAACAGCCAAATGCCATTCCATGCACCATGGCAAAGACAAGCGGCGATCCAACTGCGACGTATCCACTGGGTGGAATAGTCGATGTGATTGCGGAGTCGGCAGAAGGAAATTCCCAGGGTAAAGCCCCAAGCCATGCTGAAGATCGCCTGCATGGGCATTTTCAAGAGGACTCCAGGCAAAGCCGCGCGATCGTACCAGAGCGCAGCAAGACTATCCTGGGCCGCAAAACCTAAGGCCACGGCGATTGTAGCGAGCATGATTGTGCTGGGTTGGGCTGGCAGTTGACCATGGCGGCGGATTAGCCAGCGGATCGGTAGCAGTAAGGCCAGGAGTTTCAGCAGTTCGGCGAGGGGAGCGACGAGGCCAACTTGCCAGAGCACCAGACTCAATAAGAGCGTTTCCGGTGGATGCTCGGGGGTGGGATGGAGATTGGGGGGATGGATAAGCAGTTGGGCGATCGCTTCGAGTCCTTGGGCAATCACACCAGCTAGCATCCCCATGGCAAATAGGGCGATCGCCCCATTGAGGGCCGGTGCGGCTCTAATCCTTCGATGCCAGAGCAGCAGCAGACTCAGCGATGGTACGACGGCCCAAATGATGGTGGGAAACCATTGCCAATGGTCAAGCGAGTCATGCATGGGAAGTAGGTATGACGATGAATCAGATGACAGGCCCAAGCCATAATCAGTCCCAATAAAATGGGGAAAGCCAAAATTGGCTTTCCCCGCTGTAGAAACGATGAATCAAAAGGGCGAGACTAGACCTTCGCGCTCGATCGGGTGCGACGACGACCTGTCGGTGTGGTGCTACTAGCAGCCTCAGCCATGGGATTCGGCGCATCGATCACCTTTTTGGTGACGGCTGGTTTTGCCGACTTGCGATCGTAACTCTCAGCGATCGCAGGCTCCGCTGATCGGATTGCAGGCTCCGCTGATTTAACCTGAGGACGGCTAGAGTTGCCTTTCTTCAGTTCCGGCTTCGGTGCCGATTGACGACGGGCATTACTCAATTGTGCAGCGCCTTCGGCATCGGGGCTTTGCATCAAAAAGACGAGCATGGGGCTGCTTTGCAATTCACGGCGGAGTAAGCGATGGACTTCGCGCTCCATCTGGACTTGGAGACCCGCCCAGTCGATTTCGAGCTGCTTTGCACCAGGCAATTGACGGGCGAATTCGCCCCAGCGCTCGTTGAGCACGATCGCAATGCTTTCCTGAATGTGCTGCTGTAAGGCCCCACGATCGACACTGCTGACCACACCGCGCAGGTGCATTTCGGGCTTGGAGAAGAGTTTGCCGTCTTCGTCCACGGTGGCGACGACGGTGACCACACCATCACCCGCGATTTGTTGCCGTTCTTCGAGGACTTTGCTGGTGACAATGCCCGATCGGGAAGTATCAATCAGTTCGATACCCGAGGGGACTTTACCGTTCTTACGAATGTGCGTCACATCCAGTTCAACGACATCACCGTTATCGATGATCACCATGTTTTCTGCCGGAACACCCATGGATTGAGCGGTTTGGCTATGCTTGACGAGCATCCGGTGCTCACCATGCACGGGCAGGAAGAATTTCGGCTTGGTCAAGGCGAGCATTAGTTTTTGGTCCTCTTGACAACCGTGACCAGAAACATGCACATTCTCAGCGCGGCCATAGACGACTTTTGCCCCCTGCATCATCAGCATGTCGATCGTGTTGACCACAGCGATCGTATTACCGGGAATTGGGTTAGCGGAGAAGATAATCGTATCGCCATTCTTGACCTTCACTTGACGATGCTCTTGACGGGCAATGCGAGTCATGGCCGCCATCGGTTCGCCCTGGGAACCCGTCATCAAAATCAGGACTTTATTGTCCGGCATCCGGTGAATGTTGTTCAGCGGCACTAGCGTTTCATCTTTGCAGTGGATGTAGCCAAGGGTGCGAGCATGGGCGATCACGTTGAGCATCGATCGGCCCAGGACGGCCACGGACTTACCATGCTTCTCGGCCAATTGCAGAATCATGTTGACCCGATGCACAGAGGAAGCAAAGGTCGTGACCATGATCCGGCCTGTGGCTTGGGAGAAAGCCCGATCGAGGTTCGGCCAAACGGCCCGCTCAGACGGGGTGAAGCCCGGTAATTCGGAGTTAGTTGAGTCGCTAATCAGGCAAAGCACACCTTTTTCGCCATATTCGGCCAAGCGCTGAATATCAAAGCGCTCACCGTCAACGGGCGTGTGGTCAAACTTGAAGTCCCCGGTGTGGATCACGATGCCCTTAGGCGTATGAATCGCCACGGTGAAACTGTCCGCCATAGAGTGCGTATTGCGGATGAATTCGACCAGGAAGTGCTTCCCGATCCGCACAAAGTCACGGGGGCCAACAGTACGCAGTTCGGTGCGATCGCTCACCCCCGCCTCCTGCATTTTGCCCGCCAGCAAAGCCAAGGCCAAACGCGGGCCGTACATGACCGGAATGTCGATTTGCTTCAGGTGGAAGGGAATACCGCCAATATGGTCTTCATGACCATGGGTAATCACCATTCCCTTGATCTTTTCGCGATTTTCCCGCAGATAGGTCGTATCCGGCAGGACAATATTCACGCCATGCATTCCTTCGGTGGGGAACGAAAGACCCGCATCGAGGAGAAGAATCTCATCGTCGTATTCAAAGACGCAAGTGTTCTTCCCGATCTCGTGCAAACCACCGAGGGGAATGATCTTCAACGTGGAATCAGCCATTAATCAATGTCTCCTTACAGACAGTATGAGTTTGAAACTTGAACAAGAAAGCCAGGGTCGAAACTGAAGTGAACACCATGACTTCTTCAAAATTTAGTGGCCAAGAAACTGGGTGGTCGGTGCAGCCTCACGCTCAGAACAGACAGCCACCGATTTTCAGGGCTTGCCTAGAATTTGGCGCGGCTCACCGGGTTTCCGCGAATATTCAGAGCGAGATCAATCTCTCACTGACTCCTGCCAATCCCCAGTTCGACACCAGCGCCCAGCCGCAAAACCGAAAATCATCACCATAGACTTTGGAACCATAAACTAGCGGACAGCAACGAAATTACAAATTGGATGAAGCACCTTTGGATGAAACATCTTGGATGAATAACCCAATCTTTTGAACCGAACTCAACCCAAACATCAGCGCCAAAACCTTGACTTATGCAACCCTCGAAACTGGAACTAACTGGCTTCGAGAAGCTTGTCCGTTGGCGAACCTTGAGTTAAATTGTCAAAACCTCTGTGGCTTTCCTGAGTATCAACGCTAAGCGGATAAATTAAGGGAGGAAAGTGTCTGCCGCAACTGCGCAATTACATTTTCGGAAGCCTCACACAGGGGTGAGCGGCAACCGCCGACATCCCAGCCCGATAGGTTCATTGCCGCCTTAACCGGGATTGGATTGGTTGTTACGAAGAGCGATTTACACAATGGTAACAGCTTTAGGTGAATTTCGCAGGCTTTTTTCACCTGGCCTTGCTCAAAAAGTTGAATCATCTGCTGCAATTCGTTCCCAACCAGATGACTGGCGACACTGACGACACCGCAACCCCCGATCGCCAAGATCGGTAAGGTGAGGGAATCGTCCCCTGAATAAATCCCAAAATCGCTGGCGGTGAGCTGGCGAATTTGGCTGGCTTGATCAAGATTGCCGCTGGCTTCCTTAATCGCCACAATATTCGGCACTTCCGCCAGCCGTGCCACGGTTTCAGGCAAGAGGTTTTGGCTGGTGCGCCCGGGGACGTTGTACAGCATGATCGGCAAATCGGCAGCTTCGGCGATCGCTTTGAAATGCTGATACAGACCTTCCTGGGGTGGCTTGTTGTAGTAGGGGACAACCTGCAACGAACCGTCGAGACCAATGCTGGCGGCCTTTTGGGTGGCGCTGATGGCTTCGCTGGTGGAGTTTGATCCGGTGCCCGCCATGACCTTAGCGTTCCCCGCGACGGCGGATTTTACCGCTTGGAACAGGGCAAATTCTTCGTCCCAGGTAAGAGTGGGCGATTCGCCTGTGGTGCCGCAGACGACGATCGTGTCGGTACCATTGGCAGCGAGATGCGCAGCAAGGCGCTCGGTTTCAGCATAGTTGACTTGGCCTTCGCGATCGAAGGGTGTAATCATTGCCGTTAAAACCCGTCCAAACACCACAGCTCACCTCTCAGGGGTTGAATTATATCATTGTCCAGCCTTGCGGCAGGTTGGTCTCAGCGCATGGTCTCAGCGCAGGTTGGTCCAGGCTTAGTCTAAGCCTGCTTCACCCAGCCTTTTTCGGCCAACAGTTCGGCAATTTGTACCGCGTTGACCGTGATGAAATCGGCCGCCTGCGGGGTCTGTCTCCGCTGCAGATGATGGGCGCTGCTGACTAATGGCAACGTACACGTCAACAGATAGCGGCCTGTGGTCTGCTGGTGCTACCTGGGTCGGCGGCATCAAGCCACCCAGTTCAGCAGGGCACAAGATCGTCATTGCTGCGGGGCATGTGGTTGAGTATGACGAGGCTGCAGGGGAGTATGGCGACGACACCAGCAGCGCCACGGCTGCGAACAACGCCATTGTTGTTACTGGCACGCTGAAGGCTTCTCGCACGACAAACACCAGCCTGACGTGTCGCGGCACGTTGCAGGTAGCGACAAACGGCACGTTTGATTGGGGCACATTGGCAGACCCCATCCCTAGCGGTGTGACGGCTGCGGTTCTGGTGAACTTCTCGGCTACGCTGGCGATTGGAAAGCACGTCATTACGACCCGCAACAGCGGCAACGTGACGTTTACGGCTGTCGGAGCAACCCGCACGCGAAACACGCGGTTGACCAGCTCTACGTCAGCCGGGGCGACCAGCATCACGGTCGATGATTCGACAGGCTGGGTGGTTGGGGACCGCATCGTTATTGCGTCGGCAACAGACAACCCAACAGGCGCCCAAGTGGTGGTTATCTCTGGCGGCTCTGCCCCGACGTGGACGGTTCCGGCTATTTCGGTTGCACGTTCTGCGGGCTGTCGAGTCGGCAACCTGTCTAGCAACGTCTCGTTTTCGGCTGCGTCCGCTGCGTTTGGTGGCGCTGTTGGCTTGGCTGTACTGGGCACATCAACAACCTGGCTAGAACGGCGTACAAGGTCGCTGTTGGCCTCAGGTTCGCGGGCTCAATGGACTCCAATCGGAACGAAGCTCACGGCTTCGGCACCAGGTATCCGCGCGTCCAATCCGGCTGCG